>NZ_AODL01000069.1 GCF_000525995.1 Paenilisteria riparia FSL S10-1204 | reverse complement strand
CCAAAGCATATCGGTGTTAGTCCCGTCCTTCTTCGGCTCCTAGTGCCAAGGCATCCACCGTGCGCCCTTTCTAACTTAACCATGTGAGTTACCTCACGGGTTGGTTCCTAACCTCTAGCTCCAGCGATGAAGCTATCCGTTAGGTGAAAGATTCACTTTCAGTTGATTCTCGGTTTCTTACTTAGTCAACGTTCCATCCAATCGGATAGCGCGTTTGCTTTACTAACTTTCTTATCTAGTTTTCAAAGAACAACTATCTTTTGGTGGAGCCTAGCGGGATCGAACCGCTGACCTCCTGCGTGCAAAGCAGGCGCTCTCCCAGCTGAGCTAAGGCCCCGTAATAAGGATATATAATGCGTTAGTGCTTTTTTCTACCACACATGGTGATCAGAAAGTGGGCCTAAATGGACTCGAACCATCGACCTCACGCTTATCAGGCGTGCGCTCTAACCAGCTGAGCTATAGGCCCGTCAATAAAAAGCGCCTCTTCCTTAGACCAGAAAAAGTGCTTACCACTAACTAGAGATTAATCTCTCAAAACTGAACAAAAACAACCGATAAAACAAACCGTAGGTTTCCTTTTCCTTAGAAAGGAGGTGATCCAGCCGCACCTTCCGATACGGCTACCTTGTTACGACTTCACCCCAATTATCTGTCCCACCTTCGGCGGCTGGCTCCATAAAGGTTACCCTACCGACTTCGGGTGTTACAAACTCTCGTGGTGTGACGGGCGGTGTGTACAAGGCCCGGGAACGTATTCACCGTGGAATGCTG
>NZ_AODL01000068.1 GCF_000525995.1 Paenilisteria riparia FSL S10-1204 | reverse complement strand
CGGCAACATCTCCTACATACACATAATCCCCGTGTACAACCACGCGGCATATCGGGATAGGTCATTAACACCGATGTTTGATTAGCCACGATATTGTTCACAAAAATAGGCACCACCCCACATTCGCCATCTGGAATTTGACGTGGTCCAAACACATTAGCATACCGTAAAACAGTATACGCAAAACCGTAGGCTTCGGCATAAATTGCGAGGTATTGTTCGCCGGCATATTTGGTAATGGCATACGGGGATATCAGTTGTGGTGTGTCCTCTTCCCTAGATGTTTCGTCCCCTTCGATGACTTTACTTAACGCACCACCCGATGACACATACACAAAAGTGTCAATGGGGTGTTTTTGAATACACGCCAACAAAACAAGCAATCCTTTGCCGTTGATGTCTAAATCATATAGCGGGTCTTCCAGCGATGTAACGACCGATTTCTGCGCCGCGTGATGATTGACGATCGTCGGTTGAAAGCTGGCAAAAAGCGCGGCCATGGCTTCCGGATGCGTGATATCTGCTTCCACAAATTGAAAATGCGCAGAATCGAGCAGATGCGCAATATTCGCACGTTTGCCAGAAGATAAATTATCTACGCACAACACCTCATAGCCGTCCGCCACATAGGTATCACAGACATGGGACCCAATAAATCCGGCACCGC
>NZ_AODL01000067.1 GCF_000525995.1 Paenilisteria riparia FSL S10-1204 | reverse complement strand
GCTTCCTAGTTTCAATACATATGTGCCTGTTGCATCAAATGTGAAACGTGCACCAAGTTTAACGCCTGTTTCGTCGTTAAATAGACGTCCTTGGGAGCCTGCTTTACCGTGCATAACCACTTGTGTATCAGTGGATTTTACTGTGTCGATAGAAAGTTTTGTGAAAACTGTGACTGTAATTGTTTTTGTTGCTACATTGCCTGCTGCATCGCTAACAGAGTAGGTTACGCTGTATGTGCCTGCTTTCGATGTATCCACGTTGTTGCTTGTTACCGTAATTTTATTTGTGATGTCACCATCTGTATCGTCGCTTGCTGTTACGCCTGCTTTTGGATCAAAGTTTGTACCTTCTTGTAGGGATAGATTGCTTGCTGTGATCACTGGTTTTGTTGTGTCTGGTGCTTTGTTTACTGTCACTGTAATTGTTTTTGTTGCCATGTTTCCTGCTGCATCGCTAACAGAGTAGGTTACGCTGTATGTGCCTGCTTTTTTCGTATCTACGTTGTTGCTTGTTATGGCAATTTTACTTGTGATGTCACCGTCTAGGTCATCGCTTGCTGTTACGCCTGCTTTTGGATCAAAGCTGTCGCCTACGGTCAATGATTGGTTGTCTGCTGTGATGACTGGTTTTGTTGCGTCTACGACTGTTGTTCTGTAAGTTGCGGTTTGATTGTATGTGTACCATACTTTGAGTTTTGTACCTGATGCTAGTGGGCTTCCTAGTTTCAATACATATGTGCCTGTTGCATCAAATGTGAAACGTGCACCAAGTTTAACGCCTGTTTCGTCGTTAAATAGACGTCCTTGGGAGCCTGCTTTACCGTGCATAACCACTTGTGTATCAGTGGATTTTACTGTGTCGATAGAAAGTTTTGTGAAAACTGTGACTGTAATTGTTTTTGTTGCTACATTGCCT
>NZ_AODL01000066.1 GCF_000525995.1 Paenilisteria riparia FSL S10-1204 | reverse complement strand
ATCGCTCCTACATATCTACTTGATCAATCAGGCGTTGCGAGGCATCGACGCCATGTTTTATAAAATTAAATTTATCGGCACTGAACAACGTCACGCCTTGTCGGAAATAAGCATCCAAAGGTTCGTCTTGTTCCATCTGGGTGAGGACGTGTGGTACACTGCCCATCCATGGTATCCTCGTCTGGAGTAAAGCTGTGTGATAGGTCATACTATTGACAAATGTGTAGTCTTCTTGTGCCCCCCACTTCGCGCAATTGGTCCTTCGCATGCTCTAAATAATTCTTCTTCCCAATGACATGAGCGTTCGTATACTCCGTAGCTAACACTAAATCCGTCAGATAATGTTCCCCGTAATAATGCGCGCTACTCATATAACTCATCCATTCTGTTGTCACAATCTCTTGGATGTGTGGATAATGGTTCATGTAAGAGAGTGTGTAGATGCGGCAATTTTCCGTGTTGTAGGTATTCATACAGTCAGTGACACCATCAAACATTGTGGCAAATAACACCAATTGCTTGTTTGGATGAGCTTGCCGGTCAAAATTGGCTTGGACGGCTTCGATATCGGCTTGGGAATGGACAACGGAAAGCACCGTCACCGCGGGAGGTGTTCGCTCCAAGTGAACGCCTAATTTGTCCAACATCAGATGCAGACGATGTTGATACGTGTGGTGGTGATACACTTCGCGGATTCCTTCCAACGCCTTTTGTTGGTATACAGCTTCATCGGTCGTAAGGAGGTGTATCTTTTCTTCGAGACTTGCTTCGGTTTCGCCAATCAACACCAAGTCACCGAACATGCGTTGAATCCCTTTGGAATAACTACTAATAATAGGGGTCCCGCAAGCCAACCCTTCAAACACACGACGGGAGAACATCGTTGGCGACCCTTTGATACTATTGATATTCAGCATATATTTGTACCCTTTATACGCCACATTCATCTCATTGTACGCAAGGCTTTCCTATAACATTTGGGCAAAAACTGCGCGGGAA
>NZ_AODL01000065.1 GCF_000525995.1 Paenilisteria riparia FSL S10-1204 | reverse complement strand
CTAAATATGAGCGTCTGAATAATACCAAAATAATCCGATTCATGCGGAAATATTGGCATTTTAAAAAAAAGCAGAAAATTGAGGAATGACACGTGAAAAAAATTGAGAATATATACCATGAAATTGAATACTTACAGAAGAAGATCTTAAACAACATTCGACCAGAAGTCATCGAGAAGGATGATTTTATCAATGCAGATAACTGGCATAGTTCCAATGATGCCCTCACGTTTGAACAAGCAGAAAAAGCCGTGAAAATTCATAATATGAGCGAACACTATGTCTATCTTTCTTATTTAGAGACGAACTTATTGTTTAGTCGGTATCCGGCCAATATTATTGAAGCCGTTCCTGGCGAATTATTCGAATTTAATATTCACTTGGAAACAACGGGTGTGAACGCAACCAAAATAGCGATTATCGAATATGGCTACAAAGGAAAACTGAAGGCAACTTTATTTGAACCAAATAAAAAGAATCGTTTCAAAGCATCACAAGATACGATTCGTTTGCGATTCGCGTTACGTGTACAAGGCAAGAGTGAAGTCCTTATTACAGATTGTGAATGTCATCGTATATTTGATGAAACGAAAGCACACGCGCAAGGAAGCGCACAACTGGAAGCGCGGACGCGTTTAGCCAATATCCAGCATACGAAGGAACTACGCATGGCCTGTATTTTTGATGAATTTACGCGCACCTGTTACGACAAGGAAGTGCAACTGATTTCTTTTACACCGGACAATTGGGAAGAAGTGCTGGAGCGGGAACAACCCCATGTACTCATGGTCGAATCTGCGTGGCATGGCAATGAGAAGGCCTGGGAATACAAAATCGGTCGGTATGCGAACCAAGACCGTAGCGCCTTGCTTG
>NZ_AODL01000064.1 GCF_000525995.1 Paenilisteria riparia FSL S10-1204 | reverse complement strand
TCCCGATTGGCAAACCCGTGTTATTACGACGCACCAAAATGCATGAACAACTCCTTGGCGCGGATTACGAATTATTTGTTGATACAGAAGCCGACTTTTTGGAGAAGACACAACTTGCCTTATCTGATTCTGCTGTCTACAGACGTGCAGCCAAAACTCTCTATGAAGCGAGCCAATACTTCACACTGGAAGCCTCTTATAACCGCTTGAAACAACTATTATGGAGTTACAACAAAGAGCCGATGAACTTGCTATTTGCCAGTCATGATTTGAAGTTTATGACAGACATCATCGACTATTTACAAGCGCAACCATGGATAAAGGTAAAAATAGACCACTGGAGCAATCATACCGAGCATGATGCGGCCAAAAGCCAAGAACTACTCGAATGGGCAGATATGATTTTCTGTGAATGGGGATTAGGAAATGCCGTTTGGTATTCCAAACATAAGAAACCAGACCAAAAGCTACTCGTGCGCGTACATGCCCAAGAAAAAAGAACGCAACACCCGTTTCATTATAATCTCGAAGCCATTGACCATATCATTGCCGTTTGTCCGTTCATTTTAGAAGAAATGCACCGTATTTGCCAGATTCCACGCCATAAAATGATTCTCATTGCCAACACGATTGATACGGAAAAACTCGATCGACCAAAACAAGCCAACATTGATTTCAACATCGGCATTTGTGGCGTTATTCCAAAAATTAAAGGACTCGATCAAGCGTTAGATATTTTTGAACAACTGTGGCAAACCGATAATCGCTATACGTTGTTTATCAAAGGCAAGTTACCAAAAGATGTGCCATGGCTCATGGGACGAACTGCAGAACGCGAGTATTACGAAGCTGTT
>NZ_AODL01000063.1 GCF_000525995.1 Paenilisteria riparia FSL S10-1204 | reverse complement strand
GTTAATTTTTCCGGTTTTTGGGATCTACTACATTTCCTGTTAGAAAATCAAGGTAAAAACTGCATCCAGCCGTTCTTTGGATCAATGCTATAGTTATATGTTGTAGCACCGTGTACATCTGGATAAGAATCGATTAAATTCGCCATATTTAGCAGATGACAAAATTCATGTAACGCGATATCGGTGGAGTATTCGATTTCTCGGTCGTTTGAGTGTTGAGGATAGTTAGTAGCAAATATATTAGATAGACCTACTGCACAATATCCTGCTCCTCGAGTAATGTCTGAGTAGTATGTCGGCTTCGTAACTCCACCACCACCTGGAGAATTTGACAATGCAAAAATCGCATCGAAAGCACCGTATGGCACTTTTTCTTCTAAAACATTAGCAATTTGTGCTTCATGCAAAATAAAGTCATTGTCTGAAGTATTTACTTGCATTGGTGTTCTGTAAAATTCAAGGTCTATATCTACTAGAATGTTGGGGTTGGCTTTTTCCAGTACTCTTTTGAAGTCATCTGCTACGGTTTGTGCATATATTTCGTCGTTTGCTGACAATGTACGACGTACCGGATTTGCATTGGCTTGATTAAATGTCACATCTGTAAAAACAAGCCATTTGAATTTCCACGTTACTCGTTCGGATAATGGTGTGTGGTCTTGATTAGCAACTGCTTGTCCTATTTTTTCTTTAAACTCTCAGC
>NZ_AODL01000062.1 GCF_000525995.1 Paenilisteria riparia FSL S10-1204 | reverse complement strand
AAAGCAAAAGAACAAAATACACGATTGACCAGCGGCATTTCGAATTTTAGCAATGTACGATTAGTAGAACCATTTCAAACGTTTCCCGATTTAGCCGTTACGAATGGCAATCGGATTAATGTCGCAGAAGCACTGACGCGCATGGAAGCCCTGGATCAACAACATCACTACCATCTCATCATTATCCGCGGCTTTGCCTTAGTGAAGGAAATGATGAAACACCCTACCTTAATGAAGAAAACTATCCCGTATATCACGGACTTTACCCACGATCCCGATACGATTTCTGCGGAAGAACGCGCTGACTTACGCCAAGTGTATGATGCTTTTCCAAATATGTTCTTACAAACCGAAGCCACGCGGGCCATTTTTAGGGAATTGATGGGAGTGGACGGAGAAAAAGTAGCAATTCTTTCCCCGATGATTCCCGCACAACCGATTACGCCGGACTACCGCAATCGGCAGAATCAACTGATCTATAGTGGTAAATTTGCCGAAGAATGGTACACCGAAGAAATCATCCGTGCGGCGCAACAACTGACAGATAAAGACGTCACGTTTTGTATTGTAGGCGATAAGTTTCAAGGCGAATTACGCGCACGAAAAGGCGCGATTCAGCAGGCCTTCCAAGAAACAGCGAATATCGACTGGATGGGGGCTGTCTCCCGCGCGGAATCGCAAGCCTATATTGCCCAATCCGATATTGGGATTAGTTGGCGAAGTGAGACGATTGATAATGATGCATCCGTTGAATTATCAACGAAATTACTCGAATATGCCCGACTTGGCAAACCCGTGTTATTACGACGCACCAAAATGCATGAACAACTCCTTGGCGCGGATTACGAATTATTTGTTGATACAGAAGCCGACTTTTTGGAGAAGACACAACTTGCCTTATCTGATTCTGCTGTCTACAGACGTGCAGCCAAAACTCTCTATGAAGCGAGCCAACACTTCACACTGGAAGCCTCTTATAACCGCTTGAAAC
>NZ_AODL01000061.1 GCF_000525995.1 Paenilisteria riparia FSL S10-1204 | reverse complement strand
CGCTCTTTGAGCAACTATTACAAGGAGAAATGGAACATCATCTTGGATATAGCGTGCATTCTCGTGAGGATAAAGAAGATGACAACCGACGTAATGGTTATGGGAATAAAACAGTGAGAACAAGCTACGGTGAGGTCCCTATTGATGTGCCACGAGATCGTTCTGGTACCTTTGAACCGCAGGTCATTCCAAAACGTCAGAAAGATGTTTCCGCGATTGAAAATAAGGTGTTAGCGATGTATGCGCGTGGCATGTCCCAGCGAGATATAGCCAAGACAGTCGAAGATATTTATGGTTTTCAAATTTCCCATGATATGATTTCGAGCATCACAGATACAGTATTACCAGCATTAGAAACGTGGCAGAGTCGCCCCTTGTCTAAGTGCTATGCCTTTTTATTCGTGGACTGCATGTGCGTAACGATTCGAGACGGTTATGAAGCCAAAGGCTACGCTGTCTATACGATTTTAGGCTATACCTTACAAGGCGACAAGGAAATACTTGGCCTTTGGCTCAATGAAAGTGAAAGTAAAAACCGGTGGATGCAGATTTTTGATGAATTAAAAGCGCGTGGTGTAGAAGATGTCTTCTTCCTTTCGATGGATGGTGTGTCTGGTTTAGAAGAAGGTGCGAAAGCGATTTTCCCAAGCGTAGTTGTCCAGCGTTGTATCGTCCATCTTGTTCGGAATTCTCTCCGTTATGTACCATCCAAAGATTATAAAGCCTTCACGGCTTCTCTAAAGAAACTCTATGGTGCTCCATCACTAAAAGCTTGCCAAAGCCAATTAGACTCTTTTTGCCAACAGTGGGGTAAGTACCCAGGTGCCATCGATGTTTGGGTGCGGAATTTTAAACATGTGGAACAATTATTTGATTATGGCAGCGCCATCCGTAAAATCATGTATACCACAAATGCCGTGGAAAGTGTTCATGCGAGCTTTCGCAAAGTCACGAAGAAAGGCGCCTTCCCGCAAGAAAACCGCCTTACTCAAAGTCCTGTATTTACGCGA
>NZ_AODL01000060.1 GCF_000525995.1 Paenilisteria riparia FSL S10-1204 | reverse complement strand
GTTTATCCCCTGCCACACATAGCTACCCAGCGATGCTCCTGGCGGAACAACTGGTACACCAGCGGTGTGTCCATCCCGGTCCTCTCGTACTAAGGACAGCTCCTCTCAAATTTCCTGCGCCCGCGACGGATAGGGACCGAACTGTCTCACGACGTTCTGAACCCAGCTCGCGTGCCGCTTTAATGGGCGAACAGCCCAACCCTTGGGACCGACTACAGCCCCAGGATGCGACGAGCCGACATCGAGGTGCCAAACCTCCCCGTCGATGTGGACTCTTGGGGAGAGATAAGCCTGTTATCCCCGGGGTAGCTTTTATCCGTTGAGCGATGGCCCTTCCATGCGGAACCACCGGATCACTAAGCCCGACTTTCGTCCCTGCTCGACTTGTCAGTCTCGCAGTCAAGCTCCCTTGTGCCTTTACACTCTGCGAATGATTTCCATCCATTCTGAGGGAACCTTTGGGCGCCTCCGTTACTCTTTAGGAGGCGACCGCCCCAGTCAAACTGCCCACCTGACACTGTCTCCCCACGCGCTAAGCGTGGCGGGTTAGAATGGTCATACAGCCAGGGTAGTATCCCACCATTGCCTCCTCGTAAGCTGGCGCTCACGTCTCTTCGGCTCCTACCTATCCTGTACAAGCGGTACAAACATTCCATATCAGGTTGCAGTAAAGCTCCACGGGGTCTTTCCGTCCTGTCGCGGGTAACCTGCATCTTCACAGGTACTATAATTTCACCGAGTCTCTCGTTGAGACAGTGCCCAGATCGTTGCGCCTTTCGTGCGGGTCGGAACTTACCCGACAAGGAATTTCGCTACCTTAGGACCGTTATAGTTACGGCCGCCGTTTACTGGGGCTTCAATTCGTACCTTCGCTTGCGCTAAGCACTCCTCTTAACCTTCCAGCACCGGGCAGGCGTCAGCCCCTATACGTCACCTTACGGTTTTGCAGAGACCTGTGTTTTTGCTAAACAGTCGCCTGGGCCTATTCACTGCGGCTCTCTCGGGCTTTCACCCTAATAGAGCACCCCTTCTCCCGAAGTTACGGGGTCATTTTGCCGAGTTCCTTAACGAGAGTTCTCTCGCTCACCTTAGGATTCTCTCCTCATCTACCTGTGTCGGTTTGCGGTACGGGCAGTACACGTCTAACTAGAGGCTTTTCTTGACAGCGTGAAATCAGGAACTTCCGTACTTTATTTCCTTCCCCATCACAGCTCATGCTTCGCGAGAAGCGGATTTGCCTACTTCTCACACTCACTGCTTGGACGCACCTTTCCATCTGTGCGATTCCCTATCCTTCTGTGTCACCCCATTGCTCAAACAACTTGCACTGGTACAGGAATATCTACCTGTTGTCCATCGCCTACGCCTATCGGCCTCAGCTTAGGTCCCGACTAACCCTGAGCGGACGAGCCTTCCTCAGGAAACCTTAGATATTCGGTGGAAGGGATTCTCACCCTTCTTTCGCTACTCATACCGGCATTCTCACTTCTAAGCGCTCCACCAGTCCTTCCGGTCTGACTTCACCGCCCTTAGAACGCTCTCCTACCACGAACCTCCAAAGAGGTTCATCCACAGTTTCGGTAATATGTTTAGCCCCGGTACATTTTCGGCGCGGGGTCACTCGACCAGTGAGCTATTACGCACTCTTTCAATGGTGGCTGCTTCTAAGCCAACATCCTGGTTGTCTATGCAACCCCACATCCTTTTCCACTTAACATATATTTTGGGACCTTAACTGGTGGTCTGGGCTGTTTCCCTTTCGACTACGGATCTTATCACTCGCAGTCTGACTCCCGAGTATAAGTACATGGCATTCGGAGTTTATCTGAATTCGGTAACCCGAGAAGGGCCCCTAGTCCAAACAGTGCTCTACCTCCACGACTCTTTACCTCGAGGCTAGCCCTAAAGCTATTTCGGAGAGAACCAGCTATCTCCAGGTTCGATTGGAATTTCTCCGCTACCCACACCTCATCCCCGCACTTTTCAACGTGCGTGGGTTCGGACCTCCAGTGAGTATTACCTCACCTTCATCCTGGACATGGGTAGATCACCTGGTTTCGGGTCTACGACCTGTTACTCATGCGCCCTATTCAGACTCGCTTTCGCTACGGCTCCGCTTTTTCCGCTTAACCTTGCAACAAATCGTAACTCGCCGGTTCATTCTACAAAAGGCACGCTATCACCCATAAACGGGCTCTAACTACTTGTAGGCACACGGTTTCAGGAACTGTTTCACTCCCCTTCCGGGGTGCTTTTCACCTTTCCCTCACGGTACTGGTTCACTATCGGTCACTAGGGAGTATTTAGCCTTGGGAGATGGTCCTCCCGGATTCCGACGGAATTTCACGTGTTCCGCCGTACTCAGGATCCACTCTGGAGGGAATATGCTTTCAAGTACAGGGCTGTTACCTTCTTTGGCGGGCCTTTCCAGACCACTTCGTTTACCACATTCCTTTGTAACTCCGTATAGAGTGTCCTACAACCCCAAGAAGCAAGCTTCTTGGTTTGGGCTCTTTCCGTTTCGCTCGCCGCTACTCAGGAAATCGATTTTTCTTTCTCTTCCTCCAGGTACTTAGATGTTTCAGTTCCCTGGGTCTGCCTTCCTTACGCTATGTATTCACGTAAGGATACTATCCGACTAAAGATAGTGGGTTCCCCCATTCGGAAATCTCTGGATCAACGCTTACGTACAGCTCCCCAAAGCATATCGGTGTTAGTCCCGTCCTTCTTCGGCTCCTAGTGCCAAGGCATCCACCGTGCGCCCTTTCTAACTTAACCATGTGAGTTACCTCACGGGTTGGTTCCTAACCTCTAGCTCCAGCGATGAAGCTATCCGTTAGGTGAAAGATTCACTTTCAGTTGATTCTCGGTTTCTTACTTAGTCAACGTTCCATCCAATCGGATGGCGCGTTTGCTTTACTAACTTTCTTATCTAGTTTTCAAAGAACAAAAGTCTTTCTTAAAGAGAGTATAACCTCTCAAAACTGAACAAAACAACAGATAAAACAAACCGTAGGTTTCCTTTTCCTTAGAAAGGAGGTGATCCAGCCGCACCTTCCGATACGGCTACCTTGTTACGACTTCACCCCAATTATCTGTCCCACCTTCGGCGGCTGGCTCCATAAAGGTTACCCTACCGACTTCGGGTGTTACAAACTCTCGTGGTGTGACGGGCGGTGTGTACAAGGCCCGGGAACGTATTCACCGTGGCATGCTGATCCACGATTACTAGTGATTCCGGCTTCATGTAGGCGAGTTGCAGCCTACAATCCGAACTGAGAATAATTTTATGGGATTAGCTCGACCTCGCGGTTTGGCAACCCTTTGTATTATCCATTGTAGCACGTGTGTAGCCCAGGTCATAAGGGGCATGATGATTTGACGTCATCCCCACCTTCCTCCGGCTTGCACCGGCAGTCACTTTAGAGTGCCCAACTAAATGCTGGCAACTAAAATCAAGGGTTGCGCTCGTTGCGGGACTTAACCCAACATCTCACGACACGAGCTGACGACAACCATGCACCACCTGTCACTTTGTCCCCGAAGGGAAAGCTCTGTCTCCAGAGTGGTCAAAGGATGTCAAGACCTGGTAAGGTTCTTCGCGTTGCTTCGAATTAAACCACATGCTCCACCACTTGTGCGGGCCCCCGTCAATTCCTTTGAGTTTCAACCTTGCGGTCGTACTCCCCAGGCGGAGTGCTTAATGCGTTAGCTGCAGCACTAAGGGGCGGAAACCCCCTAACACTTAGCACTCATCGTTTACGGCGTGGACTACCAGGGTATCTAATCCTGTTTGCTCCCCACGCTTTCGAGCCTCAGCGTCAATTACAGGCCAGTAAGCCGCCTTCGCCACTGGTGTTCCTCCACATATCTACGCATTTCACCGCTACACGTGGAATTCCACTTACCTCTCCTGCATTCAAGTCTCTCAGTTTCCAATGACCCTCCCCGGTTAAGCCGGGGGCTTTCACATCAGACTTAAGAAACCGCCTGCGCTCGCTTTACGCCCAATAAATCCGGACAACGCTTGCCACCTACGTATTACCGCGGCTGCTGGCACGTAGTTAGCCGTGGCTTTCTGGTTAGATACCGTCAAGGGACAAGCAGTTACTCTTATCCTTGTTCTTCTCTAACAACAGTGCTTTACGATCCGAAAACCTTCTTCACACACGCGGCGTTGCTCCGTCAGACTTTCGTCCATTGCGGAAGATTCCCTACTGCTGCCTCCCGTAGGAGTCTGGGCCGTGTCTCAGTCCCAGTGTGGCCGATCACCCTCTCAGGTCGGCTATGCATCGTTGCCTTGGTGAGCCATTACCCCACCAACTAGCTAATGCACCGCGGGCCCATCTATCAGCGATAGCCGAAACCATCTTTCAAACCAGCGTCATGCGACGCTCGTTATTATTCGGTATTAGCCCCGGTTTCCCGGAGTTATCCCCAACTGATAGGCAGGTTGCCCACGTGTTACTCACCCGTCCGCCACTCACGTCAGAAAAGCAAGCTTTTCGTCGGTTCGTTCGACTTGCATGTATTAGGCACGCCGCCAGCGTTCGTCCTGAGCCAGGATCAAACTCTCTTTAAAAGTTCGTTTGAATACTTATTCAACACCGTGAATAAGATCCTTGCGTCAAATTGACTTCGCTAGCAAATAATTTTTACTAGTTGTTTTGTTTGGAAATAGCTTTCTATTTCCGCCCTGCGATTCTTACCTGAAAACATTGCTGTTTTCTTGGCTTTATCTTTGTTTTTTGTTCAGTTTTCAAAGAGCAATCTTAATATGTTGCG
>NZ_AODL01000059.1 GCF_000525995.1 Paenilisteria riparia FSL S10-1204 | reverse complement strand
CAAGCCAACCCTTCAAACACACGACGGGAGAACATCGTTGGCGACCCTTTGATACTATTGATATTCAGCATATATTTGTACCCTTTATACGCCACATTCATCTCATTGTACGCAAGGCTTCCTATAACATTGGGCAAAAACTGCGCGGGAAATTGGAAATCCGGGGAGTGCCGTTCGAAGTTGCGATCATAAATCGCCAGGCCATATTTCTGCGTAATTCCTAAAATTTGATCCATATCTCGTCGGCGGTCTTCATGGCGATTCGCATAATAGGAACCTGCAAAACACATTTTATCGATGCGTTGTGGATATAATTGGATGGGGTTATGCATTTCTGGTTGAATCGCAAAACTTTGAGCAAAGACATTGTCATGTCCTGCAGCAGCTTTGTACTTGGGAATCATATCGGCATCGGTGGTATAAATATAATCAAAACAACTTCGCCGTATCGATAAATTTCTCATAGTGAATCGGGTCTTCTTTGTTCCAGAAAATCGTCGGTACTTCGTTTTGGCGGCACCAGTCGAGTAAACCAAGCAAGGCGCTACGGTCTTGGTTCGCATACCGACCGATTTTGTATTCCCAGGCCTTCTCATTGCCATGCCACGCAGATTCGACCATGAGTACATGGGGTTGTTCCCGCTCCAGCACTTCTTCCCAATTGTCCGGTGTAAAAGAAATCAGTTGCACTTCCTTGTCG
>NZ_AODL01000058.1 GCF_000525995.1 Paenilisteria riparia FSL S10-1204 | reverse complement strand
CTGTGTCGGTAGCATTCTTAATGATATTGTTGGCGTAATATTTGAAGTCTGGTGGTGTTGTTACATTGATTCTTGTGTATTCTGTACCATTGACTGTTAGACTGAATTTCGTGATGTCGCCTGCTAATTGACCTGTGATATAGTTGTCTTTACCAATGTAGAATGGTTTTGGCGTTAAGGTTGACTTTGTCTGGTTCTTGACATCTACTTTGGTTTTTTCGAGTTGTTTACCATTAGAATCGTATGTGATTACATATACTTGATCAGTTGCTTCGGTCACTTTGCCTTTTGCGTAGTATTGATATGGTGATTTTGTGGCATTGATTTGTTGAAGTAAGGTGCCGTTTACTTCGATGGCTAGTTTAGCAACATCACCAGTATAGGTACCTTTGATATAACTATCTTTGCCGATTGTAAAGCTTTCCGTTGTTACTGTTATTACTTCTGATTGGTCTGGTGTGACTGTGATAGAGGCTTGTTTACTAGTTATACCATTCTTGGTTTGTGTGGCTGTAATGATATCGCCAGCTTTTAAATCTGTGACAAAAAATGTTGCTATTCCTTGTGCATTAGCTGTTTTGGAAACCATTGTTCCGTCTGGTAGTGTGACCGCAATTCGTGCACCTTCAAGGCCAGTTACCGTAAGACTTGTCTGTTTTTCTGAAACTGGGCTAATCACTGGTGTGGTGATTGCATTTCTATTATTTAATGCCTCTTGGGCTGCATCGATTCTCTTTTGTAGTTCAGCTTTTGTTGTTATCGTTGTTGGCAGTAAGTCCACCAATGTTTGAGCCTTGTCGATGGCTGCTTGGTCTGTGCTGTCTTTGATGGTAGTATCTTTTTCGAACAAAGCATTTACTGCTTCGGTCGCTTGTCCTTCATCATAAATGACAACTGTTTTTGTATAAGTGAACTGGCCGTCTTTTGTCGTGAAATCTAGCGATGTTTCACCGAGTCCGACTGGTTGACTTCTTGCTATTTGATTGTCAAAATTCAGGAATTTAATAACATTCGTATTATTGGATTTTATTTTGCTAGCGTCGATGGCATCTGCACCGCTTGCAAACATAAAATCAAACCACGGACCGCCTCCTGAATTCCTGTAGCTTAGTGGAATATAGACTTTTTCTAAGCTATCAATGGTCAGATTTCCCCCGCCATTTGGTCGGAATCCCCAAACGCCACCGCTAATTAAAGCATTTTCACGCATGTATCTTGGTGTTAAGCGCCACATTTCAGGATAAACACCTGTTAATTTTCCGGTTTTGGGATCTACTACATTTCCTGTTAGAAAATCAAGGTAAAACTGCATCCAGCCGTTCTTTGGATCAATGCTATAGTTATATGTTGTAGCACCGTGTACATCTGGATAAGAATCGATTAAATTCGCCATATTTAGCAGATGACAAAATTCATGTAACGCGATATCGGTGGAGT
>NZ_AODL01000057.1 GCF_000525995.1 Paenilisteria riparia FSL S10-1204 | reverse complement strand
TATTTTTGATGAATTTACGCGCACCTGTTACGACAAGGAAGTGCAACTGATTTCTTTTACACCGGACAATTGGGAAGAAGTGCTGGAGCGGGAACAACCCCATGTACTCATGGTCGAATCTGCGTGGCATGGCAATGAGAAGGCCTGGGAATACAAAATCGGTCGGTATGCGAACCAAGACCGTAGCGCCTTGCTTGGTCTACTCGACTGGTGCCGCCAAAACGAAGTACCGACGATTTTCTGGAACAAAGAAGACCCGATTCACTATGAGAAATTTATCGATACGGCGAAGTTGTTTGATTATATTTATACCACCGATGCCGATATGATTCCCAAGTACAAAGCTGCTGCAGGACATGACAATGTCTTTGCTCAAAGTTTTGCGATTCAACCAGCCATGCATAACCCCATCCAATTATATCCACAACGCATCGATAAAATGTGTTTTGCAGGTTCTTATTATGCGAATCGCCATGAAGACCGCCGACGAGATATGGATCAGATTTTAAGGATGACGCAACCATACGGCCTGGCGATTTATGATCGCAACTTCGAACGGCACTCCCCGGATTTCCAATTTCCCGCGCAGTTTTTGCCCAATGTTATAGGAAGCCTTGCGTACAATGAGATGAATGTGGCGTATAAAGGGTACAAATATATGCTGAATATCAATAGTATCAAAGGGTCGCCAACGATGTTCTCCCGTCGTGTGTTTGAAGGGTTGGCTTGCGGGACCCCTATTATTAGTAGTTATTCCAAAGGGATTCAACGCATGTTCGGCGACTTGGTGTTGATTGGCGAAACCGAAGCAAGTCTCGAAGAAAAGATACACCTCCTTACGACCGATGAAGCTGTATACCAACAAAAGGCGTTGGAAGGAATCCGCGAAGTGTATCACCACCACACGTATCAACATCGTCTGCATCTGATGTTGGACAAATTAGGCGTTCACTTGGAGCGAACACCTACCGCGGTGACGGTGCTTTCCGTTGTCCATTCCCAAGCCGATATCGAAGCCGTCCAAGCCAATTTTGACCGGCAAGCTCATCCAAACAAACAATTGGTGTTATTTGCCACAATGTTTGATGGTGTCACTGACTGTATGAATACCTACAACACGGAAAATTGCCGCATCTACACACTTTCTTACATGAACCATTATCCACACATCCAAGAGATTGTGACAACAGAATGGATGAGTTATATGAGTAGCGCGCATTATTACGGGGAACACTATCTGACGGATTTAGTGTTAGCTACGGAGTATACGAACGCTCATGTCATTGGGAAGAAGAATTATTTAGAGCATGCGAAGGACCAATTGCGCGAAGTGGGGGCACAAGAAGACTACACATTTGTCAATAGTATGACCTATCACAGAGCTTTACTCCAGACGAGGATACCATGGATGGGCAGTGTACCACACGTCCTCACCCAGATGGAACAAGACGAACCTTTGGATGCTTATTTCCGACAAGGCGTGACGTTGTTCAGTGCCGATAAATTTAATTTTATAAAACATGGCGTCGATGCCTCGCAACGCCTGATTGATCAAGTAGATATGTAGGAGCGATGATTTTTTGAGACAGTTAAAAATATTAATGTATGGCGATATGGATCTCAATATTATGGATGGTTCGGCCGTATGGCTTACCTCCATGGCCTCAATGCTCGCCATGAATCCAAATGTAAAAACCGATGTGCTATTAAAAGCAAAAGAACAAAATACACGATTGACCAGCGGCATTTCGAATTTTAGCAATGTACGATTAGTAGAACCATTTCAAACGTTTCCCGATTTAGCCGTTACGAATGGCAATCGGATTAATGTCGCAGAAGCACTGACGCGCATGGAAGCCCTGGATCAACAACATCACTACCATCTCATCATTATCCGCGGCTTTGCA
>NZ_AODL01000056.1 GCF_000525995.1 Paenilisteria riparia FSL S10-1204 | reverse complement strand
AATTCGGTGATGGCTGGAATCATCTGTTCGATTTCTTGTGTGGAATAACCGAGCATCAAGCACTTCATCCGAATATTTTCCATGCCGGAAAGTGTCGGTTTCAATCCTGCGCCAATGGCAAGCAGTGATACTTCTCCGCGGATATGCATGTCACCATATGTTGGTAAAATAATACCCGCCAAGATGTTAGATAAGGTCGATTTCCCAGAACCGTTGAGCCCGATTAAACCGACTGTCTCGCCTTTTTTCACCGCAAACGACACATCGCGCAGCGCAAAGAAAGACGGCTTTTCTTCGGCGGGTTGGAAGATGGAAAGCAGCTGTTTGGACTGGCTGGCCAGCATACTGTATTGCTTGGCTACTTGTTTTAAGTGCACGATTGTTTCTGGCATATGTTTTTCCTCCTCTACAAATAATCCATGAAGCGGTCTTTAAATTGCAGATGCAACATCGCACCTACCCCTAGAACAAGCAGTGTCACACCCCAAAAATAAAGCGACCACCAGACATCTTGGAAAAACCATTCCCGGGAAAGAAAGGCGTCCCGGAACCCTTCGATCACATATACGATGGGATTCAACTTCAATGCTTTGGTAAGTAAGGAATCCGGGTGTGCTGTCACGTCCATCACAGC
>NZ_AODL01000055.1 GCF_000525995.1 Paenilisteria riparia FSL S10-1204 | reverse complement strand
TGAACACAATATGACACTTACAATTCCAACGAGTATGTGATAAACTACTATCATCGTTACTAGGCATAAAAAAAAAATCTCCTTTCGCACAGAATTTTGGTTTGCGGCCAATTCTATTATAGCGAAAGGAGATTTTTAACGCTAAAGCTATCCGTCGCCGCACACGCAGAGCGTGTGGTTTATTAGCATCATTAACGAAAAACAAGCCAAGTCTCTGTTTATTCGGAGACTTGGCTTGTTTCGGTACTTGCTGTTCTTGCCTCGTTGTTTGAAAATTATGCAATGTCCTATTTACTCGAAGATGCTGGTTCTACGCCTCATAAAAATCCCTCTTTACCTTTTTTAATTTGTAATTGTTACACCTGATATGTGGATTTCATTACTTCTTCCGTCTAGGCCAATAATTGTAACTTTATCAGTGGGCTTTAATTGAAGACTCTTGATGTAATATTTATAACTGCCTTCTGCTTGTATGAAGGCCACACTTGTTTGAGTAACTCCGTTCACACGAAGCGCTACCTTGGCAATGTCACCTGTTGCCGTTCCAGTTAAATAACTATCGCCAGCTTTCACCGGGTTAGCTGTTATTTCACCAGTAGCTTTAGAAATCGTAATGTTTTTGCTGTCCACTTGTTGTCCTGCTGCATTGTATGTTACTAGTTTTACTACGTCGGTTGTGTTTGTAATACTCGTTTTGGCGTAGTATTTAATGGTACCGTTAGTAACAGCGATACGTTGCAAGGCTTTGCCGTTGACTTGTAGTTCAGCTTTTGCGATATCACCTGTGTATGTTGCTGTGATGTAGCTGTCTTTGCCAATTTTGAATGCGTCTGCGGAAGTGATTTTACCTGTGATATTGTTAACGATTGTTACGGGTTGGGAATCTAATAGACTACCAGTTGCGCTGTAGCCATTGATTCGTACTGTGTCGGTAGCAT
>NZ_AODL01000054.1 GCF_000525995.1 Paenilisteria riparia FSL S10-1204 | reverse complement strand
CACAATATGATACTTACAATTCCAACGAGTATGTGATAAACTACTATCATCGTTACTAGGCATAAAAAAAATCTCCTTTCGCACAGAATTTGGTTTGCGGCCAATTCTATTATAGCGAAAGGAGATTTTTAACGCTAAAGCTATCCGTCGCCGCACACGCAGAGCGTGTGGTTTATTAGCATCATTAATAAAAAGAACAATGTCCAATATCGACATTGTTCTTTATAATCAGCGATGACCCGTACGGGATTCGAACCCGTGTTACCGCCGTGAAAGGGCGGTGTCTTAACCGCTTGACCAACGGGCCCTTATACAAATATTAATCGCATCTTTTATACTGGCGGAGAAGGAGGGATTTGAACCCTCGCGCCGCGTTAACGACCTACACCCTTAGCAGGGGCGCCTCTTCAGCCACTTGAGTACTTCCCCAATATAAAAACTTACAAGCTCCACAGGCAAGACTCGAACTTGCGACCGATCGGTTAACAGCCGATTGCTCTACCAACTGAGCTACTGTGGAATAAACATATGGTGGGCCTAAATGGACTCGAACCATCGACCTCACGCTTATCAGGCGTGCGCTCTAACCAGCTGAGCTATAGGCCCCTATTAAAAAAATTAAAGAGCGGGTGATGGGAATCGAACCCACGACAACAGCTTGGAAGGCTGTAGTTTTACCACTAAACTACACCCGCATCATCCATAAAATTACCTAACAAGGCGGCTAGTGGGAATCGAACCCACGCGTGCCTGAACCACAATCAGGTGCGTTAACCACTTCGCCATAGCCGCCGCTATCGCTAAATATGGTGCCGGCTGCAAGAGTCGAACTCGCGACCTACTGATTACAAATCAGTTGCTCTACCAACTGAGCTAAGCCGGCCTAATATATTATTTGAATTCATAAGGTGGCTTGGGACAGAATCGAACTGCCGACACCTTGAGCTTCAATCAAGTGCTCTACCAACTGAGCTACCAAGCCTAAAACTGGCGGTCCCGACGGGATTTGAACCCGCGATCTCCTGCGTGACAGGCAGGCATGTTAACCCCTACACCACGGAACCACTAATTGCGGGGACAGGATTTGAACCTGCGACCTTCGGGTTATGAGCCCGACGAGCTACCAGACTGCTCCACCCCGCGACAATATTAAACTATCCACAAATCACTAAGAAGAAAAGGAGGAAGAGGGATTCGAACCCCCGCGCGGTCTTACCCGCCTGTCGGTTTTCAAGACCGATCCCTTCAGCCAGACTTGGGTATTCCTCCATGGTATTAAAATAATAGTGATAAGTGGACCTTGCAGGACTCGAACCTGCGACCGGACGGTTATGAGCCGTCTGCTCTAACCAACTGAGCTAAAGGTCCAAAATTAAAGGTAGCGGCGGAGGGAGTCGAACCCACGACCTTTCGGGTATGAACCGAATGCTCTAGCCATCTGAGCTACACCGCCATATTAAAATACAACAATACCTTTAAATCTCATAAAATACATTGGTGGAGCCTAGCGGGATCGAACCGCTGACCTCCTGCGTGCAAAGCAGGCGCTCTCCCAGCTGAGCTAAGGCCCCAATAGAATAATCCCGTAATTTTTTAATGGTCGGGAAGACAGGATTCGAACCTGCGACCCCTTGGTCCCAAACCAAGTGCTCTACCAAGCTGAGCTACTTCCCGAAAAGCGCGCCCGAGAGGATTCGAACCTCTAACCGCTTGATTCGTAGTCAAGTACTCTATCCAGTTGAGCTACGGGCGCATTATATAAGTATATGGTGCCGAGGACCGGAATCGAACCGGTACGGATATCACTATCCGCAGGATTTTAAGTCCTGTGCGTCTGCCAGTTCCGCCACCCCGGCGTTAGAAACTTTATAATGGCATGTCTATTTGGAGCGGAAGACGGGGTTCGAACCCGCGACCCCCACCTTGGCAAGGTGATGTTCTACCACTGAACTACTTCCGCATAAGAGTGCGGGTGAAAGGACTTGAACCTTCACGCCTCGCGGCGCCAGATCCTAAATCTGGTGCGTCTGCCAATTCCGCCACACCCGCAAAATGAGCCGTGATGGGCTCGAACCATCGACCCTCTGATTAAAAGTCAGATGCTCTACCAACTGAGCTAACGGCTCACAATACAAACATTGGTCATACTATGAGAAACATGGTGCCGGCTGCAAGAGTCGAACTCGCGACCTACTGATTACAAATCAGTTGCTCTACCAACTGAGCTAAGCCGGCTTGCTATAAATGGGGGCTAACGGGATCGAACCGCTGACCCTCTGCTTGTAAGGCAGATGCTCTCCCAGCTGAGCTAAGCCCCCTAAAAATATGTACATTGCCCGGCGACGACCTACTCTCACAGGGGGAAGCCCCCTACTACCATCGGCGCTGAAAAGCTTAACTTCCGTGTTCGGGATGGGAACGGGTGTGACCTCTTCGCCATCATCACCAGACAATGTGATTCGAAAGAACGCTGTTCTCTCAAAACTAGATAAGAAAGGATCGTGCTAACGTTTGTATTTCACCGAAAAATCATGTATT
>NZ_AODL01000053.1 GCF_000525995.1 Paenilisteria riparia FSL S10-1204 | reverse complement strand
GTCGGTTGAAAGCTGGCAAAAAAGCGCGGCCATGGCTTCCGGATGCGTGATATCTGCTTCCACAAATTGAAAATGCGCAGAATCGAGCAGATGCGCAATATTCGCACGTTTGCCAGAAGATAAATTATCTACGCACAACACCTCATAGCCGTCCGCCACATAGGTATCACAGACATGGGACCCAATAAATCCGGCACCGCCTGTTACTAAAACTCTTTTTTTCATTGTCTCCACCTTACTGCAAGCTCCTTAGGAAAAATTCCAAAAACTCGCGATTATTTCATATACTTTGGTTGCCAAATGGCTGGATTCCATCAACATCGCACTGACTAGGACGAGTATCCAAAGCGCACTCAAGTACCACAGCGTGCCCCGTTGCGAGCCTGTGCCTTCTTTTTGGGATGGGTAGGCTGGTTGTTCTTGATGAAGGCTAGTGTCCATCTGTCGTTGTTTACACTCTGTTTGATAGGCCTGTTTCTCTTCTTTGGACCATTTATTATACTGATGAACAAATTTGCTGTATTCAAGCCCCACTTCTTGTGCGGGACCATCAAGACGCACTTCTCCGTAATGAATCCAGATGATACGATCACACAGATTTTGTACTTGACTCAGCGAATGGCTCACGAAAAAAATGGTTTTTCCAGCCGCTTGGAATTCGGCGATTTTATCGGTGCATTTTTTATAGAATGTCGTGTCACCAACGGCTAAGGCCTCGTCAATAATGAGGATATCTGGATCGATTTGGACCGCAATCGCAAAACCTAATCGTGCTTTCATCCCACTGGAGTAACGCTTAATCGGCTGATGAATAAAACCCTGTAAATCCGCAAATTCGGTGATGGCTGGAATCATCTGTTCGATTTCTTGTGTGGAATAACCGAGCATCAAGCACTTCATCCGAATATTTTCCATGCCGGAAAGTGTCGGTTTCAATCCTGCGCCAATGGCAAGCAGTGATACTTCTCCGCGGATATGCATGTCACCATATGTTGGTAAAATAATACCAGCCAAGATGTTAGATAAGGTCGATTTCCCAGAACCGTTGAGCCCGATTAAACCGACTGTCTCGCCTTTTTTCACCGCAAACGATACATCGCGCAGCGCAAAGAAAGACGGCTTTTCTTCGGCGGGTTGGAAGATAGAAAGCAGCTGTTTGGACTGGCTGGCCAGCATACTGTATTGCTTGGCTACTTGTTTTAAGTGCACGATTGTTTCTGGCATACGTTTTTCCTCCTCTACAAATAATCCATGAAGCGGTCTTTAAATTGCAGATGCAACATCGCACCTATCCCTAGAACAAGCAGTGTCACACCCCAAAAATAAAGCGACCACCAGACATCTTGGAAAAACCATTCCCGGGAAAGAAAGGCGTCCCGGAACCCTTCGATCACATATACGATGGGATTCAACTTCAATGCTTTGGTAAGTAAGGAATCCGGGTGTGCTGTCACGTCCATCACAGCACCTGAAAGGAAAAACATTAACCGCATGACAGAGCCAATGATTAATTGATAATCTCGGAAAAGAATCGTAATCGTCGC
>NZ_AODL01000052.1 GCF_000525995.1 Paenilisteria riparia FSL S10-1204 | reverse complement strand
TTGTTAAACGATTGTTACGGGTTGGGAATTCTAATAGACTACCAGTTGCGCTGTAGCCATTGATTCGTACTGTGTCGGTAGCATTCTTAATGATATTGTTGGCGTAATATTTGAAGTCTGGTGGTGTTGTTACATTGATTCTTGTGTATTCTGTACCATTGACTGTTAGACTGAATTTCGTGATGTCGCCTGCTAATTGACCTGTGATATAGTTGTCTTTACCAATGTAGAATGGTTTTGGCGTCAAGATTGACTTTGTCTGGCTCTTGACATCTACTTTGGTTTTTTCGAGTTGTTTACCATTAGAATCGTATGTGATTACATATACTTGATCAGTTGCTTCGGTCACTTTGCCTTTTGCGTAATATTGATATGGTGATTTTGTGGCATTGATTTGTTGAAGTAAGGTGCCGTTTACTTCGATGGCTAGTTTAGCTACATCGCCTGTGTAGGTGCCTTTGATATAGTTATCCTTACCGATTGTAAAGCTTTCTGTTGTTACTGTTATTACTTCTGATTGGTCTGGTGTGACTGTGATAGAGGCTTGTTTACTAGTTATACCATTCTTGGTTTGTGTGGCTGTAATGATATCGCCAGCTTTTAAATCTGTGACAAAAAATGTTGCTATTCCTTGTGCATTAGCTGTTTTGGAAACCATTGTTCCGTCTGGTAGTGTGACTGCAATTCGTGCACCTTCAAGGCCAGTTACCGTAAGGCTTGTCTGTTTTTCTGAAACTGGGCTAATCACTGGTGTGGTGATTGCATTTCTATTATTTAATGCCTCTTGGGCTGCGTCGATTCTCTTTTGTAGTTCAGCTTTTGTTGTTATCGTTGTTGGCAGTAAGTCCACCAATGTTTGAGCCTTATCGATGGCTGCTTGGTCTGTGCTGTCTTTGATGGTAGTATCTTTTTCGAATAAAGCATTTACTGCTTCGGTCGCTTGTCCTTCATCATAAATGACAACTATTTTTGTATAAGTGAACTGGCCGTCTTTTGTCGTGAAATCTAGCGATGTTTCACCGAGTCCGACTGGTTGACTTCTTGCTATTTGATTGTCAAAATTCAGGAATTTAATAACATTCGTATTATTGGATTTTATTTTGCTAGCGTCGATGGCATCCGCACCGTTTGCAAACATAAAATCAAACCACGGACCGCCTCCTGAATTCCTGTAGCTTAGTGGAATATAGACTTTTTCTAAGCTATCAATGGTCAGATTACCCCCGCCATTTGGTCGGAATCCCCAAACGCCACCGCTAATTAAAGCATTTTCACGCATGTATCTTGGTGTTAAGCGCCACATTTCAGGATAAACACCTGTTAATTTTCCAGTTTTGGGATCTACTACATTTCCTGTTAGAAAATCAAGGTAAAACTGCATCCAGCCGTTCTTTGGATCAATGCTATAGTTATATGTTGTAGCACCGTGTACATCTGGATAAGAATCGATTAAATTCGCCATATTTAGCAGATGACAAAATTCATGTAACGCGATATCGGTGGAGTATTCGATTTCTCGGTCGTTTGAGTGTTGAGGATAGTTAGTAGCAAATATATTA
>NZ_AODL01000051.1 GCF_000525995.1 Paenilisteria riparia FSL S10-1204 | reverse complement strand
GTTTACGAAATTAAAACAAGCTTTTGTGGATAGCCAACTAGCGGTACAAGCATTTATTGAAACGGATGCGAAGGTTAGGGGGCAAGGGGTAATGGATTTTAAAATCAATATGGGAGAACTAGAGGATGTGCTAAAATCCTTGCACAAAATGAAGACCAGTTTAGAGACATTGGATGGTGTATTGGTCAACGTGCAAAATGCAATTGCCAAGCAACAAGGGAAATTAGCAGATGCATTGACGATGGAATTTGGCGCTCATCGAGACGATATTTCACGCCAACAAGGTACGGTGACAAAACTATATACGTATTTGGAGAAGTATGTAAATGATTTGAAATCGATTGACAGCCCAACCTATCGAAACCGAGATATGCTGATTGATGCCAGAGGGCTTCAAAGGTTGGCAGAAGCGCAACGTGATATTTTGGATCACGCAAAAAGTGATGTGCTCCGCGTGCCGCAACCGAGTATTGGAACCTTGCCAGATGATCCTGACGAGCTATGGGTCATGCGTCATAATCAAGGATTGATGGAAGACTTAGATGATTACCTGAGACAAAAGTTAACGCAATTACAGCAAAACGAAGGCGAAGCGATGCACCGAATTAGCTTAGATATGCGGCGCCTTATGGAAATGGATCACGCACACGCTTCTGAAATCGAGAAAGATTATCGTCAATACGATCGGAATGAAGTACGTCAGATTGCGGCTTCTACAAGAGATTCTATTTTTGGATTTGGAAAAAGAGCGATAGAAAGTTTGAAACATCCGGAGAAGCAGCTAGAAAGTATTGCAATGCTAATGAAAAATTTAAAAAGTGACCCATCAGGAACAGCAGGCATGTTATGGAACGGTGTTGTTGCTAGTTATCTAGAACCATATAAAAATGGGGATGCCTATGGGCTGGCTAGCAGCACTATATTATTCGCGAGTACATTTGGAATAACCAAAGGACTTATTGATTTTGGCCGTGTAAAAGATGTGAATGGCGCCAGCCGAATTATTTCTAAATATGATGATATTGTGAGCTATGAGTTTAATAGCATGAATCCTGGTCCGTTAGCTGAACTTCGAAAACAACCAAATGCTAATTTTTATGGTGGCAGGTATAATGTAAAGGTGTTGGATGAAGACACTATACTATATCGAGGTGGTCAAAGTGGTGGGCTCACTGTGCCTGGTAAAGAAAATAATAGATTTGGACAATGGTTTACTGCGACTCCTCCAGAATCGGTTGCTAAGGTTAGAATCGATAGCGCTGTTAAGTATCAATGGATAGTACCGAATACTGGTGTTCTAGATGGTAAATCTGTACTGGATGCTGTATACCAAATAAAAATACCTAAGGGGACAACTATTTATGAGGGCCCTGTGGGATACCAAGGTGGACATTATTTAGGCGGTATTAACCAATATCAAATATATGTTGATAAGCCCTGGGATATTGAAGGCATACAAGTAATAAGTGAAAAATCATTGAAGTGAGGAGAGATTACTATTAATCGCGATTTAAAGAAGTTAAAGGTACTTTTCCCAGAGCTACTCCTTTTTTTAGAGCAGTATGATAATGCAGGAATTAGACCACAAATATTAACAATTAAAACAATTATTGATTATATTAATAATAGCACTGATGAAGCTAAAATTAAGATTATGCATGTCGTTAGGTTACATCGCAGTCTTTACCCACCACGCGAGGGTTTATCAGACTTCTTTATTTGGGATGATGATTTTCAGAAGAGACGGGAACTTAACGCACCGTTAGAAAAGATTTTAGAAGATATTTGGGCTATCCTAAAGAAGTATGAATTATGAATAGTGACAATTAAATGAGGGAGAGAATTTTGTTGGGTAATAGAATTGAGAACTTGAAAGAACAATACCCAAGGTTGTTAGCAACTCTTGAGAAATATGGACCAGTAGAAATGAGTACTCAGATACGTACAATTAAAGAAATACTAATCTACTTAGATACAGCGAATGAATCAGAAGATGTTATGATAAAACAGGTTTTTCAAATGCATAAAAGCATGTCTCCTGGAAAGTCAGGGTTGGCAGAATTTCATTTTTGGGATAATGATTTTGAAAAGCGCTCTAGAGTAAATAAACTCCTCGGAGAATTGAAACAGGAGATATGGGACATACTAGTTTCGGATGAGTAGGTTTGTTGAAAGGCAGTTGCTATTTCATATTTAATAGGAAGGAACATGCCTTAATAAAATCTGCTGGGGGACATATGGGGGACATCTTCCTTTTCAGTGCATAAAAACACTGATAACATGCCAAATTTATGATATTCTTACTTACCAAGTTAAGAAATAAAACAAGTTTTATATGATTTTGGAGGAACCGCTATTCGCTTAGAATAGCGGTTTTATCTTTTTGTAGAGTCACATATTAGGGTTTTTCAATAATGACATTATGTTTTCAACGAATGATTCACTTCCTTCTGTTACTTTGAATGTGCAATAATTTCCTATCGCTCATAAAATAAGTACAGTGTGAGAAATTGGTTATTTTTTAGAGTAAATATAGCAAGATTAATGTTCGGAGGCTTTTTTATTTTTCCTAGATTTGCTATAATACACTTTGGAAGATACTAACATGAGAGGAAGTGTCCTATGCCACATTACGAACAAGTCCGGCATGCGATAGCTGCTGGAAAGCATAGTTTAGAGAGTATTATTGACGGGATCAAGAGTAGGAAAAACGGGATGCAAGATGAAAATCACGAGGTAGAGGAAAAAATGATACATAGGCTGAATCAAATAGAAGCGGAAGCCAAAGACATGATTTCCCACTGCGAGCAGACAGCGAATGCTTTGCGAAGGGAGATAGGATATGTCAACGCCAATTGATATAGACACAGCTTGGGTTTTGAAACAATTAAAAAAGGGCGAACAGGCTGTAGCGGATTTTAAAGCATAAGCTACCAAGATTGAACACACGATGGATAAATTGAATAAGCAAGTTTCACCGGACTTCATGACACGTTACATTGAAGTGAAGGAAGGTTTAGTGTCGGAAATCAGAGCAGACCAGTTTACGAAATTAAAACAAGCTTTTGTGGATAGCCAACTAGCGGTACAAGCATTTATTGAAACGGATGCGAAGTTAGGGGGCAAGGGGGTAATGGATTTTAAAATCAATATGGGA
>NZ_AODL01000050.1 GCF_000525995.1 Paenilisteria riparia FSL S10-1204 | reverse complement strand
ATCTGTAAAAACAAGCCATTTGAATTTCCACGTTACTCGTTCGGATAATGGTGTGTGGTCTTGATTAGCAACTGCTTGTCCTATTTTTCTTAAACTCTCAGCGTATGTCTGATTCGTAGTTGTTTGTCCGTAAACTGAAAATGCGCTCGTAGAAATCAATCCGATAAATAGCATGATGATCGCACTAACGGCTAACATTCTTCTTCCTATTTCTGTGATTTTCTTTGTCATTATATTCTCCCTTTATAGATTTAATTTTGTCCATATAGATTGATATCTCTAGATTAACATGCTTCCTTTTTAAGAACTTTAGTTATTTTATATCGATACTCTAATACGCCCTCTTAAAATCACATGAACTTGTGTTTTTTTTTTAACAGAAAATGGACAGCCTCTTTCTATCCGTATCCTTTGTTTCTATATGATAAATAAACGCCCCCCATCGGTCCCAATCTAACAAAACCCAGCCTTTTTCGGATGCTAGCCATTGCTCTGCAATTAACACCCTGCGAACACCATTTAAATATTCTCTCGTGCAGTGGGTATAGTTAGCTATTTCAACTTGAGTGAGAACTGAGGGTATTCGGCACTTCTCATATCTAAATTCTCCGATTTCACAAGCAATCCAATATAAGAAAGCCATGACACGTTCCTTGACCGGCAAGGCATACAAATCCAATTGCCTCACAAGATGATACATAACCGCACTTTCAGCACTCGCTTGCTTTTGTAAAAAGTTCGTTTCAGAAAGTATAGGCAACTGCTTCAGATGAATATCTGATTGTGCTTGGTACTGTATTCGCTTACCAAACAAACATTCTTCAGTGATTGTGAATGTGCCCTCTCTCATGATTTTCAGTAAATAGTCACCAGTTTTACAAGCAACATACCCTTTTAAAATAGCGTATTCTCCGCATTCGTAAATATTGCTTCCTTTTGTTAATTTCATCGTATCTTGGCTTCTTAATAACATAGGCTTCTCCTCTAACAACCTCATTTAATAGGATTCCTCTTTTCTATATCATGCATACGTATACATCAGTTTGATAATAACCCGAATAACATAACCTTATTGCTATAACGTCTACAGGTGGACTGGGGAAGAATTATCCCTAGTCCGTACATTTTTATCTACAGGCCTAATTTCATTTCCTTTTTAACTGCTAAAATTCCAGCTTCTAAGCTCACTTGTGGTTGCCAATCGAGATACCTTTTGGCACGCGAATTGGATAGGACAGAGCGCTTGACATCCCCCGCTCGTGGACCCTCTATCCGAATGTTGCTCTCTTTTTCAAAAATGGCTGCGATGGTCTCATAAATGTCTAAAATCGCGATTTCTTCTCCAGAGCCAATGTTCACGACCGTATTAAGCGGGCGAATGGTGGCGAGGCGATTCGCTTTCGGCAACATCTCCTACATCACATAATCCCGTG
>NZ_AODL01000049.1 GCF_000525995.1 Paenilisteria riparia FSL S10-1204 | reverse complement strand
GCAGAACGCGAGTATTACGAAGCTGTTTTTGCGCGTATCCAGGCGGCACCATGGAAAGACCATGTTGTTTTTGATAAACATGGGAATGATGTCCACGAATGGTTACAAAAAATCGGTTATTTATTATCGACGAGTGAATCCGAAAGTTTCCATACCGTTTTGATGGAAGGCATGGCAGCAGGCACAACCCCGTGCTTACTTTCATGGCCTGGCGTCGATACGGTGTACCCGGAGTATTCTATTTTCCAGTCACCAGAAGCTATCGTGGAGTTCATTCAGCACAACACCTTAACGAAAAAGAACCAGCAAATGTATCAAGCATATGCCTATCAATATTTCAATAAAGCCAAGATTTGTCGTGAAATCGAAGCATTGCTGGTAGCGACATTTGAAGGGTGACAAGGAGAGATATGAACGTATGAAAACAGATGTAATCATTGAAAAACTAGCCACAACCGATCTCGGCTATCACGAAGGCATCGCATCGGTGCGCTTCAAAGCCCTGTATTTATTAGAAGCTACGTATGAATATGCGTACTATATTTACCAGGATGGCCACATCATCGAGCGCCAATGGTACGAACCCATCGGTAAAAAGCAAATCACCATCACCTATCAACCAATTCGTAGTGGTGCTTACAAGATGCGTCTCTTTTTAAGGAAAAATGGAGACATTATTATTAACAAACTAACGAACACGCTCAATATCGATACGACGAACAAGCAAACCGTTCAAACCACGCTAGACAAAGAACGCATCTACTATAACGATAACCCGGTGAAATATTTGTTACAACCAGCAAGAACGACATCCGACAAATTACTCATCTCTTTTTCCGGCTTGCACTCCCAAGAATTTAGTGGGGGGCATCCCGTCTATAACCATTTTCGGACACTTTGGCCGTGTGATATTAACAAACTGTTTATCCTAGATGAATACAAAGGCCAGTTTTGTTATTACACGGGTCATAATTGTCAACATGACTATGAACGTTCGGTCATTGCGCTGATTACCACGGTGGCCAATGACCTTGGGATCGCCCCAGAAAACATTATCGCGTCCGGCTCAAGTAAAGGAGGCGCCGCGTCTCTATATTATTCGATGAAATACCATTTTGGGACCGCCATTGTCGGCGCACCACAAGTTTATATCGCGAAGTATCTTAAGCGCCGTGCGATGAAAAATCCGATTATCACCAAAGGCTATAACAACTTAATCGGAGAAGACAAAGCAGCAGGTGAGAAATACTACAACGAACTGATTATGCATCTACTCGAAACCAGCGAACAATGTCCAAAATTCATTTTCCATGTAGGAAAAGGGGATTTTCATTACGAGGAACATTTACAACCATTTTTAAAAAGGTGTGATGCCAAAGGGATCGCCTACGAACTCGACATCCAAGATTACAGCGATCATAACCAGACGGGACAATATTATGCACCATTTTTATTGGAAACCGTATCCAACATCATTAGCAATCAGACGTAGGAAGAAGGGAATCCGGATTGAAAGCAACGATTCAAATTTTAAAAGAGCAGGCCACGCATTGGCATAAAATTATGCGTATTGCGCGGTATGACCAACGCGCGGCATATCAAAGTCACTATTTAGGGATGGTATGGGAAGTACTTAGTCCGACCTTACAAGTGCTGATTTATTATTTCGTGTTTGGGATTCGGATGAATGGCTCCCAGATGATTGAAGGCAATGTGCCATATATCGTTTGGATGCTAATCGGGATCATCCCTTGGTTCTTTATTAGCGGGATTATCGTGTCGGGAGCCAATTCGATTTACGCAAACCTCA
>NZ_AODL01000048.1 GCF_000525995.1 Paenilisteria riparia FSL S10-1204 | reverse complement strand
TCCCGGAACCCTTCGATCACATATACGATGGGATTCAACTTCAATGCTTTGGTAAGTAAGGAATCCGGGTGTGCTGTCACGTCCATCACAGCACCTGAAAGGAAAAACATTAACCGCATGACAGAGCCAATGATTAATTGATAATCTCGGAAAAGAATCGTAATCGTCGCATTGAATAACGATACCGCATATAAAAAGAAGCACATGCATACGAAATAATACAAAAACTGCGTCCAATAGATGGTTGGATAGATATGATTCGCAAACAAAAAGGAAGAGTAAAATAACGAGCATGGTGCCATAACTATACATCGCTTTAAAAATCGTGATGGAAGGTAAAATACTCATCGGGAACTTGACACGAGAGACGAGACTGAGGTTTGCGTAAATCGAATTGGCTCCCGACACGATAATCCCGCTAATAAAGAACCAAGGGATGATCCCGATTAGCATCCAAACGATATATGGCACATTGCCTTCAATCATCTGGGAGCCATTCATCCGAATCCCAAACACGAAATAATAAATCAGCACTTGTAAGGTCGGACTAAGTACTTCCCATACCATCCCTAAATAGTGACTTTGATAGGTAGCACGCTGATCATATCTCGCAATCCGTGTAATCTTGTTAAAATGCTGCACCTGCTCTTTTAGAATTTGGATTGTTTCTTTCACTGCTTGTTCACTTCTTCCTATTTTTGGATCATTTTAGAGATAGTTTTAAATAAAAATGGAGCGTAATACTGGCCTGTTTGGTTGTGGTCACTGTAGTCCTGTAGATCTAGCTGATACGTAACGCCTTTTTGGTCTAATTTTTTCAGTAACGGTTGTAAGTGCTGTGGATAGTGATAGTCCCCTTTTCCAATGTGGAAAATGAAATCTGGGAATGTTGTATTCGTGTCGACAAGGTTCATGATGAGTTCATCGTAATATTTCTCACCTGCTGCCTTATCTTCACCCAGCATATTGTTTAAGCCTTTGCGGACAAACGGTGCATTGGTTGCACGCTGTTTCAAAAACTTAGCTAAGAAAACTTGTGGCGCCCCAACAATGGCTGTTCCAAAATGATATTTCATCGCGTAGTATAAGGACGCTGCGCCACCTTTGCTAGATCCTGATGCGATAATGTTACGAGAAGAGATGCCTAGTTCATTGGCTTTTGTCATAATAAGCGCAATTACAGAGCGTTCGTAATCCGAACGACGATTATGCCCCATGTAATAACAAAACTGGCCTTTGTACTCATCTAAAATGAAGAGCTTGTTGACATCGCATGGCCACAATGTGCGGAAATGGTTGTACACTGGTGGACCTCCGCGAAACTCATTTGAATGCAGGCCAGAGAAAGAAATCACTAGTTTATCAGATGGCGTTTTCGCAGGTTGGAACAAATATTTCACAGGATGATCATTGTAATAGATTTCTTCTTTTTCCAATGTTGTCGTAATCGTTTGCTGATTCGCTACGTCTACGTTTAACATATTCGTCAGCTTGTTAATAATAACGTGTCCATTTTTCCTTAAAAAGAGACGCATTTTGTAAGCACCACTACGAATTGGTTGATAGGTGATGGTGATTTGCTTTTTACCGATGGGTTCGTACCATTGGCGCTCGATGATGTGGCCGTCATGGTAAATATAGTACGCATATTCATACGTAGCTTCTAATAAATAAAGGGCTTTGAAGCGCACCGATGCGATGCCTTCGTGATAGCCGAGATCGGTTGTGGCTAGTTTTTCAATGATTACATCTGTTTTCATACGTTCATATCTCTCCTTGTCACCCTTCAAATGTCGCTACCAGCAATGCTTCGATTTCACGACAAATCTTGGCTTTATTGAAATATTGATAGGCATACGCTTGATACATTTGCTGGTTCTTTTTCGTTAAGGTGTTGTGCTGAATGAACTCCACGATAGCTTCTGGTGACTGGAAAATAGAATACTCCGGGTACACCGTATCGACGCCAGGCCATGAAAGTAAGCATGGGGTTGTGCCTGCTGCCATGCCTTCCATCAAAACGGTATGGAAACTTTCGGATTCACTCGTCGATAATAAATAACCGATTTTTTGTAACCATTCGTGGACATCATTCCCATGTTTATCAAAAACAACATGGTCTTTCCATGGTGCCGCCTGGATACGCGCAAAAACAGCTTCGTAATACTCGCGTTCTGCAGTTCGTCCCATGAGCCATGGCACATCTTTTGGTAACTTGCCTTTGATAAACAACGTATAGCGATTATCGGTTTGCCACAGTTGCTCAAAAATATCTAACGCTTGATCGAGTCCTTTAATTTTGGGAATTACGCCGCAAATACCGATATTAAAATCAATGTTGGCTTGTTTCGGTCGATCGAGTTTTTCCGTATCAATCGTGTTGGCAATGAGAATCATTTTATGACGTGGAATCTGGCAAATACGGTGCATTTCTTCTAAAATGAACGGACAAACGGCAATGATATGGTCAATGGCTTCGATATTATAATGAAACGGGTGTTGCGTTCTTTTTTCTTGGGCATGTACGCGCACGAGTAGCTTTTGGTCTGGTTTCTTATGTTTGGAATACCAAACGGCATTTCCTAATCCCCATTCACAGAAAATCATATCTACCATTCGAGTAGTTCTTGGCTTTTGGCCGCATCATGCTCGGTATGATTGCTCCAGTGGTCTATTTTTACCTTTATCCATGGTTGCGCTTGTAAATAGTCGATGATGTCTGTCATAAACTTCAAATCATGACTGGCAAATAGCAAGTTCATCGGCTCTTTGTTGTAACTCCATAATAGTTGTTTCAAGCGGTTATAAGAGGCTTCCAGTGTGAAGTGTTGGCTCGCTTCATAGAGAGTTTTGGCTGCACGTCTGTAGACAGCAGAATCAGATAAGGCAAGTTGTGTCTTCTCCAAAAAAGTCGGCTTCTGTATCAACAAATAATTCGTAATCCGCGCCAAGGAGTTGTTCATGCATTTTGGTGCGTCGTAATAACACGGGTTTGCCAAGTCGGGCATATTCGAGTAATTTCGTCGATAATTCAACGGATGCATCATTATCAATCGTCTCACTTCGCCAACTAATCCCAATATCGGATTGGGCAATATAGGCTTGCGATTCCGCGCGGGAGACAGCCCCCATCCAGTCGATATTCGCTGTTTCTTGGAAGGCCTGCTGAATCGCGCCTTTTCGTGCGCGTAAGTCGCCTTGAAACTTATCGCCTACGATGCAAAACGTGACGTCTTTATCTGTCAGTTGTTGCGCCGCACGGATGATTTCTTCGGTGTACCATTCTTCGGCAAATTTACCACTATAGATCAGTTGATTCTGCCGATTGCGGTAGTCCGGCGTAATCGGTTGTGCGGGAATCATCGGGGAAAGAATTGCTACTTTTTCTCCGTCCACTCCC
>NZ_AODL01000047.1 GCF_000525995.1 Paenilisteria riparia FSL S10-1204 | reverse complement strand
TCCAAAATCGGTTACGGTTTATTGCTTGCTTTTGCATTTGTGACGGGGCTTGTATTAGCACCAACATTACAATATTACTTAAATGCTGGAGCGGGAAATGCTGTTTTAATGGCTTTTGCCACGGCGACTGTTACATTTACCGTACTGGGCTTTATAGGGGCTAAAATGAAGACCGATTTATCGTTTATGGCGAAAGGCTTATTTGCAGCATTACTTATTGTTGTAGTTATTTCGTTGATTTCGATTTTCTTCCCGCTAAGCTCACTTATGTCGACTATTTTCGCAGGGGCAGGAACATTATTGTTTTCCCTTTACATCTTGTTTGACTTTAACCAAATTATGAAGCGCAATGTGACAATGCAAGACGTACCGTTGTTAGCGATGAGCTTATATTTAGATTTTCTAAACCTATTCTTGTTTCTGCTACGTTTATTTGCAGGACGGAACTAAGAAGAAGGAACGCCTATGCATGAATCTTATCATGAATGGCGTTCCTTTTTTTCTATTCTAAATCGTAAAATCCCAAGACAATATCAGCTACAGCTTTTGCTGCAACAGGAAGTGCGTCTTCATCGATATCAAATTTTGGATGGTGGTTGAAGTACGCGTTTTCCACACCTTTTGGTCTTGCGCCAACATAGAGGAAGGCACCAGGTATTTTTTCAAGATAGTAGGCAAAATCTTCGGAACCTGAAAGCATGTCGGCTTCGGTAACGCTTTGCAAATAGTCACCGATACCTTTTTGTAAGTAGTGGACAGCATTTTCTGTAGCCTGCAAATCGTTATAAAGTGGTGGATAGTCAGCGGTGTAAGTGAATGTGGCTTTAATACCAAACATCACTTCTAGTCCAGCAACAATGCGGTGCAACTCAGTATCAATGAGCGCTTGCGTTTCCTTCGTCATGTAGCGGACATCGCCTTCTAGCTCCACATAATCCTTGATCACATTAAAACTGCCTTTTCCATCAAAAGAACCAATCGTTACAACTCCTGTATCAAAAGGATTTAAACGGCGGCTGACTATTGTTTGAATCGCATTAACAAAATAAGCACCGGCAACAATCGCGTCATTTGCCATGTGTGGTGAAGAGCCATGCCCCCCGGTTCCTTGTATACCGAGTTTGAAATACGTCCGTCCAGCCATCGAAAAGCCGCTACGATACGCGATATGCCCAGCATCAAAAAAAGGAAACACATGAATTCCATAAATCGCATCTACATCGTCTAATCGTCCTGATTCGACCATTCCCTTTGCGCCACCAGGTGGTGTTTCTTCAGCGTGTTGGTGAACAATTTTGATTGTGCCAGCGAGTTCCTCTTGCAATTGAATCAAACAATCCGCAAGAATGAGTAAATAGGCTGTGTGCGCGTCATGTCCGCAAGCATGCATCACACCAGTATTTTCAGAAGTAAAGGGGAGTCCCGTTTCTTCTGTAATTGGTAAGGCGTCAAAATCTGCACGCAAAGCTAATGTTTTCCCCGGTTTGGCTCCTGAAATCGTCACGATAATCCCGTAACCATTTCCAACATTGCGTTCCAGCGTTACATTTTTCCCTTCATAAAACTTAACGATATAGTTCGCTGTTTCTTCTTCATGAAAAGAAAGCTCTGGATGCGCATGAAGATGGCGACGAATCGCAATCATTTCGTCTTTTCGTTCATCAATCATAGCCATTAATTTTTCACGTAACATGGTTTATTCCTCCTTATAGTTCCCATAATCAGCCACCAGTGTTCCCATTGCTTTTGCGGCAATTAGTAAGGATGCTTCGTTAATATCAAATTTTGGATGGTGATGCGGATAGCAAATGCCATTTGCAGGCATTGCTCCAACATAAAAGAAAGTACTAGGACGCTCTTTCGCATAATACGCAAAATCTTCAGAAGGAGATTGCTGCTCACAGCGTGAAATTGCTGTAACTTCATGAATGTTCGAGTCTTTTAATGAAGTAGCAACAAAAGCTGTCAAGTTTACATCATTTACTAGTACTGGATAATCGTTTTTGTAAGCCAAATCATACGTAATACCGAACATCTTCGCTAGTCCATCCAAAATTTGACGAAATTCCTTCTCAATTAACACACGCGTCTCTTCTGTCATCGCTCGCACGTCGCCCTCTAGTTCCACTGCATCTTTAATCACATTAAAACTACCTTTCCCATCAAAAGAACCAATTGTAATCGAGCCAACATCGAACGGATTTAGACGACGGCTTATAATGGTTTGAATAGCAAGCACGAATTCGCTTGCAGCAACAATTGCATCATTCGCCATGTGTGGTGAAGAACCATGACCGCCACGTCCAGTAATTTTCACTTTAAAAGCGGCACGTCCAGTTTGAGTAGCACCTTCACGATACAGGATCTCACCAGTTGGCATCGTTGACATGACATGAATACCGAGTACATGATCCACGCCGTCCAAGCAGCCATCACGAATCATTGCGATTGCACCACCAGGTGGTGTTTCTTCGGCGGGCTGATGCAAGACAATAATTTTGCCAGTAAGTTGATCTTTCATTTCAATCAATGTCTCCGCAAGAATTAGCATATACGCAGTATGCCCATCATGTCCACAGGCATGCATTACACCAGGATTTTTCGAGGCAAAAGGGAGGCCTGTTTCCTCCGTAATTGGCAACGCGTCAAAATCTGCTCTAATAGCAAGTGTCCGTCCTGGTTTGCCACTATCAATCGTTACAACGACGCCATGGCCACCAATATTTGTTTTTACGTTGCAATCCTTTCCTTCATAGAAATCAGCAATATATCGCGCTGTGTTTTCCTCTTGAAATGATAACTCAGGATGTGCATGTAAGTACCTTCTAATCTCAATAATCCTGTCCTGCTTTGCTTCTAATTTCTCCATTAATTGTTGTCTCATATGCCTCTCCTCCAAAATAAAAATATTTGGTCCCTCGGTGCCATTATAGATGGTTGACGTGAAAGTTATAAGCTTATTTTTGCTGTAAAACACGCCATTTTTTGTCATCGATGGAAAATTAAAAAAATCACAATGTCAAAAACATCGCATTATATATGACATAATTTCAAATTTTTAGATAATTACTTGTTCTGTAGAGTTAGGGTGTTATAATATTTGTAAGCGCTATATTAAATGTTCCTCAAAATATTGATTACTAAAAACGGAGGAGAAGTCATGAAAACAGAACAAAAAGGGAAGGTTATTTTGCCGATATTATTTCTAGGGTACATTGCGATCTACATCGACAAATTAGTTATTGGAATTATTGCAGTACCGCTTGCTGAACAATTACATTTGAGTATTGATGAGAAAAGCTACATATTCTCTGCTTTTTTCATTGGTTATTCGATTATGCAAATACCGTTTGGCTATTTAAACGATAGGCTAGGCTCTAAATTTGTATTGATTATTTCACTATCTATTATTACTATTTCATCCATTGTTTTTGGCTCTGCATCAACATTAATCGCGTTAGTAGCAGCGCGCTTTTTTTGCA
>NZ_AODL01000046.1 GCF_000525995.1 Paenilisteria riparia FSL S10-1204 | reverse complement strand
TGGTGGTGTCACACCGGCATGTACTGAAGCTGGAAAGAAAATCTATAGTACCTTCGTGCAGGGCGAATTGATTGAAGCGACAGCATCAACAGCTGAAATGTCAAAATTGATGGAAAACACGTACCGCGATGTGAATATTGCCTTAGCGAACGAATTGGTGCATATTTCTGCGGAGCTCAATATCAATGCGTTAGATGTTATCGAAATGGCTAATAAACACCCACGAGTAAACTTACATCAGCCTGGTCCAGGCGTTGGTGGTCACTGTCTTGCTGTAGATCCTTATTTTATAGCAGCGGCAGCACCAGAACAATCACGCTTGATTCAAGACGCACGTCATATCAATGCTAGCATGCCCGATTTCATTGTGGCAAACACCGTAGCTCTTATGAAACAACAGCGAGGTAAGAAAATTGCTGTCTTCGGACTCACCTATAAAGGCGACATTGATGACATTCGTGAAAGTCCAGCTCTTGAAATCTATGATAAGCTAAAAAAGGCAGGCACATTCAATGTAGTAGCCTATGACCCACACGTTCAAGCGGATTTTGTGGAGCCTTCCATGGAAAAAGCGACCGTAGATGCCGATATGATATTGATTTTAACTGACCACACGGAATTTCGCAGTGTAACAGGTTTTGACTTAGCAAACATGAGGCAGATGATTGTGTTAGACACGAAAAATAATTATAGAAGAAAAAAATAAACGATAGATAGTTACTATAATTTAGGAAATATCGCATCAATTTATGATGCAGAACAGGTGGGTATCAAGGTTTCCTAATACAAGGAGATTAAGGTTGCTATGTGAAGAATCAGGGATGTGGATGATCTATGAAAAAATTATTATTAATATCACAAAATTTCTATCCTGAAATAGGTAGCGCTTCGAATCGTATGAAGCAATTATTTAGCTATTTCAGTAAGAAATATGATGCCAAGCTATTAACCACCGAGCCGCAATATCCTAATCGGTCCATCTATGAACAACCTAAATTTTGGGGTGAAACAATGGATGGCGAAAAAATATCCAGAATCCAGCCAAAAACCGCTAAATATGAATCCAATATGATACTGCGTTTCTTGCTCTACTTGGAAACCATGTGCCGATTCCTATGGTGCATTGTCCGTGAAAAAGAATCCTTTGACATTGTCTATGTATCTAGTCCGCCCATTTCCATTGCTATAGTAGGACTCTTTGCCAAGAAAAAACTAAACGCCACTTTAATGGTCGATGTGCGTGATCTTTGGCCAGCTTCCTTACAAGGTGTCGGTAAATTCAATAGCTCCTTTTTCTTGTTCGTTGCGTACTGGATTGAGCATAAAATTTATCAACACGCTGACCACATCATTATCAACAGCGAAAGCTTCCAAACCTACATCGTCGAAAAAGGCATTGATACGCAAAAAATCAGCTTTGTTCCCAATGGTCTAACGAATCAAGAAATGGCGCAAGGACGCAGAGACAGACCAATGAAGATGAAGCAGGAGCCACTTACAGTGATTTATACCGGTAATTTTGGTCTGGCCCAAGAACTAGAGAGTTTTATCAACATGGCGGACCATTTTAAAACAACGGATACTGTCCGTTTCGAAATGATTGGCTATGGTGCACATTATCAAACAATCACTAATACGGTACGAGCAAAACATCTCCGCAATATTCACATCTATCCGCCAGACACACGAGAGAACATATTACAAAAGCTTATCCATTCCGATATCGCCTTTGTGAGCCTTGTCCCACATCCTGTCTTTGAAACAGTCATTCCTGGCAAAATAATCGATTATATGGGCTGTGGACTACCCATTATCGGTATGGTGTCCGGATACGCCAAGCAAGTGATTGAAAAATCCGAAACAGGATTTTCCTTCCAGCACAAAGAAGCTGATAAGATGTATCAAAAATTAAGTGAACTACTGGAAAGTCCAGTGCTTCGAAAGAAGCTTCGAAACAACGGATTAGCCTATGCTAAGAAAAACTATAGTTGGCAAGACAATTTCCAACGAATAGAACATATCATAAGCAAAATGCAAAGGAGGGATTGATGATGCCAAAAAAGTAGCAGTTTTTGTATGGAATAATTTAACGAATGACGCCCGTGTATGGCGCGAGTGTACTGCATTACAAGAGGCAGGCTATCAGGTTGATATTATTGCGCTACACGATCCCAAGCAAGCAAACCTAGCGAAACAAGAATCTCCGTTGCCCGATCTTCACATTTTTCGAGTAAACAGCGAACTGCCATGCTACTAACAAAAATAGCCCAATGGTTCAAAAAAAGAAAACTAGCAGCAGTTTTCATGAGTGCAGTAGCCACCATACTCCTTTTCTTCCACCCAATGCTACTTCTGCTGTTCGCCCTAGTTGTTGGCTCCCTTGCATGGCGCAAAACACGAACACTACTCCGAAGGTGCTCGATTTTTAGTAGGATGGTTCGCCAAGGTATGGCACAAAAGTATGATATTTATCATGCCAATGATTTAAATACATTACCACAAGCAGTGTTGTGCGCCAAGATATTCCGAAGAAAACCATTAATTTATGACTCGCACGAGGTGCAGACCAGTCGAACAGGATATGATAGTCGTATCTACGGTATCAGCGAAAAATGGCTGCTCCGTTTTACCGATGTCTGTATCCATGAAAATCATACACGCGCTAGCTACATTGAAAAAAAATACCATTTTTATCCAAAGGTGGTCCATAACTATGCCGATGTTTTCCAACCAGACCCATGTAACCAAATCGATTTACATGACTTATTAGACATCCCAAAGGAAGAACCAATCTTACTCTATCAAGGCGGTGTTCAAATGGGGCGTGGGCTTGATAAATTAATACAAGCAATTCCTTTCTTCCAAAGAGGCGTTGTTGTCATCCTTGGCGATGGCCGGATAAAAGAAGACTTACAACAGCAAGCGAAAGCCATGTATCTAGATAAACGCATCCGATTTTTACCGAAAGTACCTGTAACGGAGTTGCTCTATTATACACAGAACGCGTATCTGGGGTTTCAACTATTAAACAATGTGTGTTTCAATCACTACTCAGCCTCTTCCAACAAGCTGTTCGAATATATCATGTGTCAAGTACCTGTGATAGGTGCTGATTTTCCAGAAATAAAAAAGGTCATTCAAGAAGAAAAGATAGGCCTTACTGTCGATTCACATAGCCCAGTTGCTATTGCACAGGCTGTGAATCGGTTGCTTGGCAATCCTGCGCTCAGAGATGAGCTAAGTCACCATTGCATACAAGCCCGTGAAAAATATAACTGGAACCATGAAAAAAAGCTCTTTTTAGAAATCTATGAAGAATTAGGGGATGGATATGACTAAAAAAAAAACCCTTTCTTGTGTTACATGACAAGACGAAATTAAAAAATAACCGTGATCAAGCAACAAGCGTTATGAAACTCACCAAAAATTACTATCAATTCGATGCTTTGGAACGGCTCGTTGAGACACTGCCTAAGCAAGCCGTCCTTTTGGAATTAGATGAGCAGCTCTCCAGTCATGCTATTTATTTTGGGAAATACGCAGAGGTCAAAAAAATATATGTGCCAATCAAGGAGCGTCAAAAAGAAGTCCAAGATAACATGTTGTGTAATCACATCCAGCAAGTAGAAATTGTGGAGAATGATTTAGAGACATGGAAAACATGGTTATCTTCTGTACATTTGATTCACTTTTCCAAACGCATCCTGCATCACGATATAGTAACGCAACTGCTGCCACATCTAGCAAACCATACCGTACTTTGGTTAGAGACTGAGAACAAGGATTATGATGATTTACTTGCTACGGGAAATTATCATCTAGCCGATCGCTTCCCAGGACATTCTGTGTATACTTTTCAAGAAAAGCCAAACGAGACCAAAGAAAACAGCGCAGATGTAGAGAAAAAGGTGCTTGCATGGCTCGACACATACAAAGGGCATATTGATGACGTTGCCAATGAATTTGCCAAACAACAAATCAACACGGAAGCGAAGCACCAGCGTCAACTGGAAAAACAAAAACAACTCGCTACTAAAAATTGGAATGAACAAGTAGCGAAGCACCAAAAAGAACTACAACAGTTAAAACGCCAAATTACTGATAGTAAAGCGATGGTGAAGTACATTTCAGATGCTTGGAATGCCGAAAAAATCGTGAACCATGACTTAAACCAACGCATCTATACCTTATTGGAAACCGAGAAACCGGTACTACTGGCACTAAAAGAACGCAACATCGCGCAACAAAAAGAACTCGCTGTTTTGCGCCAACAAAAATAGGCAGCTAACACATCGATGGAAACAATTACAGACTAAATATGAGCGTCTGAATAATACCAAAATAATCCGATTCATGCGG
>NZ_AODL01000045.1 GCF_000525995.1 Paenilisteria riparia FSL S10-1204 | reverse complement strand
TTTCCCGACCAAAGTAATCATTGACCGAATCTTGATTATACTTATGTTTACGCTCCATCTTTTTTTTGTTTCAAAATGAAGTTGATCACTTTCTTTTTGCAATTGCTGACGTTGTTCTAAGTAAAAATGTAATAGTTTTTGTTTACTTTTTTCTGTTAAAACTTGTTTGACAGTCACTTTTTGGATAATTTTCATTAAAAACGCTCCTTAATCGTGGCTTGTTTCTTCTATTGTAACAGGGTTTTTTTGGGGAATGCTATCATATGTAGGGCGTGAAGAGAAAAACAAAACCACCCCACGATTGTGAGATGGCTATTCAATGATTTCGAGACGAACTTTCTTTTCGTTCCGATTGCCCGTTGCATAGACAAGTGTACGAATCGATTTCGCGATCCGTCCTTGCTTGCCTATGACACGACCCATATCCTCTTTGTTTACAGATAACTTATAAAGAAGGCTTGTAGCGCTCTCTTCTACCGAGACAATAACGTCATCTTGGTGATCAACGAGAGGCTTTACGATGGTTAGAATTAAATCTTCCATAGCCATAACCTCTATTATTTACCTAGTTTTGAATTGTGGAATTTTTCCATAATGCCTTCTTTTGACAACAAGTTACGAACTGTGTCAGAAGGTTTCGCACCATTATGCAACCATTTTAAAACTGCTTCTTCGTCGATTTTCACTTCTGCTGGGTTCAATAGTGGATTGTATGTACCCACTGTTTCGATTGAACGGCCATCACGAGGAGAACGAGAATCTGCAACTTGAATACGGTAAAAAGGTTTCTTATTAGAACCCATACGTTTTAAACGAATTTTAACTGCCATTATATATACACCTCCATAAAGTCTTACACAAGTATATATATTACCAGTAAAGGATTTGTTTGTAAAGTGTTTTTTCTTTACAGTTGCATTTTTTTCTTTTTGTTTTGTTCGTTATGCCCTCTGTTATTCTATTTAAATAACGGCAATACCCAGAGATATTATGCTCCACATCGTCAATTCGGACGCGGAAGGAATGATGCCGAATGAAGAAACTATGCAAAATTCGCTTTGGATTTTTGTAATACATCGCGAGTTCGGGATAAAATAAACCGTTGAGCTGGAAGTCTGCGCGTTTTTCGATGGTCGTTTCTAATTTTTCACGGTTGTAGTTTTTAAGTAAGTAGCCTTTGTCTGCGGCCTCAATACGTTCGCACATATCATGTGTGGCGACGGTTAGTTCAAGGAATGTTGGGAACGCTGTTTCGCGATGATAAATAAAATCGAGACGTCCGAATGCGTTTTTCAAGCCAAATTCGAAGTAACGGTCTTCTGGTGCGTATTTTGTTATTTCATTTGTGCAATAGCTAAGCCAATGATCGTGATTTTTCCAATAGGATTTCTCGATGAAGTAATCGAACGCTTTTTTTGCTGTATTTAGCCATGTTTCGTCTGGGTCAATGGCATATAAACGCATAATCGCGAGTACAGCCTCCCCATCGTAATAAATAATTCGGAATGGGTCTTTAACGGTGAGCGTTGGGTATTCTAAAACATGAATAAACTGCCCATTTTCTTGTTGTTGATCGCAAATCGCACGCGCTAAATTTTGACAAAGTGGCAAGTATGCCATATCTTGTGTTACTTGCATATATTTTGAAAAAGCTAAAATCGCCGCAGCATTCGCGCCTAGCTTAATTTCATTCGTATCGCGTTCAATGACATACGCGCGGTCACCTTGTTCGCGAATTAAGTCAATCGCTAGAAATCGCAATGCTCTTTTCGCTGCAGTAAGTATTGCTTCATCTCCGGAAACTTCATAAGATTCCAGCATTGAATATGTGGAACTCGCATGACGCAGACTATTGTAATGTTTAATTTTTTTTATCAAAACAAGCAAAATAGCCATAGATAAATTCCCCATCAACGCCTACCTGATCCGCCAAATAAGCTCCCGCCCGTTGAATAATTCCCATGATTTCCGTTACCGTCAGTTCCGTTATTCTCCTACCATTATTCAAATTATCACTATGCAACTCCAACACATCATCGCCATCAAAATAATAACCAAACGTATCAAAAGTTATGATTTCAGAGTCTGCCTCAATTTGCAGTTTGCCATGTACTTTATTGGCTTGGACTAAATAACGATTCAAGTTCTCTAAATTAAGCGCAATACCTTCATCTTTCGGTTGTATCATCGCATTCCCGTTCACTTCCTGCTCCAATAAAGCCGTGTAGAAGCCTTTATCAAACGAAATTCCTTTGCGATAATAATTTTTTTCTTGTATGTAATGTTACTTCGTTCCACTCTGAAAAAAATACTGTTTCAAACCCATATGCAACATCAATTTTAAATGTTCTATTCTCCACTTCATGTTGCAGTTTTTTATGAATTTGTTTAAAAATATAATCGAGCGATGCATTGCTAAAATTATACACAGTTGCACGCTTCGTTCCAAAATCTAGCGAAAGAAAGACTTTCCATTCACCTTCCCAATTGAGCGTCTTTTCTTTTTTCCCCTTTACTTCTATTTGATTTTTTATCATCGAAACCGCTTCTAAGCTTAGCATTTGCTTCACTCCTTCTTTTAAAATAACGGCCTCCTCACCTCTAAAAGTAAAGAGGCCGTTTTTCGATACTTAATCTATATTATTCTTGTGGTTTTCTGCGGAATAGTCTCAGTAAGAAGCTGCCAGCAAGAAGTAGTAAACCACCGCCGAACCATTGAGCAGCAGTGGAATCCGCATCACCAGTTGAAGGTAATGCTGAGCCCGGGGTCGAACCATTCATTGTTGTAGCTGACATAGAGCCAGTTCCACCCGTACTAAGCGGTACAACTACCGAGCCTGTGGAAGTAGTACCTCCACCAGTTCCCATCGTTCCATTTCCAGTGCCTGAGCCAGTTCCTCCATTTCCTCCATTCCCTAAATTAACTGGGATAACAGCATCATTATCACTATCTGAGTCAGCATCAGCGTCGGCGTCAGCATCCGCATCAGCGTCGGCGTCAGCATCGGCATCGGCATCGGCATCGGCATCAGCATCCGCATCCGTTTCATCAATAGCTGGGAGAACAGTAGTAGAAGCAATAGCACCTACCTTTGTTTGATCACCACGTTGCGCAACTAGATATGCAGTAATGATATCCCCAACAGCCAACGTGTGACCAGTAATATTAGTAGAATACGTACCATCCGCATTTATAACAATATTTCCAAGGATAGTACCATCAGGTAATTGCAAAATTAATTTTAGCGTAGTCCCCGTTGGCAATGTCTTAGCAATTGCTTGTACACGTTGAACCAAAGTACTAACAGGACTAGCAGCATCGTATCCAGTATCACCGCCAATAAAAGTATCACCCACATGTACAGGATTAATTAAAGGTCTGTCGAGCTCAAAACTGTACCAACCTACATCACCATCTGAATCAGCGTCGGCATCAGCATCCGCATCAGCGTCAGCATCGGCGTCAGCATCAGCGTCAGCATCCGCATCAGCGTCGGCATCCGCATCGGCGTCAGCATCGGCGTCAGCATCAGCATCCGA
>NZ_AODL01000044.1 GCF_000525995.1 Paenilisteria riparia FSL S10-1204 | reverse complement strand
CGGATTAAGGCTAGTATAAGCAAACGAGAATACATGGACCCATTCAAAACATAAAAATTTGTCAACATCAGCAGCATAGAAGCGGTTGGCGGTCACTTAGGAAGGGTCCCTTTAGGGGCCAAGCGAGTATTGAGCCCTTCTAGGGCTAATAAAAAGCCACCCGTTCACACGGGTGGATAGTTACTATTTATTAAAGCACAGCATGTAGAGTGTGCAGCACGATGCTATTTCTAGAAAAGAGATTCATTCACTTAAGCTTTGCTTACAGAAAAGGAGACTTTTCTACACACTTTGTTTTCAGCGTATATATATATACTTTAAATTTGTCGAAATTATTCTCAATACATCAATCTGTTTTAGAAATTTTTACATATTGCTACATATTGTAGATTTTTCAATGAAAAAGCATCTTTTTTTGATACACATAGCGTTTCTATAAAAAAAAAATCTTTTACACAATTGAGGCTAAATTCAGCTTATACTGGTAACAATGAAAGAAACGCAACATTTGACTATCACATGTAATACCGGTTTTAGAATAATATAGAAAGGTGATACTATGAAAAAACAAGTTATAAATATTGTTTTAGTAGTCATTATACTGTTTCCCTTGTTTACAGAGAATACAAGCGCAGCAGAACTCATTGATAATAATGTGAGACAGCATACTTTTGAGAATAAAACAACGAATCAAAATAAAGACCTATCTACCACATTAGAACCTGAAAAACAAAATATTTATTCTACAAAAAAAAAATGGGCGAAATCTACGAGCCACTAAACTAGATACAGATCTAGTTTCATCTAATGATTTAGGAAATCAAACATGGCTTATTGAGGAAGTAAAGCGCCAGATTCCATCCAAAAGCATCAACTCTAATTTAACATTTGGCGATTTAAAAACGATTAAAACGATTTCTAATAATAATAATGCTGCCTTGACCGGGTCTATTCCACCAGGTATTAAATATTTTTCTAATCTGGAAATACTATTTTTATATAATAATCGCTTAAGTGGTGAGATTCCCGCAGAACTTGGGAGTTTATCTAAGCTAGAACGTCTTAGTATACGCAATAACCAATTTACAGGGAAAATACCTAAAGAACTCGGAAATTTAACCAGTATACGGTCCGAGCTTAACTTAGCCAGTAATCAACTAACAGGTGAAATTCCTCCAGAACTTGGAAATTTAACTAATTTAACTGGTGCTATTAATCTGGCCTATAATGACTTGACAGGTAAAATTCCAGACAGTTTCTCCAATTTAACGAAAATGAGCAACCTGCAACTCCAGAAAACACAAATAACCGGTCTTTTCCCTACCCAGTTGATGCAATCCGCAGCACTCACATACCTAGACGTCAGCTATACGCAAATCGTTTCCCCCATTTCAGTTCCTACAAAAGGCAACTTTACACAAACTATTAGTAACAATCAATTAATGATATCAACGAAACCCGATATTTATAATACATTTAATCATGCCTTTTTCAAACCGTTTGATAGTTCCTCAACAACGCATAGCCAATTAAAGCTAATAAACAAGATGGAACAAGATAAAGAAACAGCCCTGTACAATACACATACAGTTCAAATAGTGGACCATGCCCAGAATAAAATCGTTTATGACGGGCCTTTGTCCCCGTCTGTTGCACTTGAGTTAACAGCGGATACTAACCATTTTTCTTTTTATTTAGATGGTGCATCGCAAAATACAGCAGCAACTGGCCATGTGACGGTAATTTCCAATGTGGTGCAGCGCGCTGATTTTGATAATCAGTCTTGGCTAATCGATGAAATCGAACGACAAATACCCAATAAAAAAATAGGAACTAATCTGACTTTTGACGATTTGAAACAGATTACACAGATTAAAATGAACAAAACCGTGAATGGTTACATTCCAGCAGGAATAGAACATTTATCAGAGCTAACCAACCTTTCCCTAACTACTATGGGATTAACAGGCACTATCCCAGAAACAATCGGCTCACTGGTACATTTAAAAGAACTCAACTTGACTGGAAATAAATTAGGTGGTGAAATTCCATCATCTATTAACAAGCTCACCGATTTAAGTACATTACATCTAGGAAATAATATATTACAAGGAAGTATACCATCCTCTCTAGGAGAGTTGAAACAACTTGACATACTTGCCCTTAATGATAATCAACTTTCTGGTGAAATTCCTCTTGAAATTGGAAATTTAGCTAATCTCACAACCTTATATTTGAATACTAATCAGTTATCAGGTGAGATTCCTACTAGTCTAGGTAATATAGCATCTTTAGAAACAGCAAAATTTGATAATAATCAGTTTGTCGGTATCATACCAGTCACATTACTTGATATAGACTACCTAACAGTCACTAACAATCAGGTCACTCTTGATAGTGCTACCCCCCCCTCTATTATGACGAATCCAGTCAACAATGAACCACGCTATACTAACACCTTTGTCACAAATTCCAAATTGACTGGGGCTAGCTCCATAGACGTAACTGATAAAACGATAACTCCTTTTAAGGTCTCGTCTGATACCTACTTTGACCTTCACTATACAAACAATGGCTCGACGCAACAAAAATTAAATGACACGCATCTAGTAACAATCATCAACACAACGACTAATCAAGTCGTCTATGAAGGTAAAATGAATCCTAATGTCTCCTTCACACACCAAGGTAGTGCAAATTATCAAGTTATCCTCGACAATGCGCCTAAAAACACCAACAATATCATTTATATAACTGTGAAAAATTACGATTTAACCTTAGCAAGTGTTCCATCCGATTTAAATTTTGGAACACAAAAAATAACGAGTTTCACCCAAAATTACAATCGCACAGATACTGATTGGGAAATCGTAGTACACGATAATCGTAAAGAGAAGCATAGCTGGGCGCTCACTGCGACACTCCTTACACCAATGAAAGGAACGAATGGAAAAACGTTAGCAAACGGTCTTATTTTCAAAGATAAAGACGGTATAGAAACACCCTTATCACAACAAGCGCTAATTGTGTATGACTATACCCCCACGGAAGCTACAACTGAAACAACTAAAGTAAAGTGGCGAGAAGATGAAGGCATTTTATTAAAAGTACATGCTGGCGAAGCATATGCTCAAGAGTATCAAGGTCAAGTCGAATGGAACCTGATTGACGCACCTTAAACATGACCTATTTGAAAGGAGTGATGTACCAAACCATTGTACTGCCATTCTCTCCCTTAGCCACGTGACTAAAAAATAAATGAAATGAGGCAATTAAATATGAAAAATTTAACAAAAGCATTAACAGTCGGAGCTATTACAATCGCAACATTATTAGGAACAAGTACACTAGCTCATGCTGATACAACAACATCCACTGGTAAAATAAAACTAGAAGCTGATGATAGCGCTGTAACACCACTAGACCCAACAAATCCTGATGCGCCAACGCCAGCTATTCCAGATTCATCAGATCCAGGTAACACGGGAACCGGTAATACAGGTGCCTTGACTATCGATTTCCTATCAAATATTGATTTTGGAACACAAAAAATATCTGGGAAATCGCAAACATACCGCGCAGTCAATAAAAACCCCTATATTCAGGTCACGGATAAACGTGGAACTGGTGCTGGTTGGACATTAACAGCTACTGCAACAGACTTTACAGATGGTTCCAAGATATTAAAAGGGTCACAAATGAGCTTAATAGATGGACAAGTTCGCACACAAAGTGACAACCAATCTGCTGCACCTACAACTTCGGACATCACACTAAACAATAACGCGCAAATAGTTCTATCAGCAGAAGCCAATGCTGGTATGGGGACTTGGCTCAATGTTTATGAAGGGACAGAAGGCAATAACGATAACGTTTCTTTATATGTACCTGCTGGAAATCTTGCTGGTGATTATAATTCTTCAATTACATGGACATTAGAAGACTCACCAAGTGCTGATTAAACTATAAATTTTCATGAAAAAAACCAGTACACGTAACAAACTATAAAATGCAGAGAGTCCGAGAGAAAAGGTTCTCTGGCCTAGAAAAATACGTATCAAAAATCTGCCATTAGATTTTTGATACGTATTTTCGCTTCCTACTACAAAGGAAACTAATGACAGATTAAGCATGTTAGGGGTCAATGAAAATTTTGGCCAAAATCCCCCCACATGTCATCTGTTTGTAACATAAGGACAGTGTCTCAAAAACGATGGTTTATTAGGATGTTTTTATTTTTCTAAAAAACATCTATTTTTTGTATCAAAATAGTCTCTAAAGTTTGCTTATATTCTTTGTTTCTTTAACTCCCCTTTATGGTATAATTTAGAAGAGGTGATAGGATATGAGTATGCACGTTTATGGCTATGCACGAGTAAGTACAAAAAAACAAGAGTTAGACCGACAACTTGATTTGCTTCGTGCATGTGACTGCACAGAAATTTTGACAGAGAAATTGAGTGGAACTAAGTCTAATCGTCCTGAATTAAGTAGAATCAAAGATAAGGTTCGAGCAGGAGATAAGGTTGTTGTCGAAAGTTTTTCACGCTTAGGAAGGAGTACAAAAGATCTTATTGAAATCGTTCATTTTTTTGAGCAAAAACAGGTAGAACTAGTCAGTTTAAAAAGAAAATTTTGATACGAGTACTCCACACGGAAAATTAATGTTAACGGTTTTTCAAGCTTTCAGCCAATTTGAGAGAGATTTGATTGTAGAACGTACACGTGAAGGATTGAAAAGCGCTCGAGCACGAGGGAGAAAAGGCGGTAGACCTAAGGTCTCAGAAAAAGATATCCAAAAAGCGCTTAATCTCTATCACTCAGAAGAATACAGTGTTGCTGACATTACTAAAATGACCGGTATTAGCCGAGCCACTATTTATCGTTATCTTGAATCGAGAAAGGAGAAGTAACATGGTCCGAATAAAGTTATTAACGGATTATCAGCGAAAAAAATGTAGCTACTTTATTTCCGATAATCTTGATGGACAAGAATTATTGGCACGTTATTTTTTTGATAAGCAAGAACTAGCTTTTATTGCCACACAACGTTCTGCAGCTAATCGATTGGGCATAGCCTTGCAAATGGCATTCATGAAGTATCCAGGCTACCCTTTCCAAAACATCTCTGAAATTCCAGAACGCCTTCTTTCTTTTATCGCAAATCAAATCAGTGTCCAACCTAACCTTATTTGTGATTACAAAATTCAAACCACAACGGGGGATTCGCATATTTCTAGAGTTAAGAAATTATACAAGCTCGAATCTTTTTCTCTTACCCATTATAAAAAGCTATCTCATTGGCTATTTGAGCATGCGTGGGGAACCGATCAAGGAGATCTACTATTTGAGATACTACTTAGTGAAGTAAGACGAAGAAAGATTATTCTTCCGGCTATTTCTACATTAGAAGAGTTAGTGAGAGGGGCTCGTTATCGCGCCCGAAGCCAATCTGTGAAGGCGCTTACCAATGAGCTGGAAGCAACGCATATTCAACAATTCCAAGCTTTCTTTCATTTGAAAGATGAGACATCTATTACATGGTTATCCTGGTTACGACAACGTCCTAGCAGAACTTCGATTAAACAATTGATCAGCACCCTAAATAAGATTCAGTTCATTCGCCAGTTAGATTTACCCGCCCAAATCGCACAAAATATACATCCTAACCGATTAGCGAAGCTATCACAAGATGCATTGTCTTATACACCACAACAGTTAAGTAAAAAGAAAGAACCCGAAAAATGGGCTTTCCTAGTAGCCTTGGTTTCCCATATTCACGCGACTTTAATTGATGAAGCAGTTGACAGGGCTATACATATTGTTAACCGAATGCGAAATCAAGACCAGAGATGGTTAAAAGAAACATTGTACGAACATAAAACAGATATTGTTACTGCTGCGCAGCTATATGCTGAAATTGGTCAACGTTTAATCGATGCACGAAATCAACAACAAGATCCCTATGAAGCAATTAGTCATGTCTTGCCATGGGATGATTACGAAAAAAGCGTACTAGAAACGAATCAGCTTTTTGAAAAACGTATAGATACAGACCCTTTGGCACTTATTGTACGCCATTACAACACTCTCCGGCGTTTTTTCCCACTCCTTCTGGAGTGTTTACATTTCGTACCCACTGCTGTCACACATGATTTGTTTGAAGCTGTTGAATACCTGCAACATATTAATCGAGAAAAGATCAAGAAATTGAAAGATCCACCTATTGATTTTGTTAAATCAAAATGGGAATCTTGGATATTTCAATCAGATGAAACACCTATTCATCGACGCTACTATGAGTTCCATTTATTTTTTGAGCTTTGCCATGCACTTCGTTCTGGCGACATGCATATTACTAGCAGCAAACAATATCAAGATTTAGAAGCTTATTTATACCCTCAACATTTATGGAACAAAACAGAAAATAAATTGTTACATGTTCCACAATCCGTAGAGTCTTTCTTAGAACAAATGACACACCATACCAAATATGCCATACAGGAGCTGGAACAACTGATACGAGGCCAATCTATACCAGAATTAAAAATAGATGGCGATAGAATCATACTTTCTCCTTTGCAGAATGTAGTTCCAGAAGAAGCCAAACATTTAAGCCGACGTATTTATCGCAAAATGCCTAAAATCAGACTAACAGAGCTCATCGAAGATGTTACGCATTGGACACAGATGCAGCATCATTTCTGCCATACACACACAAAAGCTTCCGTAAAAGAATCTCTTTTACTGTATACATCCATCTTGTCTGATGGTATTAATTTAGGACTTCATAAAATGGCGCAGGCGTGTCCCAATGTAAATTATAATCAACTTTCTTGGTTTTATTTGCACTATATCAGTGAAGAAAATTACCTGAGTGCACTAGGTTCTTTAGCTGATTACCAAGCAACACACCCCTTTGCTACGCATTGGGGAAATGCTACCACTTCTTCTTCCGATGGACAATTTTATCGTACCACTGGACAAAGTACTACGTTAGCTAGGCCCAGCGGTAAGCACCAAGAAAAGTCGGGGCTACTTATCTATACACATGTGAATGATCAATACAGTCCGTACTATGCGCAACTTATTAGCGCAAGCGAAGAAGCAGCACATATTATTGATGGTTTACTTTATCATCAAAGTGACACGACTAGTATCCAGCAACACTTTACAGATGCTGCTGGATATACTTTTCAAGTGTTTGGTTTATGCCACCTACTTGGGATCCGTTTTTCCACACGAATTAAGAAAATCAATAAAAAATCGTTCTATTCTTTGATGAAGTGTGACGCCAATTCGCCATTATCATCGCTTTACGCAGGAAAAGTCAATACGGCTATCATTCGAGAGTGTTGGGACGATTTATTACGATTAAGTTATTCCGTACAAACAAGAGTTGTTACAGCATCTAGTATTTTAAAAAAATTATCCTCCTATCCTAGACAAAATCATTTGGCTTTGGCTTTACGCGAATTGGGAAAAATATTTTGTGGACTTCACTTGCTAGAGTGGATTGGCAAAGTAGATGTTAGGCAAACAACACAGCTCGCCTTAAACAAAGGGGAAGCCGAGAATGCGCTGAAACGCGCTTTACGCTTACAAGATGGCGGGGGAATTAGCGCTAAGACATTTGAAAATCAAATACATCGAACCTATGGCACAAATACTTTAATCTCTATGATTATTATTTGGAATACCACCTACATTCAAGAAATCGTCCATACACTGCGCATGGAGGGGGAAATCATTCCGGAAGAATTATTAAAACATGTGTCTCCACTCGGCTGGAGTCACATCAATTTTACTGGAGACTATGTATGGAAACCTAAGCGAAAAGATTTTCCAATAGGTGCCATAAGGGCCATTAGGCCCGATAAATAAGCATGTATTTTCTGAATTGTTCCCTTGATGGGCGCAATTCTTGCTTTATATTACAGTAATATGACATGTGGGGGGATTTTGGGCAAAATTTTCATTGACCCCTATTACTATATCTGGCACACAGAATGGGAATATGATTGACATTTCCGTTCTTCAAGAATCAAGAGTTGCTTTCGCAAATCATTTTGGAGCACCGTCGCTAGTGGGGGCAACCACAGATTTTACTGTGGATCAAGCAAGTGGGCTAGCTATAGAAGGGCTATCAGCTGTTGCAGGAGAAGCACTGGAGAGGTCTGGGAAGATTGGTTTGTCCAAGGCTATTGGGTGCGTCCCGTTTATCGGAGATGTTATTTCAGCTGGATTAGATTACTATACTGATACACAGGAACACCAAGCTAATATAACTTTTATTGAAGGGCAATTGTCAGGGATAGAAAACGCGCAGATTTATTCTAATTTTGATTGTGTCGCCTCACTTGTTACACTGGATACTGCAGATACAGAAGGCAGTACAATTTATATTGAAGTAGGGCAAGAAACGCATGAACGAGTTAGAAAAGTCAATGAAGCATGTGGAACCAATTTTACTGTAGCTGACATTGTTCAAAATCCGCAAAAAGTAATTAATAAGGTTATAGAGTTGCGCGATAGCGGTTTGGGAGATGCTTTTGACGAAGCTATAGCTAAAAAATAAAAAACGAAGAGGGATAGTATGAAAAAAACAAATAAAATGCTAGTCATCGGTGCTCTTTTTTGTTTTTGCTTGTAGGGGCAATTTGGTTTTATATTTCAAACGAAAGAAGTGAGTCTAAAGTGGATGAAGCAGCAGTATTTACAAAGCAAGAGTTAAGTGAAGTGCAAGTAGATGTCTTGGTAAGTTATCTCTATATGACTGCCACTCCAAGTATCAACGCTGTGGATAGGACAGTGACCAATAAATCCATGAAACTTACTTCGACAGAAGATACAAAGAAAGCAGTCGCAGTACTGAATTATTATTTGTTTGATGATTTATCTGAATATGATAAGAATGCTTTTGAAAAGGCAAAAGAATATGGTTTTGATAAAGAGAAGCGTTTGACGCTAGAGTGGATAATGAATCATAATAAAAAAACTTTTGATATTTTATATGGATTACAAGATAATGGTTCCATATTTTCTGACAAAGATGCTATTTTGAAAACCTATACTCGCATCACGGGAGTGTAAAATAAACTGTGTAAATAATGAATCCTAGGTTCATTGTTTATGTCAGTTTTTCTTTTTGGTACAATGAATAAAAATCGGAAAGGATGAGAGTAAAATGCCAAAGAAAAAGCGTGATCCTAAAACCGTTGCCCTTGCCAAAGCCATTGTGGAAGAATATCAGCCGGAGTCTGTGGAAGAGATGCAAAGTGCCTTAAAAGA
>NZ_AODL01000043.1 GCF_000525995.1 Paenilisteria riparia FSL S10-1204 | reverse complement strand
CTTTGGTTCGCATACCGACCGATTTTGTATTCCCAGGCCTTCTCATTGCCATGCCACGCAGATTCGACCATGAGTACATGGGGTTGTTCCCGCTCCAGCACTTCTTCCCAATTGTCCGGTGTAAAAGAAATCAGTTGCACTTCCTTGTCGTAACAGGTGCGCGTAAATTCATCAAAAATACAGGCCATGCGTAGTTCCTTCGTATGCTGTATATTGGCTAAACGCGTCCGCGCTTCCAGTTGTGCGCTTCCTTGCGCGTGCGCTTTCGCTTCATCAAATACGCGGTGGCACGCACACCCTGTAATAAAGACCTCACTCTTGCCTTGTACACGTAACGCGAATCGCAACCGAACGGTGTCCGGTGATGCTTGGAAACGGTACTTCTTGTTGGGGTCAAATAGCGTCGCCTTCACTTTTTCTTTATGCCCGTATTCGATAATCGCTATTTTGGTTGCGTTCACACCCGTTGTTTCCAATTGAATGTGAAACTCGAATAATTCGCCAGGCACAGCTTCCATAATATTGGCCGGATACCGACTAAATAATAAATTGGTTTCTAAATACGAGAAATAGACATAGTGATCGCTTGTATTCTTGATTTTCACGGCTTGCCCTGCTTGTTCAAACGTGAGCGCTTCATTGGAACTATGCCAGTTGTCTGCATTGATAAAATCTTCTTGCTCGATGACTTCTGGTCGAATGTTGTTTAAGATCTTCTTCTGTAAGTATTCAATTTCATGGTATATATTCTCAATTTTTTTCACGTGTCATTCCTCAATTTTCTGCTTTTTTTAAAATGCCAATATTTCCGCATGAATCGGATTATTTTGGTATTATTCAGACGCTCATATTTAGTCTGTAATTGTTTCCATCGATGTGTTAGCTGCCTATTTTGTTGGCGCAAAACAGCGAGTTCTTTTTGTTGCGCGATGTTGCGTTCTTTTAGTGCCAGTAGTACCGGTTTCTCGGTTTCCAATAAGGTATAGATGCGTTGATTTAAGTCATGGTTCACAATTTTTTCGGCATTCCAAGCATCTGAAATGTACTTCACCATAGCTTTACTATCGGTAATTTGGCGTTTTAACTGTTGTAGTTCTTTTTGGTGCATCGCTACTTGTTCATTCCAATTTTTAGTAGCGAGTTGTTTTTGTTTTTCCAGTTGACGTTGGTGCTTCGCTTCCGTGTTGATTTGTTGTTTGGCAAATTCGTTGGCAACGTCATCAATATGCCCTTTGTATGTGTCAAGCCATGCAAGTACCTTTTTTTCCACTTCTGTGCTATCTTCTTTTTTTGTTTCAGTTGGCTTCTCTTGAAATGTATATATCACATGGCCCGGAAAACGATGGGCGACGTAATAATGGCTGGTGGCAAGTAATTCATCGTAATCGGCATTTTCAGTTTCCAGCCAGAGTATGGTCTGTGTCGCTAGATGCGGCAGTAATTGTGTGAGCAGAGATCGTTGCAGCATGCGTTTGGAAAAGTGGATCAGATGCACCGCAGGTAACCAAGAATGCCACGTCTCTGGAGCATGCGTCACGGTGATTACCTGTGACATGTGATTGTGCCGCATATTCACTTGGATTTCTTTTCGACGATCCTTGGTCGGCATATATATGTGGTGAACCGACGCATATTTGGCAAAATAAATTGCATGGCTGGATAGTTGTTCATCTAATTCCAGAATATTAGCTTGCTTCGGGAGTAATGCTGTCATGTGTGCTAATACATCGCATTGGTAGTAGTTTTTGGTTAATGCCATAATGGCTGTCGCTGGATCGCGATTACTTTGTAATTGCGTCTTGTCGCGTAAGGTAAGAAAGGGCTTTTTTCTAGTCATGTCCATCCTCTAATTCTTTATAGATTTCTAAAAAGAGCTTTTTTTCCTGGCTCCAATTGTATTTTTCACGGGCTTGTAGGCAGTGGTGACTTAGCTCATCTCTAAGGGCACGATTGCCAAGCAACTGATTCACGGCCTGCGCAATAGCGACGGGGTCATGTGAATCCACCGTAAGGCCCACCTGTTCCTCCTGAATCACCTTGCTTATTTCTGGAAAATTGGCACCTATCACGGGTACTTGACACATGATATATTCAAATAACTTGTTGGAAGACGCCGAGTAGTGATTGAAACACACATTGTTTAACAGCTGAAATCCGAGATAAGCATTCTGTGTGTAATACAACAAATCGGCCACCGGTACTTTCGGTAAAAAGCGGATTCGTTTCGCGAGGTGCATTGTTTTCGCTTGTTGTTGTAGGTCTTCTTTTATACGGCCATCGCCAAGGATGACCACCACACCGCGATCGAAAAGCGGGATGGCTTGGATTAATTTATCAAGCCCACGACCAATTTGAACCCCCCCTTGGTAGAGCAAGATCGGTTCTTCCGTTGGAATGTCTAACATGTCATGTAAATCGATATGTCGACAAGGGTCAGGTTGGAAAACATCGGCATAGTTATGGACCACTTTCGGATAAAAATGGTATGTCTCTTCGATGTAGCTAGCGCGTGTATGATTTTCGTGGATACAAACATCGGTAAAACGGAGCAGCCATTTTTCGCTGATACCGTAGAGGCGACTGTCGTATCCGGTTCTACTCGTTTGCACTTCATGCGAGTCATAAATTAATGGTTTTCTTCGGAATAGTTTGGCGCACAGCACCGCTTGTGGTAGTGTGTTTAAGTCGTTGGCGTGATAGATATCGTATTTTTGTGCCATGCCTTGGCGTACCATCCGACTAAAAATGGCGCATCTGCGGAGTACGGTTCGTGTTTTGCGCCATGCCAAGAGACCCACCAATAGGGCGCACAGCAGGAATAGCCATGGTTGGAAAAACACGAGTACGAGGGCGACTGCGCTCATGAAAAGCTGTGCCCATTTGCTTGTTTTGAGCCAACGAGCCATTGGTATGAGTGGCCAAGGGAGTTCGCTGCTGACTCGGAAAATGTGGAGATTGGGTAGTGGTGCTTCTTGTTTCGCTAGGTCCGCTTGTTTGGGATCCTGGAGCGCAATAATATCGACATGATAGCCCGCTGCTTGTAATGCGGTGCATTCCCGCCATACGCGAGCATCGTTGGTGAAATGGTTCCAAACAAAGACGGCTACTTTTTTGGACATCGTGGTTCCCTCATTTGCATGTTGCGATGACATATTCCATTCGTTGGAAATTGTCTTGCCAACTATAGTTTTCCTTGGCATACGCTAATCCGTTGTGTCGCAGTGTTTCTCGGAGCACTGGATTGGCGAGTAATTCGCTTAATTTTTGGTACATTTCATCGGCTTCTTCGTGTTGGAAGACAAAGCCTGTTTCGGCAGTTTCGATGGTTTGTTTGGCGTATCCAGACACCATACCGATAATGGGTAATCCGCAACCCATGTAATCGATAATTTTGCCAGGAATGACCGTTTCGAACACAGGATGTGGGACAAGACTCACAAAAGCGATGTCGGATTGGAGAAGCTTTTGTAACACATTCTCGCGCGTGTCTGGCGGATAGACATGAATATTGTGAAGCTGTTTGTCGTGTACCGCATTAGTCACTGTTTGATAATGTGCGCCATAGCCGATCATTTCGAAACGAACGGTATCATCGTTTTTAAAATGATCGGCCATGTTGATAAAGCTGTCTAGTTCTTGCGCCAACCCGAAATTGCCGGTATAAATCACGGTGAGAGGCTCCTGCTTCATCGGTTTTTCTTGGCTTCCTTGCGCCATTTCTTGATTGGTTAACCCATTGGGCACAAAACTGATTTTTTGCGTGTCGATACCAGTTTCGGTAATGTAGGTTGCGAAGCTCTCGCTGTTGACAATGATGTGATCGGCGTGTTGATAGATTTTACGCTCTAACCAATACGCGATACGCAAGAAAAAGGGCTTATTGAATTTCCCCACCCCTTGTAAGGAGGCGGGCCACAGATCGCGTATATCCACAATTAAGGTCGCACGGAGCCTTTTCTTGGCAAAGAGGCCGACTAAAGCGATGGAAATAGGCGGGCTGGACACGTAGACGACATCAAAGGACTCTTTTTCGCGGACAATCCGCCACAGGAATCGGCACATCGTCTCTAAGTAGAGCAAGAAACGTCGTATCATATTGCCTTCATAGTTCGTGGTTCGTGGCTGGATACGAGCTATGTTTTCGGTATCCATGGCGTCATCCCAAAATTTTGCTTGTTCGTAGATGGCTCGGTTCGGATATTGCGGCTCAGTCGTTAATAGCTTCGTATCGTATTGCTTGCTGAAACGGCGAAATACTTGTTTCATGCGATTCGAGGCACTTCCTATTTCAGGATAGAAATTTTGTGATATTAAGAGTAGTTTTTTCATTCATCATCCACATTCCTGATTCTCCATATAGCTACCTTCGGCCTAGTTTATTAAGAAGCTTCTATGGCCATCTGTTCTGTGTCATAAATTGATGCAATGTTCCCTAAATTAAAGTAACTATCAATCGTTATTTTTTCTTCTATAATGTTCTTCGTATCTAACACAATCATCTGCTTCATGTTGGCTAGGTCAAAACCGGTCAAACGACGGAATTCCGTATGGTCGGCTAGAATCAAGACCATGTCAGCATCTGCGGTCGCTTGTTCCATGGCATGTTCCACAAAATCAGCTTGGACATGCGGATCATAGGCCACCACCTCAAAAGCTCCTGTTGCTTTTAGCTTGTCATAAATTTCAAGAGCTGGGCTTTCGCGAATATCATCAATGTCCCCTTTATAGGTCAATCCGAAGACAGCGATTTTCTTGCCATGTTGTCTGGTCATCAGTGCCATCGTGTTGGCGACAATGAAATCAGGCATCGTTGTGTTAATATGGCGGGCATCTTGAATCAAGCGGGACTGTTCGGGTGCTGCGGCTGCGATGAAGTACGGATCGACTGCCAGACAGTGACCACCAACGCCTGGACCAGGTTGATGTAAGTTCACTCGTGGGTGTTTATTGGCCATGTCAATAACGTCTAGTGCGTTGATATTCAGTTCTGCGGAAATATGCACCAATTCATTGGCTAAGGCAATGTTGACATCGCGGTACGTGTTTTCCATTAATTTCGACATTTCGGCTGTCGACGCCGTGGCTTCGATAAGTTCGCCTTTGACAAAGACGCTATAAATCGCTTTTCCAGCCGCAGTACACGCGGGCGTAACGCCACCGATAATGCGGTTATTATAGATTAATTCGTGGATAATCTGACCTGGTAGCACGCGTTCGGGGCAGTGGACAAGGAACACATCTTTTCCAACAATAAGACCGGTGCTTTCCACAAGGGGTAAAATGACATCTTCTGTGGAACGTGGTGCAATGGTGGATTCAATAATAATCGTATTGCCTTTTTGTAAAACAGGGAGGATATTCTGCACAGCGGCTTTGACATAGCTCAAATCACATGATTTTAAGGCATCCTCGTGGTTTGGCGTTGGCACTGAGACAATGAAGGCATCTGCAGGTTCGATAGCCATGGTGGCGCGGAATGTTTGGTGTTGTATCGCTTTATCTAATTCTGCTTGTAGCCCTGGCTCTTCGATATGAATGTTGCCTTCGTTTAATTCGCTAATCACGTGCTCATTGACATCCACCCCAACCACCTCTTGTTTGTGGTTGGCAAACATGATGGCCGTTGGTAATCCGATATACCCTAATCCTATGACAACTAATTTCAATACTGACATTCCTTTCTATAGTTCCGTTTTATTTGGCTGCTGGAATTTCAATGGACCAGCTTGCTTCTTCTTTTTTCAGTGGTTGATAGACCAATGTGCCTTTGGTGATCGTGTTTGGTAATTCGAAATAGGCATTGCCTTTTAAGGTTTCGCCTGGCTTGAATTCATCACCAAAATTATTGCCTTGGGGGTAAACAGTGTACGTTTTGTCGCCAGCTTTGATTTTAAAATCTGCGGCGCCAACACCCACTGGTGCGTTATCGTGGTTCACAAAGGTCATCGCGATGCTTACCATGTTCGTATCTTTTTTCGTGCTTTCGGTCGTTTTAATCGTGCCGACTTTCATATCGATGTTGTTCACCGTTTTAGTGACATGTTCGGTTACGTTTGTGTCTTCTTTTGTAGTGCTTGTCTTGGTTTCTTTCGGTTGATCTGTTGTATCGTTACCACACGCGCCTGCGAATAGTAGGGCTGTGATTGCCATTGTTGCTATCATCCATTTCTTCATAGGTGGAACCTCTTTTCTTTCATTTCATAATAAAGGGAGAGTCTTACCTCTCCCCTTTTTCATTAATTCGTGATAGTTACGTTCGCTGTGTTGATTGTGTTTCCTCGTGCATCCATGCCGATTACTTTCACTTCATCTGTTGCTTTTAGGTTTAGGTTCTTGATGTAGTATTGGTAAGAACCATCTGGTTGTACAAATGCTGTGCTAGATTGGACCGTGCCGTTGATGCTCAATGCTACTTTCGTTACATCACCTGTCGCTGTGCCGCGTAGGTAGCTGTCGCCTACTTTAACTGCTGTTGCAGTGACTGTGCCTGTTGGTGCCACTACGCTTACTGGTTTGCTGTCTAGTAGTTTGCCTGCTGCGTCGTAGACATGTACGTTAACTACGTCAGAAGCATTTGTGATAAGAGAAGATGCGTAGTAATGAATTGTATTTCCTGATGCTGGAATACGGCCATATTTCACGCCATTGACTTCTAATTCTACTTTCGCTACGTCACCTGTATACGTGCCATCTACATACGCGTCTGCACCTAATTTGAAAGCGTTTGGTGTCACTGTACCAGTAGTTGCTGCTTTCGAATCACTCACGGATACGTTCGCTGTTGCTAATACGCCACCTACAGCGTCATATGCTGTCACTACGACAACATCTGTAGCATTCTTGATAAGTGTTTTCGCATAGTATTGGTAGTCTGAACCTGCTGGTACGCTGATTGTCGTTTGTTTGACACCGTTAACGGTTAAGCTGATTTTCGCTACATCGCCGGTGTATTTCCCTTTCACATAGCCATCTTGGCCAATAACGAATGGGTTCGCTGTTACAGTACCGTCTGCGGCAGATACCGAAATGGCTTTTGTGCTTACAGCTACGCCTGCTGTGTTATATCCTACTAATTTAACTACGTCCGTTGTTTTCGTGATGTTTGCTTTCGCGTAATATTTGATCGTGCCACCTGTAACGTTGATACGTTGTAGTGCCACACCGTTCACTTGTAGTTCTACTTTCTTCACATCGCCTGTGTAAGCGCCTGTAACATAGCTGTCTTTTCCAAGTTTGAATGGTGCAACGGATGTGATTTTACCTTCTTCGCCTTGGTAAGTTGTAACCGATACTGGCTTAGAATCAAGGAGTTTCCCACTTGCGTCATACGCGTTCATTTTAACTACATCGGTGATTTTTGTAATGATGTTGTTTGCATAGTATTTGAAATCTGGTGCGTTTGTTACATTGATTTTAGAATATTCTACGCCGTTTACTGTCATGCTGAATTTCGCTACGTTTCCTGATAGTTTACCAGTGACATAGTTTTCCGTACCGATGTAGAATGTGTTTGGTGTGATTGTTCCTACTGTTTGTTGTTTCACAGTTACTTTTGTTTTTTGTAGTTGTTTGCCAGTTGCGTCATAGCCAATCACATAGACTTGGTCGGTTCCTGCGTTGACTTTGCCTTTTGCGTAGTATTGGTATGGGGAACCTGTGGCATTAATCGTTTGTTGTAATACGCCATTGACTTCAATCGCTAATTTCGCGATGTCGCCTGTGTATGTTCCTTTGATGTAGTTATCTACGCCAATCGTGAAGTTGTTAGCTGTAAGCGTCGCTGTTACTGCTGTCGCTTTGACTGTTGTTGATACTGCACTACTTGTTACGTTGTTTAATGTTTGTGTGGCAGTAACGACTGTATTAGCGGCTTGTTTTGGAATCGCGATGCTGTACGTGCCGTCTGTTTTTACAGTGCCTGTATACTCGATGTTATTTGCTTTTACTTTCACAGATGCGCCTACGATACCTGTTCCTGTTGCTGTTGTATCATCCGTTGTTAATGCATTAATGGTTGGAGCGGCTACTTTTCCTTGTGTGACGAAAGCTCCTACAGAAGCACTTACAACGTCGTTGTAAATTTGGTTTGCAAGAATGCGACTTCCTGCTGTTTGTTTTGGAATCGTGATACTGTATGTGCCATCAGATTTCACTGTCCCTTTATACAAAATATCGTTTATTTTGATTTGTACGGTTGCCCCTGCAATACCTGTTCCTGTTACTGTTGTGCTGTCAGTTGTAACAGAATTAATTGTTGGTGCCGCTATTGCATTAGCTTGAACTGTAACTGTAGTTACTTCACTTTCATTACCTGCTAAGTCAGTTAATGTAACATAAATTTTACTTCCTTCATCTTGTTTCGGAATATTAATGCTAAAATTACCTTTGTCATCTGTTTTACCATTAACAATAGCCCCTAATGGCAGGACTACTTTCACAACAGTATTGGCTTCACCAGAACCAGTTATTTTTGTGTCATTTGATTTTACTGGTTGAATGATGGGAGCATCTGGTGCTATAACATCAGTAACCAATTTACTCGCTTTTTCACTTAGTGTATTTGAACTGTCTTTAGCAATAGCCTCTATAGTAGAACCTGCTTCTGGTGTATAAATTGAAATAGAATATTCTCCAAAATCATCCACTTTACCACTATAAGAAATGCTGTCGTCTCCTGTTTTAACCTTAATAGTGATTGCATTGCCAGGATCACCTGTTCCTGTGACTTTTTTAGATAGGTTAGTAACTGTATTGATGGTTGGAGTGGACGGACCTTCGTAAGATACCTGCGTTGTAGTTTCTAAGCTAGATACGCCATTTAAGACTGATTTAGCGGTAACTACACTGCCGGTTGCTTGCTTTGGAATAGTAAGTTTCCAAGTGCCGTCATTCGCTATTATTTGGGAGTATTCGATTCCATTAGCTTTAACAGTTAGTGCAGATCCCGGTTCGCCTTTTCCTGATACTATAGTATCTTTTGTCGTAATTGGATTTATAATAGGGTTTTCAATAGCCCCTTGTACTACTGTTTTAGTCGCCGAAGATGTCAATTGTTTCGCAGTGACTGTTGCAGTGACTGTTGAACCATAAACTTGTTTTGGAATTGTTATGCTGTAGTTTCCTTGTGCATCTACTTTACCAGCGCCAATCTCTTTCCCGAAATTCGTAATAGAAACATTACCATTCGGCTCTCCAACACCTTTAACTAGCACATCTTGTGTTGAAATGGTATTAGTTATCGTTGTCTGTGCAATCGTGGTAATATCCTCCACAATTAAATTTGAATAGCGCATAGTTCCGGCACTTTGATTCACTTCTGCCACACCAAAACCAATTCCTGTAGAATCATCCACTGCTGTAAATTCTAGTGTATGTGGCTTACCATCACTTTTTCTATAATCTTCATATCCTACAATACTACCATCCGTGCTGACTACAGTTTTATCACCAACGTAAACTTTAACTCTGTAACCTACGTCCCCACTCAATGGCGAACTTGTATAAGATACTCTATATTTGTGACCAGCAATTGTGGGAATTTGTTGATCAATAATCGTAGTGTCTCCTCCATTAATACCTACTATAACTGAACCATTTCCCTCAGCCTTCACGCTATAGGTTCTACCTGATTCACTGTAAGACTGCCATCCACTTGCGTTTGGAGCACTCATTGTTAATGGAGTATAGTTCCCATGGATTGACCACCCATTAATATTACTTAATTGAGGGTTAACTAGTAAATTTGTTGTAGCTTTTAAGCCATTTAGAAGCTTTACGTCACCCTTCGTAGATAAGTTAACTTCATCTGCATTTACTGATATTGTTGTTAATGGTGCAGATGCTAGTACGTTAAATGCTAATAACCCCACTAATACTTTTTTTTGTATTCTTTTTCATAATTTCCTCCTATTTTTTAAATCTCTGTTTTTTCTTTCTTGTATACTTCCAGTTAGTTTATGTCGATAATCTGATCCGCCTCCTTAAAGCCCTGTTGTATTAGTAGGGGTGTCTTGCTTGTCTATCATACGTTTAACACGCCGAGCCCTTTGATGATAGCTAATTCGTGTGTCGCAACCTCTTTATTGACTACTATGTTATGAGCACCTTCTAATAGAAAGCCTTCTTCTACTAGTTGTTTGCAAATATTGTATACGGTTGTCGGTGTTAAATTTATAAAATTCGAAATCATCTTTTTAGTGAAATTATTCGGTAATATTAATTGATTCTGTATTTCTTTTCCGTATAATACACCAAGGTATACGATATTTATCTTCAGTCTTTCTTTCGTATCTACGACGTGTAGGACATCGCGTTGTACCATGTGTTGGTTCATTAGCTTCATATCGTTATATAAAAAGAACAGACCTTCTTGTAAGTGCATTAGCTTCAACATCACATCTTCTTTGGCGAATTTCAGTAAAACCATATTGGTGAGTGCTGTAACGGTGAATGAGGATACTTCGTTGCCGAGGATGTTGTTCATTCCGATGACTTCTTCTTCTTTCAGAAAGCTTTTGATGTGTCCGTCTTTTGTTGTGTTGCATAAGCCGGATTGGATGATATATAGGTACTCATGCACTTCATCTTCATGTAGTAGTATCGTACGTTTCTTCACTTGGATAATTTCGTGACTGATTGGGTATATGCTGTCGTCTAGGAGTAGTTTCAGTAGTTGATCGCTATTAAATTGTTTACTTACGACTTGTTTATCAAATAATTCTTGATATGGCATTCTTCTCATCTCCTCGCTTCTTGCGAATAGGCACTGTCTCTCTCGATATATTTATCTTAACATAGCTTTTTTTTTTCGCGAACATAAGCCATTACGATAAAAATCGTGATATTTCGAACGTTTTGTGAACAACTTTACTATTCGTTTAGACTGCCTGTGTGCAGTACTATTTCATTGTTTGCGTCGGATACAATACCTTGCTCGATTAATTTTGCCCATCTGTTTTTCATTACTGTTTTGCTGATATTTAGGTAAGCGGCGATGTGTTGTTGGGATAGGCCTTCTGGGAAATAGATCATGTTTCCTTTTGTTTCGCCGAGAATCTCGCCTAGTTTCGTAAGGGCTAGCGTCAAATGCGTGGTGGCATGGCTCAGGGCTGTGAAATGATAGAGTTGGCGGATGGTGGTGTTGCGCATAAGGCTAATTAGGAACAGTTGGCTTTCGTTTCTTTCATTTAGTTTGTTCATAAAGCTTTGTGTCGTGATTTGATAGATAATGGTTGGGGTAATGGCTGTATAAGTGGTAGCCGTGATTTTGGAAAGGGTATATAAGCTGTCGATACCTAAAAAAGTGTCTTTTCCGATAAGGTCTACGCATTCTTTATTTTGGCTTTGCATGACGATTCCAGAACCGATAATGCGAATCGCGTTGCATTTGGTTTGTTCTGTGCTAATGGTTTCGCCAGCTTGATACTGTATTGTTTCGAAGGGTAATGGGTAGGTTGGGTCTTCTAGGAAATAGCGTTTGGCTTGCTCATTACTATAAATACTGCCTTCTAAAAATAAGGATTGGCTCATGGTAATCATCCTTCCTTCGTTTGGAATGACATAAGTATACTCCTTTTTTTGTTTTTTTTGTTTTTTGGGTGGCTCCGTTATTTTCAGTATCTTTTTCGGGATTTAGGCTAGTATCGGTACATAATTTATGTGTGGTTTTTTTTTGACCTTTGAATTAGGTTAAAAGAGGCTATTTATGAATTTTTTGTGAACAATGTCGCATTTTCGAAATGAAGTTTTTTAGAGATAAATCGTTATATAAATATCATTTATTATTAATATTGTTATCTGTTATACTATGTATGTACGTATGAAAGGAGAGGTCAATATATGTATCCAAAAGAGTTGCTAGAATCTCATGCCGCGTTTGAGAATATTATGAAAATTTTAAAGAAAGATCCTCGCTTCCACGAATATTGCTCGCAAACGAAAATGCCAGCTGGGACAAGTATACGTCTTGATAGAAGCCGCCATGTGTGTTATTTATTAGAAAGAGGTTATGTTAGATACAATTTTTCAGGTGAGGATGGTATGCGGAATTTCTATATCGTGTATCCAGGTAAATTCATCACTTTCCCTGTCGTGGAAGGATATATCCCCAGTGCTGGTGAGATTTCATTTTTGAATGATTCCGTGTGCTGGACGATTGATTTTGAATTTCTTCGCAAAATGTTGTTTAGTGAGGATCCAAGAAATTTGATTTTGATAAGTTTTTTAAATGAAACGCGCTATAAATTGTTTGTTCTTGCAACCATGCGCAATTTGTCTGCGGAAAATCGAATTTTGCTTACATTGGTTCGATTAGCAAATTTCGGCATGCATGTTAGCTCTAATCGGATTGAGCTACCTCCTTTTCTCACGCATAGTATGGTGGCTGAACTTGCTAGCACTTCGAGAAGTTTAGTAACGCATACCTTCAGAAAGTTGCATAGCCAAGGCATTCTTACCTCCTCTAAGAGGCCTTGGATTTTGGAAGACTTTTCTGCTTTGCGAGAAACTTTGCACATTGCTGATATTCCTCCTTACTAGAGTATAAAAAAAACAGATAGCATACACGCTGATTTAAAGCCAACGTGTACGCCATCTGTTTTTTAATTCGATATTGTTACATCTGTTGTGTGGATTTCATTACTTCTTCCGTCTAGGCCAATAATTGTAACTTTATCAGTTGGCTTTAATTGAAGACTCTTGATGTAATATTTATAACTGCCTTCTGCTTGTATGAAAGCCACACTTGTTTGAGTAACTCCGTTCACACGAAGCGCTACTTTGGCAATGTCACCTGTTGCCGTTCCAGTTAAATAACTATCGCCAGCTTTCACAGGGTTAGCTGTTATTTCACCAGTAGCTTTAGAAATAGTAATGCTTTGGCTGTCCACTTGTTGTCCTGCTGCATTGTATGTTACTAGTTTTACTACGTCGGTTGTGTTTGTAATACTCGTTTTGGCGTAGTATTTAATGGTACCGTTAGTAACAGCGATACGTTGCAAGGCTTTGCCGTTGACTTGTAGTTCAGCTTTTGCAATATCACCTGTGTATGTTGCTGTGATGTAGCTGTCTTTGCCAATTTTGAATGCGTCTGCGGAAGTGATTTTACCTGTGATATTGTTAACGATTGTTACGGGTTGGGAATCTAATAGACTACCAGTTGCGCTGTAGCCATTGATTCGTACTGTGTCGGTAGCATTCTTAATGATATTGTTTGGCGTTAATATTT
>NZ_AODL01000042.1 GCF_000525995.1 Paenilisteria riparia FSL S10-1204 | reverse complement strand
CCAATTTCAAGTCAAAAATGAAGGCGGAATGGAGTCTCAAGCTTCGACTTTGCAAATCCCAATTCCCGAAGGCATGACAATGACTGGGACAGTGACGATAAAATGGCTCGCAAGTCATTGGAAATTATGATAGTGCGTCACGCATTTTAAGTATACCGCTAGACAATATTGCCAAGGATGCCACAAAAACAGTCAACGTAACTCTCGGTGGGCAAACAATAACGGACAACTTGTCTATCCAAGCAACTGTGACACATCAAGACAAAGGCTACACAGATACAACATACACAAACTATTCTAACGAAATCCAAACAAATATTATTGCAAATCATCCACCGACTATAAACGTGACAGACAGCGAACTTATTATTGGTGATACTTTCAATCCATTAGAGAATGTGACGGCAACCGATGCCGAGGATGGTGATTTAACAGAAGCAGTCACAGTGACGGAAAATAACGTTGATATGGAAGTTCCCGGAACATACTATGTTCGCTATTCTGTGACAGACAGCGACGGAAACACTGTTACAGCACAAATGAACGTTCATGTAAAATCACAGGACCCGCCAGTCATAACAGGGACTAATCCTGTGAGATTGAATCCTAATAGTGAATTTAACCCGATGTCAACGGTGAATGCAACAGACCGCGAAGATGGCGACTTAACAAATCGAATCAGGATAACAAGTAATGATGTTGCGACGACTATCCCTGGCACATACCACGTCACATATGAAGTAACAGATAGTGACCAGATGACTGCCACTTGGACACAGACAGTCGTTGTTACGGAAGCCCCCATTATTACTGGGGAAACAGCAATCACAATTAACCTTCATGACACATTTGATCCAATGGCAACAGTTCACGCAACGGATAAAGAAGATGGTGATCTCACAAACCAAATAGTCTTAACTGGAACGCTAGATTCCGACCAATCTGGAAACTATGATTTAACTTATACAGTGACAGATTCTGACGGTAATACAACAACACTAAGACAAACCGTTACCGTTTTTGACAATACCATTTTTCAATTTAACGAAGCGCCTGAAGATCTTCTTTTTGAAACAACAGAGATTCGTAGCGAAGATATCACAATTAACCGACAAAATCCAGATTGGAACATTCAAGTGAAAGATACACGCAACAATGGTTCTCCGTGGACATTGACGGCAACCGTGAATGGAGCTTTTTCAGATCAAGAAGACCCGAATGCCAAACAACTCCACAACGCAATCACTTATACAGACGATACGGAGGAAACGGTACTTTTAGATAATCAAGCTTTTGTTATTCACGAAGGTATTTCTAACCAAAATGAAATCACAACGATTCGAGCCCCCGCGAATCAAGGATTACGAATGAAAGTAAATCCGACTGGCGTAAAAGCCAATCACGATTATAAAACAAGCATCACGTGGACATTAAACGATACACCATAAATCAAGTGACTTCTTGTAGGCAACATCAAACGAGAACACTTTAAAGGAGAAAATAAAACATGAACATGAAACAAATTATCGTAGTAGGTTTAGCAACAATCTCAGCTGTCATTGTATCCATAGGTTCTGGCGCGCACGCAGCTGAGGTCGGATCAGTAACATCAGATGGCAAAGTTAAATTCACCCAACAAACGAGCGGTGACATCAATCCTTCTGTTAACCCATTAAATCCAGACCAACCACTCGATCCAGCTGAAGGTGACACACCATATCCAGGAACAGGCGGTCCGTTAAGCATTGACTACGCGTCCTCTTTTGATTTTGGCACACAAGAAATTTCTGCTGAAACAAAAACCTATCACGCAAAATTAGATAAAGTTCGCGTAGATGGTGAAGAAATCGAAGTTCCAAATAGCGTCCAAGTGACAGACAACCGTGGTAATAACGCAGGTTGGCACTTAACCGTAGCACAAAATGGCCAATTAGAAGACGAGTCAAACCGCACATTAGCTGGAGCAGAAATTGAGCTAAAAAAAAGGCACAGTTGTCACAAAAACTGGGTCCGATATCACACCCCCGGCAGCCAATCAACAAATTAAACTAAACCCTAACGGAACAGCTGCGATTGTAATGAGCGCAAATGAAGAACAAGGTATGGGTAAATGGGTCGATAAATTTGGTGCCGACAATGCCGCAGCAACCGATGCAATTACGTTAACTATCCCCGGAAAAAGCGCTAAATATGCTGATTCTGAATATGCAACAACACTAACATGGACATTGTCCGACACACCAGAATAATAAGTATACAAAGAGGCAAGAAGCTTAGATATCGATTACCTAAGTCTCTTGCCTCTTAATTTTATTCTGATTTCGCGACTAACTCCACTTTCATTCGGTCTGGGCCTTCTACAAAAACGGCATAATAATCAGGTCCACCAGCGAACGGATGACGATCTTCGTACAAAATCGGCACCCCTTGCGCTCGAAAATGCTCCGTCCAATCATCCACATCGCTTCGTGTCTCCACATGAAACGCCAAATGATTCAACCCAGTATGTCCACGGTGGTAATCTTCTTTTAAAAATCGTTCCTCTGTCTGCACAAAGACCAAGTACGTTTCGCCATATATCCAGCTAACGCCCTTCTCCCATTCCGAATAAAGCGTGTATCCCAAATCTGACAGCAACCCATCCCAAAACACACGCGCTTCCGCCAAATTCGAAACGTTCAGCTCCACATGATGTAACATCACACACCAACCTTTTCTAGTTATTCGGTACAAAAGGAAAACTAGAGTGATGGACGAACAATTTAAGCGCGCCTTCCTCATTGCGATAATAACCCATTGTATACTCTACCTTCAGCTCATCATAACTATTATAATCCGTGAAGAAATAATGCCCCATTGCAAACGCCGTATTTCCATCATGGATAACTTTAAAATTCTCAAAACGAATATTGTGCCATAGTTGCAAAGCAAAACCAACATCTTCTGCTACAACACCACTACCGGCAAAATAAGATAGCGCCTCGTCTAAATTTGTCCGAAACGGAACCACACTGGCACGCGTCGGTTTAAACAAAACATCGCGCTCACCAAAAGCATATAAAGTTGGCACAACCTCTTTTGTGTACGCTTGATAATCTTCTTGATTCCGATAACGATTTCCAATTTCAATAATGGCATTTCCCCATGCGTTTTGCGCTTCTTGAATCTCTTTTTCAGTAATAGTTGACATGTTATTTCTCCTTTGATTTTACATATTTTATCTATTAAAAATGTTTCAACGCTTCCCGACGACTAAGTGGTGCCAAATCGTGCGACTCCACAAACGCCAAGACCGCATTCGCATCAAATTTTGCATATTGTCGTAGCGCCCAACCAATGGCTTTTTGAATAAAAAATTCGTCTGAATCTAGCCATTTCTCACAGTTTGCAAAAAGACGTGCTACATCTGTCTTGTCCTTATACTTCAACTGAAACAAAATCGCCGTCCGCGCAAGCCAGATGTCCTTCCCATCAATCCATTTCTTATTATACGCTTCTATCATGTCTGGGTACAACTGCAAGTGTCCACCAACAAGCGTGCTCGCCAGCAAATCGACTGTATCCCACCAGGGTTCCGTCACAATCAACTGCTCATAAAAATCCAGCATCTCACGTGGTTGCTTCTTCACCACTTTGCTAAGCATATCAATCGCCATGTAACGAAATTCCCGTTCTGGCTGCCCGTACAATTCCCGCGCAACAGCAACCACGCCCTGCGGCTTTCCGTTCTCCGCTACAAATTCCCGATACAACACACGACGCACCGGGCTTCGCAATCCTAGAAAAACAAACTGGTTCCGCATATACTGCTCCATCGCCTGTCTCTCATCCGAATCCGCCCGTTCCTTCAAAAACTGAATCAATCGTTCCGCATAATTATTCATCCCTAGTCTCCCCTAAGAAAACATTTCCCGTTCCTTCTCCATGCTCGCCATCATAAATGCCACATCATCTGGGTCAGGCCCAACACGTTTCCCGTTCTCCAACCGACCAATTCGCTTCATATCATCCGCGTCCAACGTAAAATCAAATATTTGCGTATTCTCAAACATTCGTTTCGCGCTAATCGAGCGCAACATCGTAATCGTATCACGTTCCATATGCCATCTCAAAATCACCTGATCCACATGCACCCCATGCTTCTTCGCAATCTCACCAATCACTGGATTCTGAAACAAAGCTCCCTTCGCAAGCGGCGACCAAGCACCGTGTGCAATTCCCTGCTCCGCCAAATACGTCCGCAGTTCATTTTGAGGCAAAAATGGATGCATCTCCACCTGATCAATCGCAGGCTTCACATTGGCCTTCACAAACAAATTCGCCAAATGATGTTCCTTAAAATTAGCCACACCAATCGCGCGCACCATTTTTTCTTCATACAACCGTTCCATCGCCCGCCACGTCTCCGTGTACATTTCCGCAAGCGGCCAGTGAATCAAATACATATCCAGATAATCGACACCAAGATTGGCAAGCGTATGCTCAAATGCTTTCAAAACATTTTCATAGCCCTGATCACCATTCCAAATTTTCGAACTAATAAATAGCTCGTCACGCGCCACATCACTATCTCCTATGGCCTTTCCGACTAGTTTTTCATTATTGTATACAGCACCCGTATCAAACGAACGATACCCTACCTCCAAAGCCTTCTGTATCGCGTCAGGAACATGTTGTTGATCAGTCACCTGAAAGACACCCATACCAAAATACGGAATCATTACACCATTATTTAAACGAAAACGCGATTGAAACGAATGAACCATCGATAAAACCTCCTGCTTCTTGTAGTTTACCTATACCCGCCATGCTCTAATATCTTTAAAATACTTAAAACCAGTATACAGAAATTACATAATATTATCCACATAAATGCCGCATGAAATGTAGCTTATGCACGAAAAAATAAGATTTCACGTTATAATCTTGACACTACATGCACCATATCTGCAACACCGCAAAAAAAAAATTCATACGTCCAGCTATTTTTTAAAAACCCGCTAAAATGCAAATGTAACCGATTCCAACTAGTTTTCACCTATTTCCTACTAAAAAAAAGATACCTATTACAGCCATCCTATGTTAGTATGAATATGTGGTAAATTTCTATCCTTGTAATGATTTTTTTAAGTATATTTTCTGTAAAGATTCGCTCACTAACAACAACGAAAAAGTGAGCCCTATTATACTGGGAAAAAATCACACAAAAAAGATCGGGGGAATTATGAAATGGCTTTTAAAAATAAGAAAGACCGTTTTGCTTCATTATTACATGATATGGCAGTAAATCTACGTGAGGGCGCTAACTATTTCGCTTCTTACAACATTGAAACTGGGGAAGATTTACATACTTTTTCAGAAAAAATGAAAGAATATGAAACACATGGTGATTCGCTAGTCCACAAAATGATTTTAGAACTTAACGATGCCTTTATCACGCCAATCGAGCGCGAAGACATGTTAGAACTAACAAACCGATTAGACGACGTAATGGACGGCTTCGAACAAGTTGCCTTCACATTCGAAATTTGTCATATCAAACGCTTTGACGACTACATGCAGAAATTCATCGATGCCATTGAAGCAAGCACAGTAGAAATCGAAAAAGCAGTAGACCTAGTTTTTGATAAGAAACTAAAAGACGTACGCACATTAGCTATTAAAATAAAGAATTACGAATCAATCTGTGACGAAGTATACCGCGAGTCCTTGATTCAACTTTTCCAAAATGAAGAAAATCCTATCCGCTTAATTCGGATGAAAGAAGTTTATGAAAATCTTGAAGAAATCGCAGACAGTTGCCAAAGTGTAGCCAATACACTAGAGTCAATTGTTATGAAAAACGCGTAAGGGGCCGGCTAAATGGAAGGTATGTTATTTATTACGGTTGTCATCGTTCTCGCTGCATTAGCATTTGATCTTATCAACGGATTCCATGATACCGCTAATGCTATCGCAACGAGTGTATCCACAAAAGCATTAAAACCTAAACATGCAATTATTTTAGCAGCAGTGATGAACTTTGTCGGTGCAATTTCCTTCACGGGCGTTGCCAAGACAATTACGAAAGACATTGTCGATCCGTTCTCACTACCACATGGTGATCTTGTTATTTTAGCAGCACTTATATCCGCAATTACTTGGAACTTAGTGACGTGGTACTTTGGTATCCCAAGTAGTTCCTCACACGCCTTAATCGGTTCTATTGCCGGTGGTGCCATTGCCGCAGCTGGATTCGGCGCACTGGAATATAAAGGTTTTCTAACTATTGTTATCGGACTTATCGCATCGCCATTCATCGCGTTTGCTGTCGGTTATTTGATTTACAGCATCTTCAAAATCTTTTTAAAGAACCTGAACTTGTCGTCCACAAACCGTCGTTTCCGCTATATTCAAGTTGGCACAGCCGCGCTTCAATCCTACACACATGGTACGAATGATGCGCAGAAATCAATGGGTATTATTACATTAGCCTTGATTGCAAATGGCTTCCAACATACAGATGACGTACAATTATGGGTCCAAGTATCCTGTGCGATTGCCATGGCAGTCGGTACATCTATTGGTGGTTGGAAAATCATCAAGACAGTCGGCGGTAAAATCATGAAAATCAAACCCGTTAGTGGTGTAGCAGCAGATTTAAGTTCTGTTATTATCATCTTCGGCGCGACATTCATTCATTTACCAGTCAGCACAACACACGTTATCAGTTCTTCCATCCTTGGTGTTGGAACAGCTCACCGCGTGAAAGGCGTTAAATGGGACACGGCGCAACGCATGATTACAACTTGGGTCATCACATTGCCAATCTCAGCAGCAATTGCCGCAGCCATTTATTTCGTCTTGAAATTATTTTTAGCATAAAATATAACTCGCTTTCTCGATTTTTTCGGAAGAGCGAGTTTTTTGATGTTTTTAGCAGAAATAAAAGGGAAAAGAACCATATACAACATTTACGTCAGGAGATGAATTAATAATGCCTAGTTTCCACTTTCAAAAACCCCTAGTCCTACGGAAAAGCAACCCGATTGAAGTGAAGAATGAAAACGAAGAAATTATTGGGCGCATTGAAAAAATTTCGTCACGTATCTCATTTCAAAACAATCAGCCTCTATACAGCTACTCCAATGAAGTGACCCATCAAGAACTAGCAACACTAACTATCGAAATCGGCTGGCTCGGCGAAGACGGTTCATCTGTTGTGTATCATAACTCCGACCCCAATTACGATGTTTCCTTTAAAGAAGTACCAAATAGCAAGCATAGCCTGCACATCAAAGGTGTCCACGAACAACATCGCATCGACATCATTCAAACCGAAGAAAAAGGACTGATTAAAATCCTGCTAGATCACGCGGACATCGCCCACATCGGCATCGATAAATCACTATCTGGCAGTGCCGTCATGATTGAATACACCGAAACACCAACACTGCCACCTGCCTTCTTTTTGCTGTCATTCTTTATTATTCGATTAATAAAAGAGGAATTTTAACGTAGAAAGCCAAATATACAGCCCTATGAACGGGTATATATTTGGCTTTATTTTTACATTTCGTCTTCCATACTTTTCATTACCTTGTCTAGCAGAACATCTGAATGTCGCCCTAGAATTTCCGGATTATTATGTACTTGAATAAAACCCTCTATTCCTAAATTAGCAAACTCTATCTCATGTTCCGGTGAAAACAGCCCGCCAATCCCCTCTTCCAACACTTGAAAAAGATCATCCAATTGGCGTAACGGCCGGACATCTGGCTCATCTTCCAATCGTTTCTGAAATGCCTTTAACTCTCTATCCACAAGCTCATTCACCCGACTTCGATCCCTTCTTTGTAACATCGGTTCATCCGTTTGCGCATCATAAGCCGCTCTACTTTTACTAACAAAAAACTCCATACATAAAATAGTTCCGTCGAATACACCTTTAGCATCGTTCAGAAATTCAGCTTCCTGTATTACAAGTTCGTATTCTTTCTCCATTCGTACCACACCTTTTTGCTTAGATTTCTACTCTGCTACATTGTAACATCTAATCGCTTACTCCGTCACCAGAAAGCGAGGCGTACAGCAATCCCAATTTTTATTAAAAACACTATTGCATAATTACTCAAATTAATGTATTATTATATCTATCGAAAGAAGTTATTAATTCTATGTTCATCTTTGTATTTATACATGAAAATGCATAAAACACCAAGATGATATACATTGCAAAGGAGTGTATACATGTTTAAAGGGCAGTTTTATCTTAAGTTAACCGCTATATTTTTTATATTCATGATTCTATTTGCTAGTTTTTCTCCCGTTTTGGCTGCAGAAAAAGATACATCGCTAGCAGATATACAAAAAAGAGGCAAACTCGTGGTGGGTCTTTCCGCTGACTATCCGCCGTATGAGTTCCACAAAACAATTAAAGGCAAAGACACATATGTTGGTTTTGATATTAGTATTGCGAAAAAGATTGCCAAAGATATGGGCGTTGATTTAAGTATCAGCGAAATGGACTTCGACAGCCTACTACCAGCTTTGAAAACTAATAAAATTGATGTAATTATCTCAGGAATGTCTCCAACACCTGAGCGTTTAAAAGAAGTAGATTTTTCTGATCCATACATGACTGTTCAGCAAAAAGTGGTTATCAGAAAAGAAGATAAAGATAAATTTCAATCTACAACTGATTTTCATGGTGCAAAAGTGGGCGCACAGAAACAATCAACACAAGAAGCTCTAGCACAAGATGAACTTACAGGTGCTACTGTAAAATCATTATCCAAAGTAACAACCTTAATGTTAGAGCTACAACAAAAAAAAACTGGATGCGGTTGTTCTAGAAGGTCCAGTTGCTGACGCCTACATCACACAATATAATGATTTAATGATTTCTGATGTGAATTTTGTAAATGGTACGAAACAAACTGCAATTGCTATGAATAAAGGAACGACTTCTCTACAAAAAAGTATTAACACATCTTTAAAAGAAATTAAAGATAAAGGACTTTTAAAGCAATACCAAGAAGAAGCAAGTAAAGCAATGTTCAAAGAGGGGAATTTCTTTACTCAATATGGCTCTTATTATTTAAAAGGGGCGCTATATACAATTGGTATCGCAGCAATTGGCGTATTTTTTGGAGCCATTATCGGCGCTCTAGTTGCTCTTATGAAATTATCTCCAACAAGATGGCTACGTTGGCCCGCTAACTGCTATATCGAATTTCTACGTGGAACACCGCTCCTCGTTCAAATTTTCTTAGTTTACTTCGGTACCACTGCTATCTTCGCAGGGTTAAACCTACCAGCAATTGTTGCTGGGTGCATTGCCCTATCACTAAACAGTGCTGCTTATGTAGCCGAAATTATCCGTGCTGGAATAATGGCAGTCGATAAAGGACAAGAAGAAGCCGCGCGTAGCCTAGGTATGACTAAATCTGCAAGTATGCGTTATATCATTCTTCCACAAGCCATAAAGAATATTTTACCAGCTCTCGGTAATGAATTTATTACTGTTATTAAAGAATCATCCATGGTATCGATTATCGGTATAGGTGAATTGATGTTTATGTCTGGCGTCGTTGCTGGAGCAAGTCTAAATGCCTTCCTTCCATATGCAATTGCCGCAGTCATCTACTTCATCCTAACATTCGGTCTATCAAGACTCCTAGGTGTAGCTGAAAGGAGAATGAGAACAAGTGATTAAAGTAAACCAACTACAAAAACATTTCGATAAATTAGAAGTATTAAAAGGAATCGATATTGAGGTCGCACAAGGCGAAGTGGTCGTAGTCATCGGCCCCTCAGGATCAGGAAAAAGCACATTCTTACGCTGTCTCAACCTACTCGAACAGCCAACTGGTGGCGTCATCGAATTCGAAGGCACTAACCTCACAGATAAAAACGTCAACATTAACGAATTGCGCCAACGCATGGGCATGGTTTTCCAAAGCTTCAACCTGTTTCCACATAAAACCGTGCTTGAAAACCTAACATTGGCACCGCTAAAAGTCAAAGGCGAAACCGCAGAATCCTCGAAAAAACACGCCTTGGAATTGCTGGACAAAGTAGGACTTGCTGACAAAGCAGGCAGCTACCCTTCTTCCCTATCCGGAGGGCAAAAGCAACGTGTTGCAATCGCTCGTGCCCTGGCAATGAATCCCGATGTGATGCTTTTTGACGAACCAACGTCTGCGCTTGATCCAGAAATGGTTGGCGAAGTACTTCAAGTAATGAAGAGCCTGGCCAAAGAAGGCATGACAATGGTTGTTGTAACACATGAAATGGGCTTTGCCAAAGAAGTAGCAGATCGCGTCATCTTTATGGACGGCGGCTACATCCAAGAAGAAGGCACACCAGAACAAATTTTTTCACACCCACAAAACGAACGAACACAAAGTTTTCTCGGAAAAGTGTTATAATAAACAAAAAGTGGAATGCAAACATACGCGCATTCCACTTTTATCTACATATGGAGGTTTTAAAAAAATGAACGTATCTAATTTAGCAAAAAAATACCAACAAGCTCCCGTCAATATTCTGTCTCAAATCACGACTATCGCGAAAACAACGCCAAATCTCATCGACTTCTCAATTGGCGATCCAGACTTAATTACCGACCAAGCCATCATCGAAGCCGCATTCGTTGATGTACGCGGTGGGCAAACGAAATACACCGAAGCATCTGGTGACGTCGAGCTTTTAGAAGCAATCGCTCATTATTACAAACGAACATACGATTTAGCATTTGAAACACACGAAATTCGCGCCACAGTTGGTGCATGTCACGGTATGTATTTAGCGTTGCAAGCCATCATTGACCCAGGCGAAGAAGTAATCATTCACGAACCATACTTCACGCCATATAAAGATCAAGTTTTAGCAGCTGGCGGTGTGCCCGTTTTCATTCCAACCTATGAAAAAGACGATTTTGCAATCAATCTGGATATTTTAGCAGCAGCCATCACGGACAAAACCCAAGCTTTGATTCTAAATTCACCAAACAACCCAACAGGCGCCGTTTTCTCAAAAGAAGTCTTCCAAAAAATTGCCGAACTAGCCGAAAAACAACAATTTTTATATCCTATCCGACGAAGTATACGATGGCTTCAGCTTCCAAGAAAAATTCACCCCAATGGCCACATTCGCGCCAAAACACACCATCACACTCGGCAGCCTCTCGAAGAACTTCGCGATGACAGGCTGGCGCATCGGCTACATGATTGCTGAAAACTACATCATCGAAACGGTCAAATCCATCAACGAAGGCATCACCTTCTCCGCCCCGACACCGTCACAGAGAGCCGCGATACACGCTCTAAATGGCGCTGAAGGATTCATACCTACCGTCACAAAAATCTTCCAAGAACGGCTCGAATACGTCGACAAACGTGTCTCCGAAATCCCGTACTTGTCCATGCGTCCTGCCAAAGGAACCATCTACGCCTTCATAAACATCAGTGGCTCCGGCATGACCTCCGTCCCGTTCTGCGAATACGTCCTGAAAGAAACACAAGTCCTGCTAATTCCAGGCCTTGCGTTTGGAGATACCGGCGATAATTACGTTCGGCTAGCTGCGACGCAGAGCTTGGATGTGTTGGAAGAGGCTTTTGATCGGTTGGCTAGTCTTTCATTCTAACAAATAAAGGCTAGGAGCAGTCTCATATGTGGACGTTTCCTAGCCTTTACTAAATTCAACTAACCAATACTCGGCGCCATCGACACTTGCCAATTCGTCACCGTCTGCAATCTTTCTTCCTCAGTCAACACATTAAATCCAATAATCTGATCCACTGAAACCGTCAGTCCTTTTGAAAAACGATTCACACGAGAAGCAGACACACAGTTAATATACACGTCTTTTAACTTCACAACACTGTGCGGTATTTCATCTGGAATATCCGTGATGCCAATAATATAGCCAATTGCCGTCACAAGCAGCACCGGTTCCCCATGTTTCATTTGCTCAAATAACTCGACTTCTTTTATCGTATTTTCAATCATCGTCATCGCTCCTTCTCATTTCCTTCTTTACTTACCCGCTAAAAAGGCATCTAAATCCACATCTGCAAATGAATCATACACCGTAACGCCTTCCGGGAAAACAATGCCCTTCGTTACTTCATTTTTTATCGCAATCGTATGAAGTCCCGCGCCAATTGCTGACAACGAGCCGTTCCGCGAATCTTCCACGGCCACCGCTTCTTCCGGTTTCACACCAAGAGCCTCTACAGCTTGACGATAAAGCGCAGGATCAGGTTTAATAACCTCCACATCATCCGCCGTCTGAATCGTTTCAAAATCAGCTAAAATCCCGAACTTCTCCAAAATCGGTTCCACCCAAGCACGCGCAGAACTCGTTGCCAGACCAATTTTGTACCCATTGTCTTTGGCGTACTGATACACGCGCATAAACCCGTCACGCATCTCCAGCTTATCGCGACCATTATGAACAGCCACATCTATGTACTTTTGAAAAGCCGCTGCGTCAAATTTTCCATTCGTCGCCTCCGCCATATAAAGAAGTAACGGCTCATCCGAACTGCCAACAACCTTCTCGTATACCTCCATTGGCAAATTCAACCCGTACTCCGCTCGCAAATATTTCTGCGTCTCATCAAACCAAACCGCTTCCGTGTCAATCATCGTACCATCGAAATCAAAAACAAATGCCTTCATGATTCTCCTCCAACTCGCTTATTTCAACACCTTCATTATACCACATCCGACCCATTCATCCTTAAAAGATTCATTTTCTCCAAATTAAGCTTGCAATTTAGTTAAAAAACGAATATTATTGTAATTGTGGTTTTAAACGTTCGTAATCAGACGTTATAAACGTCTTTATTTTAAAGGGAGTGGAATTATGTTTCAACTAAAAGCAAATGGCACAGACGTAAAAACCGAAGTTATCTCAGGATTTACAACCTTCTTAACCATGGTTTACATTATTGTCGTCAACCCAGCAATCCTTTCAGCAGCTGGCGTACCATTTAACACCGTCTTTATGGCAACCATTATCTCAGCGGTCATCGGAACACTCTGGATGGCACTATTCGCCAACTACCCAATCGCCATCGCACCGGGACTCGGCATGAACGCCTATTTCGTCACCGTAGTCACAACGCAAAAACTAGACTACACAACGGCATTCACCGCTGTTTTCGTGGCCGGTATTATTTTCTTGCTACTATCATTAACCCTTTCCGGGAAAAATTAATCACAGCCATTCCGCACACATTAAAAGCAGGAATCACAGCGGGCATCGGTCTTTTCATTGCCTTTCTTGGTTTCCGAATGACTGGCATCATCGTTAAAAGCGACTCCAACCTAGTCGGACTTGGCGACTTACATTCTCCAGAAGCATTACTTGCCATCGCCGGCTTACTTATCACACTTATTTTCCTAGCATTAAACGTCAAAGGCGCACTTTTCATCGGTATGATTGCCACAGGAATTATCGCCTTCTTCACCGGCGAGTTAAAATTCAACGGCTTTGTCAAAATGCCATCCATGCCTGACCTAGTTATCACAAACCCAATTCACGCATTTGGCGATGTAGTCACGTACAGCCTTTATGGCGTGGTTCTCTCGTTCCTACTCATCACTATTTTTGATACAACAGGAACCATGATTGGTGTCGCAAAACGCGCAGGTTTAATGAAGGGAGAAAGCTTACCAAATGCCAAACATGCACTACTAGCCGATGCGGTAGCAACAAGTGTCGGTTCCATGCTCGGTACAACACCAACAAGTGCCTACATCGAATCTTCAGCAGGTGTTGCAACAGGCGGACGTACAGGTTTAACAACATTAACAGTTGCCGGATTATTCATCGTTTCAGCCTTCTTCGCCCCATTGGTGGGTGCCGTATCAGGTATTTCCGCAATCACTGCACCAGCACTTATTGTAGTTGGTAGCATGATGATTGGTGCAGTAAAAGAAATCGATTGGGACACGTTGGACGAAGCATTCCCAGCCTTCCTTGTTATTCTAGTGATGCCATTAACATCAAGTATCGCCATTGGTCTAGCATTCGGTTTCATCTCTTACCCAATTTTGAAAGTATTCACCGGAAAATGGCGCGAACTCAACTGGTTCCTTATTGTTATCGCGATTCTATTCTTCATCCTGGTCGCTTTCTTACCACATTAATACAAGATTCGGCTATCCATCATTTCTGGGTAGCCTTTTTGATAGCAAAAATTATTCACAAATTTGACAAATTTCCCTCCTCAATTTATGATATACTGAAAAAGTACTATAAACAGGGAGGCTTTCATTGTGGGATTTTCAGAAGCATACAAATCATTTTGGCGTAATTATGTGAATTTCAAAGATCGCGCGCCACGTTCAGCATACTGGTACATCGTTTTGTGGAACGCCATTATTGTCGCACTATTTCATATTTTTATTTTGATTTTATTTTTTACAACAGTATCATTTACGGGTAAGGATTTAGATTTATTCTTTTATTTTACCGTTGTTCCAATTTTGTTTGTATTACTCTTAATGGGGCTATACGGTCTAGCTTGTTTTATACCAACGCTCAGCCTAATGGTCCGCCGTTTACGCGATTCCAACAAGAACCCGTGGTTTATTTTACTTGTTTTAATACCAATCGTTGGTGGCATCATTTTACTTGTCTTCATGTGTTTACCAAGTGAAGATTCAGCTCGCACAAGTCACGATTTTTAATCATAGAAATAGCAACCTGACTATTCGTTGGAATCAGGTTGCTATTTTCATACCAAGATTATTTTTTTCTAGCTACTTTACTTTTAAATCATCGCGCATCGGTATTTTTGTAGAAATGTACTCATGATACGCTTTCCCCATATCTGGATGAAGAAGGCCATTCCATGTATTAAAATCTGATGTTTTTGGATAATTATAATTAGCTGGCCAATTGTCTGCTCTTAGAATGCCGTCAACCGTATCATCTCGTGTATTACCTGCTAAATAGGAGTTTTTAGGTAAGAAACCAATATCATCGGCAAAAGCAATCTTCATATTTGCTCTTCTATTAGAAGGTATATTTTGATAGTTGATATACCGATTATCGATGAAGACCCCGTTCTTCGTATTTGCTGTTCGAGTCGCATAATTTAGCTCCATTCCGATTGCATAAAAGTCTTCCCATCTTTTCCAATCCATCGTATTATTTGCTATTAACCAATTGGAAAGTTCTGCTACAGGTGTATACGTGTCTCCCAATCCATATTCTGTATTTCCATACATAATAACGCCTGTATTTCGGAAATAATTATTCATAATAAGAATGTTCCTTCCAGATTTAAACTTTATTCCACCTGGAGGGCCGTTATGGAATCCACGAACATGATTGCCTACAAAATCGATGTTTTGCGAACCTCTCAGATAGATAGCGTGGTCTTGCCCTACACCATGTTTATCTACATTATCTGAGTTTGAGTAGAAGAAGTTTTTATTTATTTTCGCATCTTTCAGCGTGTTATACGAATTAATTCCAGTACTTATATAATTATGCTCATCTTCTTCTACATCTATTTTCTTAGCTTCGACTAGTGTTTGTAATTTTGTTATCGTTGGTTTTGTTTCTTCTGTACTTACACTTCTTATACCAGATAGCTCACTAATTTTAAGCCCTATGATATTGCCTTCTATCTGTGTGTTTTGCATGTGTCTATACGTCCCGCTTGTTGCAAAGCCACTAACATATATCGTCGTATTTCCAAGACCTGGTTGCGCGTGTTTAGCGTCTCTCATGAAAACATTCGACTTTATCATCGCATTATCGCTCGCATACAGGATGATGTTAAAGCCTGGATTAGGATTATAGAAAATATTATTGGTTATGGAAATATTGGTAGCCACTCGTGCCGATATACTAATACCGTCGAGTAAAAGATTATTTATACGTATATTCCTTTTCTCACTATACTCGGTCGCATGGAAGGATACACCGCTACCCGACGTATTCTTAAGCACTGTCCCTTGTGTCAAATCGCCTTTAAGTTTCATATTGGTGAGCATTCGAATAGAGCTATTAATAACATAGTTTCCTGCTGGTATAAATACTTGCTTATTGGCAGCTGATGCTTGGTTAATGATATTTTGCAGTTTAGTCGACTGGTCAAGCATACTAGTAGCATCGAGGGCATTTGCACCAAAGTCCGCGACACTGGTTGCATCCAAATCACCGGCCTCTTGATTGGTATTATTAGATACGGTTGTTTCCATGACTTCTACAGGACCATTACTTTGGCTCACGCGTAATTTCACGCCTGCTGCTTGTTTGGGAATGGCTATCGCATACAGTCCATTAGTGCCAACTTTTCCTGTTCCTAATACTTGATTATCAGCTTCCACAGTCATTGTGGCCCCTACAACACCTGTTCCGTTAATCTCTGTACTAGTTGTTGTCACCGTATTTATACTCAATCCTGTAATCACGGTTACTAGGTGAGGAACACTTATATCGCCATCCTTACGTTGTTCTATGCTTAGTTTCGTGCTCTCCGGTTGCTTAGGGATAGTCACTTGATACGTACCGTCTGTCTTTACTGTAGATGTGCCAATTTCTTGCTCGCTGACTTTCACGGAAATAGTGGCACCAGCCGTCCCTTTACCCACTATTTCTGTATGGTTATGTGTAATAGGCGACACAGTTGGTTCCTCCAACCCTTTTGTTACCGTTATAGGCTGACTAGGACTGTTATCGTTCCCAGCTATTTGCGAGACAAGTAACGTCGTATTCGCTGGCTGTCTTGGAATCGTTACTTTATACTTCCCATTCACTCCCGTGGTCCCTCTTCCAATTTCTGTCGCTCCCACTTTGACTGCTATTGTCTTCTGTGGGGCTCCTATCCCTTCAACACTTGTGTGGAAAGCTGTCACTTGGTTTACTTGTGGTGCGTCTAGTCCTTTGATAACAGATAAATCGATACTTTCTAGCTCGGAATAGGAACTAGCAATCGATACCAGTGTTAGTTTACTGCCGGGGACCTGCTTGGGAATACTCACCACGAAAGAGCCGCTTCCTATTGCTCTTGTGGTAGCTATCTCTTGATTCGCTTCGTTGTAAACCTTTATTGTTGCGAATCCTCTACGGGCTATTCCTCTGATACTTACTTCATTGGAGGTAATGACAGTCGGTGAAGAAATAGTGACTGGTACTATCGTGTTTCTGTTGCTACTTGTATCCCCATCTTTACGTTGTACGACAGACAATGTTGTACCTACGGCTTGCTTTGGTATGGCTATGGAATAACTTCCTGTTTCGGATACTTGGCCTCGGCCTATTTCTTTACTATCGACACTTACGATGACAGTCGCACCTGCTTCTCCTGTTCCACCAATCCTAGAATCATTGTAGGTGTATAGTCGATTAATGTCTGGCGCATCGAGTCCCTTAGCGACGGTGACTTCCGTTGCTGAACTGACCACGCCATTTCGCTCTTGGTGTACCGATAACTTAGTGCCTACCGCTTGTTTTGCTATAGCGATGGTATAGCTACCGTTACTAGCCACTTTACCTGTGCCGATTTCCTTCGTTCCTACTTTTACGAATACATCGGCACCGGCTAGCCCTGTCCCACTCACCTCGGTGCTATTGTGGGTGACACGTAAAGTAGTTGGTTCGTCTATTGCTCTGGATACAATCTGACTGGCTTCACCATTTCGCTCGCCATTGGCAGTAAATGTTTTAACAATAAGGCTATTTCCAGCCATTTGTAGTTCTGGTACGCCACTCACATAGATTCTAAATGTACCGTCTGCATACACTTGCCCATTGCGTAATAATTTTCCTGTTTTATCATAGACACTTACTCGAGCCGCCTTATTGGTTACGCTTCCAGTAAGATATGTTTGCCCTGCTCGGTAGAGGTTTATCAATGGAGCTGGTATGCTTTTGACACTGCTTGTTGCAACTTCACTATACCGATTATTAACATCTTGCGCCACAACTTCGAATGTCGATGCTGATTGCTTTAGTTCTACTATATCATTGGCGTAAATACGGTAGCTACCGTCTGGGGCTATGGTTCCACCTCGCAAAGCTCTTCCATTTACTCGCAGAAAAACCCTAACCGCGCGCTCAGATACATTTCCTGTAATGTACGTATCATTTACATAGTACGCTTTAACAGTTGGAGCTGCTGCCAAAATTTCTGCTTCTATCATTCCCTGCGTCGCGTCACTTATAACGCCGCTTGCTGTGACAGCCTTCACTGTAAATGAATCACCAGCGATTTGAAGCGCAGGCAAGTCATTGGCTGTAATTTTAAAAGTACCGTCGGCTTCCATTTGTCCATTTCGTAATAGTATGCCTGTTTTACTGTATAGCGATATTCTGCTAGTTCCGTCTGCTACCGTTCCTGTTATATATTTTTGCCCAACGCTATAGTCATCCAATGTCGGTGCCTTGAACTCTTTTACAGTGCTGGTTACTGTCTCACTGTATGCACCATTTTCATGTTGAGCTGTCACTTCTAGTATGGTTCCTGGTGTTTTGAATGCAGCTATATCATTGGCATATATTCTAAAGCTATGATCTTGCGCTACATCCACTATTCGAATTAACTTGCCTGCGATACTTAACCTTACTTTTGCGGCATCTGGTGCTATTCCACGAAGATATGTTGCTCCGATATAGTGGGTACTAATTGTTGGTTTCTCCATGCCTTTGGACACATTAGCAATCCCATTTCCTATAAGTGGTGCGTTGCGTGTCGTCAATTGGTTCTTACTTGTTTTCGAAAACGTCGGGACATCTTCCAAACTATCAGATGCTGCCTTAACTTCAACATCACTAAATGGAATCATACCACTAACAAGTAATCCGATGACGCCCTTTTGAATAACTGTACTTTTCTTTTTCATCGTTACCTCCTAATTTTTTAGTTGATTATTAATCAAGCACTGCACAAACATCATGAATAGAGCAGAGAAGAAGTATGTTCTTTAATCAGTATAGCTTTACGTTCATACACTTGTCTGTAGATAATCCATGAATTTTATATCCTCCCAAAAGAGCTTAATGCGATGCTAAATCCCTAAAAATCATAATGTAAGCGTTATCTAAAAAAAGAACATATCCATTTTATTAGACATACAACTAACAAATCTGCTATAAATGTAAGTGATAGTTGAAAATAGAAATGAGTGAGCCATTTGTGGAAAGCATTTTTTAGTGGGGTTGGGATTGCCGCGTTAGTTATTATTTTTAGTTTAGTCACTACTGGGTACAGCATGTCATCGCTATTTTCTTTTGTATTGATGGTCTTGATTTTTGCGTCGATTATTTGCTCAGCACTTGTATCCATAGGTAGATCGCAAAATCCAAATCGAAAAGTACAATTGCGCTGGAGTATTTTACTTGCTGTAGCAGCGATTCCATCGTTTATTGGTTTCGTTATTAGCTACTACTTCACATGAAAAAACCGGAAAATCGTCATGAAACACGATTCTCCGGTTTTTTTAATTTTTGAAAGCTTCGATGAAAGCTGGTACATATTCAGGTAAGTCTGGTGGGCGTCGGCTAGATATGATATGGCCGTCTGTAACAACCGCTTCATCATGCCAAATTGCTCCTGCATTCGTCATATCATCTTTGATTCCAGGTGTACTTGTAACATTCACACCATTGAGAATTCCTGCTGAAATTAGCACCCAACCTGCGTGGCAAATTTGACCGATTGGTTTCTTTTGCTCATCGAAATAACGGACAAATTCAATCACTTTATCAAAACGGCGTAACTTATCTGGCGACCAACCACCAGGAACAAGAATGCCATCGTAATCCTCGACTTTAATATCTTCAAAACTGTAATCGCTTGTTGCTGGAACCACGTATTTCCCGTGATATACCTTGTTTGCTTCTTCCCCTACTAAATGGACTTGCGCTCCTGCTTCTTGTACCCGTAAAACAGGATACCAAAGCTCCAAGTCTTCGAAATCATCGCTGATTAGAGCGATAATTTTTTTGCCTTGTAGTGTCATTTTATTTCCTCCTTTGATATTGCTTGGTTTAAGTATAGCAATTTGGAATGGGGGAGAGGTAGGGATTTGCTTGTGAGGGCTTCTCTTTCAGATGGAGACTTCGAAAACATTGCTTCTTTTTATGGATTAACCCATCGCTTCGCTCACGCTTATATTGGGAGCGTAACTCACTTTGTTCGAACGCTTCTAAAAAACATTCACTATGACATGGTGGAGAGCGATAGGCTATGGCTTCTCTTTCAGATGGAGACTTCGAAAACATTGCCTCTTT
>NZ_AODL01000041.1 GCF_000525995.1 Paenilisteria riparia FSL S10-1204 | reverse complement strand
TATCTAACTTTTACCAATACTACTAAAAATCAGCGTGTACGACAAGCATCCATTTTCGTCGTTAAAAAGCTCCGTTCCGAATGCTCACGTACGCTAGTACGCTCCGCTTCGGTACTCGCTTTTGCCTAGAAACTGGACGCTTGTCGACACGCTGAGGTTTGGAGGCACGGACAGGTTTTCTTTTAGGTATAATTTTTCTTCATTCCGCTAACTTTTTATAAGTTAGTTCTTTTTTTTTGAGCAAAACGCTTGAAAGTCAAAATAGGTCAGAGTATAATAAAGGCATAAGGTCAAATAAAGTCAAAGTCAGACCTAAAAACCTATTATGTAGGAGGTTATATATATGAAATGTCAAAACTGTAATCAAAATGAAGCTACAATTCAACTATACATGAGCGTTAATGGGCAGCGTATGGAGATGCCGTTGTGTCCGGATTGTTATGCGCAACTTCGTGCATCTGCAGGCAATCGTGGTCAAAATAATTTCTATTCACCGATGGATGAGTTCTTCGCAAACATGGCTGGGGAACAAAAAAGAGCGCCTCAACAAGAGAGAACGGCTGTCAAAACACAAGCGCTGGTGGTGGACGTGGAGGCCTGCTTGACGAATATGGTACGAACTTAACAGCGATGGCTCGCGAAGACAAACTCGATCCCGTGATTGGCCGTGATGACGAAATTCGCCGCGTTATTGAAATTCTAAATCGTCGTAATAAGAACAATCCTGTTCTTATCGGGGAACCTGGTGTAGGTAAAACTGCAGTTGCAGAAGGCTTAGCAAATGCGATTGTAGCTGGAAACGTCCCTGCAAAATTGCAAAATAAAGAAGTTATTTTGCTCGATGTTGCTTCTCTTGTTTCCAATACAGGTATTCGCGGTCAATTCGAAGAGCGCATGAAACAATTAATTAGTGAACTTCAAGCGGATGACCGGACGATTTTGTTCATCGATGAAGTGCATACGATTGTTGGTGCCGGTTCTGCGGAAGGTTCGATGGATGCTGGTAACATTTTAAAACCAGCACTGGCTCGTGGTGACCTGCAAATGATTGGTGCCACTACACTGAAAGAATACCGTAAAATCGAGAAAGATGCGGCACTTGAACGTCGTTTCCAACCAGTACTTGTGGATGAGCCAACGATCGATGAAACAATTACCATTTTGCGAGGTTTACAGCCAAAATACGAAGCGTTCCACCATGTTCGTTTTGCCGATGATGCGATTGAGGCCGCTGCTAAATTGAGCGATCGTTACATTCAAGACCGTCATTTGCCAGATAAAGCGATCGATTTGATGGACGAAATTGGTTCTAAATATAATTTAACGTTAGACCACATCGATCCGAACACGATTAACGAACGCATCGTGACACTAGAAGAACAAAAAGATGCCGCGCTCCGCAATGAAAATTACGAAGAAGCAGCAACAGTTCGCGATGAAATTACAAAACTAAAAGCGTTGAAAGAAGCTGGGGCACCAATGGATGTTCCGACGATTCACGCTGCAGATATTCAGAGCTTAATCGAAGCAAAAACAGGCATTCCAGTCGGTCGCTTGCAAGCTGATGAACAATCAAAAATGAAACATCTGGAAGCCAATCTCCAAGCAAAAGTTATCGGTCAAGATGAAGCAGTAAGCAAAGTTGCCAAAGCTATTCGCCGTAGTCGTGTCGGCTTGAAACAACAAGATCGCCCAATTGGTTCCTTCTTGTTTGTTGGTCCAACTGGTGTTGGTAAAACAGAACTTGGCCGTACGCTTGCCGCTGAAATGTTCGGTTCTGAGGATGCTATGATTCGTCTGGATATGAGTGAATACATGGAAAAACACAGCGTCTCCAAACTTATCGGCTCCCCTCCAGGCTATGTTGGACATGAAGAAGCTGGTCAACTTACTGAAAAAGTTCGCCGCAACCCGTACAGTATCATTTTGCTAGATGAAATGGAGAAAGCACATCCTGATGTTCAACATATGTTCTTGCAAATTTTAGAAGATGGCCGTTTAACGGACAGTCAAGGTAGAACGGTGAGCTTTAAAGACACGGTTATTATCATGACAAGTAACGCCGGGGCAACGCTCACAGAAGCTTCTGTAGGTTTTGCTACAACTGCTGACCAAGTCAAAAAAGAATCACAAATTCTTGACCAACTTGGCGACTATTTCAAACCAGAGTTTTTAAACCGTTTGGATGCGATTGTGACATTCCAAAGCTTAGATAAAGAACATCTATTAGTTATCGTGGACTTAATGCTCGCAGATTTGAATGCTATGTTAGCTCCGCAAGACATCGAGCTGACGGTTCCAGCTGAAGTCAAAGAAAAATTAGCAGACATTGGTTACGACCCTAATTTCGGAGCAAGACCGCTTCGCAGAACGATTCAAACACATTTAGAAGATGCGATTGCTGACTTCATGATTGAACAACCAGATGCCAAATCGCTTGTCGCAACACTCGAAAATGATGTCATTGCTGTTCAAGCAAACTAAAAACCATGCCGTACTTCTCTTTTAAACAAGAGAAGTGTGGCATGGTTTTTTTGTTTAAAATTTAAAATCCGATAATATGATAACCACTATCCACGTGGATCATTTCGCCTGTTACGCCACGAGATAGACCACTGAATAGGAACAATGCTGTATCGCCTACTTCTTCAGCTTGTGTCGCGCGTTTTAATGGTGCTTTTTCTTCGACAACGGCTAGTGATTCGCTGAAGCTACCAACGCCACGAGCTGAAACGGTACGGATTGGGCCAGCGGAAATCGCGTTGACACGCACGCCGTCTTTTCCTAAGTCCATCGCCAAGTATTTCACGCTAGCGTCAAGCGCTGCTTTAGCAACACCCATGATATTGTAGTTCTTCACCACGCGCTCGCCACCAAGGTAAGTCAACGTTACCAAGCTTGCGTCGTCTGTTAACATTTCCAAATGTTTCGCTGTACGTGCAATAGCTGTGAATGAATACGCGCTAACTTCGTGTGCTTGCAAGAAGCTTTCACGATTTACTTCTAAGTAATCGCCTGCTAAGAAGTCTTTGTTGGCAAATGCGATACAATGTGCAATCCCAGAAATTTTACCGACTTTAGCTTTAATTGCTTCGAATGTAGCAACAATCGCTTCTTCTTTGTTAACATCACATTCGATAACAAGTGGATTTTGGTTATTTTCATTTAGCGAACCGACAAGTTCATCAATGCTACGTTTTGAACGGTCATCTGCATATGTAAAAATCAGATTAGCCCCTGCTTCATTTAGCGAACGAGCAATCGCCCAAGCTATACTTCTTTTATTAGCTACGCCCATTACGACATAGTTTTTTCCCTCTAATGATAAATTCATGTCTTTCATTTCCTCCTTAAAATTACGCGATTCTCTTCATTTTACACGATTCCTCGTATTTTTAAAACCATTATTCTTTGCCTATTTCCAAAACTTGCGCTAAATCTTGCGCCAGTTCACTGCCCCACGCCATTTTTTCTTCGGTGAAAGGATGGATTAGTTCAAGGTGGCTGGAATGCAAGGCGTGGCGTTGCAGAAGCTCGAGTGGGCCGCCGTACATGCTATCGCCAACAAGCGGATGCCCAATATGTGAAAAATGAACGCGGATTTGATGGGTGCGCCCAGTTTCTAGTTGAATGTTGACATGGTCAAAAGTTGGGTAGCTTGCGATGACTTCATAGTTCGTCTTCGCGTATTTGCCGTCTTGGACAACAGCGCGTTCAATGAGACTGTCCGGATTTCGACCGATTGGCGCGATAATACTGCCAGACTTGCTCGTCATATTTCCCGAGACAAGCGCCTGATATTTCCTTGTCACATGACCAGTTTGATGCAACTCGCTCAGTCTGCCATGAGAAAACCGGGTTTTCGCAATAAGCATTAAACCTGATGTTTCTTTGTCGAGCCGCGTCACGATATGAATCGCCGAATCGATGCCGTTCTGCTGATAATGACCCTTCACATGGTTGGCCACAGAGCCGCTCGGATGATATTGTGACGGAATACTCGTCATGCCTGCAGGTTTATCGAGCACCAAGATAAAATCGTCTTCAAAAACAATCGCTAAGTCGCCAAATTCAGCAAGTAAGCGCTCGTTTTCTTGTTCTTTCGGAAAAGTAATCTGCACATAATCGCCCGTTTTGACGCGATACAAGACATTTTCTTCGTTGCCATTCACTTGAATTCGGCCGTCTTCTGCGAACTTCACTGCGGTTAGTAGTAATTTCGAGACATGTTTATTTCGTAAAAAGGTGCGCAACATCAGATCGTTTTCCTCCGCTGCGACAGTCCATTCTAATTGCATTTTTGGTGTACCTTGTTTGCTTACAAGTCGTAAGCCTTGCCTTTCTTTTTGATTGTCGCTATTCCTCGATGAAGGAATCGTGAACTCTCCGCCAAAATGGGAACGAGCGGAAGCGCGCAAACATCACTTTCTGGTGCGCCACGTCATAGCGAATCTCGTGGACATCGCGGTGTAGAATACTTAGGTGATCAATCGATATTTGGAAATCTTTATCATTCACTGGCTTTAAAGTCACCGAATGATGTTTTGGTAAAATTAGCGGAGAACCTATCGTTCGATAAACGCGGTTGTTGATGGATGCCATTTCTGTTAACTGCATCGCTTCGATTGACGGATGCATTAACGCCCCACCTAATGCTTTATTGTACGCCGTCGTCCCTGATGGTGTGGACATACATAAACCGTCTCCACGGAATCGTTCGAAATGCGAATCATTAATAACTACATCGACAACAAATGGTCCACCTGAACTTTTGACAGTCGATTCGTTCAATGCCAAATAGATTTTTTCTTTATTACCACCATATTTAATCGTCGTTTTCAAAAGTGGATAAGCCGCTGTATCGTATTTTCCTTCCACAATCGCAAACACTAATTTCTCTGCTTCTGATGGGCGCCAATCGGCATAAAAACCTAAATGACCCGTATGAATACCGACAAATGTTACCTTGTCTAATCGGCGCTGGTACTCATGAAAAGCCGCAAGTAATGTGCCATCTCCACCGATGGAAATAACGATTTCTGGTTCCACTTCATCGTACTCCATATCAAAATCATCGAAATAACCGATTATCTTGAGACGCAACACGTCCGATTTCTCATCACCTCTAGAAGTGATTGCATACTTCATTCTATGTCTCCCCAATCTTCACCTACATGCCAGCCCGTTCAAACATTGCTAATTCTTCGGCAATGTATGATGGTTCGCATTCTTATCTTTTGGCACTTCTTTATTTTTCGTGAAATAAACTTGTGCTTCTTGCACTTCCTCGCGAATCTCGCTCATCTCTTCGTCAAGTCGGAAAGCCGCTTCTGCCGCACGTTTTAATCTCACATTGATTTCTTCTGGAAATTCACCTTGATATTTATAATTCAGCGAGTGCTCAATTGTCGCCCAAAAATTCATTGCTAGCGTGCGAATTTGAATCTCTGCTAAAATTTTCTTTTCGCCTTGTACCGTCTCAACAGGATATTCAATCACTACATGATAAGAACGGTAGCCGCTAGGTTTCTTGTTCGTAATATAATCCCGCTCTTCGATAATCCGAAAATCATTGCGCTGACGAAGTAAAGAAACAACAACGTTAATATCATCTACAAACTGACACATCATCCGCAATCCTGCGATATCTTGCATTTCTTCAACCAAACGGTCTAGCGGAATATCTTTCTTATTCGCCTTGTCCAAAATACTTGAAACTGGTTTTACACGACCCGTTACAAACTCAATTGGCGAATGGTTATTAGCCAGTTGAAACTGCGATCGCATTCCCTTTAATTTAATTTTCAATTCTTCTACTGCTTGTTTATATGGCGCTAAAAAATCTTCCCAATGATTCAAAACACTCACCTCATATGTCGATTTTCATTATGTGATAAACTTGCTCGCCTTCTATTTTAGCATATTCGTGCATCTTTTCCTTCTATTTACCTCTGTCTTTTTTGATTTTGATTATTTATGTTAGAATGGTGGCATAGACAAGCTAGGAGGAGATTTATTTTGTCAATATCAAAAGTACGTGAATTACTGGACAACAGGTCTTACGAAGAAGCAAAAGAAGCCGCTGAACGCGCATTGCAAGACGATCCAAACAACGCACTCCTGCATTATTATGCCGCATGGAGCTGTGACGGTTTAAGCTTAGAAACGTCCGCCATCCCCTACTATGAAAAAGCACTCGAGCTAGGACTTCCAGACGCAGACCTCGCAGACGCCTATATTGGTTTAGGTAGCACATACCGCGCTATCGGTAACTACGAAAAAGCAAGCGAAACTTTCAACAAAGCGCGCACTGCCTTCCCCGACAACAAAGCCATCACTGTTTTTGCAAGCATGGCTCTATACAACTCGCAAAACTACAAAGAAGCGATGCAACTTGCTATTCAAATTATCGGCGAAACATCTACTAATTCGGATATTATCGCCTACAAAAAAGCCATTCTAAACTACGCGCATGATTTAGACGCCGTTTGGGAGTAAAGGAGCGAAATACAATGAGTCAAGATTTAGAAATCGAATTTAAAAATCTACTAAGCATGGAGGAATATGACGCCTTAATTGTCGAATTCGGTCTAAAAGAAGAGGATTTCTTCACGCAAACCAATTATTATTTTGATACGTCTGATTTTCAGTTGAAAGAAAAGCTTTGTGCCTTGCGCATTCGCAAACGTGAACTACATTACGAGCTTACTTTAAAAACACCCGAGCAAGTTGGGCTACTAGAAACAACACAGATTTTAGCAGAAGAACAAGTAACTGCTATCCTAGACGGCGCCAACATCCCAGTTGGTCAAGTCCGCGACGCTTTGCAATCGCTTGGCATCAACCATGAAACACTACATATGTTCGGCTCCCTCACCACGACACGCGCTGAAAAAAACTACAAAAAGGGGCTCCTTGTTTTTGACAAAAGCTTCTACGCCGACACGCACGATTTCGAATTAGAATACGAAGTGAGCGACTTTGACAAAGGTAAGGATATTTTTGACCGCTTTTTAAAAGAACATGGTATAAAAAAAAGAGAAACACCAAATAAAATTTTACGTTTTTATCATGCAGTGCACGCGGCAGAGTAACACATTGCTATCACTCAATGACTGCGGATTCAAAATTTTTATCCAGCATCCTAAATAATAAGAAATGTTACAGTTCCGTCAAATTTGGGTAAGGAAATTTTTGATTTTTGATTGCAATCATTTGTTAATTTAAGTTTCCACTGCTAAAATATAGTTATAGTAGTATGAATGGTGCGGTAAGCATAGTCGATAAACTTCATTGCAGATTGATACATACATGCACGCCGTACATTGTCTAGTTCCAATAGAATTAGAATCTAAAAAAACAGGTGATAGCAATGATAAACCAAAATCTATATCTTCAATCGGTCTGCAATAGTAAGCCTATTGAGATTTATCTTTTTTTTGACCCAGCGTGTACAGATTGCTGGAATATGGAGCATACAATTCGAAGGTTGCAGATGGAATATGGCAACTATTTCAAGTTGCGCTATGTCCTTCACAACAACCTCCAAACTGTCATTTCCAAGCAAAAGCGAGATTCCTGCACACTGCCACAGTCAGAAATGGCTCACATGTCCTACGTTTCCTGTCTTGCTGTGAAAGCAGCGGAATTACAAGGCAAACGTCAAGGCATTGATTTCTTGCGTAAATTACAAGAATCCCATTTCATCGATGAAAAAGATATTTCACAAGCCGAGGTTCTCTATGAAACCGCTCGGATGGTTGGCCTTGATTTGAATGAGTTCAAGAACGACTTGCAATCTAATCTCGCTAAACGTGCCTATATCGGTGATCAAAAAGTAGCGCATGAGATGGAGATAAATGAAAATCCAACCGTTGTTTTTTTCAATCGAAATATTGAAGATGAGGGTCTAAAGATAAGCGGTTTACATCGGTATGATGTGTATGTGCATATCCTTTCCGAGTTGCTCAATCATTTCCCAGAACCCAAAGAAGCGCCAACACTCGAGGAGTACATGGAGCAAGTCCAGATTTCTACAACGAAAGAGATAGCTAGTTTATATGCTTTGCCTGAGAAACAAGTAGAACGTCAAATGAAGAAATGGCGCCTACAACAAAAAGTGACAATGGTCGACTCTAAAGACGGCCAAACCCTTTGGAAATACGTCGCATTATAAAATATAGTATCCAGGAAAATAATCACTACCTCTCCCTAAATTGGACAGATAGTGATTATTTTTTTCATACTATAAAACACGGCACCTTGCTTTGATAAACTTAAATGAGCACCCCGAGCCTATTATTTCACGGTGTATTCTAATCGAACTTTCATTGAAATGACGTTGGGATTTCATCCACATGCTTTATTATAGAGAATGTAAAGCAAGGACTGCAATTAGTTTTCTCCCCCTTTTTTCTAATTGTGCTGTCCCTTAACAAACTCCTTTTTTTCGACCAGCTATTCCCCTGTAGCTGGTCGTTTTTTTTATTGCTTTGGACTTGATAATAATTATTATTCTCAATTAGATATTAATTTTCTCAATTAAGTTGATTTTATGCTTAAAAGAAGTTACAATAAATCTTAACTAAGCAAGGCATTGATAGATGATTTTTATTTTTTAGTAAAGATAATAATTATCATTTAAGAAAGTGGTGACTGCAACATGCAATTTGTTAAACGGAATATTGAATTACTGGCAGCTTGTGTCAGCGGCTTTCTTATTTTAATTGGCTGGATGCTTCCTGTGACTAATATGACGTCGATTATCTTTATTAGCGCTTTTATTATTGGCGGTTTTGCGAAAGCTCGAGAAGGTATTTTAAGCACATGGCAGACGCATAAATTAAATGTGGAATTGCTCATGATTCTCGCGGCTATTGGTGCTTCTATTATTGGCTATTGGCTAGAAGGCGCTATTCTTATTTTTATTTTTTCATTGAGCGGAGCATTGGAAACATACACAACAAACAAAAGTAAGCGTGAAATTACGAATTTGTTGGAGATACAGCCCGTTACAGCATTTTTACGCCATGCTGATAATACGGTAGAAGAAGTTTCTGTCGAGTCACTACAACCTGGAGATTTATTACTAGTAAGGCCCGGTGATACGATTCCTATTGATGGTGAAATTGTGTCTGGCACTTCAAACATCGACGAATCGGCTATTTCTGGTGAACCTATACCGATTGAAAAGCAAGCCTTAGATACCGTCTATGCCGGAACAGCCAATTTAAACGGTGCCCTAACAATAAAAGTGACACAAACAGCTGAAAACACATTGTTTCATAAGATTATACAGCTAGTACAGCAAGCGCAAGAAAAACCATCTATGACCGCACGATTTATCGAAAAATTTGAAGATACCTATGTGAAAATTGTACTTTTATTTGTTGGTATCATGTTGTTTTTACCGCATTTTGTATTTGGGTGGGACTGGACAGAGACATTTTACCGCGCAATGGTACTTCTCGTTGTTGCCTCTCCTTGCGCCCTAGTAGCTAGTGTAACGCCTGCAACATTGGCAGCTATTTCTAACGGTGCTAGGAATGGTGTTCTTTTTAAAGGTGGTATTTATTTAGAACGTCTGCAAAGTATTCCCGCTATCGCTTTTGACAAAACAGGTACATTGACACAAGGAAAACCGAGTGTGACAGACATTACGTTAGATAAAACGATTGATCCTGCCATTATCGCAACGATGGAAAACCAATCGACACATCCGCTCGCACAAAGCATTGTAAAAGCCCTAGATGCCAAACTACTACCTGATATTGATGTTATAAACGTCCCAGGTTACGGTGTAAAATCACAGTATCGCAAGCAAGAATGGCGCATCGGAAAAGCTGATTTCGTAGGAAAAACCGCCGCGATGCGATTTTTAGAAGAACATAACCCAGTACTAAGCAATCAGGGAAAGACACTTGTCTTCGTGTCATGTGACCAAGAAGTTGTCGGTTTGTTTGCTCTAAAAGATATTCCTCAAACCGCTGCTAGAACAACAATTGATGAGCTCCATCATATGGGAATACAGACAATCATGATTACTGGCGATTCTAAACAAACCGCGGATGCAATAGCAGAAGAATTAGGTATAGATACGGTTATCGCTGACTGTTTGCCTGAAAATAAAGTAGATCATATTCTGACCTTACAAAAAAAAATATGGTGCTGTTGCTATGCTTGGTGATGGAATTAATGATGCCCCTGCCTTGGCTAATGCAGATGTTGGCATTGCTATGGGTGAAGGAACAGATGTCGCAATCGAAACCGCGGATGTTATCTTGATGAAGAACGATTTATCCAAACTTGCTTTCGTTGTAAAACTCTCCAAAAGACTACATCGAATAACATGGCAAAATATTATTTTTTCATTGTGTGTTATTTTTCTTTTAATACTTTCAAATTTTTTTCAACTTATCAATTTACCGTTTGGCGTTATAGGTCACGAAGGTAGCACAATTTTAGTTATCCTTAATGGCTTGCGATTATTGCGCTAACTACAAAAATGTACCTCCTAAATCACTAGCTTCACTAGTTTTTTAGGAGGTACATGTCTTTTTATTCAGTGTTTACATATGTTCCAAGCGCTCAATTCGACTTGAAATTGGTGGATGGGAATCGAACAGGCCCGCTTTTTCTTTTCTTCTTTTTCTCACCTTTAGATGGTGTAGTAAAGTAGATTGATTCGGACGCAGCGCTTGGTTGTTTCATCTTCGTTGTATCGCCGCCAATTTTTCGAAGTGCATCTGCTAAGCCTTGTGGGTTACGCGTCAATTCAATCGCTGTTGCATCCGCCAAGTATTCACGGTTTCGGCTGAGCGCAAATTGAATCGCAGTAGCAATAATTGGTGCCAAAATAACAAAAACTAATGCGATAATATAAATGATAGCTTGCGCACCACCGTTATTGTTATCATTGCTCTTCCTATTGTTATTCCCACCTGTAATACTACCCCAAAAAAGCATTCGCATCGCTAAATCAGACAGAATCGCAACTACGGCAACCAAGGCAATCGCAATTGTTGAAAGGCGAATATCATAATTCCGAATATGTGCCACTTCATGCGCGATAACGCCTTCTAGCTCATAACGCTCTAACTTGTTTAGCAAACCACGTGTCACGGCAACGGCACCTTTTTCAGGAGAGATTCCCGTGGCAAAAGCGTTTGGGCTGTCATCTTCTACGATATATACTTTCGGCATCGGAACACCAGCTACCATCGCCATGCTTTCCACCGTGTCCCAAAGCACTGGCTCCTGATCTTTAGATGTGATTTCTTGCGCACGATTCATCGCCATAACAACTCTCGAACTCGAAAAAATCATGATTGCAATGTAAATCGCGCCAATGACTGCGGCCATAATTAAGCCGTTCAAGTAATTGTTATAAACTAAAATCCCAATCGCGCAACCAACCAACATCACAAAAATGAAGAATCCTAAAACAATGAACACTGTCTTACGCTTATTTGCCGCTATTTGTTCAAATAACATGGCGCATTCTTCCTTTCAGTGTTTTAGAATTGAACTTTTGGAACTACTTTTTCTTCTTCTGGTGTTGCAAGCATGTCGCGTTTTGTGAAACCGCCCATCTTGGCAACGATGTTAGAAGGTACTGATTCAATCTTTGTGTTGTATGTCATGACTGTTGTATTGTACAGTTGGCGTGAATAAGCCACTTTGTTCTCCGTTGTTGCTAGTTCGTGTTGCAATTCGATAAATGATGTATTTGCTTTTAAATCTGGGTAAGCTTCTCCAAGTGCAAAAACAGATTTTAGCGCACCTGTTAGCATGTTGTCAGCTTCCATTTGTTGATTGCGTCCGTCTGCTGGAGCTTGTGTCATCATGTTACGCGCTTCAACGACTTTCGCTAATGTTTCTTTTTCGTGTGATGCATAGCCTTTTACCGTTTCAATTAAGTTCGGAATCAAGTCAAAGCGACGTTTCAGTTGCACATCGATTTGCGCCCAAGTTTCCTCTACTCTGTTACGATATTTTACAAGGCTGTTATACATGCCAAAATAAATTAAGACAAGTATGACCACAACCGCGATAGCAATAATCCATCCTATCATGTTCAAACAACTCCTTTTCTCATTTGATACTATTATACCAGTCTTCCTACCTAATCACAATCATTCGCAAGCCCGAATAAACCAGAGATAACCTCCTATTCCGAAAGGCAATCTCTGGTTTTATATTTTATCTATTTTTTACTTTTGTACGTACACGCTCTACTTTTTTCTTGCGCATAAAATAAAATTCAGCGACTGGGTGATCCACGGCCATTTTAACCGTCATCATTGCATTTGGTGCACGATCAATCGGTTCATCAAATTCATTCCAAAGCTCTGTCACGACTTGCTTAAAGCCAACCTCCCCTGGACCGTAAAATTCGATTTCCTCGCCTACACCAAAATTATTACGTTGTTGCAACGTCGCGATTTTCGTTTCTGGATTATAGTCCAACACTTGCGCCGCGAAAGCGTATTGTGGAATCTTACGCGTTTTGCCGAATAGTTGCTCGTCTTCCGTTGGCTCTTGGTAAAAGAATCCCGTTGACAACTCGCGCTGCGCTACTTTCCAAAGCTCTTCTTCCCACGCAGGATCGAATACAAAATTATCAGGGTCTTCGCAGTAAGCATCGACAACTTTCCGATACACACTAGCCACCGTCGAAACATAGTGAATCGACTTCATCCGGCCCTCAATTTTCAAACTATCCACGCCTGCTTCAACCATATCAGGGATGTAGCGAATCATCGAAAGATCAACCGCACTCATCGAAAACGGCTCTTCATCCTCATCCACAATATTTCTTGGTAAGCCGTTATCCATTTCGAAAAGGTCATATTTCCAACGACAGCTTTGTGCACAGCCACCACGATTCGCGTCACGATTCGCCATATGATTAGACAACGTGCAACGACCAGAATATGAAATACACATCGCGCCATGGATGAAAGCCTCCATCTCAACATCTGTATTTTGGCCAATTTCCTGAATCTCGCTCATGCTCACCTCACGCGCCAAAACAACGCGCTCCAAACCTTGCTGTTTCCAAAATTCCAATGTCTTGTAGTTTGTTGCCGAAGCTTGCGTCGATAAATGCACAGGAAGCCCCGGCGCATCCGCAAAACAAATACTAATCAACGCTGGGTCCGAAACGATTACCGCATCAATCCCGATATCACGCAACGTCCGAAAAAACTCACCCGCGCCTTCCGTATCACCATCATGCGCCACCATATTCGCTGCCACATATACTTTGGCATCACGTTCATGTGCAAACGCCACACCTTCTTGCATCTCCTCATACGAAAAATTCCCCGCACGCGAACGAAGCCCGAAAGCTTGCCCACCAATATAGACAGCATCCGCGCCATAGCGAATTGCAATTTTTAATTTCTCAAGATTCCCTGCTGGTGCTAGAACTTCTGGTTTTTTCAATATTCTTCTCATCGATTATGCCCTCCTATTTCACTTCATCTGGTTGTTTCAAAAAGAATCCTGTTCCAAGTACACGCGTGGCTGGTTGTAATTGTGCCAACTTATTCACAAAAGTTTCCGCGACAAACTCGCCTGCTTCAAGCGCTTCTTTTGCCTTCACAAACAGCGCAGCAATCGCGACAAAATCCTCACCCGGCAATAAAACACCGTCCAGCTTCCACGTTCTAAGCCCCGCACGGTAAACTCTTTCCAAATACGGCATCAACGACAAATCTTCTGTTGAAAAAATATGCGTCCCATTCTCATCTTCATAAATCGGTAACTGGCTTTCCGCATCGTTTGGTTCACGTAAATAGAGCCCACGTTCCTTCGATGTATCATCTTTAATTTCCACGATATTGTGATAATTCGTCACTAGTTTCCGCTTCGATTGGTGAATACATGTTGGTCCATACACCTGCACCTCAATCGGCACATCCATTTTCGCCGTAATCGCTTCAAGCTCAATTAACGTTAGCTCCCGCGCCATCACTGCCCCAACAGCCCCTTGTTTCACCCAAAAATCCACTTGTTCTGCACTTGTCACAAATGTTTGCGCGTCATAAATAAACGGCAAATCCAGCTCCATTTCGTGCAACATAAAAACAACACCAGGATCTCCAACCGTGACCGCATCCACTTTCATGTTAGCTAATTCACGTAAATAATCAGGTAAATCCTTCAAATGTTCATTATGCATTAAGGCGTTCACTGCAACGAGCACCTTTTTCCCTGCCCCATGCGCTTTGTTAGTAATTTCACGTATATCGGCAAGCGAAAGTGATTGCGGCATGCGCAGTCCAAATCGACTACCTCCAACATATAATGTGTCTACCCCCGCGCCTAGCAACGATTCAGCTTGCATAACTGACTCTGCCGTGGCAATAATATTCATGTTAATCTCTCCTTTGATCTGTTTAACCTACTTGAATAGATTAACACAGAAGTACCAAGCCATCAAGAGCAAAAAAGAACCCGTCCACTAAGACAGGCTCTCCTTCTCAAACTATTCTTGTTCCTCTTCATGCTCCACACGTTCCATCCGTAACAAACGCATCACCGGTCTGTAGTTCTGACTCACCAATCCTAATACCTCGACGAAAAACTCGACCACAATTAGTAAAATGAAAATAAGCAAGAACGATCCCCAGAACGTCGACATCGTAAAAATAAGTGCAAATAATGAAAATAACATCGAAATACCATAAATCAAAATAACCGTCTGCCGATGTGTAAATCCAAGTTTCATCAAACTATGATGCAAATGCGACTTATCCGCCATTGCAATCGGTGTCCGGTGAACAACTCGGCGAATAATTGCTAAAATCGTATCAAAAATTGGCACACCAAGAATAAGTACGGGCACAATCAACGAAATAAATGTCACATTTTTGAAGCCCATCAACGACAGAATCGCGATAATATAACCGAGAAACAATGCTCCAGTATCACCCATGAAAATTTTGGCGGGGTAGAAGTTGTATGGTAAAAAACCAAGCGTTGAAGCGGCCAGCACAGCCGTAATCATAATAACAAGCGGATCTCCCATTACAAAAGCCATTCCCATGATAGTTAAAAGTGCGATTGTTGATACACCAGCAGCCAAACCGTCTAGTCCATCAATCAGGTTAATTGCATTTGAAATCGCCACAATCCAAATAATTGTAAGCGGAATAGAAAGAATACCAAAGTGGATTTCACCACCAAACGGCAAGTTAATAAAGGTAATATTAATACCGCCCCAGAAAACAATGATTCCAGCAGCAATCACTTGACCAAGCATCTTGTAACGCGCTTGTAGCTCAAATATATCATCCAATATCCCCGTCAATACAACAACAGACGCCCCGATAACAAGCGGCCACATTAGCGTTTTATCAATTGGTAATGAGAAAATCCCAATCAAGAACGCAATAAAAATAGCGACCCCGCCTAGGCTAGGTATTGGAACTACGTTAATTCTTCGTTTATCTGGTTTATCTGTTATATCAAATCTAAGTACTATTTTCCTCACCACAGGAGTTAGTAGCAACGAGGTGAGGAAACAGGTTAAAATAACGGAAAGCATCAATGTCTCGTGCCCCTTTCCTTTTTGGGAGTTGCGATGGTTCTTTGCCATCTTGTACTTAAATACCTAACGCGTAAAATTCACAATGCTCCCAATAATTATACCCCTAACCTATGAAAAAATACAATGAAAATCCTTTTCAAAAAAAAAGAAATAACTGCCTATAACACCTGTTTTTCTGAATTCTCATGAAAAACTCATAGAAATGCCAGTGACAGATTTGCCAGTTTGTAGTAGAATAGGAAGTGACAGAAAACTTTTAGAGAGGTTGAGACGCTAATGCGCGCAGAGAAACGCACAAAAAAGAAAAAACGAACAGGTTTACGAATTTTCCTATGGTCTATTTTAGGTATTTTCTTAATTTTGGGAGGAATTGTTGGCTATGCCGTTTTCCAAACGAAATCAACGATGGATGAGATTTACGAACCTGTAAAAGAAGCTGCTAATCCAGTAAAACTAGATGGCCAAAACCCGTTCTCCGTTTTAATTCTCGGTGTTGACCAACGTGATGGTGATGTTGGGCGTTCCGATACAACCATGGTTGCAACCGTCAATGGTACAACGAATAAAGCACAAATTTTAAGTATTCCTCGTGATACAAAAACCGAAATCATTGGTCACGATTCCACAAATAAAATCAATGCTGCCTATGCTTACGGTGGTGTAAAAATGGCTGAAGATACAGTAACAAACTTCTTGAATGGTATTCCAATTAACTATTACATCAAGATTAATATGGAAGGCTTGAAAGATTTAGTCGACGCTGTTGGCGGTGTAGAAGTTTATAATGATATGGACATCAGTTTAAAAGGTAAAGAATTCAAGAAAGGTAACATCACACTTAATGGTACAGATGCACTTGCCTATGTTCGAATTCGTAAATCCGATCCGCGTGGTGACTTTGGTCGTCAAATGCGTCAACAAGAAGTTATCCAAGCTGTTGTTAACAAAGTGGCAACAACACAAACATTATGGAACTTCGATCAAATCTTATCCGCAGTTGGTAAAAACATGCAAACCGATTTAACAATGACAGACATTACTCGCATTGCTAAGAACTATATTTCCGCACGAAACAATGTGGAGAACATGACAGTCGCTGGTGATGGCGGTATCTCAGATGGAATCTGGTACTACAACGTATCTGATGCTGAACGTCAAAAACTACATGATAGCTTGGCTAAAAATTTAGAAATCAAATAATTAAAAAGCACAATGTGTATATATGTTGATTAAAAAAGCAGGATTTCCCGTCTATGGTTTAGATAGGAAATCCTGCTTTTTACTATGATTCATATATGCCACTTTTGTGACCAACCTCTAAAGCGAGAATTATCAGTTCTCCATCATTAATCTTACAAATAACGCGGTAGCGCCATTGACCTGCGCTTTTTCCAAGCAAAGGTTTTCCGCTTACACGAGGATTACCGGCACCATCAATGTGTTTGGCAAGCCATCTTAAAATGGTACGGCTAACTTGTTTATCTAGTTTGGACAGTTGCTTTTCGAATCTTGGTGTTGTTCTGGCCTGATAGCTCATTCATCCGTATTCTGACATAACATCGGATAAAGGACGCGATTTAGGCCGTTCTAAGTATTCTTCATATGCATAGTCAGCTACACGAGCATCGTATTCATCTTCTAATTAACTAAAAATAACACTAACTGCAACAATAACCCCAATCAACAGCGCAAACATAATCCAAGCTACTGGCCGCGCCATATTTATCGTCCAACCAACACCAAACCGTTTTTCAACAAAAAGGGCTGGATCTTGGCGATTCACGTAAAATACGCCGAGTTTCCAATTCGCATCATCATCACGAATTGGCTTACGATTCGCTTCTCCACTATCCTCTAGCTTCAAACGACTGCCACCTTGCCCCACGCGAAACATCAAGAAAATCAGTCCACCAAATATAATGACAAGAACAACAGCTACAGAAATACCTATCACAACCGCAGGAATTTCAAAAATGAACGATAATTGAACGACCATAAAAAGAAGAATTAACAATGTTGCCATCAATAAATTGAACTTACTATAGATTTGGCGAAACATCACATTGCGCTTCATAGAAAGCGTCGGATTATCGTTATCAATCACTTGTTTACTTCGCGTCATCATATAATTAATAAAGATAAACAAACCAAGCATTACTATTTGCATCACTGGCATCATCATCACCGTGCGATAACTTTTTGTCGCATAATTCGTCACTTCATTATCGAAATTATAATGCATCGGAATCTGATTCGAAATTTGACTGTAATAAATTACTGTCAAGCCAATGGTCACCAAAATCACGGCTAGCGGAATCAAATACCAAATATACGAAATCGTTAATTTTTGGCGGTGAAAAGTCGTGTCTACCATCACAATATCGACCTTGTCTGCCACGACTTCTAAATGCTCACGTTTCCAAGCAAGCGTCGCCCGATAAAAACGAATATAAATCAAAAACGAAATGACACACACAGCCAAAATCGCAATAATAAGCACTACCGCTTGCCCATTCTCATTCCCATTTAACATCGCTAAAATTACCGCAACAACAATCGTCACCGCAGCACCCACAATCAGATTCCATTGCACAAACTGCCGCTTCATCTTCCGAATCAATGGATTCTTCGCGGCCTCTTCGCCGATCATAACCCCAAAACTTTCCCCACGACGAATAACGTATGGTGTCACCGCTTGTAACCCCACTACTATAATCATCATTCCTATAAAATATAATATTTCCATTATTGCTCCTCCTTAGGTGCTATTTCCTCATAGATTGCCATACAAAGCATACCCCATTCTTCTTTCGTCACCGACCTGCAAATCGACTCAGCAATCAGTGGTCTCACTTTACGACGCAATTTCGCATAAAACGCCTCGCTCGCCTTCTCCACCCCATCAGGATGGATGACAACCCCTTTTTGGCGATGAATTAAAATATATCCTTCTTGCTTTAAAAGTTGATACGCCTTATTCACTGTATGAAAATTAATGCCGATATCGCTCGCTAAACTACGTACAGACGGCAATTCATCACCTGGTTTTAGTTGTTTCTTGGCAATTCCCTCGATAACTTGATACATAATCTGCGTATAAATTGGTTCTTCTGCCTGTAAATTAATCTCTAGTAGCATAGCCGTCCCTTCTTTCTACAACTGTTATATATATAGTATAACAACTATCTATAAGAAGTCAAGCAAGATTACGGTGGTATTTTAGACTGTATGATGGTACTATTAAGGATAGCCTACATAGGGAAAAACAATAATGAGAGGGGACCTATAATGAAGTTGTCACGTTTTAGGGAGTCCAAGTTGTTCTTTTGGACAGTAGAGATTTTGGCGCTAGTCGCGATTTTATTTATATTGAATAAGCTAAGCTTCTTGTTTGCGCCGGTTGGGGTCATTGTTTCCACACTTTTCTTACCTATTTTGATTTCTGGATTTTTATTTTACATGTTTAATCCTTTAGTCTTATTTTTAGAAAAGCGCAAGGTTCCGAGATTAGTTAGCGTTTTAAGTATTTTTGTCATTTTTATTGGAGCTGTTGTCCTTGCGGTTGTGCAACTCGGACCGATTTTAGCAGAACAGGTTGCTTCGCTTGTCAGAGAAGCGCCGAAATACTGGGATCAATTCCAACATTGGTGGGATAATTTAGTTCAGAATAGTAATATCAAAAATGTCGATATTAAAGCAGAGATGGAGAAGTTAAATATTTCGATACCCAAGCTTTTAGATACTGTAATCAGTAGTCTAACTGGGAGTCTAGGCATGATTTTCGGTTTTATTTCTGGGTTTGTGATGATTCTTGTCACCGTACCATTTATTCTTTTCTATATGTTTAAAGATGGTCATAAGTTCCTTGACTCAAGTGAGAAGTTCTTTCCAGCGGGTATTCGTAAAGAGGCTCGTGAAATGATTCAAGCAATGAACAAGACAATTTCAACATATATTTCTAGCCAAGCAATTGATTGTTTATTCGTCGGTATTTTCACGATGATTGGGTATTTCATTATTGGCGAACCCTATGCTCTACTATTTGGCTTAATTGCTGGGGTTACGAACATCATTCCTTATTTAGGGCCATTCATTGGGGCAGCACCAGCCGTGATTGTTGCACTTTTCGATTCACCGTTACAAGCGATTTTAGTTATTGTGGTCGTAACAATCGTGCAGCAAATCGATTCGAACTTATTATCACCATATATCATGGGTAAATCACTATCTATCCATCCACTCACTATAATCATCATCTTAATCGTGGCAGGAAATCTAGCTGGTATTTTCGGTATGATTCTAGGTGTACCAACATACGCAGTCGTAAAAACATTAATCGTTAATCTATCACGACTGATAAAACTGCGAAGAGAAGGCATCGAAGCTGAAAACAAAAGAAAATCTAGCCAACTAAAAAATGCTGGAATGGGAGTCTTCAAAACTCTCGTTCCAGCATTTTTTATTGTTTAAATGCAATTGTAAATGTGAGCATCTTATCTTTATAAGCAACATCAAACATGGCATCCGAGCGTTTTGCTAATAGATCAATGATCGCAAGGCCTAGTCCGGTACTATTTCCACTTCGCACACGATCTGCAGTATAAAAACGTTCAATTAGCCTTGGCACATCCTCTTCTGTTAAGTTACTCGCTCGATTTTCAAAAGTCATTGTCGGCTTACCATTTTCACGTGACAAAGCAATCTTCATCGGCGCCTCGCCATGCTTTAACATATTTGAAATGAAGTTATCGATGATGCGTTGCAAAACTCTCCGATCGACAAGAGTCATAATATCCGGCTCAATCGCAATCTCTGGTATCACCTCTTTTTTGGAAAAGTCTTCATAATATGACGTCACAACTTCCGTCAAGAATTCAGAAATTTGCACTACTTCCGGATTTAATTGCCCTTCATCATTTGATAATTTCGAGAGGACAAAGAAGTTTTCCACCAATTCGGTCAAGATTTGGATTTTATGTTTGATAATTTGACTATATTTATGGCGTTCTTCAGGTGTCATTGCGTCGCGTTCCATGAGTTGCAAATAGCCTGATAAAGAAGTTAGCGGTGTTCTTAAGTCATGCGAGACATTTTCAATCGTTTCGCGTAATTCTTTGTTTAACGTATGAAACCGCCGTTCTGTTTTCGATTTTTCTTGTAGTAGTTCGTTGACAGCGAGAAGTAACTGTTTGATTTCGATAGAAGCAACGTCCATCGTGAGTAGCTCATTCGAACCGTTTCGTTTGGCGATGTCGCGTATTTGTGCCGTTGTTGTTCGCAATTGTTTCTTGATTAATACAACCCAACCGATCAATATAAGAATGACTGCACCCAAAATATAAACCATATACCCCGCCTCCTTCGCTGTCTTCATTCTACCACATTATTTTACTTCTTTAAATCGGAATACTAACCAACCTAAAACGGCGAAGACAACCATATATGCAAAGCCTGTAAGAATGTTTGTCGTAATGGCGTGCTGACTTAAAGCTGATAAATTAGACATAACTCCAATTTTGCTGAATAAATACATATCTTTAATAATTGTCCATTTTGGTAAAAAGACATTCACTAGGTTTGTAACTACTGGTTCTAGGAATAAGTAAACTAGAATGTAAGTAACAATCGCGATACTTTCTTTTGGAATAATGATGAAAATGAAATACCCAACTGTAATTAAACCAAGGTACAGCGGAATTTGTGCTAACATGCCAAGTGCCAAGTTTCCAAAATCAACGCCACCCATAAATAATTGAGAGGAGATGCCGATTGCTACTGTGTACACAAGCAGCATTAATGTTGCAACACCCCAGCCTGTTAGTAATTTTGAGAAATAAAAAGTAGTTCTTGAAACACCTGAAACTAAGACATTTTTAGCAACACCAGCAGAAAACTCAATGCTCCACAAATTAGTGAGAATAGAGATAAATCCCATGGCTAAAACAACACTAAAGGAAAGTACGATTTGAGCAACTTGTGTCCCATTTAATGAAGAGGTAAGGATCGCTTTATCGGCATCGGTCAAAGCTGCTCCGTCTTGTGATAACGAAATCCAATCGACATTTAATGCTAAGTAAATTAAGCCCGCAACTGCAACTGCAATAACAATCAATGTCGCAAATGGCATCCACATTTTCCCCTTTGTCAAACGGTAACTATCAGCGCGAATTAATCCTATCATTTCTGTTCCCCTCCAATTAAGTCAATAAAGTATTCTTCCAAATTAGCTTCTACTACTTTGAGCTCTGTAATGATAATACCTGCATCAAACATGACTTGGCTAATCTTTTCTGGCTCATCAATATATTCAAAAATACGGATACTACCGTCACTATGCACTTCGTATTGGTACAATTCTAGGAGGCTTTCTAAGTGTTGGACTGCGGATTCTTTGTTTAGTGTTTTTAAAACAAGATAGCGGCGGCTTTCAGATTCTAGTTCTTCTTTGGATAGTTCTTTGACTAGACGACCGTTGTTAATGATGCCATAACGATTAGCAATAAGTGCTAATTCGGTTAAGATATGGCTTGAAATGAAGACCGTTGTGCCATACGTTTGGTTCAATTTCAAAATAATATTCCGAATTTCAATAATTCCCATTGGATCGAGTCCATTAATTGGTTCGTCAAGAATTAAGAAATCTGGATGGTGCAAAATGGCTAAACCAATACCTAATCGTTGCTTCATTCCCATCGAAAAATTACGGTATTTTTTGCGACCGGTATTTTCTAAGCCGACAAATTCTAATACTTCATTAATTCGATTTTTGTCTGGGATGCCTTTTTGTAGTAAATAGTAATTTAGGTTTTGATGGGCAGTCATGTTTGGATATAATGATGGGCCTTCGATGACTGCGCCGATGCGTTTGCGCGCTTGGTGAATATCTTTTGGATGGGTGGAGCCGAATAAAGATACGTCGCCTCCATTTTTGTACATTAGTTCTGTTATTAGGCGGATAAATGTTGTTTTCCCCGCTCCGTTCTTCCCTATGAAACCGTATATATCACCTTTTTGTACGGTCATATTGACATGATCAACAGCGTAATTATCCCCAAATTTTTTGGATAGTGCTGCTGTTTCTAAAATATTTTCCCTCATGTTTTGTCATCCCCTTCTTGTTTTGATAGGTTAACTATAACGCAGAGGTTTCAAGTATGTATGAATAAAAACTTAAGAAATGATTAAGAGGGGGTTTGGGAAGTTTAATTTCGGAGGGGCAAGGAGAAAAAGAGGGAGAGGAACCTTTATGAAAAGCAAGAGTCGCGCCTTCCTCCGAATACTTATTTGATGCTAGGAATTTTTGGTTTGGGTTGCTGGTTCTTATGAAGCGTCGTTTTCTGAGTTAGAACCTCAATATGCAGTTTAATGAAATGAAACTGCCTTCGTTTCGTGGCTTGTAATGGGAAACAATGTTTGTGTTAGCTGAGTTTGGCGTCGTACTTGGCGCCTACGGATCCAGCTTCACACGCCAACCCTTCGGAGCTTTCACAGCCTCCATAAAAATCAAAACAGGATTTTTATTGCGCCTGCTCCAAGCTCTGTCAGGGTTAAACGGGCGTGTTCAGCTTTTCAATTTTTCATTTTAAACCCAATCCCCCAAACCGTCTCGATATAATCCTTATCAGGCTTGGCTTTGTTTAGTTTGCTACGGATGTTACTCATGTGGACGTTGACGGTGTTTTCGTCAATGTACTCCGTTTCGCCCCAGACGGATGAGAAGATATTTTCCTTAGTGAAGACTTTTTTTGGATTGCTGATAAGTAGTTTTAGAATGCCGAATTCGCGGGCGGTTAGGCGGATATCTTGACCATCAATCTGGGCGTTGTAGCGATCTGTGGATAGAGTCAGGCCCTGCCAAGATAGGGATTCGTTGACGGGTTCTTCGGTTGGCGTTTTTCTTAGTTGGACTTCTACGCGTGCTAAAAGTTCTTCAATATCAAACGGCTTGGTTATGTAGTCGCTGGCTCCTAGCTTTAATAGATCCACTTTATCCATAATTGTGTTTTTGGCGGAAATGACGATGATGGATGCGCTTTGCTTGGTGATAATTTCTGCTATCAGTTCTTCGCCAGTCATTCCTGGTAACATTAAATCGCAAAGCAGGAGATCAAATGTTTCATTGTTCCAATGTAATTTGGCTTCAGTTCCTGAGAATGCTTGTGTTACAGCGTAGCCTTCACGCGTTAGCACCTCGTAGATTAAGTGGTTGATGTCGTTATCGTCTTCTGCAATCAAAATTTTCCCCTTTGTCATATGTAACACACCTTTCTTCTTTTTCTATTATCTTCTCATAACCTACTAAAAATCGCAAAAAAAGATAGCGACTGCACATATCACAATCGCTATCTTTATTCATCATAATTTCTCTTGTAAGAATTCGCTGATTAATTCAAATGTCTCGTCTGTTGCAACGGACGGTGTGCTCATGAAGTCATGTGGTACTTTCTCGAAACGCTTCGCATAAACTGGTACACCAGCGTCTTTTAATTTCTTGGCATACGCTTCACCTTGGTCGCGCAATGGGTCGTATTCTGCTGTGGCAACGAATGCTGCTGGTAATTTTGAAACGTCTTTACTGCGAATTGGTGCAACAAGTGGGTCATATTTACGATCGTTGGCACCAGATAAGTATAGTTTGAAATATTTATCCAAAGATTCTTTCGTCAAAACATAGCCTTCTGCAAACTCATCCATGGAAGGATAAAGCACCGAAGCATCTCTTGAGAAAATATCCACTGGCGGATATAGCAAAATTTGTTTCGTCACGTTTGGCGCACCTTTAGATGTAGCAATTTGAGATACAACCGCGGCGATATTACCACCAGCACTGTCTCCTGCTACAACGATTTCACCAGATTTAGCTCGCAAACTTGTTAAATGTTTGGAAATCCAAACAAGTGTAGCATACGCGTCTTCAATGGCTGCTGGGAATGGATTTTCTGGCGCTAGACGATAGTCTACAGAAATCACACGGTATCCCGTTGTTTTTACTAATTTACGCGCGATAGCATCGGCTGTCTGTACACTACCTGTTACAAAACCGCCACCATGGAAATAAACCATTAATGGGTATGGGCCGTCTGCTTCAGGTGTATAAATACGCAAACCAATTTTGCCGCCAGGACCATCAATTTTTTTTATCTTCTACTTCGCCAACTTCAATTTCTTTCGCTGCTGGAAGTGCTTTTTGAGCTAAGCGGATGTATTTGTAACGTGAATCTACATCAGATAGCGGTGCTGTCTTTCTCACATAATCTTGTGCTGCTTCTTCCAAATTATCGAGTACTTTCGGGTCGTATTCACGCTTACCAACTGCCTTCTTGTAGATGAAGAAAATCACGACTAGCGGTAATAATACGACGCTAACCACAATAATTCCAATCCATTTCAATATCTGTTTCATTGACGCTCACTCCTCATACATAATCTCAAATAAATCACCTCTTAAGTATAGCAGTTTTGAAAAATTTTAACCAATTTATAGGTCAGCAAATTCCGCAAGCTGATGCGATTTCGTTTAAGTTGAATTGGATATTTAAACATAATAATGAATAAAAATAAATAAAATACTTGAAAAATCGTTGTGTAGATGTTATTATTGATTTTATCAAAATGTATATTTATTAATAAAAGGGGATGTAGAGATGACAAAAGAAAAAATCGTTCTTGCGTATTCCGGTGGGTTAGATACCTCCGTTGCGATTCAGTGGTTAGTAGAAGGAAATTATGATGTAATCGCGTGTTGTTTAGATGTTGGAGAAGGCAAAGATTTAGAATTCATTAAAGAAAAAGCGATTCAAGTTGGGGCAACGGCTTCTTATACAATTGATGCTAAAGAAGAATTTGCAGAAGATTTTGCGTTGGTCGCGCTACAAGCTCATGCTTATTATGAAGGGAAATATCCATTAATCTCGGCATTGTCTCGCCCACTCATCGCGAAGAAACTTGTAGAAGTAGCCAGACAAGAAGGTGCTACAGCTATCGCACACGGTTGTACAGGAAAAGGAAATGACCAAGTTCGTTTCGAAGTGGCTATTCATGCACTTGCACCGGATTTAAAAGTAGTAGCTCCTGTTCGTGATTGGAAATGGTCGCGTGAAGAAGAAATCGAATATGCACAAAAACATAACATTCCTGTTCCGATTAATTTAGATAACCCATTTTCTATCGATCAGAACTTATGGGGACGCTCTAACGAATGTGGCGTACTAGAAGATCCATGGGCAGCTCCACCAGAAGCGGCGTACGATTTGACAGCAGCTTTAGAAAATACGCCAGATACACCAGAGATCATTGAAATTGAATTTGTAGCGGGCGTTCCTGTTGCTTTAAACGGCGAACAATTAAGCTTGGCGACACTTATTCAAAAACTAAACGGTATCGCTGGCGCACACGGCGTTGGACGTATCGATCATATTGAAAATCGGCTTGTCGGCATCAAATCACGGGAAGTCTACGAATGCCCAGCCGCAGTTGCTTTAATTACGGCGCATAAAGAACTGGAAGATTTGACATTTGTTCGTGAAGTCGCGCATTTCAAACCAGTTATCGAACAAAAAATTAGCGAAGTCATTTACAACGCGCTTTGGTACTCACCGCTTACAAGCTCTCTCGTTGCCTTCTTAAAAGACACGCAAAAATACGTCAACGGCACGATTCGGATGAAACTTTTCAAAGGGCATGCGATTGTGGAAGGTAGAAAATCACCGAACTCGTTGTATGACGAGAACTTGGCGACGTATACATCGGCAGACACGTTCGATCAAGACGCGGCAGTTGGCTTTATCAAACTATGGGGCTTGCCAACGAAAGTTAGCGCGGAAGTCAATGCAAAATTAACTACGAAAACTGAGGTGTAATGCATGGAAAAACTGTGGGGCGGTCGTTTTCAAGGAAAAAGTGAGGCGTGGATTGATGCATTCGGCGCCTCGATTTCTTTTGACGCAAAATTAGCGAAACAAGATATTACGGGAAGTTTGGCGCATGTGGCGATGCTTGGAAAATGTGGGATTATTTCTGAAGAGGAAACGACGCAAATCACGTCTGGATTGCAAGCTTTGGCGGTGAAACTGGCGAAAGGTGATTTGGAATTCAGCATAGTAAATGAGGACATTCACTTGAATATGGAGAAGTTGCTACATGAGGAGATTGGGCCTGTTGCTGGGAAATTACATACGGCGCGGAGTCGGAATGACCAAGTAGCAACGGATATGCATCTTTATTTGAAGGAAGCTGTGACGGAGATTATGGTTTCGTTATCACATCTTCGGACGGTGTTGGTTTCCAAGGCGGAGCAGCATGTTGAGACGATTATGCCGGGTTATACGCATTTGCAGCACGCACAGCCGATTTCTTTTGCGCATCACTTGCTTGCGTATTACGGGATGTTTAGTCGTGATTGGGAGCGTTTGGCGGAGAGCATGAAGCGGATTGATATTTCGCCGCTTGGATGTGCTGCGCTTGCTGGGACTACGTTTCCGATTGATCGAGCGTACAGTGCGGAATTGCTTGGGTTTGATGCGATTTATGATAATAGTTTGGATGGGGTTAGTGACCGTGATTTCATTATTGAATTTTTGAGCAATAGTGCCCTGTTGATGACGCATTTGTCACGGTTTTGTGAGGAATTAATTTTGTGGACAAGCCACGAGTTTCAGTTTGTGGAGTTAATTGATGCGTTTGCGACGGGAAGCAGCATTATGCCGCAAAAGAAAAACCCTGATATGGCGGAATTGATTCGTGGGAAGACGGGTCGTATTTACGGGAATTTGTTCGGTTTGCTGACGGTTCTTAAAGGCTTGCCGCTCGCTTATAACAAAGATTTGCAGGAAGATAAGGAAGGCATGTTTGACACGGTGCATACGGTGAAGACAAGTCTTGATATTTTTGCAGGTATGATTGAGACGATGAAAGTAAATGAAGCCATGATGGAGAACGCGACGCAGAAGGATTTTTCAAATGCGACCGAACTTGCTGATTATTTAGCGAAAAAAGGCGTACCTTTCCGTGAGGCGCACGAAATTGTCGGCAAACTCGTACTGGACTGCACGCAAAAAGGCATCTATTTACAAGATGTTAAACTTGCGGATTATCAAGCGATTCAGCCTGTGATTGAGGACGATATTTATGACGCGCTCACATCACACACCGCCGTTGCTAAACGGAATTCTTACGGTGGTACTGGTTTTGAACAAATCAAAGCCATGATTAAAAAAGCAAAACAAAGCTTATAAAACTAAAATTGGATGCCGAATCATGTTTGGCATCCAATCTTAGTTTTTATTTGATTATGAGCTGGCTTGCTGTCATTGTTGCTTGGGTCATCATCTCTTGAATCAGCGTATCTACCGGTTTGATTTCGTTGATTAGACCTGTAATTTGGCCGGCCATAACCGAACCATTCTCCGTGTCGCCCTCTTGAACGGCCTTACGCAATGATCCCAGCGTCAGTTCTTCTAGCACATCGCGGTCTACATTCTCATCTTCCAGACGTTGATATTCTTTAATCATCTTGTTTTTAATTACTGCGGACTGGTGCACCATTTCGGCGTCCGGTCACCACTGTATCACGGTCTTTTGCTTTCAGACACGCAAGCTTGAAATTCTCATGGACCGGGCATTCGTCCGTTGCTAGGAAGCGCGTACCAATTTGAACCCCTTGAGCCCCCAATGCAAAAGCTGCTGCTATCCCGCGTCCGTCACCAATTCCGCCTGCTGCAATAACCGGAATCGAAACAGCGTCTACCACTTGCGGTAACAAAGCCATCGTCGTTGTTTCGCCAACATGCCCGCCTGCTTCTGTGCCCTCTGCGACAACCGCATCCGCACCTAGTTGTTCCATTTTACGCGCAATCATCACCGAAGGAACGACAGGAATAACGATAATTCCCGCTTCTTTCCAAATCGGCATATATGTTTTTGGCGTCCCTGCACCCGTGGTTACTACTTTTACGTCTTCTTCAATAATCACTGTCGTCAATTCGTCGATATTCGTCATCATCAACATTAGGTTGACGCCAAACGGTTTGTCTGTCAGTTCTTTTGTTTTGCGAATCTCAGCACGCAACTCCTCCGCGCTCATCCCACCTGATGCAATAATTCCAAGTCCGCCAGCGTTTGATACAGCAGCAACAAGTGGTGCCTTTGCAATTTGGGCCATCGCGCCTTGCATAATAGGGTATTTGATATGAAGCAATTGTGTTATTGACATTGTTTTTTCCTCCGATACATCAGTCATTTCCATGTACATTTTCTCACAATGCATACAAAAAAACAACCACTTGACTTCAAAATGATTGTTTCCCCGCTAAAATTAATTTTCTTGTTTTGTCTGCACTGCTAGTAAAATACACCCTGTAATCCCTGCGTCATCTTCTAGCTTCGGTGGAACGATGTATTCCTCTAAATCTGGCAATTGGATATAGCCTGCAATCAATGTCTTCAACTTTTGGCGAACAAGTGGGAATACTTGACGTTGTTTCATCACGCCACCACCAATTACAATGCGTTCAGGGGACAAAATTAGACTATAATTCATCAATGCCTGTGCAATATAATGCGCTTCTAAATTCCAAACTTCTTCATTATCTGCAAGCTCTACCGCCTTTTTGCCCCATCGTTTTTCAATGGCGCCACCAGCTGCCAGACCTTCCAAACAATCATCATGATACGGACAATTTCCTGTATAGCGATCGTGTTTATGACGACGCACCATAATATGCCCCATTTCTGGATGCGAGTAGCCTTCTAACATTTTGCCATTCACCACCGCACCAGCACCAATCCCAGTTCCAATCGTAATGTACATACAGCTAGACAATCCTTCTGCCGCACCAAGCGTCACTTCTCCAAGCGCTGCCGCGTTCACATCCGTCGTAAAACCAATCGGCACATAAAACGCATTTTTTAGCGCACCAACAATATCATAGTTGCGCCATGCCAGCTTCGGCGTCGACGTAATATAACCGTATGTAGGACTCGATTTACGCACATCAATCGGACCAAACGAACCAACACCAATCGCCTCCAACTCGTCCTCATACTGCTTGAAAAATTGCTCCACATACTTCATTGTCTCTCCAGGTTCTGTCGTCGGATACGTTTCCCGCTTAATTATTTTCCCCGTTTCATCACCAATCGCCACAACAAACTTCGTCCCACCAGCTTCTACTGCTCCAAAAACCATAGTTCCACTCCTCACATTATTATGTTATCGTTTTCATTCTAGCATATTTTTATCATCAGTTGTCTAAAAACTCATTAATTTGATTATATATACCTAATTTATCAGTTATTTTAAGTGAGATTTTTACTTTCGAAACATCCACCGACATAACCGTTCATATGTTCTAAAAAACACCGGAATCTCATCTTCTTTCAAACCAATATACATATTAGCGACAATCCCATCGTTATACCACTTTTGCAAATCATAGCCACGGTTAAAATAGCTCCAAACCTTGTTTCCCTCGGAGCTTAGAGCGTATTTAACAGACTGCAAATTATCCAATTTATCCGCAACAATAATCGCCTTTTCCTCAAGTGTTCCAGTGCGCGCCGTTTCAATTGTATGCTTTTTACGCTCTTCCCATGTTTTCGACTTATCTTCCGTATGCGAAGCCACTAAACGCGCGACATCCTCCCCAAAAGCAGTTCTAATCTCGTCCAGCGTCACAGGTGTATCCTCCACCACATCGTGCAAAAAACCAGCAGCCACAACTTCCTCACGAAATCCCGCATTCCGCAACAAATTAGCCACATTACGCGGATGCGCAAAATATGGCTCACCAGTTATTTTACGACGCTGTCCACGATGCGCCTTCTCTGCAAACTCACTTGCTCGCTGATACATTTTTTAATTCCTCCCATCATTGAGACTTCGTTTATTTTTCATGGTATCATTAGGATATCATAAAATCAAATTATTATAAAAGGAGAGAACATCATGTATGACGGAACCATCCCATCAGGAGTTGCCATACTAAAAGATAAGTACAGACTTAACGAGGGTAACATTTCAAAATTATTAGGCCTTGATATAACAACATTGGATGACGATTATATGTCTCACTACACTGATCAAACAAATCATGCAGAATATGCACTACCTTTCTTGGTAGGGGCTCTCGATGCAACAAGCGATGACACTAAACTACTAGGCATTATCGATGGGTTCATGCATTATTTCGATTTGAGCATTGAAGCACTTGCATTGTACGCAGAAATTACTCCAGTTGAAATGAAAAATTTTATCAGTAATCCTAGCTTCCTTCCTATAGAGAAAAAATACCACATGGGAATACGATTTATGCTACTCCATTTCGTACTAAAAGAATCCTATCGCGTAGAGAAAGATAAGAATACAAATTAAAAATAAGCCAAGTCTCAAACAAAGTAGAGGCTTGGCTTATTTTAGCTATAATAATGTATCCCAAATGCTTTATTTAGGCACTATGATGAATATCACGATCATTTAGCGCTTGCAACGGTCGATTCGTATCTTGAATGACCTCTTGAAACGCCGCGAAGTCTTCTTGTGAAATCGTTGTTGCCTCGCGTAGCACAATCCATGTCACACCTTCAAATGTTGGCGGTGTCGTCAAAGAACCATGGTAGGTAAAATACGCTCGCTTCTCCGGCAATAGGTTCGAAACATCTAAAGAAATCTGTTTTTCAATACCGAAATTGGCAAAAACTTGCGGAAAAATCTCAGCTAATTCGCCAAAATCACTGCCTTCTAATTCCTCGTCCATCCAAATCGCTAGCACAAGACGCTCTCCTGCTTCATTCATGTGCACCAAATGCCATTCAATCGCGAAATATTCCTGATTTAGCGTGTGTTCGCTTGGGATATGCCCGTGAAAAGCAATCAAATTGTACCTTTTACCATTAAAGGTCAAACCTTGCTCCTTGTCCTCTGGAAAAAGATGTACCGAATTTTCCACACGTCTTACCGTATATGTTGTTGGTTTATAGTTTAATTCAAGTGGTAAACTTTCCTGTACTTCCCTTACTTTCTCCATGTGAATATCTACTGGTGACTGATTCTTTCCTGACTTTGCAATCTCATACTCATCACAAATATGTCCCCAATAATGTGGCCCTTTATCCCCTTGATAGGACCACTTCACAAGCGGTTCTGACATGTATCATTCCTCATTTCTCCTTAAAATTGCGCTTCGTTCCGTTGTGTTACTAAGTGAATATTCCGTTAACATTTCTCCAAGTAATATTTTTATGTTCTTTTTATTATACTGAAAATCTATCAAAATTCCAGTATGTTTTCTCGGAATTAGAAAATAAAATAAAAAACACCCGCAAAAATGCAGGCGCAGACTGTAAAAAACTATATCTTAAATAAAAACCTGTCCGTGCCTACAAACCTCAGCGTGTCGACAAATGCCCAGGCTCTAGGCAAGGACTAACCCCTCACTTCGTTCACGCTTATATTGGAACTGTAACTCGTTGCACGTCGAACAGTTCCAACAAAGCGGAGCGTACTAGAGTACGTTGACTGAAAACAGGGAGAGAGTCGTATCCTCGACCATGTGAGAAGTTATGCGTAGCGCAGCGTAGAAGAGCATCGGAACGGAGCTTTTAACGACGAGAATGGGTATTTGTCGACACGCTGAGCTATTTTAGAAGTAGTCCGAAAAATAAGGCGTCTCATTCGGAATCATTTTTTCTAATTGCTTAATTGTCGTGTCGTTGGCCATAATTCGGCCAATTTTACGCAAATATTTGGGGCGTTTATAACCGAAGAACATCGTCGTTAATGTCTGTATATCAATCTCTACAGCCTCGCCATGTGCTTCTTTCCCGATTGATACATTGCCATCTGCATCCCACTGAAAATGAAAGATTCCTTGATTCCATTCCAATAAACTATCCGTTACAACAAAATGAAAGTCTGCTTGTTTTTCTAAGAATGGGTATTTCTTAAAAAATCCTTCGACATCGACAATTCGCGCCATATAATATGGATGAATCGTTTCTGTAATATCGCTGTCTTCCATTAAGAAGGCGATAGGCTCACTGGTGTATAGCTTGCCTTTTACATGCGTCACCATCGAAAAATGTGCGCTAATGAAGTTCCACAAGCCATGTCTTGCTTCTCGCGTTAAATACACCATTTCTTTCATATGAAAAATATCATCGGCAATCCAGTAATACATGAAACCTTGTGGCTCCCCGGCTTCATCATAATACACAGCGGCAATCATTTCTTCGCGCTCCCAGCGCCAGTATTCTTCCCATGCTAGCGAATCACGAATCATCGCGACGTGTTGATTTTGGGCGAAACGATTATATGTTTTTAAAACATCTTCGTGTTCGATATCTAAACGTTCCACCATCCCGCTCACTGGGACATTTTCAGGAAGTTGGGTATCTTTAATCGAAAACGTCATCACATCCGAAATGATTTCCCAACCTTTACGGCGGTAGTACGGAATCGAGTAAGGATATAAATACGAAATCGTCTGCTCTCGGTCGCGCATCTCTTTCAAACTCTGACGCATCAAGCGGTGCATTAAACCGAAATTTGCATACTCAGGATACGTCCCAACACCTGTAACGCCACCCATTTTGTATATTTCCCCAAAAATATTGACTTGCATTGGGTACACAGCCATCTGTGAAACAAGTTTGTCACCGTCAAACCAGCCTACAACATCTGCTTTACGCAAGACTGGGCGCTTTGCCTGCTCGATTTCATCTTCCTCCCAGCCAACTTCCTGAAGGTCCTGATTGGTCACTTGAAACACGTAACGCAATAATTCATTGAACTGCGCCAAATGCTCCATGCCTAATTTTTTCATCTCTAAACGTTCTTGGACATCCTGCTGCCCCATAGTTTCTACCTCTCTCCTAAAATATATACCATGTGTATTTATCTACTCCATTGTACACGGAAAGCATCTATTTCTGCAATTACCTACCCTTGCGTTTCGCGACAACTTCTTGATATCGCTGCTCTAATTCTGCTTTTTCGGCCGCTTTCAATCGTGGTTCCATTAATTTCGCAGCAATTGCCGACATTTCCAACTCCAAAAGTAACATATCCTCTTCCACACGTGTCGTTTTTGCTTCCTTCGAGTCTTCCCATTCCGCATAATTTCCAGCAAATAACTGCAATTTCTCATCCTCTAAAACTAACAAATTCGTCGCTACTTTTCGTACAAAAGTTCTGTCATGCGAAACAAATAAAACGGTGCCAGAATAGCCCGAAATCAGTTCTTCCAATGCTTTCATGGCGTTAATATCCAAATAATTCGTCGGTTCATCCAGAATCAAAACGTTCGCATCGCCCAAAAGAATCATAGCTAGTGCTAACTTCACTCGTTCGCCGCCAGATAAAACGTTCGTATCTTTCGATAAATCATCTGCTGTAAATTGCAAACTGCCGAGACAGTCGCGGTTCATTTGGTCATCGTGAACACTAACTGATTGAATGTTTTCCCATAGTGTTTTCGTTAAATCGACTTGTTTTAACTGTTGATCGAAATAACCGATTTTGACTTTTTCGCCGAGTTGAATGGCGTCATTTCCCGCAATGACTTGGCGTAAGAATGTTGTTTTACCACTTGCATTTTTGCCAATGAGGGCGATTTTTTCACCGCTTTTTAGGCTGAATGTGGCGTCTGAGAATAAGTTTCGTTTGCCAACTTTGGCGGCTAGTTGTGTGGCGCGGATGACGGTGTTGCCTTGCTTTATTTGATTGGCTTCTGGCAGTGTTATTTTAATCGACTTTTGTTGGAACGGTTTGTCGACTTTTTCCAGGCGTTCGATGCGTTGGTCGATGGCTTTGACGAGCTTGTGTTGCTTCTTTTCTTGCACGCCTTTACCAGGTTTGGCGCTACGGATTTCTTTTGACGTGAAACGTTTATTTGGTGTTCGCAAGCCATGTGCTGTTTTTTCACGATGGGATTTGGCTTCTTCTAATTGTTTTTTCTTCGCATTGTATTGTTCGTAGCCTGCCATTGCTTGGTCGTGTTCCTTTGCTTTTGCGGCCTCGTAAGCTTCGTAATTCCCCGCATAAACTGTGATTTTCTGCTGGTCAAGCTCCCAAATTGTCGTACAAATCGCATTTAAAAACGCCCGATCATGCGAAATGACAAAAAGCGTCCCGGCATAGCGTTTCCATTGCCGTTCTAGGTGTTTCACACTGTTTACATCCAAATTGGACGTCGGCTCATCGGCAAATAACAAATTCGGCTGTTCTGCCAAAATTCGCTGCACCGCTTTGCGCGTTTTTTCACCACCAGAAAGTCGGGCATCTTCCGGCAAAATTTGCGGTAAATACCCTACCGTACCGTTTCGCGTTATCCCACCTTGATCCGCTGTCGTTACACCCGCCAGTATTTCCAGTAAGGTCGTCTTTCCAAGCCCATTTCGTCCTACAATCCCAATCCGCTGACCTCGATTCGCCGTCAAATGCGGAATTTCAAATAAAACCCAATCTGCGATTTCTTTTTTCACATCGTGTATCTCTATTGCTAACATAAAAAAACCTCCTACTCATTCTGGAATAGGAAGTCCAAGAAAATAAGCCGTCAGCGCAAATACGCCAAACAAACTCATTTCGTATTCGTCTGCATCATTTCGGACACAGCAATCCCATTCCAAAAAAATTTCGTTTATCAAAGCAGGTACACGCCTATTCTTTGATAGCTATTCGAATTCTCTAAAGAAATAAGGATTACATTTTCATCGGCCCAAAAGACACCTCTTTCACATTTATTGGCTCCATCATAGCGCATTTTTTGAAAAACGTCAACCCAGGTTTATTCTTCTGCCGGGATTTTCGCTTCAAATTCCTTCTGTTTCGGTACATTTTTCTTATAAGCTAAGAAATAAAATAAGGCCACAAAAATCGCACCACCTGCAACATTACCTAAATAAACAGGAATCACATTACTGATAAATTCGCCCCATGAATAACTTCCTGCAAAAATCGCTGCTGGAATGATAAACATATTGGCGACAACGTGTTGGAAACCAATCGCAACGAAAGCCATCACAGGAAACCAAATACCTAGAATTTTTCCAGTAAAATCTTTTGCTGCATAACAAAGCCAAACCGCGATACTAACGAACCAGTTACAACCAATTCCTGATACAAAAGCTACCCAGAACGGGTCTTTAATTTTTGCCCCAGCTGTCGCAATTGTTTTTGCTAGGAAATCGCCTTCTGTTAAACCTACGAAATGTCCGAAGAAAAAGGCAATAGCAAGTGCGCCAACGAAATTCATGATTGTTACAATCGCCCAATTTCGCAACAACTGCCCCATCGAAATTTTGCGATCAAACCATGCTAACGCCACAACCATCATATTCCCCGTAATTAACTCACCGCCGCCTAGTAAAATACAAACAAGGCCTACAGGAAAAAGACTCGCCCCAATAAACGTCGCGAAACTGCCCCATTCATGTGGCATCGTTCCAACTGCACGAATATAAAGCAAATATCCTAATGAAATAAACGCCCCGCCCAGAAAACCTAGAATAATAAGCGTTAATGTGGAAGATTCAGCTTTCACAATTCCCTTCTTAATCGTTTCCTCTACTGTTTCTTGTGGTGTATAATATGCCGCCACAAATACCCCTTCTTTCATCTTTAATTTTATAATATATGTTCAAACTTGCTGTTACACAAATTGTTCAATATTTCACATTTAATTGCATAACAACGAAGGTACTAGCTTATGTAACGCCAAATAAACAACCCTTTACAAAGCTGCTTACTTGGCCTATTTTTCACTCTAAATGTTTCACAACAGGAATCATAATATGAAAACCTTGCTCATTGCGTGGTGTATCAATCATGCTATATACCTCGATTTTAAATGGTAATTCGTCAAAAACCGGGTATTCTGCTGTAATATATGGTCGATAGTCGCGTGCTTCTATCCGTTTAGCGACCTCTCTATAAGTGTCATTAATATCCGTACCTGCGACATGATCGCATACAAAATACGTATGTGCTGGAATTTCCACCCATTCCATATCTTCAGGAACATCGGATGGTTTCCAATTGGCTTTTACCGCTGAATAGTGCGTAAAGCCGTCCTCTAAATTATGAACAGACATGCCTAGCAAAGTATTGTCAAAATCCAAGCTTTCCTGTTCCTTTGCCCATGCTTGCATCTTCTTGATTGTCTTGTGCACCTCACCGTGGAACGCCTCTTCAAAAGTGCCTTGCCAAACAAAAGCAACCGCAGTAAATCCTTCATGTTCTTCAAACCGTGCAGCTGATAAAGCCATTTTAATCAACTCCTTCATGGGATTTCGTTGCTTCATTTTCAATCACGTAAATCATACCACAAATCGTAAAAATAATCTCCTATAAAGAATGAATAAATTGACATTTACCAAGATATTGGCATTTTTCCATCTTCTTCTAAGTATTGATTGATTTGACTATACGGCTTGCTTCCAAAAAAGCCATTGTAAGCCGATAGCGGACTTGGATGTACGGCTGTAATAACTTTATGTTGCGAATTCGTAATCAACGCCTGTTTCTTCTTAGCATCGCCACCCCACAATACGAAAATAACCTGATCTTCTTTTTCGTTTAGCAGTTTAATGATGGCATCGGTGAATTGTTCCCAGCCTTTTTTGCGATGAGAGGCAGCTTTTCCTGCTTGTACAGTAAGCACGGTATTTAAAAGTAACACCCCTTGTTTTGCCCAGTCAGTTAAATTAATGTCCGTGCGGGAAATATCTAAATCGGCTTCCAGTTCTTTAAACATATTGCGGACAGAAGGCGGAAATTTAGCCTCACTCGATGCGACCGAGAAACTTAGTCCGTGCGCCTGATTCGGTCCGTGGTAAGGGTCCTGCCCTAAAATCACGACTTTAGTGTTCGCATAACTCGTTAAATCAAGTGCATGATAAATCGCTTCACGTGGCGGATAAATCGTTGTCGTTGCGTATTCTTCATCAATAAAATCCTGCAACGCTTTGAAATACGGTTTTTCTTGCTCTGCTTGAAGAAGTTCTTGCCAATCGTTTCTCACTATAGTACCTCTTTTCTTGAAGGGGGGTTAATATTTCAGTCCATTCATATCTTGTTTCATATGATTACGAATCTCTTCGATACGTTGTTCTTGATTATCAGATTTCCACCATCTGGGCTAGAAATAAAGACCATAAGTGCTAAAATAACAGTAATTAAAGCGATGATAAACCACACAATAATTGCACTACTTTGCTTGGTAACTATAGTATATCTGGTATTCACAGTAGAAGCTAGTTTTTTTGACTCGCATGAAAGCTGTACACTTTTAATCTTTTATACTATTTTCAGTTTAATAACATGATTCCCTGAAATAATAAGAGACTTGATTATCTTTTGACCGTAATAAGCCCATTTGTAAGAGGACTAACTGTAGAATTAGAGGGCTTGAGACATAACTAATTTTCACACCAAATAAACCGGAAATCACGAGCCTCCTTTTTTCGAGTAAGATGTGCTTTACTACACACAAATTTCCCGAATGCAAGCATTTGTCGCCGATTTATTTGGGTTATGTTTCGAATCCTTGTGTATCAAAATCATACACTAGCTTTCCAACTTCTCTATATATTTTTCCCATCGATCCCAATCTAATAAAATCCAATTTCTTTCTGGTGCTAGCCATTGTTCAGCAATAAGCATCTTTCGGATACCATTTAAATATTCTCTCGTACAGTGGGCATAGTTCGCCATCTCTACTTGGGTGAACACAACTGGTATTCGGCACTCCGCATATCTAAACTCCCCGATGTCGCAAGCAATACGATACAGCAAGGCCATCACACGCTCCTTGATTGGCAGTGAATATACATCCAACTGCCTTGCTAACTGGTGCATCATATCACTTTGTGCCTTCGCTTGTTTTTGTAAAAAGTCGGTCGCAGACAACATGGGCAGCCGCTCCACATGAAGCTCTGCTTGGGCTTGGTATTGAATCAACTTCCCTAAGAAGTAATCTTCCGTGATGGTGAAAGTCCCTTGTTTCATGATTTTCAGTAAATGATTGCCCGTTTTACAAACAACATACCCTTGTAAAATCGCATATTCGCCACATTCCTGCAGTGTGCTTCCTTTTTTTAGTCTCATTATAGCCTGGTTTCTTACTAACATTGGCTTTCCCCCATTCTTCGTAGCCTGCATCTACTATTCATATCTAGTTATAGCGCTTTGCGCAGTAGTTGGCGGCCTTTTTGCGTCATACGCACGGAGACATCGCTTGAATCGTATACCAAATACACATAGCCATAGTGGGCGAATGTCTGCACGATAGCCTGGATAGGAAAGTTGCTCCCCACCGTTGTTTCTTGCACGAGTTGCCGGAGACTCATGCTTCGCTTCTCCAAGCGATACAGAAGAGACACTATCTCTGGTGCTACTTGCTTCATGTCTTTGCTCCCCTTCATCCCTATTTTATTCCTTTTTTTATTAGTTCGATGCGCCGACTGTCATGTCCTTTTTCAAGGCTAAAAGGCCAACTTCTAAGCTGATTTGTGGTTGCCAGCCAAGGCGTGCTTTGGCGCGGGCATTCGATAGAACAGAGCGCTTGACATCCCCCGCTCGTGGACCCTCTATCCGAATGTTGCTCTCTTTTTCAAAAATGGCTGCGATGGTCTCATAAATGTCTAAAATCGCGATTTCTTCTCCAGAGCCAATGTTCACGACCGTATTAAGCGGGCGAATGGTGGCGAGGCGATTCGCTTCGGCAACATCTCCTACATACACATAATCCCGTGTACAACCACGCGGCATATCGGGATAGGTCATTAACACCGATGTTTGATTAGCCACGATATTGTTCACAAAAATAGGCACCACCCCACATTCGCCATCTGGAATTTGACGTGGTCCAAACACATTAGCATACCGTAAAACAGTATACGCAAAACCGTAGGCTTCGGAATAAATCGCGAGGTATTGTTCACCGGCATATTTGGTAATGGCATACGGGGATATCAGTTGTGGTGTGTCCTCTTCCCTAGATGTTTCGTCCCCTTCGATGACTTTACTTAACGCACCACCCGATGACACATACACAAAAGTGTCAATGGGATGTTTTTGAATACATGCCAGCAAAACAAGCAATCCTTTGCCGTTGATGTCTAAATCATATAGCGGGTCTTCCAGCGATGTAACGACCGATTTCTGCGCCGCGTGATGATTGACGATCGTCGGTTGAAAGCTGGCAAAAAGCGCGGCCATGGCTTCCGGATGCGTGATATCTGCTTCCACAAATTGAAAATGCGCAGAATCGAGCAGATGCGCAATATTCGC
>NZ_AODL01000040.1 GCF_000525995.1 Paenilisteria riparia FSL S10-1204 | reverse complement strand
CCGGAAGCGCAGCAGTACTGGTGTATGTGATGACTGAAAGCAGGGAGGGAGTCGTATCCCCGACCATGCGAGAAGTTAAGCGTAGCGTATGCGAAGTAGAACCGGAAGTCCGCCAAACTCCCTGAATGCGAGCGCTTGTCGCCGATTTATTTGGGTTATGTCCCAGACTCTTTTTTGCGCAAAAAATAACTACCAGTTGGTAGTTATTTTGGTTTATTTAATTTACTGCTCGCTTTTCTTCAATTACGCTCATATCGAGAATATTTTCATATGCAGCTTGGAACTTTTGTACATCGCCTGCACCCATGAATAGGATGACAGCATCTTTGTAGTCCAAAAGCGCTTCTGTGTGTTGTTCTTGAATCACATGTTGTCCTTTTGTTTTAGCTGCTAAGTCTTGAATAGTAAGCGTGCCACGGTTCTCACGGGCTGATCCGAAAATATCACATAAATATACTTCGTCCGCTAAATTTAAACTGTCTGCAAAGCCTTGTAAAAAGGCCTGTGTCCGCGTAAATGTATGCGGCTGAAATACTGCAACAACTTGACGGTTCGGATATTTTTGACGTGCCGCATTGATAGTCGCGCGAATCTCTGATGGATGGTGCGCGTAATCGTCTACTAACACTTGATCTTTTTTCTCTGTAATGCTGAAACGGCGCTTAACGCCTTCAAATGTGCGTAATTCTTTTGCAACATCATCAGTTGGAATGCCTTCATAGTCGCACAATGCAATGACGCTCAGTGCGTTCAACACATTATGGTCACCGTATGTTGGAATGATGAAAGTCCCGCGAAACTCACCTTTATGATACACATCAAATGTTGAACCAGTCGTTTCTTTTACAATATTCTTGGCTTGAAATTCATTACCATCATCAAAACCAAAATAAATGACAGGAACTTCTAGCTCTAAACGTCGCAATTGTCTATCGTCACCTAAAGCAAATTACGGCTTTTTTCACCTGTTTACCAAAAGATTCAAACGCATTAAATACGTCATCCTCACTCTTAAAGTAATCCGGATGATCCCAATCAATATTTGTCATGATGGCATAAGTTGGTGAATAAGCAAGGAAATGACGTTGGTACTCACAAGCCTCCAAAGCGAAATACTCCGCGTTCGGGTTTCCTTTCCCAGTGCCGTCACCAATTAAGAAGGATGTCGGGCGCAACGCTTCTAATACATGCGAAAGTAAACCAGTGGTTGATGTCTTACCGTGCGAGCCAGTAATAGCAACACTTGTATAGCCTTCAATCAATTGACCTAAAAACTTGTGATAGCGGATGACTGGTAAATCCATGTCCATCGCTTTCTTAATTTCAGGATGGTCATCTTTGAATGCGTTCCCTGCAATAACAGTTAGACCTTCTTTAATATTATCTTCAGAAAAAGGCAGAATTGTAATCCCGTTATCTTCCAATGCTTTTTGTGTGAAGAAATATTTCTCAACATCACTACCTTGCACACAAAAGCCTTTATCGAACATAATTTGAGCCAGTGCACTCATGCCTGCTCCTTTAATCCCAACAAAATGATACGTCGTCATTAATTGAACCCCCAGAATTTTAATCTTTGAAGAGGTAGCCTAAAAAATAGTGTGTTGCCAATTCTTGGAACGAGCATTTTCATTATTTTTATTATTTCTAGACATCTTCTTAAATTTTGAACCTTGTGTTTGTTGTGCTCTCATTCTTCGTTGTAAAAACTCACTAAGACATTATAACACTTTATGAGCTATTTAGAAATCACCAATAGGAAATTTATATCTAAGGACTTACTTTTTTAAGATTTTGCGCATGTTTTTATAGCAGTGTGTACGCTAATGGAACTACCAGTGTATTATAAATCACGTATTTTTTCTAGTTGTTCACGCGTAATAATAACATCTCTCGGTTTGGAACCATTCGTTTCAGAGACTATATTATGCTGTTCTAACGACTCCATTAATCTGGCTGCGCGATTATAGCCAATTCGGAAGTGTCGTTGCAAAAGGGACGTCGATGCGCCATTTTGCGATAAGACAAAATCACATGCCTCATCGAAAAGCTCATCCTTATCTTCCTTAGCGACTTCACGCTCCAATAGCTCTTCTTGTTTAAAAAGATAATTGGGCTCTGCTTGATTTCTAACATGAGCGATAACAGCATCTATCTCTTGATCACCGACATACGTTCCTTGAAGGCGCACTGGCTTGGAGGCGCCACTTGGCAAGAAGAGCATATCCCCTTTTCCAAGTAGTTTCTCGGCACCTGCCGTATCGATAATCGTTCTCGAGTCAATTTGCGAGGATACAGAGAAGGAAACACGTGTCGGGATATTTGCCTTAATAAGACCGGTTATAACGTCCACAGATGGCCTCTGTGTCGCTACAATCATATGAATACCACAAGCCCGGGCTTTTTGCGCAATTCGGCTAATTGCTTCTTCTACGTCGTTTGGTGCGACCATCATTAAGTCGGCTAACTCATCAATGATAATTAGAATGTACGGCAGTTTTTCGCCGGAATGTTCAGGATGCGAAGAATATTCATTGAATTTCTCCATATTTCGAACACCCGCATGAGAAAATAGCTGGTATCTTCGTTCCATTTCATCGACGGCCCATTTCAGCGCGGCTGTTGCTGCTTTTGCATCGGTAATCACTGGGCTAACAAGATGCGGAATACGATTATACGGCGCTAGTTCTACCATTTTCGGATCGATAAGTAGTAATTTTAATTCGTCTGGCGTGGCTTTGTATAGCAAACTAATCAGCAGGGAGTTGATGCAGACACTCTTACCCGAACCTGTTGCCCCAGCAATTAAACCGTGAGGCATCGTCTGGAGGTCTGTTACAATCGGAACGCCTGAAATATCAAGGCCAAGCGCTGCTGTTAATGGTGATTTACTCGACTGAAAAGCTTGACTGTTCATAATTTCGGAAAGCATGACAGGACGGCTTGTTTCGTTTGGAATCTCGATGCCAATGGTGCTTTTTCCCGGAATTGGTGCTTCAATACGGATATCTTTCGCGGCTAAGTTTAGCTTGATATCATCGGTTAAATTAGTGATTTTACTGACCTTTACGCCTTTTTCTGGTTGTACTTCGAATCTTGTAACGGCGGGGCCTTGCGTCACATTGACCACTTTCGCTGATACATTGAAGTTCGTAAGCGTTTCGTTTAAAAGTTCTTCTTGGAACTCTAGCCATTCAGCATCTTCATTTTCAAAAACGGGCGGCTTGAGTAAATGTAGCGATGGGAAATAATAGCCATTGGCGGACTCGTCCTCGGTTTTATTGCTTTGGAAAACGGGTGCAATGGTGGCTGGCTTTTCTTCTGCAATTTCTTCTTGTTCGACAGTTTCATGCTTGGCTTTTTGTTGTTTATCTTGATTTACCATCATGACGTTGAATGGAATTCTTGTCTTTGGTAGTGTACTTCTTTCGCGTGGCGCTTCTTCTGCTTTTGGTGTTTCGTGAATCAACGTGATTCGTTCAGGAGCAGTTGCCGGCTCTTGTTCTTCTGGTATTGTTTCAATTTCTTCGACTTGCGGTTCTTCGATTGCCACTACTTCTTTCATGTTTTCTGGCTCTTCTATGACTTCTTCCATTTCCGCTACCAATTCTGATTGAGCAACCTCTTCCACAACAGGTTCACTTTCCACCAAAACATTGCTTTGAATAATCTCAATGGCCTCGCCTACTAAATCACGGGTTGGCTCTATCACTTCTTGTTCTTTTGTGACATCGAATTCAAAACGGCTAGGCCTTTTCTGGAATGCAAAAACAGGTGATGGGACATCTGTTGGTTTGAACGGGCGCTTTTTCTCGATATCCGGTTGTGCCACTGTTTTTTTTCGTGAAACGACTCTTTTTGGTTCACTATGTACAGCTACTTGATTCTGCACTTGCCTCGGCTGGTCTGGAATGAGCGGAAAACGGAATTCGCCCTTCGGATATTGGTATACCATCTTTGTATGGATTTCGCGTACTTGTTTCGTTGGTGTTTGATTTGAACGCCTTACACCAACTTTTTTTGGTTGCTGTTCTGATACTATTTTGATTGGATGTACTTGCGCTGGCACCTGTTCTTTCGGCTTAGCTACTTGCACTTCCTCATATGCTTCTTCTCGATCGGCAAAGAAAAAATCTTTAAACCATCCCATTTTATATCACTACCTAAATTATTTTTTAACTGCGTCTTTTACTGATTCTAACAGAGAATTTTAGATAAAGCTATTAAGAACTATGAAAGGCTTGTAAATCGCTTTATATGAGCATTTAATCCATCATAACTTAAACTTATAGCGTCGTAATTAAACCTCATAAATACAATATATAGATTAATTGTATACTAAGAACAAGAAAAATAAGACACCTCTCAATCAGCAAGAGATGTCTTATTCTTAAAATGTTATCGGGTATGCTGCACCAGTCTCATAGCTATCGTCTAAAACCATGATACCTTTTTCTTGTGGTGCGTCAGGAATCGCAAGTTCACGCGCCGCACAAATCATGCCAAACGAATCTTCTCCGCGCAAGTTGGATGGCTTAATAATTAAACCGCTAGGCATTACCGCGCCAATTTTGGCAACCACGACTTTTTGTCCTGCTTCTACATTTGGTGCGCCACATACGATTTGGACGGTTTTATCGCCTAAATCCACTTGGCATACATTTAGTTTATCTGCGTTTGGATGTTTTTCTTTCGAAACAACATATCCGACGACGAATTTCGGCGAAAGATCTGCCTCCACGACGAAATCAAAGCCATTGTCCGCTAATTCTTGATTAATGAACGCTACGTCTTCTTCTGTCAAATTCACTTTACCATTTGCATCGAATTGGCGTTTTTTCGAAACTTCGAAGATATTAATCGCTACCGTTTCGCCTGTTTCTGCGTCAAAAATACGCGTTACATTGCCTTTTGATTCATTGTTTGTTTTTTCTACATCCTTTAGGTGGACTAAAAGCGTGTCCCCTACTCCTTTTTCGTTATAAAATGCATTTACAATCACGTTAACTACTCCTTTGGTCTGTTTTTGGCCATAATAAAGATCGGTTCTAGTTTACCATCATTATACACTAGCGGTAAAGAGGTAATTGGTGCAAGCCCGTCTGCAAAAAACTGCATCGTCATGTGCGCCAACACATCATAGCCCGTATTATTTCGAATATCCGCCACAATCAAAACGTCCTGATGTGGCACTGCAAGCACCATTTCACCTTCCAGTTGCGCTCGCATTTCCTGCAAAAACGCCTCATTCAAAATCCGACTCGCATCATAACCATCATTCGTTCGTACAAAATAAAAATCATTCCCCGCTACGGAATCCTTCTTTGTCGGCGTCTCTCGTTGTCGTAAATTAGCTAAAGCCGCCAGCCGGACATCATCTAATGCCAAGCCGTCCTGTAACGCATCTTCTTCAATAAATCGGTAGGAAGACCCAATATCCACTACATAAAAAATCGCCGTCTCAGCCGTATGCTCTTCCACCAATAACGCCCTGCCATCCTTCGTCTCACGCGGAAACGAAGTCGCACGAACGACCGGATACACTTGCGCTAAACTATCGCGTAGATTCAAAGTATGTTGCGAAGCTTTCAAACCTTCCACGACATAATACACGATTTTCTCCACCGCAACATCGCCATTTTCTTCCCAATTCGCAATAATTTGTGGAATAGATAGCGTGATAGAATTGCCAGCTTCCGTCACTTTCAACGTATCCTTCTCACGATCATAACTGAACGCACGATTCGGGTGCTCAAGCTCTTTTTCCAGCCGTTCTTTCATCTTCATCGTTGTCATTTTCAAAGCAAAGCCCTCCCCTCTTCCTTATAGCGCATCGATAAAATCATTAATTTCCTCTTTCGTTTTCCGATCCTTGCTTACAAAACGCCCGATTTCCTCGCCATCTTCAAATGCCAAGAAACTAGGAATCCCAAAAATCGCTAAGTCCGCACACAAATCAATAAATTGATCACGATCCACATGCAAAAAAGTAAAATCTTCATGCGCCGCTTCAATTTCAGGCATAACCGGCTCGATAAATCTACAATCACCACACCAGTCCGCACTAAACATAAAAATCGTTCTTCCATTATCTTTTCGTTCATTAAATTCTTCTACTGACGCTAAATGTTTCATTATTTCTCGACTCCTTCTTCGTTTCTAAGTTAATCCTAAAGCTCTCACCAAAATTAGTAAAGAATTACGCTCAAAAAGTTGCTATGTCTGTCATTTTCTTCTATCATTGCAGACAAGGAGGCGTTTTTTATGGAGTATCATATTTATTTAGCCGGAGAAATTCATTCGGATTGGCGCAACCAGCTTCGAGCAAGCATCAAAGCCAAGCCCGGTATCACGTTTCATTTTTGGGGACCGCAAGAAAATCATGACCTTTCCGATGCAATCGGTGAGCACGTGCTTGGCGAACAACCAAATGCGATTTACAAAGACTTACAAGCATCAAAAATCAATAATTTACGCACAGAATTGCATTTAAAAAAAAGCAGATTTAGTCATTGCCTTATTCGGCGAGAAATTCAAACAATGGAATACAGCAACAGATGCAGCCACAGCCATCGCGCTTGGCAAACCAACCATCATCATTCGCCCAGAACCACTACACCACCCGCTGAAAGAACTATCCGAAAAGGCAAATGTGACGGTAGAAACGATTGAACAAGCCGCACAAGTAATCGATTATATTTTTGCATAACCTTCAAAAAGAAGCGCCCGACTATTTAAGGCGCTTCTTCGTGTTCACACTATCTTTCCACGACCAGAGGTAACCGAAACCCAAAACCATCGCAGCACCAATGAGTGTCATTATAATCCAGCCTAGTTCCGTATTTTTGAAATAAGGTAATCGTAATACATAACCAAACAAAAATACCAATGCAGAAATCGCCATGATGTTGCCCGTTAAAACTACCGGGGAACGCCATAAATTACGCATTATCGCGAATCGTCTCGTAAGTTGTCTTATCAAGCTTGCGAATCACGGTTGTAATCATTTCTTTGGCTGCCGCATAATCATCTACGTGTAAAATTGTGTTTGATGAATGGATGTAACGCGCCGGCACACCAATCACCGCACTAGGAATCCCGCTATTTGATGTATGCACCTTACCAGCATCCGTTCCTCCCGGAGAAGTGAAATATTGATACGGAATTTGATTGGATTCGGCTGTGTCTAGCAAGAATTCGCGCATACCCCGATGCATAATCATCGTCCGATCGAAAATACGCATTAAGAAGCCATTACCGATTTGACCGAACTGCGTCTTGTCGCCCGTCGTATCATTTGCAGGACTAGCATCTAAAGCAAAGAAAATATCCGGTTGAACCATGTGCGCACTCACACCCGCACCACGAAGCCCTACTTCTTCTTGCACATTGGCACCTGCATACAATGTATTTGGTAACTGCTCATCTTTTACTGCTTTAAGCAACTCAATCGCAAGCCCAACACCGTAACGGTTATCCCAAGCTTTAGCCATAATTTTTTTCGGATTAGCTAGCGGCGTGAATTCTGTGACAGGAACGATTTGTTGCCCTGGTTTCACACCAATGGCAAGCGCGTCCTCTTTGTCGTCCGCACCGATATCGATGAGTAAATTCTTCGGATCTGTCGGCTTGCTACGTTCCGCTTCCGTCAACAAATGTGGCGGCACAGAAGCAACAACACCAATGACCGGGCCGTTTGCCGTAATCACTTGCACCCGTTGCGCCTGAAGCACTTGCGGATTCCAACCACCGATTGTTTGAAAAGCAATCATGCCGTTATCCGTAATGCGCGTCACCATAAAGCCAACTTCATCCAAATGACCAGCAACCAAAATCCGCGGCCCACCTTCTGCGCCATGACGCACACCGAAAATACCGCCCAATCCATCTTGAATAACTTCATCTGACAACGGCGTAATTTCTTGTCTCACAAAATCGCGCACAAACTGCTCACTTCCAGAAGTTCCTGGCAGTTCCGTTAATGTTTTAAATAGTTCCAACGTTTCTTTTTCCATTTAGCATCCGTCCTTTTTCCGAGATATCCTCCACATTATATCACTTTTAAAAGCATCGACCTAAGAAAAAGCCACGAAAATATGTAAAGGCTTTTATATTTCCAGATTAAGCGTTATAATAAAAAACAGCAAACGTTTTTCAAAATATAAAAAGTAAGATTTAGGGAGGCAAACAATGAACTGGAAAATATTTATTGCAGGTGTTGTAGCAGGGGCTGCAGCAGGCCATGTTATCAATCATTATCTACTTGAGCCAAAAACGATATCAGGTGATGTCATTTTAGAAAACGTGAAAGAAGCTTTCAAACAAGAAGGCCCAATCGAAGGCTCATGGATTCAACTTAAAAAGCAACATTACAAAAAGTTCGCTATGGACACATTCGTTTATCATGGCGGAATCACAGCCATCCGTGACGGCGAACGCAAACAATTCGAGTTCATCGCAGACGCAACGACCGGAACGGTTATCGATGTCTACTTAGCCTAAAATAAAAAACGAGTCTGGGACATAACCCAAGTAAATCGGCGACAAGCGCTCGCATTCAGGGAATTTGGCGGACTTCCGGTTCTCACATACACCAGTATGCTCCGCTTCCGGCTTCCACCAAACTCCCTGAATACAAACGCTTTCGCTCGATTTGTGTAAAGCAAAATTTTTCGTCTTACCCAAAGTAAGTGGCTTGGCGGTTTTGCTTTATCTTGAGTTTTGTCCTAACCTCGTTTCTTACGTTTAGTCAAGCAATAAATCGCATAAGAATATAGGTATTGTAGACATAGAAAATTAAGCCTGCTACTTTTCAATTTAAAAAAGGAAAGCAGACTGTTATAAAAAAAGTAACTATCCACCCGTGTGAACGGGTGGCTTTTTATTAGCCCTAGAAGGGCTCAATACTCGCTTGGCCCCTAAAGGGACCCTTCCTAAGTGACCGCCAACCGCTTCTATGCTGCTGATGTTGACAAATTTTTATGTTTTGAATGGGTCCATGTATTCTCGTTTGTCTTATTACTACGCTTAATCCGGTCCTCTGCTTCTTGTTCTCTTA
>NZ_AODL01000039.1 GCF_000525995.1 Paenilisteria riparia FSL S10-1204 | reverse complement strand
TATATACAGGTGAATACACGATTCCAGAAGGCCAAACGACAACGCGCTTCCAATTCCGCTCGGTCAGTGCCGCAGGTGGAGACCCAGCAGCAGGGAATTTATTAGACAATGTCCAATTCGCGACACAATCCGTACTCGATATAGAAGGTAGTTTTGCACAAGCCAGCACGAAGGTCAGACAAGGCGCAGACTATACGTTGCACGTGACGAACGTGGGCGGTATGCCAGCAGCTAATAACACGATTTCGGTACAAATTCCAACGGCACTGAACTACACAGCGGGCTCACTATCTTCGGCAAACACGACGATTTCCAATGAGAATTACGACGCCACAACGCGCACCCTCACGTTTAAAATCGATGTATTGAAAAAAGAATGCCACAGCAGATATTACGATTCCAATGACAGGGACAACTGTGACAGATGCTGCTACACCGAGTACGAGCGCTACCTATAACGATCAAAATTTTGCGGATACGTATACGGCGGAGGCGACAGATGATGCCATCGCGGTCACGAGTAATGAACTGCCAGTCATTACGGGAGAAGCACAAACAGTCGTACAGCCAAACACCACATTTGACCCGATGCTTACGATGGCAGCGACAGATAAAGAAGATGGGGATCTCACGACTCGTATTGTTGTTGTCTCGAATCCAGTAGATACCAGCAAATCAGGTGCGTATGATGTGACGTATGAAGTGACAGATTCTGATGGCAACAAGGGAACCTTTACACGTCATGTTATTGTCGAAGAAGCCCCAGTCATCACAGGAGAAGCAACGACGAAACTGAATCCAAACAGCGGATTTGATCCAATGAGCACGATGCAAGCAACAGATAAAGAAGATGGTAATCTTACCGATAAACTAGTTATCGTTTCCAACAATGTGGATACCAGTCAACCAGGCAATTATGAAATAGTATATGAAGTAACCGATAGTGATGGTAACACGAGCACATTCCAACGTGCTGTTACAGTAACAGAAATCCCAGTAATAACAATCGAAGATAATGTACAGGTTAATAGAGGTACAGCTTTTAATCCACTAGCTTACGTAAAAGCAAATGATAAAGAAGACGGCGATTTAACTAGTCAAGTAAAGGTTATATCTAACACGGTAGATATTAATAAAGCTGGTACCTATCAAGTTACGTATGAAGTGACAGACAGCGATGGAAATAAAGCAACGAAGACAATGCAAGTGAAGGTTGCTACAGTTGGAACGATTAAAACTAATCCATTTACAATTACAAAAGACGGGTATGTAACTGGAACATATGCAGGTGATGTAGCTAGAATTGCCATGGTTGTTGACGGCCAGGTTTATGGGAAGATACCAGTACCAGTTGATGGGACTTATAAGTACTACGCTGGAAGTAAAATTTCATCATTAAGCAATCATGTAGAAATGGTTGCATACGATACGGCAGGAAAAGAATTAGATCGATCAGATGTTACAATCCAAGAAGTACCACCTACAGTAGGTGACATTACAGCCGCAGAGTATACGATTGGTTCTAGCTATATAACGGGTTCTTATACAGGAGATGTGGCACGAATTAATGTTTCTATCAATGGGGACGAACTAGAACAAATCCCAGCCAGCGGAAATCAGTATCGTTATTATGTAGGCTCACGAGTTACAAGCTTGGATGATAAGGTAGAAGTCATCGCATATGACGCAAAAGGAAAAGAGCTAAACCGTACAAATGTTAGTTTAAAGCAGGACTTGCCAGTAGGAAGTATCATAAGTAATGACTATTTGGTTGGTGGAGCAGATAAATATATTCGAGGTACAGCAACAGGAGACATTACACATGTGAAGCTTGAAGTAAATGGAACTATTATGTCATCCCCAGCATTCATCCAGGAAAACAGCTCGTTCCAGTACTATGTGGGTAGTCACATTGCCTCAATAGATGACAATGTAGTTTTAGTAGGCTATGATGCAGAGGGAGTAGAAGTGAGCAGGACCAAGGTTAATCTTAAAGAAACACAAGGAACGATTGCAACACAAGATTATCTAGTAGGCGGAGCGGACAAATATATTCGAGGCACAACAACAGGAGATATTACACACGTGAAACTTGAAGTAAATGGGACTGTCATGACTTCACCAGCTCTCATTCAAGAAGACAACTCGTTCCAGTACTATACAGGTAGCCATATTGCTTCTACAGATGATAATGTAGTTCTAATAGGCTATAATGCACAAGGAAAAGAAATAAGCAGAAAAACAGTAAATCTTATAGCAACCCAAGGAACAATTGCTGTTGAAGATTACGTAGTAGGTGGAGCGGATAAATATATCCATGGTACATCTACAGGAGACGTGTACAGACTAAAATTAATTGTAAATGGAGAGACACTCTCTTCAAAAACATATGTACAACCAGGAAATGTTTTCAATTATTATGTAGCTTCGGATGAAATTATCTCTGCAGAAAATGATAAGGTGGAAATGGTTGCATACGACAATATGGGAAATGAATTAGACCGTAGTATTGTGAATCTACAATAAAATTTGAATGGAAAAGGCCTCTCAATTTAAAATAATTGGGAGGTTTTTCTATTGCACAATAACACAGAAAAACCAGCAAACAAGGCGTTTACTGGTCGCTAGATTATTTGTTTTTTCGCAATGCAACAGGTTTATCGAGAATTTCTTTCATGATGATAGCTTCCTGCATCTTACCACGGACACGTTTTCTAGTAGCAGTATGTTCGTGGTGTGAATGTCTAACATCGTGATAAGGATCGTGACTAGTGTTTGTCATTGCGTCTTTGATAACAGTATCTTTATAAGCAGTAGGGTTGTGCTTTCTTTGCTGGCTTCTTTTTTGTTTGCTGATGTTTTGTACGTTGTTGCGGAACTTTAGATTGACTGGCTTTTTTCTTCGCTTCTTCTTCAGATGCGTCTTTTTTGAAATAGCTTAAAATTCCAACGATAATCCCGACAATAACGACGGCACTACCAAACCAGTCTCCGATGTTAGAAAAAATATCTTCCATTTTTGTTGCACCTCCAGCGGGCGACGAATGCCCACCAAGCTTTTTGTTTCTTTGATTAGTCCATCAAACGATGATGCTCACTAAACTTATTTATCTTCTTTAGCTATAGCCTCACGCATTGTTGGGGTTGTGCGAAAGAAATGAGTTACAACCCCAATATAAGTACGAACAAAGTGAGTAGTTAGTCAACTAACGATGATGCTCACTAAACTTATTTATCTTCTTTAGCTATAGCTTCACGCATTGTTGGGGTTGTGCGAAAGAAATGAGTTACAACCCCAATATAAGTACGAACAAAGTGAGTAGTTAGTCAACTAACGATGATGCTCGCTAAACTTATTTATCTTCTTTAGCTATAGCCTCACGCATCGTCGTATCCGCCTGTACATTATCCATTCTATAATAGTCCATCGCGCCAAGCTTACCATTTTCTAGTGCTTTAGCAAGCGCTCTTGGAACTTCGGCTTCAGCTGCTACAACAACAGCGCGGTTTTCTTGTTCTAAGGCAATGGCTTCGGCTTTACGTTTGGATGCAGCGGCTTGGGCTACTTCCATGTCGGCATTGGCTTTTTCGATGTCTAGCTTGGCTTTGATGTTGTCACCGATACGCATTTCTGCGATATCAATAGATAGAATCGTGTAGGCTGTACCATCGCCAAGCCCTTGTTCTTGTACTTTTTTCGAAATGCTATTTGGATTTTCAAGAACGTCTGTATGTTCGCGCGTTTCACCGACTGTAGAAACGACGGCCTCACCGACACGAGCGATAACGGTATCCTCACCAGCACCACCGACGATGCGGTCAATATTTGATTGTACAGTAATTTGCGTGATAACTTTTACTTCAACACCGTTTTGCGCAACACCTGTAAATTCAGGTGTACGAATAACTTTCGGTGTAACGGAAGTTTGAACGGCTTCTAAAACGTCACGTCCTGCAAGGTCAATCGCAGCGGCACGACTGAAATCAAGTTCGATATTGGCACGGTGCGCAGCAATCAAAGCATCCACCGTTTTATCAACGTCCCCGCCTGCTAAATAATGACTTTCCAGTTGGTTAACTTCTAGTTCAAGTCCAGCTTTTACAGCTTTAATTAATGGCTTAACAACGCGCGAAGGAGTTACCCGGCGCAAACGCATACCAATTAATGTACCCAGGCCAACACGAACTTGCGCAGAAATAGCACTAATCCAAAGCCCCACAGGTACAAGTGTGAAAAATATAATCAAAACAACAACAATTAAAACAGCAATAACAATAGGTCCAATCATGAATTATCTTCCTCTCTTTTTAGGTCTTCATTTACTAAAACATAGCCAATATCAATACCAACAACGACGATAGGAGTTCCTATATCTAAATAGCCATCTTTGAGTCTGGCGTCATACCATTCACCGTCGATAATAACTCTACCAATCGGCTTCAGTGTTGTTCCTGCTTTACCGTGCTTGCCCATCACCTTATCTCGTAGCGCTTTCATTCGTTCGATTTCGCTATCCGCTAAAAAACCACGATGCACAAGTCCCCAGGATTCGCCATATACAAGATCGTCCTCTGTGTATTCGCGTGCCATTCTGCCTCACCATCCTTACGATATAGATTGCTTACTTATAGTATAACCTATTTTAGCCTGCGAGTGTTGAAGATTCTGCAAATAACGTATATTTAAATAAAAGCATTGACACCGCGGCATGTTATATGGTTTATAATGGAATGAAGTAAGCAAAGCTAGAGGAGAATTTAAAAAGGGGGAGCAAAAATGATAACTTGGAATGAAGAAATGGTAATTGAGGCAAATATTGAGGTGATTTGGAACTTGTTTCAATTGGAAAATATTCAGCGGATTATGCCTCAAATTATTGAAAATGAAGTTATTGAGATGAAAGAAGGTATCGTGGGTTCGCGATACCGACAGAAATACCAAGAAGGAAAACGAGTGGAGACCTACATAGTCGAGGATTTGGCGCACGAAGATGCACCAGAACGAAAACATAACACGAGCGGTTTCGTACTTGCCAAAGCATTCAAAATCGAGACATCCTTTACATTAGAAAAAATCGACGAGAGGTCGACGCGCTTTATTTATAGTGGTTTCAATCAAGGTATTAATTTTCTGGGAAAGGCATTAATGAAGCTTGGCGGCTCCAAGAACAATGATAAAGTAGTTGCAGATTTCATGAAACGTGTAGAAACAGAGGCGCTAAAAGATAGTCACTAAAAAATCGGAGGCAAGTATCTCATTCGTAGATACCTGCCTCCGATTTCATTTATTTGTCTTTTGTCAAAACACCGTCAAGCATGCGGTATACGTGGTGGCACAAATCAAGCATTCGCTCATCATGTGTTACCATAATCACGGCACGTTCTTGGTTTTCAATCTCTGCACGAAGCAATTCTACAACTTCACGACCGCGCGTGGAGTCAAGGCTTGCCGTCGGTTCGTCCGCCAAAATAATCGCAGGTTCATTAATCAGTGATCTGGCAATCGCTACCCGTTGTTTTTCCCCGCCAGACAAATCTTTCGGATAAAATTGCAACCGATCACCAAGTCCTAATTGCGTTAGCAGCGTTTCACTTTTCTTGGCTAGTGTTTGTTTTTCTTGTCCTGCTAATTTGCCGATGAATTCTAGTTGTTGTTGTACTTTTAAATATGGAACGAGGTGAGCCGCTTGGAAAATGAAGCCGACTTCGGATAAGCGTAACTCTGTTTGTTCTTTTTTTGATAGGCCGCTAATGATTTTGCCGTTGATGGAGATGTTACCTGATGTTGGTGTTAAAAGTGCTCCAGCCAGCGATAAGAAAGTACTTTTACCAGAACCGGAAGGGCCGACGATGGCGATTAATTCTCCAGCGTTTGCTTCGAAGCTTGTTTCACGCAAAGCATGAATCGTTGTTGGACCAGATGGATAGTTTTTCGTTACATTTTCAAATTTTAAAAGTGCTGTCATTATTGATCGCCTCCTCGAATCGCGTCCAGCGCGTCTACTTTAGCAATTTTGATAAGCGATAGTAGGGAACCGATAACAGCTACAGCGAAAAATAGCACACTATAAAGCGCCATCGTCATACCTGTTAGGCGGAACGGCATCGCATCAGGCATAATTGTTGAGAGCCCAGCTGTCGCAGCAATACTTATCCCGATACTGATAACCGAAATCAAGACAACTTGCGACACAACGCTTGCTACTAAATAACTCGTCTTCGTTCCAAGTGCTTTCAGGACACCGAACTGACCTGTTTTTTGGAGCGTCATAACATAGAAGAAAGCCGTCAAAATAAAGCCGCCGATCACAATCAAGAAGAAAATCATCATATTAAGTGTCATTTGTTCCGCCGAATAACCAGGAATCTGATTGAGGAAATCTTTATGCGAAATCACCGTCAAATCTTTGTTACTCAGTTTTACAGCATTGTCCGGATTATCCGTTAAAATCGCAACCGTACTCGTTTGTGGAATCTTTTGGTGATACAGTGTCGGGTTAATTGCTTGCCAAACGGCCATGTTCATATAAACAACAGGGGCATGGCTATACTTCTGATCCTTAGCAAAACCAATAACAGTCATTTGCTTATTTAGAATGTCGTCTTCCAATACATCGCCGACCTTGAAATCACCTTTTAATGAAGCATCTAGGATGACACCATCTTGATTTGTTAAGCTCATCTGAGAACCCGTCATTACTTTTGGCTCCAAGAAGCTACCCGGTGTAATAGCCAAAATCGCCATACTGAATTTCTTACCGTCGTCTGCACGCTTCAATGTTTGCATCGATTGACCAAGCACTGCAGCATCTTTCACGTTCTTATCTTTCTTAATTGCCGTTAAATCCGACTCAGGAAATAACGAACGCTCCATTTTGCCTTGTGCATCCTTTGCCAGCGCATAATAAGACACATCATTATTAGCAACAGACGAAGCATTGTCATAAGCTAAACCGTTCGCAAGCCCAGATAAAAATAACGACAACAGCACGATCAAAATCATAATGCCGGTCACTAAAATATAGCGCAACTTCGAATAAAGCAATTCGCGAAGCCCTAAAAACATACCATCTCCAACTCCTAACTTTTTTTACATTCCAAACTCAAGTATAGCAAAAGCGCCACGAAAATCCGATTAACTTAACTTCTTTGTAGGCCGTCAATCAGACAAGCGACACCTTTTTGTAATGTTTCTTTCGGACAAGCAATATTCAAACGAACAAAACCAGTGCCTGCAACACCAAAACCAGAACCCATTTGTACGCCAACACCAGCATCAATTAAATTTTGATAAATCGTTTTTTCATCGGCTTCTAAGTTACGACAATCCAACCACATTAAGTACGTCGCTTCTTGCTTCGTTACAACAACCGCTGGGCAATGTTTCTCGATTTTCGCTTTTGTATATTCATAATTCGACCAAATATAATCACGCAATTCGTCCACCCACGCTGCGCCACCACGGTAAGCGGCTTCCATGCCAACCGCGCCAAACGTATTAAGCTCAGGACGAGACGTGTACTTCGCTTCATATGCAAACTTCTCTTGAAAAATTGGATTTGTCGTAATGAAATAAGAAGCTTTAATGCCCGCCAAATTAAATGTTTTCGTAGGAGCCATCAATGTCACGACTTGATCCTTATAATCAGGAGCAGCGACAGCAAGTGGTGTATGTTTAAACCCAGGCATTGTCAAATCTGAATGAATCTCATCTGAAATAATCGGCACACCATAACGTGCACAAATTTTTGCCATTTTTGTAAGCTCCTCTGGTTTCCAACTACGACAACCAGGGTTATGCGGATTACAAAGAATAAATAGCTTCACTTCCTGGATCTTTGCCTCGAAATCTTCCCAATCAATACGATAAGTCGTATCTTCGTAAATAAGCGGAGATAACGTGACCACACGTTCTGTTTGCTCTGTCACAAGAAAGAACGGATGATACACAGGCGAATGCATCAGAACGTGATCGCCTTTTTCCGTTAAGGAACGAATAATCATCGAAATCGAAGGAACAACCGCGGCGTTCAAAAAAATCGAAGAAGCATCGACTTTATATTGGTGGCGCTCATCTAACCATTTGATAATGCTTGGTTTTAACTCTGTACTCGTCATCGAATAACCGAAAATACCATGGTCTAGCAACTTCTGAAAAGCTTCGTGGACAGTATGCGGTGGCCTGAAATCCATATCAGCAACCCACATCGGAATAATACTCTCAGTTCCAAATAAATGTTTCACGCCATCCCACTTCTCACTATTTGTTCCAATTCTTGGGATGACTTCATCAAAATGACTCATCTTTTAATCCTCCCCTAAAATCATATTTCAGTCCCATTGTAACATAATACTCTAATGAAATTATGGACAATTTAAAATCTAATAATTGTGTATTCAAAGTTGGAGTGATATAATTTGTTATTATTGAAAGTGAGAAAGTAGGTGTTATGTAATGAGTGAATTTAAAGTGGGCGACATTATTACAGGCAAGGTGGCAGGCATTCAAGGATACGGAGCCTTCGTCGCGCTTGATGACAAAACGCAAGGATTAGTACACATTTCTGAAATTCATCACGGTTTCGTAAAGGATGTACACGACTTTCTGGAAGTAGGACAAGAAGTAAAAGTCAAAATTTTAGAAATCAATAATGAAAGCAATAAAATCAGCTTGTCCATTCGCGCCACAGAAGAAGCACCTGCAAAAGCAAAACAAGAACCAAGAAAAACACAGACATCATCCGCACCAGATGAAGGCTTCAATACATTACGAGATAAATTGCAAGAATGGGTAGACAAAGCCGATAAATAAACCGAACCTAGGAGACTTCCGGCACGCTGAAGTTTCCTAAAATAAGGTTTTGGACTTTTAATTAACAAACATTTTAGATAACATAGTTAATGATGAATCTGCGCGTTTGAATTTTTAGATAATTTTAAATATAAGTTCTAAGGGAGGCTTGTCAATGAAAAGGGTACTGATGGTTAAAGGGTTTATTTATAACGAGAAGAAAGATGACATTCTACTTGTAAAAAATCGCGATTTAAAATGGGCATTTCCGGGCGGTAGAGTAGAGACTGATCAAACTTTAGAACAAGCATTGATTGCAAAAGTAAAACAACAAACAGGAATTGATTGTCATATTGATAGTTTACTTTATGTAAAAGAACGCAGAACGGCATGGGAGCATGTCTGTCAATTCGTTTATCGCGCAACAGCTACCGGAGATTTTTTGACCTTAGAAAAAGATGACAGTGTTTTTCATGCAAGATGGACCTCAATTCCACAAGCCGATGATTTACTATTAGAACAAGACGTGGCGCTAAATAAACTCGTTTTAGAACACGGTGTTCCCTATATTTTACCTCAAGAAAATTAACGTCCTATTTCTTGCTAAATGGGGTTAGTTGATATAAAGTAAGAACTGTAAATAAGCACTAAATTATTGGAGGGAAAACGATGACTCACATTCAATTTGATTATTCAAACGCATTGAAATTTTTCGAACAACATGAAATCGACTATTTACAACCAGCTGTCACTGCAGCACACGAAGCATTACATAATGGCACTGGCGCGGGTAGCGACTACTTGGGATGGATTAACCTACCACGTGACTACGACAAAGAAGAATTCGCTCGCATTCAAAAAGCGGCAGCAAAAATTAAAGCAGATTCAGAAGTATTAATCGTAATCGGTATCGGTGGTTCGTATTTAGGTGCTCGTGCAGCGATTGAAACGCTAAATCACGCTTTCTATAACGTGCTTGACAAAGAAAAACGCCAAGCCCCACAAGTATTTTTTGCAGGGAACAGCATTAGTTCAAGCTATCTACACGATTTAATTGACGTAATCGATGGCAAAGACTTCTCTGTTAACGTTATTTCAAAATCAGGAACAACAACAGAACCCGCGATTGCTTTCCGCGTATTCAAAGATTTGCTAGAGAAGAAATACGGTAAAGAAGAAGCAAAATCACGTATTTACGCAACAACTGATAAATCTAAAGGTGCATTAAAAGAACTTTCAGACGCAGAGGGCTACGAAACATTTGTTGTTCCCGATGATGTTGGCGGACGTTTCTCTGTGCTTACAGCTGTAGGTCTATTACCAATCGCAGCAAGCGGCGTAGACATTGACGCGATGATGAAAGGTGCTGACGCAGCCCGCGCTGATTTCAGTAGCCCAGAACTAAGCAAAAACATCGCTTACCAATACGCAGCAGCCCGCAATGTTTTATACCGCAAAGGAAAAGTAACCGAATTGCTAATCAACTACGAACCAGGATTACAATATTTCAACGAGTGGTGGAAACAACTATTCGGCGAAAGCGAAGGGAAAGACCAAAAAGGTATCTACCCATCCAGCGCCAATTTTTCAACAGACCTTCACTCATTAGGCCAATACATCCAAGAAGGACGCCGCAACATTTTCGAAACAGTTGTCAAAGTTGCTAAAGCTCGTCACGAAATCACAATCAATAAAGAAGATAACGATTTAGACGGCTTGAACTACCTTGCAGGAGAAACAGTAGACTATGTGAACGACAAAGCATTCCAAGGAACACTTCTAGCGCATACAGACGGTGACGTTCCGAATTTTGTGGTAGAAGTCCCTACATTAGATGCCTACACATTCGGCTACCTCGTATACTTCTTTGAAATCGCAGTAGGCGTAAGCGGCTATCTAAATGGTGTAAACCCATTCGACCAACCAGGTGTAGAAGCCTACAAAGCCAATATGTTCGCTCTTCTAGGCAAACCAGGCTACGAAGACAAAAAAGCAGAAACTAGAAAAACGCTTGAAATAACACCAGTCTGCGTGATACTTCTTTACTAAGGAGTACCACGCAGCTTTTTAATAGACAAAGGAGGCGGTCCCGATACTTTCCATAGAACGCAAACAAGCCATACTCAACTACGTCAAAAACAAAAAAATAGCCAGCGTCGCAGAATTATCCCGGCATTTCAACGTCCACGAAGTCACCATCCGCCGCGATCTCACAACCCTAGAAAACGAAAAGAAACTAAAGCGTACCCACGGCGGCGTTATGATAGAAGAAAAAATCATTTCCGAACCAGACTTTCAAAAACGAGAAGAAGTCCAATACGAAGAAAAACAACGAATCGCAGAATATGCCTCATCCCTAATTAAAGACGGCGATACAATCATCCTAGATTCAGGAACAACAACCGGTCATATTGCCCGCTCTCTAACTAAACGAACGAAGCTAACAGTTATCACAAACGACATCAACGTAGCAGCAATCCTTCGTAATACATCCATTAAAGTAATCGTAACAGGCGGTGTCATCTATCCAGAAACATATATGCTAAATGGAATGATCACAGAAGAAACCCTTCGCAACCTCCATGTACATAAAGCATTCGTAACCACCCCAGCCATCGATTTAGAAAAAGGATTAATGCATTACGACGAGTACCTGGTCCCGGCCAAAGTACAAATGCTCCATTCCGCAACAGAAGTTTTCCTAGTGACAGATCACACAAAATTCGGCAGAATCTCACTATACAAATATGCTGATTTCAGCGATATTACAAGCATTATCACTGGGAAAGAACTCGATGCTTCATTAAAGGACAGCTTTTCAGAAAAAGGTCTAATCATCCATACAGTCTAGCTAATATACAACAAAATAAATATTTATAAATAAATTTGCAAAATACTATTGCGTTTGTCCAATATACATGGTATTCTATTACTCGTGCCTCTTATACAAGGTTTGGAGAAACAGCCAACCGCAAAGGCTAGTCAAGAAAAACACACAACATTTCAGCAAAAAATAACATCAAAACTTTTATTCAAAAAAAAGTTGGAAAAGTGTTGACAAAGATTAGCCCTAATGATACTATAAGAAGGTCGCTGCTAGATACAAGCAGCCGAGAGATTGCTCTTTGAAAACTGAACAAAAAACAAAGATAAAACCAAGAAAACAGCAATGTTTTCAGGTAAGAATCGCAGGGCGGAAATAGAAAGCTATTTCCAAACAAACAACTAGTAAAATTATTTGCTAGCGAAGTCAATTTGACGCAAGGATCTTATTCACGGTGTTGAATA
>NZ_AODL01000038.1 GCF_000525995.1 Paenilisteria riparia FSL S10-1204 | reverse complement strand
TCTCAAAGTCCTGTATTTACGCGTCAAGGAACTGCACGCGAAGTGGGCAGAGGGACATATCCAAAACTGGTCACTCGTCATGAACCAACTTCTTCTTTTGGATTCTCTTAAGAATCGTGTGTCGCATTACATTTCTATTTCTTAATTACACACTTTTCTTGACAAACCCTACGATGTTATAAATTCTACATTATCCGACATAAAAAATATCCTTTCGCACGGAACTTGGTTTGCGGCCAGTTCTAGTATAGCGAGAGGATATTTTTTTATATCTTTTTATCTTTCCAGCACCGTTACACACTCGACATGACTTGTTTGCGGGAACATGTCTACTGGCTGCACAATATTAGCTTCATATCCACCTTCTGTCAACACTAGCATATCACGTGCTAGCGTCGCCGGATTACACGATACATACACGACACGTTTTGGCTTCATTTTCAAAATCGTTTGTAATAGTGCGTCATCGCAGCCTTTTCTTGGTGGATCAACAACGAGCACGTCTGCCTTAATCCCCTGCTTAAACCAGTCAGGAATCACCTCTTCTGCTTTTCCAGCCGCAAAAGTAACATTATCCATCTTGTTTAGCTTCGCGTTCGCACGGGCATCTTCAATGGCTTGTGGCACAATTTCCACGCCATATACATGCTTCGCTTCTTTTGCCAAACAAAGCGAAATCGATCCAATACCACAATACGCATCAATCACCGTCTCTTCACCAGTTAAGCCAGCCAACTTCAATGCTTCTGCATATAAAATTTCTGTTTGTTCTGGGTTCACCTGGTAAAACGAGCGCGCCGAAATAGCGAAGGAAATACCATGAATCGTATCCATAATGTATTCACGCCCTTCCAAAACAACCGTTTGCTCGCCAAAAATGACATTTGTATTGGCAGTATTCACGTTTTGCACTAGTGACGTTAATTCAGGAATTGACCGTTGCAATTCCGCTATAATCTCTGTTTTGTTTGGGAAATCCATTTTTGTCGTTACAATAACGAGCATCAACTCACCCGTCGTCGTCGCAAATCGCGTCATTAGATGGCGAAAAACGCCCTTTCTTGTTGCCTCGTCGTACGGTTCTACATGATATTTCGCAAAAATCGCACGCGCAGCCTGAATAACCTCATTGTTTTCTTCTTGTTGAATCAGGCATGTATTCATATCAATAATTTGGTGAGATCGCTGCTGATAAAATCCAGCTACTAATCGACCGTTCACAAATCCCACGGGAACTTGTGCTTTATTGCGGTAATTCCACGGATTTTCCATACCTAATGTCGGCAAAACTTCTACATCCTGTTTTCCAATACGTTTCATTACTTGCGCTACTTGCTTTTGCTTCATGCGTAATTGTCCGTCGTAACTCAAGTGCTGCAATTGGCAACCGCCACACTGCGAATACACCAAACATGGCGGGGTTACTCGATCCGCACTTTCTTTTGTTAATTCAATAATTTTTCCGAAACCGTAATTCTTATTCGTTTTTAAAACTCTGATTTGGGCAATTTCATCAGGCAAACCTTGTGGTACAAAAATCGGATACCCATCTATTTTAGCCACAGCATTACCGTCATGCGTTAAATCTTCAAATACAACGTCTATGCAATCGTTCTTTTTTACCGGAGCTCCCATCGTTTAAGCCCTCCCTTTCTCTCGACTCTTCATTATAACAAAAAAAAGGATGAGCGCATACCCATCCTTCTATTTCTTAATCACATATTCTAATCCAACCGGTTGCACAATTTCTTCATCACTATCCGATTTAAAAAAGGCAAGTGATGTCTTCTCTGCGCTGAACTGATAGTGTAGTTCACGAGGATACGCGGTCACAACTTCTCCTGAAGCAAGATTGAAAGAGTCCTCTAAATATTGACTAGATATTTCTGGATCGATGTCTAAAATCGGCGCAACCTTCTCCGCTAAACTGCTAGAATAAACGGTTTCAAGCTTCTCATTCACTTTCAAAGTCTGTTCCTCTACTCGTGCTTGTAGCTTCATGGCTGGTCCTGCTGATTTATCAAGCGTCCCTTTCGTAATCGAATAACTCGTCAAAAAGCCATCGATATTGTCATGCGTATACTGGAAGGCCGCTGGGTTCATCACCGTGGACACTTTATTCGCAAAGACGCGCACTCGGAAACGATTCATGTCTTTATATTTCACATTAACTGAAGCCATTCTTGCTAAAATAGCTTTGTTTGTAGTATCTAAAATTAAATCACCATTCGGCGCAATGGTCGTTACGGTATTATCTCCTTTAATAGGTATAACCAAATTCGGCTCCAACGTTAGACTTGTATTGGTCTTTATCCATGTTTTATTACTTTCTAATAGCTTTGCCTGATCGACCTCTGGCATAACTTCCTCTGCGTTTACATTCCAAAATATAAGAAAACCTGCACCACCAACAACGATGCACGCTACTAAGGCAACGATAAAACGGCTTACACGACTGTTCTTCAAGTCGCAAACACCTTCTTTCTTGTAAATAACTACTGTTTTTTCATTATAACCCATATCACGGATTAATACAAGTTGTTTACAAAAATTACGATATCGTCGTTATTTATTACAAAAAAACGATAATTCCTATTCGAATTATCGTTTTTAACCACTTAATCTATCATTTCTACTTGCTTATTATTCAAATCTGATGCTGGAATATCCGCAACATTGGCGAAAAAGGAAATATGTTGTTTCAAATTCTGGAAGGTCATTGGGGTTTCGCCGCCCAATTCTCCGTCAAGATTTATCAACATTTGGTCATCTGAAAATACTGTTACTTTTTCTGACTTTACATAAATGACATTTGGTTCTTTAATGTGGTCACCACGTAAAGCTAGGGTTACTAAACGAATGAATTCGGCTAGATTGACTTTTTTGACGAGGATTAGTGAGAATTTGCCGTCGTCTAGCTTAGCATCTGGAGCGATTTTTTCGAATCCACCAATAGAGTTAGTAAGACCTAGAAGGAAGAACATTGCTTCGCCTTCAAAAACCCCATCATCGTATTCTACTCTTACTCGTGTTGCTTTTAGGGAAGGTAGCATCTCGATGCCTTTTAAGTAGTAGGCTAATTGTCCAAGCATTGTTTTTAAACGACTGGGAACATCGTAGGTTAGTTCTGTGATACGTCCGCCACCGCCAATATTGATGAAGTAGGTATCATTGGCTTTCCCGATGTCCATGGCGATACTCTCACCGTTTGCAATGATTTCGGTTGCTTTGATAACATCACGAGGAATTTTAAGCGCTCTGGCGAAGTCGTTTGTGGTTCCCGTTGGAATGATACCTATTTTCGGTCGATATTCTTGCTCAGCAATACCATTGATGACTTCATTGATTGTCCCGTCGCCACCTGCAGCAACTACAAGGTCATAGCGATTTTCTACGGCTTTTCGGGCTTCATTTTTTGCGTCATTTTCCTCTGGTGTGGTCGCATGGGAGCTCGTTACATATCCCGCATTTTCTAATATGTTCAGTACATCAGCCAGATTTTTCTTAATAATTTCTCTTCCTGATGTCGGGTTATAAATGACTCGTGCTCTTTTCTGCATAGTATATTCTCCGTCCTCTCTAAAAAACACTTGGAGTATATAGGTGCTTTCACACCGAACATCTTTCATTATACCAAATTCTACTGCAAAAACCCATTCTAAGCTATTAATATCGTATTAAAAAAGTTATTAGAAGCCAGTCTAGGTGCTTCTAATAACTTTTTGGTTTAGCGTTTGTTCATTTCATCAACTAGGATCTCGTTAACCATTGTCGGGTTCGCTTGACCTTTCGTTGCTTTCATAACTTGACCTACTAGGAAGCCTACTGCGCGGTCTTTTCCGTTTTTGAAGTCCGTTACGGATTGCTCGTTTTGATCGAGAATGCCAGAAATAATTGTTCTTAGTTCGCCTTCATCAGAAATTTGAACCAGTCCTTTTGCTTTGACAACTTCTTCTGCGTCACCGCCGTTTGTGATTAACTCTCGGAAGACTTTCTTAGCGATTTTAGATGAGATGGTACCTTTTTCGATAAGTGCAATCATGCCTGCTAAGTTGTCTGGCGTTAGTTTCGTATCGGCAAGTTCTTGTTGCTCGGCATTCAAATACGCGGAAACTTCGCCCATTAACCAGTTCGATGCTTGCTTAGCATCTGCGCCAGCTTGAATCGTTGCTTCGAAGAAATCGGACATTTCTTTTGTTAAGGTTAAAACCATCGCGTCATATGCAGGCAAGCCTAGCTCTGCCACATAGCGCGCTTGACGTTTGTCTGGAAGTTCAGGGATTTCAGCACGAATGCGCTCTTTCCACTCGTTATCAATATATAAGTCTACTAAATCTGGCTCTGGGAAATAACGATAGTCGTCGGAACCTTCTTTAATACGCATCAATGTTGTTTTACCTGTTGCTTCTTCAAAACGGCGTGTTTCTTGTTCGATTATGCCGCCAGCCATTAGCACTTCTGCTTGGCGTTTGATTTCGTATTCGATGCCTTTGCGAACGTTATTGAATGAATTCAAGTTCTTTAGTTCGGTCTTTACACCAAATGCTTCTTGCCCTACTGGACGGATTGAAATGTTGGCGTCACAGCGCATCGATCCTTCTTCCATTTTGACGTCGGAAACGCCTGTGTATTGAATGATGGATTTGATTTTTTCAAGATAAGCATAAGCTTCGTCCGCTGAACGGATATCAGGCTCCGATACGATTTCTACAAGCGGCGTACCTTGACGGTTAATGTCAACTAAAGAGTAACCATGCGATGTATGTGTATTTTTACCAGCATCTTCCTCTAGGTGAAGACGTGTGACACCAATACGTTTCTTCTCGCCATTTACTTCGATATCAATCCAGCCGTGTTCGCCGATTGGTTTGTCGAATTGCGAAATTTGGTATGCTTTCGGATTATCTGGATAGAAATAATTTTTGCGGTCGAATTTCGTATGTTCCGCGATTTCACAATTGATGGCCATCGCTGCTTTCATACCATATTCTACTGCTTTTTTATTCAAAACTGGCAATACGCCTGGCATACCGAGATCTACCACATTTGTATTTGTATTCGGTTCAGCGCCAAAGTGAGCAGGTGCTGGCGAAAAGATTTTAGATTCGGTTTTTAATTCTACGTGGACTTCAAGCCCAATTACTGTTTCAAAATTCATATGTCGCACCCTCCCTTATAAACTTGGTTTTTCTTTTATGGAATTCTGTTGCTTGTTCAAATGCATGCGCCACGCGGTAAATCGTTTTCTCGTCGAAATAGTTACCGATGACTTGCAAGCCAACTGGCATACCTTCTGAAAGTCCACAAGGAACCGAAATCGCTGGAAGTCCTGCCAAATTAATTGGAATCGTTAATAAGTCGTTAAGGTACATCGTGATTGGGTCATGAATCAAACCACCAATATCAAAAGCAACTGTTGGTGCACTTGGTCCGATAATCACATCATAATTCGCAAACACATTCGCGAAATCTTGTTTAATCAACGTACGTGCTTGTTGGCCTTTCTTGTAATAGGCATCATAATAACCAGAGCTTAATGCAAAAGTTCCAAGCATAATGCGACGTTTGACTTCATCGCCAAATCCTTCCGCACGTGTTTTCTTGTAAAGTTCTTCTAGTGTGTGCGCGTTTGGCGAGCGGTAGCCATAACGTACGCCATCAAAACGAGCCAAATTCGAAGAGGCTTCACTAGATGCCAAAATATAATAACTTGCAACGCCGTATTCGGAGTGAGGTAAAGATACTTCATCCCATGTTGCGCCTAAGTCTTCTAATGTTTTCAACGCTTTAAGAACGGCTTCTTTCACGCCAGGTTCTACACCTTCACCAATGTATTCTTTCGGAACACCGATACGTAAGCCTTTAATATCACCCGTTAAATGCGCTGCAAAGTTCTCTACTGGTTGATCGATAGACGTGGAGTCATGCGGATCTACACCTGAAATTGCTTCTAGTAAGTAGGCATTATCTTCGACTGTACGCGTAATCGGACCAATTTGATCAAGTGATGAGGCGAAAGCAATTAAACCATAACGAGAAACGCGGCCATATGTAGGTTTCATCCCAACAACACCACAAAAAGCGGCAGGTTGACGAATCGAACCACCAGTATCTGAGCCCAGTGAAAATAAAACTTCACCAGCAGCAACACTCGCAGCACTACCACCTGAAGAGCCACCAGGTACTTTGTTCAGATTCCAAGGGTTAGTCGTTGTATGGAAATACGAATTTTCTGTGGAAGAGCCCATTGCAAATTCGTCTAAATTTACTTTTCCGACGTTAATAACTTGCGCTGCTTTTAATTTTTGCATCACTGTCGCGTCGTAAATCGGATCAAAGTTCTCTAAAATCTTACTTGCTGCTGTTGTCCGCAAATTCTTGGTCACAATATTGTCTTTAATGCCAATTGGTAGGCCAGCTAACATATTATTTGGATCAATCCCAGCATCGCCTAACTCTTCTGCAATGTCTAGTGCTTTATCACGATTTAATGTGATGAACGATTTCACTTTATCCTCAACAGCATCAATACGGTCAAATGATTCTTTGACAAGGTCGTACGGTGCAATTTCTTTTTTTTACAAGCTTTTCATGTAATTCTTTTACTGAATGCTCAAATAATGCCAAATTAATTCCCTCCTAGTTTTCTAACATTAGTCTTCCATAATCGTTGGTACTTTGAACATGCCGTCTTGTTTGTCTGGCGCGTTTTTTAGTACTTCTTCTCTTGGTAAACCTGGAATTGACACGTCTTCGCGAAGTACATTTGATACTTCAATCGCGTGTGATGTTGGTTCCACATTAGCTGTATCTAATTCATCCAACTTTTCTACCATATGAATGATATTTCCTAATTGTTCAGCAAATTTCTCTGCTTCTTGATCATTTACTTCTAAGCGTGCCAAGTTAGCCACTTTCTCTACTGTTTCTTTTGAAATAGTCGTCAAAATTTTTCCTCCTTATTGTTTAGAAGAAAAGTACCGAATCATGTCTTAAACGATACTTTCCTTCTTGAAAATCAATCAAAAATATGTGCTGTTGGTGTTTTATCGTCTACTTTACGCGTAATCAGTGCGGCTGTACCATCAGTTGTAGTAATGTTAACCTGAATTGCGGCATTTGTCGAGAGATGTTTCCCAATCAAATCCGTCACATATTGCGTAAATCCAATAATTTCAGCTTCTCCGTAAAATTGCAATGGAATATCGATGTTCAGTTCAGCCATCTCGCCATCTTCATAACGAGCACGTCCCACAACGCCAGTGTAATTTGGATAGTATTTCTCAATGTCTGCTTTAAAGTCTTCAAAAGAAGTATTATCCGTCTTGTGATCTGCTTTTGCATCAGCAGATGGTAAAACGTAAGTCTTCTCGTCAATTGTTTTCCATTTCCCAAGGTCTGAACCGTTTGCTGTCGTCATCGCGATAAAATTACCTGGGACAACGCCATCACGTTTTCCTTGTTTGTAAATTGCGATGGTTATTGGAACACTATCCAAGCCTTTTGTTGCGCGAATCCGGCTCAAAACAGTTGCTGCCATTTCTTTACCTTGCTTGAGTAACGTGCTATCCGAAATATTTTGCTCATAGGTCGCGCCATATTTCTCTTTTTGGTAATAATCTACAGAGTTCATCGCTAAAGCAATGGAAATACCTCCGAGTCCAACTGTGTTTTTATCGGTTTCTTTCAAATAGTCTTGTTCTAAAATATGCGCCAAGTAAATTGGGGCACGTTGATCGCCACTTTTACCATTGTCTTTCGGGTTTAATCCGTCTTTGTTCTTATCACTAGAACGATCGAGCCATTTCGTCAATGTTTCAGTCGTTAAATATTGCCCCTCTTGGAACAAATAATTGTCCGGCGAATAGTTTTGTTGCGATAAACGCATTAGACCAGATTCCAATTCATTAATATCATAGCGTGAATTAATATTGGACACGACTAAACCGCGTGATTTACTTGGTTTGTACGGCAACACGGTTTTATAATAGTCTGCGGAAATTTGATTTTTTGTCATAATGCCAGTTTCAGCTTGTTTCGTGTCTTTTTTCTGCACAACTTGCTCGTCCGAATTGAGGCTCGGGGCGCATCCTGCGAGTAAAAGCGCGGTGCTGAGGGAAACTGCTAGTAATTTTTTCAT
>NZ_AODL01000037.1 GCF_000525995.1 Paenilisteria riparia FSL S10-1204 | reverse complement strand
TTCCTTCTTTTCTATTGTGTTTTGATTGCTTGTTTAGTATAGCAAGATTAGTAAGAGGATTCAAAAATTAAGTGAGTGCTATGGCTTTGCCTGCCGAACCAAATTCGCGGATTTTGGATTGGACGGTTTGAATGATGGCTTCGCGAGCTGGTTCTAATATGACTTGGGGTTCGTGGTGTGGTTGGGTTGGATGTGAGTGCGTGACGGATGGCAGCAAGCCAAGCTTTATTGGATTCGGTATTGACATTGATTTTGGCGTGTCCAAGTGTGATGGCCTGGTCGAGTTGGTGTTTTGGGATGCCGGATGCGCCGTGAAGGACGAGTGGAATCGAGACGGATTCCTGGATAGCGGCCATTTCTTGGAAGCCTAGAACGGGCTCACCCTTGTAATTGCCATGAACGGAGCCTAGTGCAGCGGCTAGGGCATCGATGTTGGTTGCTTGGACGAGCGCGATGCATTCTTCTAGGCTGGCGTAGTTGATGTTAGCGATGATGCCGTCTTCGTTTCCACCAACGGTTCCGACTTCTGCTTCGACATTGACGCCGCGTGCGTGGGCGTAATCGGTAACTTCTTTGGTGAGACGGATATTTTCTGCGATTGGGTATTTGGAGCCGTCGAACATGACGGATGTGTAGCCTGCGTCGACGGCTTGTTTGCAACGTTTGACTGTTAAGCCGTGGTCTAGGTGGAGTACGACGGGAACGGTAATTTGGTGTTCTACGATGAGGTTTTTGACCATAGATGTGATTGTTTGGAAGCCGCCAAGGAAGTCTACCATTCGGTCGGATGAAGCGACGATGACTGGTGCTTGTTCTTTTTCGGCAGCTATGAGGATAGCTTGAATCCAATGCAAGCCGTTTATATTGAACTGCCCAACGGCGTATTTTTCTGTGTGTGCTTTTTGTAATACTTCATTTAGTGTTACTAGCATATAATGGTACCTCCTTTTATAAATAGCAGAATCCACGAGTTTTAGCTGCCACTCGTGGATTTGCGCTTAATAATATTTCGAAATGACTTCTAATGTGGTTGTTTTTGCTTTTTCGATAGTTTCTTCGGGTGTTAATTGATAATACTCTGGTCGGAAAAGTTCCACGGAAACGACGTCGGAGTAGCCGATTTGTTTTAGTGTCGTGATGTGAGCCTCGAGATCAATCGCGCCGTGTCCTGGCCATACGCGGTCGTCATCGGTTAGTAGACCGATTTGGAAATCTTCGGTGTCATCGATGTGAAAAATGAAGATTTTGGAGCCGTCTGCGTTTTTTAAGTTTTCGATATTGGAGCCCATTGCGTGAAAATGGAAGGAATCAAATACGAGTCCGACGTTATCGCGATTGACTGCTTGAACGATGTCGTAGGCGTCTTCGAATGTATTGACGGTGCATTCTGGGTGACCGACGAATTCCAAAGCAATTTTTACGCCGTGACTTTCTGCAATATTGGACAGTTCTTGGAGTACCTCGATGCAGCTTTGCTTGATGTCTTTTTTAAGGATTTTCTCCGTTGTGACAAGTGGGACGGCAACGACATATTTGGCGTCGATTTTATCGCAGATGTGCATCATTTCTTGGAATTCTCGGATGATAGCGGCATGCCCTGCCTCATCGCGATTATTGAAGAAAACCAGGGCGTTAAGTGCTAGTGGTTTGATGTGATGGTCCTGGAAATAGGTCGCTAAATCGTCTAGTGTATGCGTTTTTAAGTACTCTGGAAGTTTGTCCATGGTGCGAATTTCGATGTAGTCATAACCGTTTTGCTCGCAAATTGTAAGATCTTTTTCTAAATTGGAATTTTCAAGTGTGGTTGCTTCGTTGAAACATAGCTTCATGTCGTGTCCCTCTTTTCTTTATTCGTTCAGGCCGAGCCCTTTTTTCATTGTTTGGAGCATGAAATTACTGGATTCTTCGGCTTTATCTACCCAAGCAAAAACGGCATTTGTCGCGATTCCGTCAAATTTCATCTCGCGCATTTTGCGAAAAATGGTGTCAAAATCGACTTCGCCTTCTCCGATGTTCAAATGTTGGTGAATCGTCACTTCGGCATCTGGTGGGTTAACGATGTAACGCAGACCATAAGCGGCTTTGTGGTTAAATGTATCGGCAAACAAGACATGGTCGAGTAAATCGCCCGCTTCGTCAAACATTTTGCCAACGTCACCGATTCCGTCGTCGTAAAAGAACGTGTGCGCCGTCGAGTAAACGAGTTTAATCCAATCTTTATCGAGCGCGCGAATCATATCGATGGCACCTGTGTTTGTTTCAATAAAATCCAGTGGATGGGCCTGCAAATTCAGACGCACACCTTCTTTCTCGAAAACCGGCATGAGTTCATCCATCGATTTGACGAACTTCTCTTCGCAAACGACTGGATTATATTTAGTACCGCTGAATTCGCTGTTCATAAGGTCGACATCCAGTTCGACGGCGATTTCGATGGCTCGCTTCCAATTGCGAACGGCTGCCACGCGGCGGTCTTCGTCAGGGCCAGCCCAATTGTATAACGGCAACAAGGACGAAATTTCAAGGCCCGTGTCGCGCAAGCATTTTTTCACAAGTTTAATTTTTGCCTTATCGACTTTAGGATATTTGTAAAATGGGCAAAAGTCCTCGCGTGGGCTGAGTTCGATGTATTTGTAGCCGAGTTCGGCGGTTTTGTAAATCATTTGTTCGAGACTCATATTGTCGCGAAACATGCTGGGATCAAGCGCTAACTTCATTGGTTTTCGCTCCTTCTTCGTAGAATGTTGGTCGTTCGTCTAATTCGATTGCTTCGGTTACGCCAGATTCTTGGGCTTTGACACATGCTGCTGCAGTTACAGAGGCAATATAGCCGTCCCACGATGTTGGACCTTTTGGTTCGCCCGTTTTGCTAATAGAATCGATGAAATCTTGAATTTCGACATCATAAGCGTCGATGAAACGGTCTTTCCAATCCATTAGAATATCTTGGCTGAGCTTGCCACTTTTGCGTGTGACGATGTTGGAGAACTCAGGAAGCTTCACGATACCTTCTTCACCAACGACCTCGCATTGAATATCATAACCGTAACGACAATTCACGAAAATTTCTACCGTAATAGAGATACCGCCTTTCGTTTCGATAATCACAAGTTGTGGATCGCGAAGGTGTGGTAGCGCATTTTTCGTTTTCTTCGGATAGATGACTTGGACGCTTGCATAATCGTCGTTTACAAGCCAATGTAAGGCGTCAATTTCATGAATCAACGTATCTGTGATTGCCATGTCTGTGGAGTAGGTTTCTGGAACGGTCGGATTGCGATGGGCAGCGTGAATCATGAGCGGCTCACCGATTGCTCCGTTTTCAATTGCTTCTTTTAATTTGACGTAACCATAATCGTAACGGCGCATAAAACCCACTTGGACCAGGCGTTTGCCATGTTTGATTTCGGCATCCACAATGCGACGTGCTCCTTCTGCAGTTGTAGCCAATGGTTTTTCACAGAAAATATATTTTCCAGCTTCGATTCCTGCGAGGACGCTTGCTTCATGTGCTGGCCCCCAACTGGAAACGAGGATAGCGTCAACTTCTTTTGCAGCGATGAGCGCTTTGTCATCTGGATACACGTTCGCATTTAGCTTGAAATCAGCCACGACTTGTTTTGCGGCCTCTTGGTTAACGTCTGTCACCGCAACGACTTCTGCGCCTGCCAGTGTTTGGCTAATCCGTTTAATATGTTCTCGTCCAATCGCACCTGTTCCAATAACTCCAAATCGTAAATTCATTGTCAATTCCTCCTTATTTTATAACGCTTACATTTATTTGAACTTCATATAATTTCGGAAGTAATACTCGATCTGTTCTAGCGAGTGGCCTTTTGTTTCTGGCAAGTATTTTTTAACGAATAGAATCGCAAAAACACCGAGCACCGCGAACATGAAAAATGTGATTGATAAACCAACATGCGCCAGCAAAATTGGGAATGAAAATCCTACAAGGAAATTCGTAATCCATAGGCAAAATACCGTCGTTCCCATACCGATTCCGCGTAACCTTTGAGGGAAAATTTCGGATAGCATCAACCAAGTAACCGGTGAAATCGCACCTTGTTGGAAAGCTAAAAAAGTAACGGTTAAACTTAACACAACATATGGTAGCGCTTCGGTTCCTTGAAGTAGCATCGATAAAATCCCAATCAAAAGTAGCGCACTTGTCGTTCCAATTAACCCGGTAATCAACATTGGCCGCCGTCCTACTTTTCCGAGTAAGTAGATGCCGACAAATGTGGCGAGCACTGAAATGACACCGTTCGCAATATTTCCGATTAAAGCCGCTTCCGTTCCAAATCCTGCGTCGCGTAATATTTCAGTACCATAATACATAATCGAGTTAACGCCAGTGATTTGCTGGACAACCGCAATACCAAGGCCGATAAACAAGATTCGGCGTACCCATTTGACACTTAAGTCTTTAAATGTTGCTTTGTCGAGCGCTGCTTCTGCGGTGATATTATCTTTTATTTCAGTTAGTTCTACCTCCGCTACATTTTGCTCCCGGATTTGTTGTAACACACGTAACGCATCGCCAATTTTGCCTTTGGAAGCGAGCCAGCGCGGGCTTTCTGGTAAGATAAGCATGCCGAACCATAGAACGACAGCTGGAATGGTCGCAATCACGAGCATGTAGCGCCAAACGTTGCCATCTTCGCCAAGTGTTGTGCCGATAATGGCGTTGAATGTGAAGGCTAATAATTGCCCTGTTACGATCATTAATTCATTTTGTGTCACCATTCGACCGCGTCTTTCTGTTGGTGACATTTCCGCTAAGTATGTCGGTACGGTAACCGAAGCCCCGCCGACTGCAAGCCCTAAAATAATGCGGAAAACTACCATGACAGCCATGTTTGGTGCGAACGTACAACCAAGCGTTGCCACGAAAAAAACAACTGCGAGCATTAACAAATTTTTGCGACGGCCGTTACGATCTGATAATCTTCCGCCGAACACGGCTCCAAATGCAGCTCCGAATAATAAGGAACTGGCGACAATCCCTTCTCCAGCTGGCGTTAAGTTCAGTTGTCCTGCTTTAGACATGTAAGGAAGTGCCCCGTTAATAACCCCCGTATCATACCCAAAAAGCAAACCACCGAATGTTGAAATGATTGTGATTAAACGTAAATAAGCTTTTGGCGTTCGTTTACTAGCTGGCGTGCTTTCCATCACTAACTCTGTCCCGTCTGGCTCAACTTGCTTCATACCAATCGCTCCCCTACGTGTAGTAAGTTTTCGTCTATATATTTTCTAGCCATTAAAGCGTATTCCAATGGATTGGCAAGCGCCGGATCTTGCTCGGCCTCGATAACAATCCAACCTTGATAACCATGCACCAACAGTTGCTCATATACTTTTGTGAAATCAATGCACCCATCGCCAGGAACAGTAAACATCCCTTTTAAAAACGATTGCAAAAAGGAAAGCCCATCTTGTTTGCACGTCTCCATCACGTCTTTACGGACATCTTTAAAATGGACATGCGCAATGCGATCTATATGTTTTTCAAGCAGTGGCATGTATTCACCTTCTGCCACAAAAATATGACCTGTGTCGTACAACAAGTGAACGTGAGCCGGGTTTGTCCCCGTCATTAAGCGGTCGACCTCAGCTAGCGTCTCAACACCCGTTCCTAAATGGTGATGGTACACTAACTTCAAATCAAATTCCGTGGCAATCACGCCAAGCTGATTCAATCCGTCACACAAGAGTTCCCATTCCTGGGCCGTGAAATGCGGTTTTTCTGTGAAAACATTTTTCGTTGTTCCTTGAATGCTGTAGGTCTGTTCAGAGATAACTGCGACATCGGCGTTCACTTCGTGTAAATACGTGCAGTGCTTCCGAAATGCTTGTTTAGATGCCTCGATTCCATCTCGAATAATGAAACTGCTAAACCATTGCCCTGCGATTCTTAAATTGCGAAGCGCGAGTTCCTTATTCAGCGTTTTGGCATCTGGGAAAAAGCCACCAACTTCCGTTCCCGCAAAACCAGCAACAACAATGTCACTAAGTAAATGCTGGAGTGTGTTTCCGGCGCCGATTTCTGGTATATCATCGTTACGCCAACCAATTGGTGCAATTCCCCATGAAATAGTAGTAGAACTCATTATCAAATACCCCCTATGTTTAGTATTTTCTAGCTCTCTCCAATTTGTTTACGATTGCTTCATGCGCTTTTTGAATACTTGCTTTCGTGGAAACTTCTGATACGCCAACATGCCACCATGCTTCGTAACCGTCAGACATTGTTTTTGGTAATACTTTCATTTCGATAAGTGTGGAAACTTGTTGTTTTTTAGCGTCTTCTAATGCTGCTTTTAATTCTGGAATCGTGTTGGCACGGTAGGTTTTGGCGCCATATCCTTCTGCTACTTTGGCATAATCGATGTTCATAATTTGGTTGTCCGTCGTTCTAAATTCGCAGAAATAGCTGTCGCTGCCATGTTCCATTTGCAAGTTGTTAATACAGCCAAAACCGGAATTGTCGAATAGCAAAATATTGATTTTATGGTTGTATTGCAGTGCGGTAATGAACTCCGAATGTAGCATTAAGAAACTACCATCACCCGCCATCGCAAAAACTTCTTGGTTTGGCGCCGCCAGTTTTGCACCGAGGGAGCCCGAAATCTCATAGCCCATGCAGGAATAGCCGTATTCTAAATGATACGTGTTTGGCACAGCCGGATTCCAAAGTCGCTGTAAATCGCCTGGTAACGAGCCCGCCGCCCCAACAACGATACTATCTTCGGCAACAACATCATTGATTGCTAAAAAGGCCGCTGTTTGCGATAATTCCGTGTTTAGCGCATCCGCATATTCATTGAAAATTTCTTGGGTAAACTGTCCTTTAATTTCCGGATTAAAATTAGTGCGGTCAAACGTCACATTCGCCAAACGCTCGCGCTCTGTCAGCCATTCTGTTTTTAGTCGCTCTAGTTCGGAACCGTAAGCCGTTTTGTAATCATCAAGACGGTCAGCTAGAAGTTCTAGCGTTGCTCTTGCATCCGCGACTACTTGGAAAGCATCTAGTTTATAAGCTTGCGGACGACTGACATTGATGTTTAAAAATCGTGTTTCCTCCCAATTGAATGCCGTTTTAGACGACGTTGTAAAATCCGTGTACCGCGTGCCGATGCCGATAACCAAATCCGCATTACGAATCACTGCATTCGCCGCACTCGTTCCTAGAATCCCCGTCCCGCCAAGATTATTTTTGAATTGAAATTCCACCGTTGATTTCCCAGCATGCGTCTCAACTAGCGGGATATTATGCTGTTCTGAGATCGCCATCAAAGCTTCCCGAGCCTCCGAATAACGCGCGCCACCGCCAACAATAATAACTGGGTGCTTACTTTCCGTAATACGTTCCACCGCACCATCTAACTCGCGTTCCGTCGGCAATTTGCGATCGATATAATGAATCCGCTTCTCAAAAAACGCCTCATCAAAATCATACGCCTCACCTTCCGTATCTTGCGAAATACAAACCGTCGCAGGCCCCGCCGTCGCTGGATTTGTCATCACTTCAAAAGCTCGCAACAAGCTACTCATCAACTGCTCTGGACGCGTAATCCGATCCCAATATCGCGAAACCGGTTTCAATGCATCATTCGTCGTCACCGCCGCACTATAATCCTGCTCCAATTGTTGCAAAACCGGATCCGGTTGCCGCGTCGCAAACGTATCTGCTGGCAAAAGCAGTACCGGAATATTATTCGCAAACGCCGTCCCAGCCGCCGCCACTAAGTTCGCTGCACCAGGCCCTGCCGAAGTCGAAACCGCGTAAATCTGCTTCCGTAAATTCTGTTTCGCAAAAGCAATCGCCGCGTGCGCCATGCCCTGCTCATTTTTGCCTTGAATGACGTTCAAATGCCCTGCGTCCTCTTCCAAAGCTTGCCCGATTCCGACCACATTCCCGTGACCAAAAACGTTAAACAATCCCGCAACAAATGGCGTAATATGACCATCAATCGCTACGTATTGCTGATTTAAAAACTTGATTAATGCTTGTGCCGTCGTTAGGCGAATCGTTCCCATCGTTCACTCCACCTTCTCTTTTTAAACTTGTGCTGCAATTAGATTTTCAATTTCCGCAACCGTTGGCATCGCCTCAGATGAACTGTGTTTGCTAACCACAATCGATGCCGAAGCACTTCCGAATTTCAGCGCCGTCTCAATTGTCTCACCTTTTAAGAGCGCATACAAGAACGCCGAAGCATAAGAATCACCAGCCCCAAAAGTTTTTTAAAACCTTCGTCATATACGCTTTACCGCGGAAAACTTCGCCTGATTTCGTATACGCATACGAACCTTCCACACCGTGCTTAATAACAATCAAATCCGGCGTGTGCGCGAACAAAGCCGCCACCGTTTCATCATTCTTGCCCCCAACCTGATTTTCCAACATATCAAACTCATCACGCGTACCAATAACGAGATTCGCCTGTTCCGCCACTAACCGATAATAAACCGCCGTCTCCTCCGTCGATTTCCACGTATACGGCCGATAATCCAATTCAAAAACAATCGTCACATCATGCTTATGCGCGAGCTGCACCGCTTTTAAAATCGCTTCCCGTGAAGGGCTTTGTGCGAGCGCAGTCCCAGAAATTACCAACGTTTTCGTCTCTTTCAAATAAGCTTCGTTAATCTCATCTGGTTGTAAATAAAGATCCGCCACCTGATCACGATACATCAAAATACTGCATTCCTCAGGACTTTTAATTTCCGTAAAAGCAAGACCAGTTTTGTGGCCTTCCGTATCTACAATCATTTCCGACGTGTCCACGCCCACATTTTTCATATAGTTCGTAATAAAACGGCCATGCTGATCATCTGGAATTTTGCCGATAAAACCAACATGTAAGCCCAGTTTCGACATCCCAATCGCGATATTCGCAGGAGATCCGCCGACATATTTTGAAAACGTCATCGTGTCTTCCATCGGGCGATTATATTCCACTGCATTCAAGTCAATGCACGCGCGTCCAACAGCAATCACATCATATTTCTTCGTTTCATTAAAGGCATACTTCATTTTCTCTCGCTCCTCATTTTCGATTTAAAATCCACTCGTGTGCCGGATCATTATGAAAATTCCAAGTCCGCACTGGCCCAGCCATCACATTCAAATAATAAGACGTATAGCCATCAGGCACGCCAACCGGATGATAGCCTGCTGGAACAAGCACGACATCCCGATTTTCCACCGTCATCGTCTCATCAATCGACCGATCGTCCGTATAGACCCGCTGAAAAACAAAACCTTGCTCCGGATTCATCTCATGATAATACGATTCTTCCAAATACGATTCCGCCGGCAAATTCTCCTGATCATGCTTATGCGGCGGATAACTCGACCAATTACCACCTTCCGTATACACTTCCACAACCAACAAACTGTTCGCCGTATCTACAGAATCAGGCAAAATATTATGCACCATCCGCTGATTACTATATTTCCCGCGCTGTTCCGTCGAATTGTCCTCCGCAGAAATCAGTACAGTTGGCAACTTATTATCAGAAGGCGCATAGCACAACGCCACACGCACCCCATCCGACTCCGCTATCACACGAAAAGAAGTATCATTTGAAATATACACACTATCTGTCGGAATCTTTTCAAAAACACTAGCCCGACGCCCAATATTCATAAACGTCTGCGAAAAATCTGTTACCGTAATCCGTCCCGTAAGCGCCACGACACACACTTCCAACTTGCCTAGCACTTCCTCATAGACGTCTCCTTTTTTCAAATCCACCATTTTAAAGGCCACATATTTCAGCGGAGAATCCCCACCAATCGCTACTTCCTGCACGATTTTTTCCGTCACTTTTGGTTTTTGCAGTAGTTTTCCCATTCCAGTTACATCTCCTTCTTACTCAAAATTCGGTTTTGGATAGCGCGCTGTGACGACTTTTTTACGCGTATAGAAATCCACGCTGTCCTTGCCATTCGCGTGAAGCGTCCCGTAGAACGAAGACTTCCACCCAGAAAACGGGAAAAATGCCATCGGAGCAGGCACACCAAGATTCACACCAAGCATTCCCGCATCAATATTCTCACGGAAATATCGAATAGCCGACGCATTTGTGGAAAATAGACACGCCCCATTCGCAAATTCCGACTGATTCGCAATTTCAACCCCTTCTTTCAAGTTTTTCACACGAATCACCGACAATACTGGCGCAAAAATCTCCTCTTTCCAAATCGTCATATCCGTTGTCACACCATCAAAAATCGTCGGCCCCACAAAATAACCATCATCCAGCGCATCACTACGTCCATCGTACACCAAATTGGCGCCTTCTGCGATTCCTTTGTCGATATAAGCAAGCGTTCGCTCCTTGTTCTCCGCCCGAATCACCGGTCCTAAAAAGACGCCATCATCCAAGCCGTTTCCAATCTTAATCTGACTCGCACGCTCTTTTAATTTCGCGATAAATTCATCCGCAATCGCCTCTTCCACCGTCACAACCGCACAAGCCATACACCGCTCACCAGCAGAACCAAAGGCCGCCGCAATAATATTCGTTAGCGCATCATCCAGATTCGCATCCGCAAGCACAATCGTATGATTTTTCGCTCCCGTCAAAGCTTGTACCCGCTTCAAATTCTCGCTGCCTTTTTTGAAAACATATTCGCCGACCGGTTTAGAACCAACAAACGAAACCGCTTTAATTTCCGGATGCTCTAAAATGCCGTTCACCACATCATGCGCACCATAAACGACATTGAAAACACCATCAGGCAATCCCGCTTCCGTAAACAACTCCACGATTTTCTCCGTCAAAAGTGGCGTCCGTTCCGAAGGCTTCAAAATAAACGTGTTTCCAAGCGCAATTGCCATTGGGAACATCCAACACGGCACCATCATCGGAAAATTAAACGGCGCAATCCCGCCAACAACACCAATCGGGTAACGATAATTCGTCGCCTCAACATCCGTTGCAATCGAAGCAAGCGAATCCCCCATCATCAAAGTCGGCGCTCCAGCCGCAAATTCCACATTCTCAATCCCGCGCTGCACCTCACCAAGTGCCTCCGTTAAGTTCTTTCCATTCTCAATCGTAATCAAACGCGCCAATTCCTCTTTATTTTTAAGTAACAATTGCTGATAATTAAATAAAATCCGCGCCCGTCTTGGCACCGCCACATCTCGCCATTTCTGAAAAGCTTTCGCCGCCACACCTGCCGCATAATCAAAATCCGCCCGCGTCGAAATCGGCACCTGCGCCACAACTTCCTTCGTTGCCGGATTATACACATCCTCATAAACTGTCGTCGCACTATCTACCCATTTTCCATCAATAAAGTTTCTCAACTTTCTTACCATCCTAGCTCCTCCTTCATATATAAACGCTTTCACTATTTCAAAAAAATATATAACCTAAAGATAACCGTCATTCAGTCACCTCTTGGTAACATCTTGATTACATTCTATCTCTCCAATGAGTAAATGTCAATCATAAAAACATCATCTTTTTCTAAAATCTACTCTAAAAACGCTCAAAAGGCACAAAAAAAAGCCCATCTAAGGCTCAAAATTGTTATATGTTGATTAACTTTTGGATATATGTTACGATTTAGGCAAGATATCGATGGATAGGAGAATGTTTTATGAAGGAGAAACGACTACAACTCGTGGAGGAATTCATTCAAGAAAAAGGCACCGCATCACTAGACGAATTATGCGACCACTTCCAAGTTTCCAAAAATACGATTCGTCGTGATATTACCAAAATTCTCGAAAAAGGCACCATTCAAAAAGTCTACGGCGGCGTACGAAGCGTAACAGACCGTCTTGTCCCTTTTGAGAACCGCGATCACGCCAACCAAGAAGAAAAACGCACAATTGGGCAGATTGCCGCAACTTTTATTGAAGAAGACGAAATTATTTTTATTGATTCAGGAACAACGACACGTAACATTATTGAATTTTTGCCGAAGCATATAAACTTGACGCTTTTGACAAATAGTTTGGATATTATTAATGGCGCGGCGCTGATGGATAACATTACATTGATTATTATTGGCAACAACTACAAGCGCAACACGAAGTCCTTTGTCGGCACAGACGACTCCAACACGATTGACAAATACAATGTAAACAAAGCCTTCATGGCAGCAACTGGTGTCTCGATTTCGCATGGCTTAACGAATTCTGACTTACTCGAGTACGAAATTAAGAAGCGCATCGTAGCAACCGCCGAAGACATCTTTCTGCTCGCCGATCACTCGAAGTATAATAAGTCAACCTTACTTACCTATTGTCCACTAAAAGACGTGTCCACCATCGTTACCGAACAACCGCTCAGCGATGAATACACCACATTTTGCACCGAAAACAACATCACGATTGCCGACCCAAATCTACTATAAAGGAGTTATTTTCATGCCCTTATTACGATTCGACATCATCAAAGGACGAACACCCGAAGAAGTAAAAAAACTCGTAGACACAGCGCACGAAGCCATGATTGAAGCCTTCGATGTCCCAGCAAGCGACCGCTACCAAGTCGTACACCAACACGAACCATACGAAATGATTATCGAAGACACCGGACTCGGATTTCCACGAACCAACCAATTCGTCCTACTTAACATTGTCAGCAAAAATCGAACCGCAGATCAAAAACAACGCTTGTATTCTCTTACGGCTGAACGTTTGGCCGCCAATTGTGGCATCGCACCTACAGATCTTATGATTTCAATTACGGAAAACACTGACGCTGATTGGAGTTTTGGATTAGGTGAAGCACAGTTTTTAAATGGGAAATTATAAAGTTTGAGGATGGCGTGAAATCACACCATCCCTTTTTTATTTTTTCATTTGTGCATAGATGTTTAGAATAATATCCTCAATTTTATTTTGCTCTGGATAAATATTGACCACCGCGTTGTTTTGCACAATTTCTTTTACTATTTTCCCAGTCATACCCTTCTCGCTAACGCTAACAACAAGCCGATTCCCCTCTTCCTCAATAATTTTTACATTTTCTGGTAAACGATATGTTGTCCCCGTCAGTAATTCCACAAAAATCTTTTCTTCTATATAAAATTCAGTAAACAACTTCTCCAATGTCCCATTAAAGAAAATTTCCCCTTTATTGATGATTAGTAGGCGGTTACACAATGATTTTATATCATCCAAATCATGCGTCGTAATAAATATTGTCGTACCTAACTCCTGATTAATCTCCTTCACAAATTTGTGAAATTCCCGCTTTATCTCAATATCAATCCCAATCGTCGGCTCATCCAGAAAAACTAGCTTTGGTTCATGAAGAAATGTAGCAACCAATTCACACCGAACTTTTTGTCCTAAACTCAATTGTCTAACAGGAACGTGAAGCAACTCCTCTAAATTTAATTTCTTTACCAAATTAGCAAGCGTTCGTATATAATCCTCTTCCGTCAAATTATATATATCTCGTAGCAAATCGTACGAATCCTTCACTGGTAAATCCCATGTTAATTGCGACCTTTGGCCAAACATGACCCCAATATCCCTCACATATTTCTTCCTATCTACCCATGGACTCTTCTCACCCACAATACATGTACCGCTATCAGGATATAAAATACCCGCCAGCAACTTAATCGTTGTACTTTTCCCAGCACCATTTGGCCCGATATAGCCAATAATATCGCCTTTCTTTACGTCAAAACTTAAATTTTTCACAGCATGAATGATCTTGTAATCCCTCTTTTTAAATAAATTAAGAAACGTATTGCCTTCACTTTTGTAAACTTTATAATCCTTGCTTAAATTCCTGACTGAAATAAAAGTCATCGCAAATCCCTCCTTATGCTAACTCCCACTTGAAATATATCGTCTCTCCACCCGATGAAATAGTAAAACAACAATGCCGAACAAAATAAAGCAAAACAACTGGAGACAAATATCCCGCTATGTACTGGATACCTGTAGTTTTGGAAAAAATCGTAGCTAGCGGATAGTAAGTTATCGCAGTGACCGGAAGAATATACGTGAACAAGTTTTGAATCCATTTTGGAAATATCGTCTTAGGATATTGCATTGTGGATACACTTCCTTGAATAAAAATACTCATAAATTCTGTATTCTGTAGAAATCGGAACGACATGATACCAATAAGTATATACAGCGACAAATATAATAATATGCCCCCAATTAACGTAAACATAAGCAAAAACACCGTTTGCCAGTCAAAAACATGAAGATTTAAATAAATCCCCACCGCCAAAACAAGCACCGATTGAAAAGCTCGTCCCAATCGAATAAACTGAAAGCTAAAAGCACTAATCTGCATAATCGTATTTCGTGGTCTGAGCAAATACCGATCATAATCCCCATTTCGTATCAAAGAAGCCATATTCGACTCAAATCCCCGCATCGTCACCTCCGCCATAGAAAACGAAAAATTGACAATCCCATACGTCAAAAACACTTCCCCCAATGTCCAGCCGTCAATCCCACCAAAACGATCTAGCAAAGACCAAACCGCAATAAATTCAAAAAAGATAACAATAAACTGGTTCACAAAACCAAGAATCGCGTTGGTTTGATATTCTAGCTGCGCCTTTATTTGTGTTTTGATAATTTTAAAATATAACTGCACACTGGACATCTAGCTAGCCTCCTTGAATCTCGATTTTCTTTATTCCAATTTTAAAAACAAGCTCATTCACAAAATAAAAAATAACAATCCAAGCAACTTGTAGCAACATAAATCCCAAACTTTGCAAATTCGTGTATTGCTGCGTAAAAATCATCGCTGGCGTATCAATAATACCTTTAAATGGCTGCAAGATAAGGATTTTTTGAAATATTTCTGGAAAGAAACCAAGTGGAATTATTGTCCCTGAAAGCACAAAAGCAACAGAATTAATAATCCCGAAGAAAATTAGACGCATCAATCGTGTACAGCGTGATAGAATACAGAAACACCGTAATCATACTGCTCAATATATACGCCAAAAATATACTACACAAAAAGAACAAAACATACTTCCCATCAGGTATTTTCAGCGCATACTCTTGAAAACCAAACATCGGAAAAACAATAAGATTAAACAACACAATCGGCACAACCCGAACAATGCTTGAACCAAATCGCCAAGCTAGCGTTTTTGAGAAAAACAACGGAAATAAATCAATCGGCTTCGCTAGCTCGTACACAATATTTCCCGAAGTAATCGCATTCATTTCATCCCAGTTCACATTCCAAGGAATAATCGAAAAAAAGATTTGCGTAATCCATATGTATGTTATCGTCGCACCGAGTGTCATTGGCGAATCAGTTGGATTTGACGCAATAAAAGCATACATAATAAAAAATTTTAAACAACGCAAAAATAATCTGCGTCACAAAACCAGAAAGCGCTGTCATTCTGTAACTTAAAATCACCTTTGTTCGCAGCAAAAAATACGATTTTACCACATTCAATGTCATTTGCACCCCATCCCTAGAAGCTCGCTTCATTCTCAGCAGATAGAAACACCCCTAAAATTAGAATCACTACTCCAACTTTAGGGGAATATCATTTTAACATAAAAAATGCTCTTACACTAAATTAAAACTTCGGATTATAAAACGCACGATTATCAAGTCCAAACACGCGCTCGGTAAATTCGCCCGGTTTCGTATGACGAAGCGCTTTATCCATCATATTCATCGTCGCATCCATCAAATCAATCTGATGCAAAATTTCCGCTTCACGCACAAGCGGTGGTTTCGGGCTCCCCCATTCACCTTTCCCATGATGGCTCAAAAGCACGTGTTTTAGTATCACCACTTCTTCCCCATCAATTCCAAGCTCATCCGCCATCTTGCTCACTTCTTCCACTACAATCGAAATATGCCCAATCAAGTTGCCCTCCAATGTATATGTAGTCGAAATCGGGCCTGATAGCTCAATCACTTTTCCAAGGTCATGTAAAATAACACCCGCGTACAACAAATCACGATTCACGGTTGGATATAAATCTGCAATCGCCTTCGCAAGTCGCAACATCGACACAACATGGAAACTAAGCCCTGAAACAAACTCATGATGGTGGCGCACAGCCGCTGGATAATCGAAAAATGCATCCTGATATTTCTTCAAAAGAGAACGCGTAATCCGTTGTAAATTCGCATTTTGCATCTCGAAAATATATTGTGTAATCTCTTCGCTCATCTCATTCTTATCAATCGGCGCAGTCTCCATAAATTGACCGATACTCACACCATCAATTCCCGTTGACTGTCTAATTTGACGAATTTTCAATTGCTTTCTACCACGATAATTCTGTACTTCGCCAACAATATTGACGATATTTTGGCTTGCATAACTTTCCTCATCGCTATCCGAAATATCCCATAATTTCGCTTCCAATTCACCCGATTTATCCTGCAATACCAACGATAAGAACGGTTTGCCGTTACTCGCAATCCCTCTCGTGCTAGACTTAATTAGCAGAAACAAATCCAGTCCTTCACCAACTTCATAATCCAACAACTTCTTGTCCATCTTCGTATCGCCTACTTTCTCTGATCCAATATTGGCTTTCAAACTTCTCCTTTAGTATAGCATGTGTTGCGCTTCCTTGGAAAAATATTTACTAAGTTGCTTATGACACGTAAAAAATAACACCTGATTTTCATGTCTAATTTCCTGCAACAATAACATAATTTCCTCCAATCGCTCCTCATCAAAATTCACAAAACTATCATCAATAATAATCGGCAAACGCTGCGTCCCGTGCAACATCTGAATCATCGCAAACCGAATCGCCAAATACAATTGTTCCTTCGTCGCCTGACTCAACTCTTCTGGGAAAAACCGCAAACCATCTCGCCTTTCCACCTGCAGCCGATTCTCCGCAAACCGCACCTGCACATAGTTCTTCTTCGATAACATCTGAAAGAAATGCGTCGCGCGCGCCAACACTTTCGGCAACTTCTCTTCCTGCAACTTGCGCATAATCGTGCCCACCATCTCTTTAGCAAGCTTCACACGCATCCATTCCTTCGCCATATCCTGAAAAACTTCGCGTTCCAAATAATAATGTTGCATCCGGTCCGAGAAGCTTTGACCCTCCTCCAACGTCTCGCGTGCCAGCTCTTTCTCCGCAATCGTCTTGCGATACCCATCTAACTCCGCATCTAGCGCCCGCAACCGATTCCTTTTCTCCAACACGCCAGCACTAATATCCGCCTCTTGCGACACATCACGAAGCGCCTCCAGATGCCCATCCGACAACTGCGCCCGAAGCAACACAACCCGCTCCTGCCAAGCTCGCTGCTCTTCTACTTGCATCCCTTTCTTTCGAAAAGACTCCGTATCCGCAGCATTCGCGACTTCCAACAAATCCGCCCGTTCCTTCACAAGAACAGCCTTCTCCCGTTCCAAAATCGCCACTTGATTCCGCAACTGTTCCTCTTTCTCCTGCGACTTCGCAAATTCCGCCACAAAATTCTTTCGCGCCCGCTGCTTCATTTTAAGCGTTGCAATCTGTTCATCCTCCGCAAGCAATTCCATACCTAACCGCTCCACCAAGTCATCCAATCGCGTGCTCCAATCCGTCATCTTATGACGCAAAACTTGCACATCCCGCCAGACCTTCTGCTTGCTCTCCAGCACTTGCTGAATTTCACGCCAAGCAAACAACGCACTCTCCAAACGCTCACTCGGAAAATCCTGCGGCAAAACAAATAACTCGCGATACGTTTGCCATTCCGTCTCAAGTCCCGCATGATTTTGACGTAATCGTATCCGATTTTGCTCCAAAGTCTCCACTTGAAACGCCAAATCATCCATTTTGTCATAGTTCTTCTTAAGCGCAGCACGTGCCTGTTTCTGTTCAAGGAAAGCCGCAACCTCCAGCGGATCAGTCGAACTCTGCATCCCCTTCGAACGAACAAAGCCAACCCAAGCAAGAATCGCACCAATCAATAACAATCCCGCTAATCCATACAAAATCACATTTTGCATAAAACCAGCAACAATAAGCACCAGCACAAAGGCCACTGTTCCCATCAACGCCACCACTGGAATCGGCGCTTTCACTCCCGTATTCCGTCCTTCCACCTGCCTTTGCACCTGCTGATATTTCGCCGAAGGCCACAAATCCCGCTCCAAATCCTCACACTGTTCTTGATACTGCGCCAATTCACGTTTCTTCCAAGCAAGATCCTGCTCCTCACTCGCCAACTGCTGCGCTTGTTCCTTTGCCTCCTGCTGTAATTTCGCTAACCCCTGATCCACAGAAGCATCCAATCGCATCGCCAAAATCGTCTCATCCTCAGGAATCACCTTCACAGCATCGAGCATTGCAAACTGTTTAGCCTCCTTGTCTTCTAAATAAAGCATCTCTTTATCAAGCACTGCCAATCGCTCCTGCCATTCCTGGAAAAGCGGCCAAGTCTCAAGCAATGCGTCTACACTCTCAGCATCCGTGTCACTCCAAAATTCACTCGCTCTTTGTTGCTCCATCAATTGCATTAAGCGTTCCTGCCACTGTATCAGTTGCGCATCTAGTTCCTTCTCGCGAGCCTCTAAATGTTCCAAACGCGCAATCCCATTCGCTGGAAACGCCAAACTTCCAAGCTGCTCTATCTGTCCCTGCAAAAAGCGCCATTCCTCATACACCGGCCAAACTTTAAGCAAAGTCTCTCCGAATTCCACCGCCAACTGCAATTCCTGCCGTTGCGCCAGATTATCTGTCACACCTTGCTTTGCCTTCTCCAAATCCTCCACAATTCGCAAATATTGCTGGTTATGCTGCTTCCCGTCTTGATACGTCGCAAATGCCTGCTTCACCACTTGCAACTGCTTATTCAATTGTGGATTCTTCCCACTCGGCTTAAACAATTCATCCAAGCGTTTCTGCAACCGCTCTTCCGCTCGAATCAACACATCCGAACCAATCGTCCCCGTCGCTAACAAATATCGTTCAAAATCCACTTCCTTCAAATTCTGCACATTTTGCAACCCATGAATATCAAAAGAAAAAATCGACTGAAAACGCGCTCGATCCATTCCACCCAGCAATTCTTCCAAATCACTCTCTGCGCCAGTCGAACCATCCTCAAAATAAACCGTCACATCTCCCGTTGCCTTTCCACGAAGACGTTCCACAACCACTTTCCCACGCACATCATCTTGCAACTCTAGCTTGCCGCCATACGCTCCTTTATTCTTCGGCTCCATCCTCGGCAAGCTCTGCTGCTTCGTCGGAAACCCAAATAAAATACTATGAATAAATGCCATAATCGTGGATTTCCCAGCCTCGTTTTGCCCAAAAATCAATTGAAAATCATGCAAATCCGTTATTTTCTTGTTTTCCCATCTACCATATCCGATAATTTCTAATCCACTAATTCTCATTTGAGGTCTCCTCTAAACTGCTCCAGCATATTTTCCAGTAACTCCGCCGACTCCTCAACTAGCGCCTCACGTTCCGCCTCTTCCAAATCCTCCAAAAAGCGATTCGCCGCACCATTTGCCACCAAACTCTCCGTTGCTTGGTAAAACACCTCTTCTTGCTTCAGCAACCCCTTCGCAAGCTCCCACTCGTTCTCCAAACCAGAAGAAGCCAACCAATCCATATTCTGCAAAGGCGCCTCATAAGAAACTCGTGTCACCCAAACAAAATTCGCCTCATCCATCCACGTCTCTTGCAACATGTCCAGCCATTCACCACTATCAATCCGCTGCTTCACATCAAGACTTAAGGCACATGCGCCACTAAATGCAAACCAAGCAACACGGACTTATCCATACGCGCCGCTTCCTTCACAGCATGCAAAGACAACTGAAACAACTTCGAAAAATCCAAGTCCTCACTGATTTCAAGTATCACTTCTTCCCAAATAATTGGCGCTGTCTCGACAAACGTCAATTCCGCTCCAGTCTCCCGTAATGTCACAAGCGTCAGACCCTTATCACCAGTCTCCTTACGATGCCTTCCTTGAATATTTCCCGGGAAATAAATCATGGGCTCCTCTGTCAACACTTGTCGTAAATGAATATGTCCCAAAGCCCAATAATCCATCTGCTTCATATCGCTAACCTTAAACGGCGCATACACATCTTGCATCGCATTCCCCGTCATCTCTGAACCATGTAACAAGCCAATATGAAAATCTGCATCCCCTTGACGCTTATACTGCTGATACATCGCTTCCCGAATATGCCGTTCCCCGTAACTAAATCCATACAGATTCACGCGAACGCCCGACTGACTCACAAACGTATACATTTCAAGCATCGTATCAAAAACCGTCACATTCTCAGGCAACTGCAATCGATCCCGATACTTCGCCACATAATCATGATTTCCATGAATCATATAAACCGGAATTCCAGCCTGATTCAAACGCTCCATCTCTTTATAAAATCGCGCCTGAGCCTTAATACTTTGGTCTTCCTCATCATATATATCTCCAGCAATAAGCACAAAATCAACAGCCTCACGAATCGCCACATCTATTCCCCGCGCCAAAGAAACAAATGTACTGTTCTTCAACTTCTCAAACACCGAATCCGGCAAATGACGCAACCCTAAAAACGGGCTATCCAAATGCAAATCAGCCATATGTACAAACCGAACCTCTCTCATCACGTATAGCCCTCCTTAAATTACGAATATACGTTCTATTATACCTCGAAAGCCCCTGCAACACAACGATTTCCCTTTCAAAAAGAACAAATTTTCAAAAAAACCTCCAATTATGTAGCAAAACATGCTATTCTAAACATAACAGCAAAAATTAGGAGGTCATACTCATGGGCAATTGGCACCGCAGCTTCGGTGTTTACGGCGTTGCAGAAGACAACGGCAAATTACTAATGATTCAACGCAAAACCGAACCATACCAACAAAAATGGGACTTACCCGGAGGAAAACTATTAGATGACGAAACACTCATGGATTGCCTCAAGCGCAATATCGCAGAAATCGGTGGCAAACCAGACATCACGGCCAACCTTGGCGTCTACGATTTTCTTGTCGGCTATCCTTTTTTAGATAAACGCATTTTGCAACATATCACGGCACTTTTCTACATGCACGTTGACTTCGCGGCAGAAAAAGCCGTGCCACTCATTTTCCAAACCGAACCAGATACGAAACGCGATTTCCAGTGGGTTCCTAAGCACCTTCTTACTGAAAAGAATGCAACACCAGCGGCTCTAAAAGCAATCGAGATTTTAGCAAAAGAAAAGCGCTAGACAAAGTAGGGAATTCCCTCTTCATCTAGCGCTTTTTCCTGATTAGTCTTCTTTAATATCGTAAAGCTCTTGTAGCGGTGTCATGATAATGCGATTCAAATCATTGATAATAACGCTCATCGCTTGCTCTTTGTCCATTAAATTAACAATCGCTTTATTGCTTTGTACTTCTTCTGCAACTTCTTGCGCCAAATCAATTGTTTCTTGGTCGATTTCTTGGCCAGTCATTTGCTTTTCTTGGATTGTTACTTGCACATTACGGAAACGATCAAATTTCGTTTTTGCTTCTGGATCAGCATTTACATCCGCGTATGCTTGTTTTAAATTCGTGAATTGTTCTGTGTCACGAATCCCTCTTTCTAAATCGTTTGCAATGTCATAAATATTCACAGTCATTTATTGTTCCTCCAAATGTACGAAATTTTCTTCCACCCTCACTATATCAAATTTTGAGAACGAGGGCAAAGGTTAAAACAAAATAGCGATAACTCCTTGCAATATCCCGATAAAACCACCTAAAAAACCACCAAGATACGTAATCATTTTCAATTCCTTGCCCGAAATATCCAGCACAATCTGCTCCACTTCCTCTAATGAAAACGCCTCAATCTGATGCTGCACCATCTTGCCAATTTCTAGCCGCTTCATAATATCCGCGCTATGTTCCTTCGCAAAATTCAATACAGCATCCACCAAAAACGGCACAACTTTGGTCAAAATATCTTTCTCATACTGGCGTATCCAGTCCTGAATCGGTGTATCCATCCATTTCTCCAGTTGCACAGTCCGAACCACTTCTGCCACAACCTGTTCCGTGAACTTCGCTTGTTTTTCAGGTGGCACCACATCTACTAACGACCGCTCCGAAAACTGTTGCCACTCCGAAATAACCAATCCTGTCAAAACCGCCTCCGTCTCAGGCTTTCCGATGAACTTCACGACTTCCTTTTGCATCCGCATCACAAACGTATCATTGTTTAAAAATAAACCAACCATACCGCCGACCTTGCCATGTTCCGCCAAAATCCGCTCAATCATCAATTTGATTTGCAATTTTCCAGCATCACTTGCTGTAAAAAAAGCAATTTTCTGCAATGTTTGGTTCGCCATTGCGGGAATTTTACGAGCCAATTCTTGATTCACGACTTCTGGCAAGACCATTTTCACTGGCTGCCCATTCCGCTTTGCAAAAAATTGTTCAAGCTGGCCTTGCAAAACCGTTGCGAATTTCTCATGAACTTGATCACCAAAATCCTTCATGTCCCATTTTGTCAAAAGCTCGTTTGGCGTTGTTTCAATCGCTAATTTCTCACGAACCATGTCGTTCGCCGTGTCAATTAACTCGTCGCGTAAGGTTTCCTCAGACAACTTCGCCTGCACCGCTTCATTCGTCAGCAAATGCTTCGCAACCACTTCTCCAATTTTCTCAGCCAGTTCTTCGCGGCGCTTCGGAATCACACCTGGTGTAAACGGCACGCGCCATTTGCCAATATATTTCGCTTTAAACGGGCGAAAAAGCATCCGAATCGCAATAAAATTCGTCGCTGCACCGATAAAAGCACCTACAATTACCATAAATAAAATCGTCATCCAGCCTGCCAAAAAAGGTCACCTTCTATATTTCATATTGTGCTATTCATCATACGGCATTTCTCCGCATTACACAATGCTTCTAGCCGAATTTCAGCCTAAAGTATGAACCTTATTTAGCATCTAAATTCGTCATCGCTAAAGGATCAATCCATGCCTCAAATTGCTCTGCCGTCACAAACCCCGAACGAATCGCCGCTTCTTTCAACGACAAATCTTCCGCAAATGCCGTCTTCGCAATTTTAGCCGCTTTCTCATAGCCAATATGCGGGTTCAGCGCAGTTACTAACATCAGCGAACGATCCACCAGCTCTTGCATCGCATCCTCATTCGCTTCCAAGCCTTCCAAACAATGTATCCGGAACGACCGCATCCCATCCGCAAGCAAACGCACCGACTGTAAGAAATTATAAATAATCACAGGCTTATACACATTCAATTCAAAATTTCCTTGGCTCGCCGCCACATTTATCGTCGTATCATTGCCCATCACTTGCGCCGCAACCATCGTTAACGCCTCACATTGCGTCGGATTCACCTTTCCAGGCATAATCGAACTTCCCGGCTCATTTGCAGGAATCGTCAATTCACCAATCCCACTTCTTGGCCCACTTGCCAAAAATCGCACATCATTCGCTATTTTCATCAAATCAGCAGCCAGAGAACGCAGTGCCCCGTGCACAAAATTAAGTTCCCCATGGCTTGTCAACGCATAAAACTTGTTCTCCGCCGAACGAAACGCATATCCCGTATCTGTCTCTAGGTGCTTCGCTACCCGCTCGCCAAAGTCCGCCGTCGCATTCAACCCCGTACCTACCGCGGTTCCACCAATCGCCAGTTCCAACAAATTATCACTACTGTCCAAAATAAATTTCTCCGCGTGCCGAATCATACTTTCCCAACCGCTAATTTCCTGCCCTAACGTCAAAGGTGTGGCATCCTGCAAGTGCGTCCGGCCAATTTTCACCATCCGCCAATATTTCTCCTTCTTCTCCACAAGTACCCGTCGCATCTCCACCAATTCCGGCATCAAGTCTTCTACAATAACCTCATACGCCGCAATATGCATCGCTGTCGGAAACGTATCATTCGAACTTTGCGACATATTCACATCATCATTCGGATGCACATTCGCGTCCGCCACAAACGCAACGACCTCATTCACGTTCATATTCGACTGCGTCCCGCTCCCCGTTTGCCAAACCACAAGCGGAAAATGCGCGTCCAGTTCTCCCGTCACAATACGGTCACACACAGCCGCAATCGCCTCTGCCTTATCCTGCGCAAGCTTTCCTAAATCAGCATTGCTCCGTGCCGTCGCCTTTTTCAATCTAGCAAACGCTTTAATAATTTCCCGTGGCATTTTCTCCTCACCAATTTTGAAATTCTGTCTACTCCGCTCTGTTTGTGCACCCCAGAATTTGTCCCCAGGAACTGCAATCTCACCAATCGTATCTCGTTCCATTCTCTCCATCATTACTCCCCCTTCAACTATGTATTCACTTATATAAGATTACCAGCAAAAAAGGCTCGAAGCAACAATCTGCCTCAAGCCTTTCTAATTCTTACCTGCCAAACGAATCCAATAAATTATTAAACCCATCTGCAATCTGACCGCCAACTTCTTTCACTTTGTCAGCACCCTTTTTGATTGTCTCACCAGCGCCTTTCGCTGAGTCTTTCAATGAGCCCCAGAAATCGCCAGCTTGTTCAATCGCGTTGTCTTCTTGTTTCTTCTCTTCGGTCTTAGCAGATGCGCTCTTTGTTCCGAAATCTACTGGTTTTTGATATTTCAATCCGCTCTTCATCACGTAATGCGCAAGTGAAGCGACACCATCAGAACTCGTTGTTTTTAAATAATGTTTCTCATCTGTTTTATCAAAACCAATCCAGACAGAACCGACTAAGTCTGGTGTATAACCAACAAACCATTGATCTTTTGTGCCATCCGTCGTAAAAGGTACTTGCGTAGAACCAGTCTTACCAGCCATTTCGTAGCCAGAAACACCAGCGTTCGCGCCTGTACCACCACTATTAATAACATCAATTAGCATCGATGTCATATCTGTAGACACTTTTTTCGAGATGATTTGCTTTGTTGATGCTTCATTTTCGTAGACTACCTTACCTGTTGGATCTACGATTTTGCGGATGATATGTGATTCAGGTTTCTTGCCATCATTTGCAAATGTGGCGTAAGCAGTAGCCATGTCTAACGGAGAAACACCTTCATGTAAGCCACCTAGTGTTAAGCCTAGATACTCATCTTCTTTTGTCAGTTGGATACCAAAACGCTTAACGGAATCCACACCTTTTTGTAAACCAATTTGGTCGAGTAACCAAACAGCTGGTGCATTAATTGATTTCGCTACAGCCGTGTACATTGGAACTTCTCCACGATACACGCCACCAACATTTGTCGGTGTATATTTGTCGTATGTTTTCTTCTCGTCTTTTAGCATGTCGTCCACTTTCCAGCCTGCTTCTAGTGCTGGAACATAGGTCGCTAACGGTTTCATCGTTGAACCTGGTTGTGCTTTCATTTGAGTTGCACGGTTAAAACCTCGGAAAACGTGTTTGCCGCGACCGCCAACTAGTGCGCGAACGCCGCCTGATGCTGGGTCCATCAAGACCGCACCACCTTGAACGAGCGTTCCATCTGCGGCATTAGATGGGAATAAGCTATCATTTTCAAATGTACTTTCTAATGCTGCTTGATAATTCTGATCGAGTTCCGTATAAATTTGGTACCCTTGTTTCATGATGTCATCTTGCGTCAAATCAGTCTCTTGCAACGCTTCATTGATAACTGCATCTGTATACCAAGGATAATGATAATTATCTGGATCATCGGATTTATCCGTTAATACCATTTTTGATGCTTGATATTCTTTTAATTGGTCCTTCGTTATTTTGCCGTTTGTGTACATCGCACCCAGTACGATATTGCGTCTATTTATTGCTTTCTCGGCATGGGAATAAGGATCGTAGGCAGATGGTGCTTGCAAAAGCCCCGCGATGGTTGCTGCCTGCGGGATACTCAGCTCTGAGGCACTCTTCCCGAAATATTTCTTCGACGCATTCTCAACACCCCACTCGTTATTTCCGAAATAAGAGGTGTTTAAATACATCTCTAAAATCTCATCTTTCGAGTACGTTCGCTCAATTTCTCGCGCCATAAACAACTCTTTAGCCTTTCGCGTAAAAGTCTGATCTTGGGTCAGCAGTGCATTCTTTGCTACCTGCTGTGTGATTGTACTACCTCCACCCGTGATGCCGCCAGTCGTAGCAAGTCCCCATACAGAGCGGGCAATACCTTTCACGTCAAAACCACCATGTTCGTAAAAACGTTTATCTTCAACTGAAATGACAGCATTTTGCAGATTAGGGGACATGTCTTTGATGCTTACAAATGTAGCACCCGAAGAAGAAAGCTCACCCGCTTTATCATTATCCTTATCATAAATAACTGTCTTTGTTTCAATTCCCTTTTTTAAAGCATCGATGTCAGCTGATTTCGCCACAATGACTAAATATACAATGAAGAAAAGTATAAAAACCAAGCCGGCAAGTATAATTATTTTACCGATATGCTTATTTTTCCAAAAACGGCGGAACTTATTCCAACCGACCCCCAGCCACTTCATAATAAACAGAAGGAAGCTTTTTAAATAGGTTAAGATTGTATTGTTCTTCTTGTCCACGCATATCTCCTAACTTTCTACAATAATTTTGTCAGTAATACACTGTTGTATACACACATTTTACGGTAAAAGTCTTATTTCCGCCACCAACTTTAGACCGATTTTATTTTTCCTGATATTATTATACACAATTTTGTAACATTATTTACGGCTTTTTAATTTAATTTTTTAAAATGAGGTTTTTGTATAGAGAGAAGGGGTATTTACCTAGTGTTAACGGGAAAGGCCAAATGAATAAATCGTATATACATCGCCGTTTCTACACAAGGGCGTTATTACCTGCTTTTTTTAGACAGATAAAAATAACGCGTATGGGGTGTGCATTTTTTTCAGTCTAACGAAGCAAGAAAGGAGTAGGAGCATGAAGAAAAGACTTATTTACTTTTTATCGCAGAAACATATTCGCAGTTCTATGGCTGAAGCTTGGGCGAAGAAGTTAGCCATTAAAGATGCTCAGTTTATCAGCGGCTCTTGGTGTCACAAAGAAATCTCACCATTGGTTGCCGATGCGCTTCACGAGTATGCGATGGAACCACCTGCAACAATCTCCGTAACCCCTAGCCAACAGCTATTAAACGAGGCCGATTTAATTGTAACCATTTATGATTCTGCCTCCGAACTTGCCCCTAGATTCCCTGCAGAATTAACAGATAAAATCATGTATTGGGACATTAAAGACCCTGAACAAAGTACCGAGGAATTGGTAAAATGGGCGCATTATCAGGAAGTTTGTGATAATATAGCTACATCGGTCAAAGGTTTAGAGAAAGTATTGCTATAGCTTACGTATCTCACTAGCGAACGTGTTTTTTATGCGTCTTGCTAGCGAGATTTTTATTATAAAAGAGGTGAAAACAACATGGAGAACTATGATGACTTACGAAGAGGCGAACGCGGCGCTTGGCTTAGCATTATCACTTATATTTTTTTAGCAGTTTTAAAAATTGTCATTGGAACACTCGGAAACTCGGATGCTTTGCAAGCGGATGGCTTAAATAATACGACAGATATTGTTGCATCGGTGGCTCTGCTGATTGGGCTCAAAATTTCGCGGATTCCACCGGATGAAGATCATCTTTATGGACATCGCCGAACAGAAACAATAAGTTCACTAATCGCTTCTTTTATCATGTTTCTCGTTGGGATTGAGGTTGTGTGGCAAGCCATTATCGCATTTTGGAATCAAGAATTTGCTACGCCATCAATGCTTACCGCTGGCGTCGCTCTTTTTTCTGGAACTGTGATGTACATTGTTTACTTAATTAACAATAGCCTCGCAAAAAAAGTAGACAGTCAAGCGGTGAAGGCAGCGGCTTACGATAATCGTTCAGATGCTTATGTTAGTTTTGGTACATTTATTGGGATCACTGGTGCTGTTGTTGGGCTGGCTTGGCTAGATAATGTCACTGCGCTACTCGTTGGTTTGCTTATTATTTACACCGCTTGGAAAATTTTTTATGACGCTGCGCATACATTAACAGACGGTTTTGATATCGGTAAAATTCAAGCGATTCACACGATAATCGCCAATGTCCCACAGGTGCATCAAGTATTGGATATCAAGGCACGAATGAATGGTAATCGCATTTGGATTGACGCTACCATTTCAGTAAAAGCAGACCTGAATGTTGCCGAAAGTCATGCCATCACAGAAAAAATTGAAACAGCCATTCGTGCCACCTATCCCAACGCCTATACGCTCGTCCATATTGAACCATATTTTGAAGATAAACAATAATTTCCAAATCACCTTTATACCTTGTCTTATTCCTCCATTTGAATTATAATTTAGATTAAGTATATTCAAACATTTGTTGGGAGGGAAAAACATAGTGGGGCAGACAAACTAATCATCTCATTTGTACACAATTATATAACGCAACCGTTGCTCTCGTGTTACCTTACCAAGTGGCTAACCTCTTGAAAGCTCACACAAAAGCAACATAACTTTAAACCTAAATAGGAGGTGTTCGCCATTTCTGAGGCTGTATCAGAAGTGGCCAATCATTGATATTAACCACTAAATTTTTAATTATTGCTTTACTTATTGCAATTTCCGCTTTTTTCGTAGCAACCGAATTTGCTATCGTGAAAATGCGTCCGAGCCGTCTGGATCAGCTGATTACAGAGGGTAATAAACGTGCCAATCTAGCCAAACACATTTACAACCATCTAAATGCATATCTTTCTGCCTGTCAGTTAGGTATCACGATTAGTTCACTGGGACTTGGTTGGTTAGGGGAATCCACAGTCGAAGCCGCACTTCATCCGCTTTTTGCATTTTTTGATTTGCCCAGCTCGATTACATCGGTACTTTCCTTTACCATTGCGTTTATTTTAATTACATTTTTACACGTTGTTGTTGGTGAGCTTGTGCCTAAAACACTTGCCATCGACAAAACAGAAGCTGTCGCGTTATCTGTTGCCCGCCCGCTTCACATTTTCTATAAAGTTATGTTTCCATTCATTTGGTTACTAAACGAATCCGCCGTTGTTATTGCGAAACTTTTCGGGCTAGAACCGGCGTCTGACCATGAAATTGCACATACCGAAGAAGAATTGCGTATCATTGTTGGCGAAAGTTTTAAAAGCGGTGAAATTAATCAATCTGAATTTAGCTATGTAAACAAGATATTCGATTTTGACGAGCGGATGGCTAAAGAAGTTATGATTCCACGTACTGAGATTGTCACAGTAGATACAGGCGGCACAATTGCAGATCTTTCTGATATCATGAAAAACGAGCGCTACACGCGTTATCCCGTTATCGAAGGCGACAAAGATCATATCATCGGCGTGCTGAACTTGAAAGAAATTCTCTCTGCCTATGTAGAGAACGGTTCTGACCCACAATTTAGTATCGACCCTTACGTAAAACCGATTATTCGTGTCATTGAGACCATTCCGATTAAAGAATTGCTAATTCGGATGCAGCGCGAACGTTCGCATATCGCTATTTTGCTTGACGAATATGGTGGTACTTCGGGGCTTGTAACCGTTGAGGACATCGTGGAAGAAATCGTTGGTGATATTCGCGACGAATTCGATGCCGACGAAATCCCAGAAATCCGCAAAATCAAAGACGGCCACTTCATCATTGATGCAAAAGTCTTAATCGACCAAGTGAACAATATGCTCGGCACTGACATCGAAGAGGAAGAAGTCGACACAATTGGCGGCTGGTTCCTAACACATAACTACGAAGTCGAAGTTGGTGACGAAATCGAGAACAACGGCTACGTCTTCCGCGTCAAAGAAGCAGAGCCACATCACATTTCTTATATTGAAGTTTTCAAGAAAGTGAAGAAGAAAGAAACAGTTGAAGAATAGATTCAAGGCCGCCGTGCATATACGCGCGGCTTTTTTGTGCGCTAAACATGAATAAAATCCTTATACTTCATTTCCAACCCGATTTTTGCAAAATCGGCTTTTACTAGCCTATCTTTCTAATTCCGTACTAGTAGAGTACCATTTTCAAAAATCTTTTGTTTTTTTCATTGTTCATAAATTATACATAAAGTCTTGATTTTTAAAGAATATATACATATAACCCCATAATTAGGAAGGCGAATATACTACTAGTGACCTAAAAATCTATTTATATATTTCTCATTACTTACCCATACAAAAGCACGAATTACGATTCAGGTGTATACTGTTGCCATTCAAAAAAATTACTACTATTTTCGAATGGAGGAGAACGGGATGAAAAGAGGTATTTTCTTAAAGCTAAGTCTTATAGTTACATTGACTCTCTCACCTCTGCCGAGTGCCATTGATGATTGGCTCCATTTCGAGTCGAAATCAACAGCTCATGCTGCATCTACGCTTACCGCAGTTTCACCAAAGCCTCCAATGAGTGTTGTAAATATTATTAACGGAAGCTTCGAAAATCCAACTGTAGTGGGACCTTGGCAAGCATTTCTTACTTCGCAAATTCCTGGTTGGAAGACAACTTCAACAGATAATCAAATAGAATTTCAAACAAGTTTAATCACCCCACCCGCCGATGGGAAGCAGTATATCGAGCTGAATGGCTATCAAGTAGCAGCCGTATATCAAGATATTACAACGACGCCTGGGACAACGATTAGATGGCAAGCTTCGCACAGAGGTCGATACGGTGTAGATACAGCGGCAGTAAAGTTTGGTGCACCCAATGGGACTTTGACGCAACAAGCAACGATGACAACAGGAAATAACGCTTGGCAAACATATTCTGGAAGATATATTGTGCCAGCTGGACAGACATCGACACGTTTTATATTTCAATCTATCTCATCCTCAGATGGCAGTCCATCAGCAGGAAACTTACTAGATAACGTGATTCTAACATCGCAATCCTTTTTAACCGTAGCAGCAACTGGTCCAGCCACAGTTAAACAAAATAAGACAGGCATTTACCAATTTCAAGTCAAAAATGAAGGCGGAATGGAGTCTCAAGCTTCGACTTTGCAAATCCCAATTCCCGAAGGCATGACAATGACTGGGACAGTGACGATAAATGGCTCGCAAGTCATTGGAAATTATGATAGTGCGTCACGCATTTTAAGTATACCGCTAGACAATATTGCCAAGGATGCCACAAAAACAGTCAACGTAACTCTCGGTGGGCAAACAATAACGGACAACTTGTCTATCCAAGCAACTGTGACACATCAAGACAAAGGCTACACAGATACAACATACACAAACTATTCTAACGAA
>NZ_AODL01000036.1 GCF_000525995.1 Paenilisteria riparia FSL S10-1204 | reverse complement strand
TATCACATTGTCTGGTGATGATGGCGAAGAGGTCACACCCGTTCCCCATCCCGAACACGGAAGTTAAGCTTTTCAGCGCCGATGGTAGTAGGGGGCTTCCCCCTGTGAGAGTAGGTCGTCGCCGGGCAATGATTATTCCACAGTAGCTCAGTTGGTAGAGCAATCGGCTGTTAACCGATCGGTCGCAAGTTCGAGTCTTGCCTGTGGAGCCTTATTTTTATTTGTGCAGGTTTTTTTCAGAATACTTGAGTTGTTGCTTCCATAGCTCAGTAGGTAGAGCACTTCCATGGTAAGGAAGAGGTCACCAGTTCAAGCCTGGTTGGGAGCTTAATTGAATGCATTTGTCTAGTGATTATGGCGAGAAGGTCACACCCGTTCCCATCCCGAACACGGAAGTTAAGCTTCTCAGCGTCAATGGTAGTTAGGGGCTTCCCCTTGTGAGAGTAGAACGTTGCTGGGCAAATGAATTATAATAGTCTATGAATCTTGATGATTTGTAGGCTATTTTTGTTATGGGGGACTAGGATGAGAGATTTGAGTAATGTTGGTATTAGGAATATTCGAATTGCGAAGTCAGGATTGATAGATGGATTTGATTCTGTGGAGGCATGTGCGAAAAAGTTGATCGGGATTCAGGCGCAGTATCAGCAGTTCGGTGAGATTAGTTTGTTTCATCGGGTGTCATCAGGGGTGACTTTGGACGGGTTGAATCGGGTGTACGCAGATGGTGGGCTTATAAAGTTGTGGGGGCAACGGACGACGGTGCATTTGTATGGTGTTGATGAATGGGAAAGTTTGAATGCGATTTATGCGCCGAGACGGACCTGGGTTAGGAAACATTGTGAGGAGCTTGGTGTTGATTTAGATGATGTGTTGGGTAAGATTGATAGGTTGGCGCGGACGAAGCGTTATGTTAGGAAGGATGAGATTGCTGCGCTACTTGGAGAACAGGCCAAAAAATTGATGACGTGGGGTGGAGTTTTGATTGAGGCTTCTTTGACAGGTGGGATTTATGCGGTTCCTGAACGGCCTAAGACGCTATTTTATGCGCATCGGAAGTGGATTTCGAATGAGTCGGTGGATAGTTGGACGGGGGATTGTGTCGGGGCAATGGAGGACTTTTTGTATCGGTATTTTGCTTGTTATGGACCGGCGACTTTGGCGGATTTTAGGCATTGGAGTGGGTTGCCGAATTATGTGTTTATGGAGGCTTTTCGAGGGAACGAGGAGCGTTTGGAGCGCTTTGATGTGAATGGAAAACAATATTATTTGCCAGTTGGGGATGTGGATTTGGCAAGGCAGGATGTTGTTTCTGATGTGAAATTGTTAGGGAAATTTGATCCTTTGTTTGTGAGTTTTGCGGATAAGGGGTGGTTTGTAGATTTAAAGTATGAGCGGGAAATTTGGCGGACTGCGGGGCATATTGAAGCCGTGATTTTGATTGACGGGGAGATTAGAGGGACGTGGCGATATGTGATTAAGGGGCAGAACATTGCGTTTACTTGTTATTTGTTTGAGCGCTTATCCGTGAGTGATAAGAAACGGGTAAAGATGGAGGCGGAACGCTTGGCGAGATTTCTTGAAAAAGAGTTGCAAACTGTTTCTTTTGAATAAAAATAAAACACAATCATTACACGAAAACGGGAAGGTTTGTGTAGTAATTGTGTTTAAGTGGTTATAAGAACGGATTCTCAGACCAGTAGTGTAATGGTAGTTCCATACGGGCTACTTTGGTCTTGTTGTTGACTTGGCTGATTCGTAAATCGCCAGCTAGTGATAGTAGCATGATAGCTTCTGAACGCAATGTGTGTGTTGTTGCTGTTAGGAGTTGTGTCATATTGCGAGTTGCTATGATGCTTGCTTCGTCAAGTGTTGGCGCGGATGCGATGGTGATAATTTTATCTTCGCAGATAAGGCTTGGTGTCGGCCATTGTTTATTTTTGACGACTTGTAAGCGTACGGTTACTTGGCTTGGAATGCTAGCACCGGAAAAAGATACTTCGCCGTCTGCTAGCGCTATGTGTATGTTGCCAAGTGCTAAGAGGGCGCCAGAGACATTAACGGGAAGGAATAGTGTTGTGCCTTCTTTTATGTCTTGGGAGCCAATGTTACCACCGTGTGTGTCTGAGAGGCTACATGGGACGGACAATCCAGATGGTGCTGTTCCAATGATGCCAATTCTTTTTTTGATGGGAATTGCCATTTTCTTTGAAAAAATAAGTTTGTTGTTAACAATTGGGAGGTGGCGGACGACGTGTTCTTCTAGCTCATCGCCAATTAAGCCAAGTCCTGGAGCGGTAAGGATTGTTGCATGCCCCATTATTTGAATTTTCTCTATTGTAACAGCCAAAATATCACCAGGTTCTGCTTCGTTAACAAAAATTGGACCTGCCGCTGGATGCATTTCTTTCCAATTGAGGAGGTTTAGTGGCTGATTTTCGGATTTAATTTGATTGTTAAAGCAATCAGGTGTGTTGATTGTTATTACAGCGCCATTATCGACTCTCATGCTTGGGTTCGTGTTTTTATCCATTGCATAAATTACGTGTTGTTCTGTCACAGGATGCATTAAAATATTCTCCTTTCTTTAGTAGTTGTGTTTCTTGAAGTAACAATGAATAATAAGATTATTAAGTGTACTTTGATAAAGTATAGCATCTCTGGAAATCGAAGTACATGGACATATTGTGAACAGTTTTTGCTGAAATGTTTGATTTTGGAGCTTCTTTTATGCTGTTGCATGGATGCTGAAAGTTTGTAGCTATGGTGTGTTGATTTTTACGTAACTTGGCTTATAATTTGGATGGAAGAAATCTTTCTTTGCGTGGGGTCTTTTTTTATACTATAATGAAGCAGAGAAGTAGGAACGTGTGAGAGTGAGGTGTGCGTGATGTCGAATGACTTTGTGAAATTGGATCACGTGAGTTATAAATATGAAGATGCGCCAGATTTTGCGGTGAAGGATGTTTCTTTCACGGTGGAAAAAGGAGAATGGCTTGCAATTGTTGGGCACAATGGTTCTGGTAAGTCGACGATTGCAAAATTGCTGAACGGTTTGTTGTTTCCAACGGACGGAATGGTGAAAATTGGTCATTTTAAATTAGGGGAAAAAACAATTTGGGATATTAGAAAGCAAGTTGGTATGGTTTTTCAAAATCCTGATAATCAGTTTGTTGGTGCGACAGTGCAGGATGATGTGGCATTTGGCTTGGAGAATCATGGTGTCCCGCATGAGCTTATGGTGGAGCGTGTTGAAAGAGCACTTGATGAGGTTGGGATGAAGAAATATGCATTACATGAGCCATCGCGCCTTTCGGGTGGACAAAAACAGCGTGTAGCGATTGCTGGGGTGCTTGCATTGCAACCAGATGTTATTATATTGGATGAGGCAACTTCAATGCTTGACCCGCGTGGCAGGGCTGAGGTGATGGAGACGATTCGAGTGATGCGGGAACGCGAGGCGATTACGGTCATTTCGATTACGCATGATTTGGATGAAGTGGTTTTGGCGGATCGAGTGATTGTAATGAATCAGGGAACGCGCCACTTAGAAGGAACGCCGAAAGAAATTTTTGAACAGGCGCAAGAGATGCGAAGAATTGGTTTAGGTGTGCCGTTTATTATGTCATTACAGGAAAAAATAGAACTTGCCGGAATTCCGCTTGCGGACCGAAGCTTGGTGGAAGGGGCACTGATGGAGCAATTATGGACATTACATTTGAACAAGTAGGTTATTGTTATCAAAAAAATTCACCCTTTGAGACTCGGGCACTTCAAGATGTCAATGTTTCGCTTGATTCGGGAAGCTATACGGCGATTATTGGTCACACTGGTTCGGGAAAGTCTACGCTGTTGCAGCATTTAAATGCACTGTTAACTCCGACAGAAGGGGTTGTAACGTTAGGAGGCCGTGTAATCAAAGCTGGCGAAAAGCAAAAAGGATTACGCGATATTCGTAAACGAGTTGGCATTGTATTTCAATTCCCGGAGGCGCAATTATTTGAAGAAACGGTGGAAAAAGATATTTGTTTTGGGCCGCTTAATTTTGGTGTGTCAGAGGAAGAAGCGAAGGCAAGAGCTCGCCAAGTCATTGTTGAAGTGGGTTTAACAGAGGAGATTTTGATGCGTTCGCCGTTTGAACTTTCTGGTGGTCAAATGCGTCGCGTGGCGATTGCTGGCGTTTTGGCGATGGATCCGGAGGTTTTGGTGTTGGATGAACCGACTGCGGGGCTTGACCCGAACGGACGCCATGAAATTATGGAAATGTTTGCGAACTTGCACAAGTCAAAAGGACTCACAACGGTGTTGGTAACGCATAGCATGGAAGATGCCGCGACATATGCCGAAAAAATTGTCTTGATGAAAGGTGGAACGGTGGAAAAAATTGCTACTCCACGTGAAACTTTTAGTAATCCTGATAAATTAACGGAACTCGGGCTTTCGGTTCCAGACGTGGTACATTTTCAACGACGATTTGAACAGCGGTTTGCGGTGACTTTAGGGAAGACGTGTTTGACAATTGATGAATTAGTAGGTGAAATGGTGCCGCTTCTTGGGAAGGGCGTGGCTGGAGGATGATGGATAAGATGATTCTCGGCCGCTTTATTCCCGGGGAGTCATGGCTACACCGGTTAGATCCTCGTGCCAAAATTACTGCTGTGATGTATTTTATCGTGATTGTGTTTTTGGCGAATAATTGGGTGACGTATGCGCTGCTGTTTGTTTTTGTACTCAGCTTGTTGTTTGCATCGCGTGTGCCTTTCATGTTTTTTATAAAAGGATTGCAGCCAGTGTTTTGGTTGATTATTTTGACGCTGTTATTGCAAGTTTTTTTTACGCAAGGTGGGACAACTTATTTTGAGTGGGGACCGATTCACATCACCAGCCTTGGATTGATGAACGGGGCGATGATTTTTGCGCGTTTTGTGTTGATTATTTTTATGACGACATTACTTACGCTTACGACAAGCCCGATTGAGTTGACTGATGGAATTGAAAGTATGCTAGCATTATTGCGCTATGTTCGCTTTCCGGTCCATGAATTGGCGTTAATGCTAAGTATTGCGCTACGTTTTATTCCAACATTAATGGATGAAACTGAAAAAATTATGAAGGCGCAGAAAGCCCGTGGTGTGGAATTTTCGAGTGGTCCGATTAAGGAACGGATGAAGGCTATTGTGCCACTACTCGTGCCATTGTTTATCAGTGCTTTTAAACGGGCAGAGGATTTAGCGATAGCCATGGAAGCGCGCGGTTATCGTGGCGGTAAAGGCCGAACAAAATTCAGACTGCTATCATGGCGCTTTTCAGATACGTTTTTGTTAGTGATGATGCTCATTGTTACGGCGTTGTTATTCTGGCTACGGACATAAGTGAGGTATGGAAAATGAAACGATTTAAGGCGATAATTCAATATGACGGTACGGATTTTGTAGGTTATCAAATTCAGCCAAACGGACGTACGGTACAAGAAGAAATCGAAAAAGCGCTACAACGCATGCATAAAGGAACGCCTATCAAAATCGTGGGTTCTGGTCGCACGGATACAGGAGTTCATGCAAAAGGGCAAGTCATTCATTTCGATTCGCCGCTTCTTATTCCACCTGATAAATATCGTAAGGCATTGCAAACATATACGCCTTACGATATTAGTTTTGTTTCGGTGGAGGAAGTGGTATCGGATTTCCATGCGCGATTCGGTACAACTGGGAAGGAATATCGTTATTTTGTGAATCGTTCGCCGGTTTTTGATCCCTTTGCACGGCGTTTTGCGCTACATTATCCATTTGCTTTAGATATAGCGAAGATGCGTGAAGCGGCGGATGTATTGACGGGAGAACATGATTTTACTAGTTTTTGCGCGGCAGGTTCTGGTCGGGAAGACAAAGTGCGGACAATTTATGCGATTGATATAATAGAAGACGGCGATACATTGACGTTTTCTTTTAAAGGAAATGGCTTTTTATACAACATGGTGCGGATTTTAGTTGGGACATTGCTAGACGTTGGTAATAGACGTCTAAGTATCGCGCAAGTGAAAGAAAATTTAGAAGCGCAAGATCGGACAAAAGGTGCCAAAACCGCTTCACCGCAAGGCCTGTTTTTGTGGGAAGTTTACTACGATTAGTATTTTGAAATTTTTTTTCTTAATCGCATTGACTTTTGCGTGTAAAAACTGTATTATTGACTATGGTATTGTTTGCCCCACAATAAGCCCCGGAAAGTTTGTTGTGTTGAATAGAACAATGAAAATGTAAAGATCGAAAAGCGGATTGTGGGCTATGGAACGGTTTACAGATCGCATTTTTCTTAAATTTAGGAGGGAAAATTATGCGTACAACTTATATGGCAAAACCAGGCGAAGTAGAACGTAAATGGTATGTTATTGACGCAGAGGGTGTTTCACTTGGTCGTTTATCTAGTGAAGTCGCTTCAATCTTGCGTGGTAAAACAAAGCCACAATTTACTCCTCATGTTGATACTGGGGACTTCGTAATTATTATTAATGCAGGTAAAGTTGGTTTAACTGGTAAGAAAGCAACTGACAAAATCTACTACCGTCACTCTCAATATCCAGGCGGTTTGAAATCACGTACAGCGGGTGACCTACGTACGAACAATCCTGAGAGACTAATCGAACTTTCTGTAAAAGGAATGCTTCCAAAGAACTCGCTAGGACGTCAACTATTCAAAAAATTACACGTTTATGGTGGTGCTGAGCACGAACATGCTGCGCAACAACCAGAAGTGTATCAATTACGCGGATAATTAGAAGAGGAGGGAAAGCAAAGTGGCTCAAGTACAATATTATGGAACAGGTCGTCGTAAAAGCTCAGTAGCTCGTGTACGTTTAGTACCAGGCGATGGCAAAGTTGTTATTAACAATAGAGATTGGGAAGATTACATTCCATTCGCGGCTCTTCGCGAAGTTATTAAACAACCTTTAGTTGCAACAGAAACTTTAGGTAACTACGATGTATTAGTAAACGTACATGGTGGTGGTTACACTGGTCAAGCTGGAGCAATCCGTCACGGTATTTCACGTGCATTGCTACAAGTAGCACCAGACTACCGTTCTCCACTAAAACGCGCAGGTCTATTAACTCGTGACCCACGTATGAAAGAACGTAAGAAACCAGGACTTAAAGGCGCTCGTCGTGCACCTCAGTTCTCAAAACGTTAATATTTACAAATCAAAAATGCCTTTTCTCACTTGTGGGAAAAGGCATTTTTTCGGTCTGATTATGAAAAATCACGAAATCACCATTTCTAGTAGCTGAAAGCGTTATCTGCAAGCGAAATACCTCAAAACGTTCACGCTTTATCCATAGTAAAAAAAGAATAGCTATCTTATAATATAGCTAACGAAGTAAGTTGCTAACTACAACGAATTGAACTTTTAAGAGGGTTCAAAAAAAACAGAACTAGCGGAAACTAGTTCTGTTTTTCATACTGCTCTGGATTAATGCTTTTCTACAACGTGTATGTCTTCAAATGAGCCGTATTTTGACCACCAAGGGGAAGCACCGGTGTTTAATAGTTCGTCCAAGGAAGTGATGTTTTCTTTGCCCTGTGTGCGCAACCATTCGCGCAATGCGTCGTCACCTTGTTTGCCGTATACTTCAATACCATCTTTCCATGTTGCACGCCCGCAAAGTACGCCGCTATATTGTACGTTATGCTCATTGGCAAATGCGATTGTTTTATGGAAAAGTTCGGCCGTTACGCCAGCGCTTAAATAAATGAATGGAAGCGGACTTAAATCGGAACATTCTTCAAAATGGCGTCCAGCTTCTTCTTTCGTATAAACGGTTTCGCCTTCTGCAAAGCCTTCTACATATTTAAAGTTAACAGGAACTTCTAGTTTAAGTACATCCACGCCATAACGTGGTTTAGAGAATTCTTTAATGGATGCTTTAACTTTCGCAGGTTTCAGTTTGGCATATTCTGCGCTTGCTGAATCTGTTACTGTAGCATCGTACGTAATTGGCTCAAGGAAGAACGGAATATCTACTTCGCGGCACTCTGCACCGATACGCTCTAAGAACGCATATTTGATTTCATTGATTTCAGCAGGTTCGTCTGGATCATAGTACACCAAAATTTTCACTGCATCGCCGCCATTTTCTTTAATGCGTAAAGCAGATAAGTCAGCAATTAAATCTGGTAATTTACCAGGAGTTGTTGCATCATATCCTGTTTTTTCATAAGAAGTTAGCAACCCACAATTCTCATGACGTGCTTTAATTGCAGGAGTACCGTACTGAATATCTAAAAGAATAGCCGATGCGTAAGGCGTTAACTCTTCGGAAACGAGTTGTTTGAAGTCTTCTACGTCTTTATCGCTCTCAGAACCTTTTGCTTCTTGAATCATTTTCTTTAAAGAACCGCGTTGGTCAATTGCGAGCGCTGCGATAATACCTTTATCATTGGAAAGTCTTTGTAAACCATCAAATTTACCTTTTGTGATTTGTACCATAACTCTAATCTCCTTCTTTCTCTTATTTCTTTTTGTGCATACGTAATAATGATACCCTGTTAAAATGCGGTATAAACTTGGATGTAGCTATATTCTAACACCAAATTTGTCATATACAAAATATTAATTTGCAAATCGAGCGAAAATCGACTACTATAGTTGTTATATACTATTCAATTGGGGAATTGTGTGGGGGGTAAGCGAGCAATATTTTAGAAATGAGGATAATACATGGCAATTCCAAAAACAAGTCGCTCCTCCAAACGGCGCAAAAAACGAAAACGTGATTTTTATGTTGGTGTAGTTTTGATTTTTTTATTGTTGGCAAGTATTTTTATTGTTGTGAAATGGATCACACCAGAGGATTTGGAGAATAAGTCAGCGGCAACCGAAAAGAAGACGACGAATAAGCCTCCAGCAAAAGCTCCTGCGAAACCTTCAGAGCCAAAAACGAAGACCATAGTAGCAAATGAAGAAATTAATAATTATTTAGAAAGTATCGGATTTAGTGGCACGGCATTGGTTTATCGAGAAGGCAAAATTGTGCTGAATAAAGGTTATGGGCTTGCGAACCGAGAGAAGGATATTGCGAATACGCCGGACACGGTCTACTATATCGGTTCTTCTCAGAAAGCACTGATTGCAACGGCGATTTTGCAGTTGGAAGAGCGCGGGAAACTGCAAGTCTCTGATCCAGTATCACATTATTTGCCAGATTTTCCGAATGGCAACACAATTACATTGAAAAACTTATTAAATCATACGTCGGGTATTGTCGGTCACACGGAAGAAAACGCGAAGATTAGTCCAGCTGAATTGGTGAAAGATATTGAGGCGCAAGGCATTAAGCGGCAGCCAGGTAAATGGGATTATCAAGATTCGAATTATAGTGTTTTAGGCTATATTGTCGAACAATTAAGTGGTGAGAAATTAATTAATTACCTGCAAAACAATATTTTCAAACCTGCGGGGATGACACATTCGGGTATGTATACGACATTTGATAAGGAGAAAGAGCCGTCAGTAGGTTACAGTATGAAGAAAGATGGTACGTATAAAACGCCGTACTTGCCTGACTTATCTCAGCTTTATGGTTGTGGTGATATGTATATGTCGGCAACAGATATGTATTTATTTGACCGAGCTTTGTCAGGTCGCAAACTGATTAATGATACGAGTTTTGAGAAGATGTTTACAGCTGGAAGTTCTTCGGGTTACGGTATGGGTTTTTATGCTGACCCAGGGAGTTATAATAGCCATGGTGTGCTAAGTGGTTGGAATGTGTCGAATAGCTTTAGCCATAGTGGCAAGACATGTGTTGTGCTACTTTCTAACATCCAAAATAATATAAAATCATTCGGCAAAGTGAATAATCATATTTATGAGTTGCTGAATCATTAAAAAACAGGATTTACTACGTTCAGGGGCGCAGTAAATCCTGTTTTGTTGTTATTTCTTCGTGATTTTATCGATAGCGTCTTGCATTTGGTATTCCCTAGATGGCGCTGTGTAGTTGCTCCATTTATCATTATCGACAAGATAGACATGGCCTGCTTTAACAGCTGGGATGTCTTTCCAAATGGTTGAAAGCAATGTGCTAACGTCGTCTGTGGTTTTACCTTCTGGAGTTAAAATAAAGAATTGATCTGCATCGCTAACATAGGCGGGAACTGCTTCAGTTGAGATGGCTTTTGTTTCGGTATTCTTTTTAGCGGCTTCGGTTGGTGTGAAACCAGCGTCGTATAGACCACCGAATACGATTGGGTCATGGATATACGTTTCTTTGCCCCAGAATTGGACAACAGCGGCTTTTTGATTTTCAATGCCGTCTTTTTTCAACGTTGCTTTAGCTTCTTCGGTTTCTTTCGCGTATTTCTCTTGGTATGTTTTTTCAGCATCTTTGGCATTTACTAGATTGGCGACGTCTGTTAATTGTTCATCTGGTGTTACGCCAAATTTAGTTGTGTAAACGGGTGCGATTTTTTCCAAATTAGTCAACATGTCTTTTTGATAATCGGAGATGATGATTAAATCTGGTTTTAATGCTGCGATTTTTTCGATATTTGGTTTGTCACCACCGATATTTTCTACACCTTTTAAGAAGTCAGGATAAATCCCCATGTAGTAATCTGTTGTTGCAACTGGTTTAATATCCAACGCGTAAAGTTCGCCAGCGTTCTGAATCGCTACGATTTTCTTCGGTGTTGCTGGAACTTCTACTTTGCGATCAAGTGCATCTGTTAGTGTGCGTGCTTTATCTTCTTGTTTCGCCTCGTCATCGCTTGAACTATTTGAACCGCCACCACATGCAGCCAGTGCCAAGCCTAATGTTAGAACAACGAGAAGAAGTGCCGTGAATTTTTTCTTTTTCATCCGTAAACCTCCTGTAATTGAAAACTATTCTCAATAAGATAATTATAGATGTAAACGAATGAATATTCAAGAGGTTTTTAAAAACATTTTTCGAGTAGGGAAAATGCAATGAAAAAAGCTGGATAAAAACATCCAGCTTGCTGCTTTATTTCTTTGGTAATTTCAGATGCTCGACTTCGATGACACGTAGGCCTTTACGTTCCAAATTCGAAACAATACTATTCTTGTCTTCCTCGGAAATACCAGCTGGAAGTGTTACAAGAACGCGGCGAATGTAGTCTTCTGCTTGCGAGTCCATTGTGATTAAGCTGGCGATTGTTGTGTGTTTGTCGATGATTTTCGTGATTTTTGTTAAAGAACCTGGAACTTCGCCGGTAGCAATTGTCAGCACGTAGCTTCCTGAATCGACATTCCAAGCATCTTGTAGCACACCAAGCAATTTACCATGCGTTAAAATACCGTAAAATTCGCCTTGGTCGTTAATAACCGCGATATATGGTAGTTCTTTTATAGTGAAGAAAACTTCGAAAAAAGAAGAATTAATGCTAATAAATTTCGTTTGGTTTTTAATAAGACTTGTTACAGGTTCGCTAAGGCTTCCGCCGTTTGCTGCGTGGCGATAAATATGCATTTTGTAGATGTTCCCGATAAACTTCTCGCCTCTATCATCTAACACAGGGATGCAACGGTAACCTGACTGCTCTAAAATATCAAGTGTTTCTTTAAGTGCTTGCAGTCTCAGTAATGGTCGTTAAGTTGATTTTTGGGATGCAGAGGTTTTTAATTAACATATTTTAAGTCACTCCAATCTATTTTTTATAGGATATGTCACCTTCATTCTAACTCAAAATGCCATATTTGTATAGAAAATGCTGTATTAAATAGTTGACAATGAGAAGGCGTATCAATTAGAATAAAGAAAACATAATTGATAATGATTATCAGTTAAGGAGAGTGGGTGGCGTTATGCATATTGAAACAGTGAGTATTGAGTTTGAAACGAGTAATAAGGAGAAAATGTTGCAATCTGTCGCGCATCATCGCGAAGAAATGTCTGAGTTTGAAGGCTTTTTAGGGTATGAAGTTTGGCTGAAAGAAGGAATGAGCAAGTCGACGGTAATGAACGTGTCACGCTGGGCGTCCAAGGAGGAGTTTACAGTCTGGATGAAGCAGCACCGTGACTTTCATCGGGAAATGAAACGAACAGGCGGTGGGGGCGGTTCTGAGCTTGTAGTCACTCGTCAAACCGGTTCGTATGACATGATTGAAGTGAATTAACAAGAGGTTGGAACAAAACGCAAGATAAAGCAAAACCGCCGAGCCATTTACTTTGGGTAAGACGAAAAATTTTGCTTTACACAAATCGAGCGAAAGCGTTTGAATTCAGGGGTTTTGGAAAGGAATAACCGTTGACGTTGTTCACGCTTATATTGGGACTGTAACTCAGTGCTTCGAACAGTCGGAGAGGATTAACCACTCTCTTTGTTCGTGCTTATATTGGGACTGTAACTCAGTACTTCGAACAGTCCCAACAAAGCGGAGCGTACTGGTGTATGTGATGACTGAAAGCAGGGAGGGAGTTGTATCCCCGACCATGCGAGAAGTTAAGCGTAGCTTTAGTGTAGCAGAACCGCTTGGAACTCGCCGTCTGAATCCTGATGGAACGCCTACTCGTAAATTCGTAGGCATATTGAGGCTGTAACTCGGTTTCTTCGAACAGCCTCAACAATGCGAGCGCTTGTCGCCGATTTATTTGGGTTATGCCCCAGGCTCTTTCATGCACCCAGCAAAAGACGTTATAAAACCGATTTTAGCGACCAGACTTTCGAGCGCCACCTATAAACCATGAGGCATCCGCGGAGACCTTCGTCAATAATATAGGCCAGCCAAACGCCGACAAGCCCCATACCTGCTGTAATTCCAAGCGCATAGGAGAATGGGAGGCTGACAATCCACATAACGATAATCCCGACAATGAACGGGAAACGCACGTCTCCAGTCGAATTTAAACTGCTAATAATGATAATATTCGTGGATCTACCAATTTCTAAAAAGATTGATAGTAAGAAAAGTTGTTTTGTCATTGCGATAATGTTCTCATTGGATGTAAATAAATGCATAATCGGTTCTGAGAAAATATAGATCAAAATACTTACAGTAACGGCAATAATTAAACCAATTCGCCAACTACGGAAACCTTGTTTATAAGCACGATCTACTTCTTTTGCACCAACCGCGCGGCCAATAATGATTTGTGAGGCTTGACCAATAGAAATCGCGAATAAGGCGACGAATTGGCTGACGGTGGAGGCATATACTTTTGTGGTCAGGGCATCGGTTCCCATTAAGGCAATGATTGCCGTAACAATGAGCTGTGAGCCAGCGTAAGACATGTTTTCTCCGGCCGAAGGAAGCCCCAACCGCAAAATGGAATACATCGTTCGACGCGATAAATCCTTGAACTTATGCCATTGAAAACGATAATCGACATGGCGATGCAATAACCAAATCGATAAAAAGATGGCGACTATATTCCCAACCACCGTTGCAATACCAACGCCTGTCACGCCTAAATCCAAATAGGAAAGCGGTCCGTATAAAACAAGATAATTACCAATTACTGTGATGAGTCCAGCCACAACTGGAATATACATTGCTTGGCGAACATGTCCATGGGTCCGTAAAATCGGCATAATAGCATACGGAATTGCGGTTAAAATCGAAGTCCCCCCGATAATTTCTAAAAATGGTGTGCCAACTTCTACTAAATGTGGATTAAGTCCCATCCATGTCAAAAATTGGGTGGATAAAAACAGGAAGATAAGACTTACAATAGCGCCAATAACAACCGAGAATACAATCCCATTCGTAATAACTTGTTCAATCAAACCGTGTTTCCGAGCGCCAATCATTTGCGCCACTAAAATCTGCACACCAACACTAATGAAGGCAAACATAATCACTGAAATCACCAAAATCTGATTGGCAACCCCAGTCGCTGCAACGGCATCATCTGAATAGTGCCCCAACATAAAAACCGTAACATAACTGATCATCACCCGCAAAAACTGTTCAATAAAAATTGGCCATGCTAGTGAAAATAAGCTTAATTTTGTTGTTGTTTGACTTTTTTCCATAGGACCCGCTCCTTTCCATAAAGCGATTAATAAACCGTGATGTTAATGGAATCTGGGTATCTCCATCATAATAACTCTATTATAAGGTAGGGCTTAGTTAAAAGTATAGACGAATCAGTAAATGATACCGAACTGTAACAAATACTAAAAAGTAAATGAAGTATCGGCATGGATAATCTGAAGTAATTGCTCAGACATGTACGCCGGTGAGTAGGCAAAATCATGCTGTACCCAGTATACAATTAGGCCGAAGATAGCGTGGGCTTGATAGCTCGCATGAAGTTCGGGATTGGCTGGTGATTTTTGCAAGACGGTGAAGAAGTCTCGCAGAGCAATTCGGCGAATCACGTCGCAGAGCTGGTTTTGAAATCCAGGCTGCAATTTATTTTGAATGGCATGCTTATAGAATAATTGATGTGCATAGACGTGATCGAAAATTTTGACCATAGACGGGGTGAGGGTTTCTACGGAGAAATGCTCTTTTTTTGTATAAGGATCTTGATAGGCTATTTCAAGGCTTAGCAGTACGTTTGAAATGATTTCGTTCAGCAAATCTTCTTTTTCTTGGTAATGTTTGTAAAAGGTGCCACGATTGACGTCTGCACGGGTAACAATATCTGTGACGGTAATTTTCTTGAAGTCTTTTTCATCGAGAAGTGTCAATAGGGCGTTTGCGAACGATGCTTTCGTTTTTTTGATACGACGATCAGCTTTAGGCAGATTCATTTTTTTCACGTCCTTTTTTGAAGTTAGTATACATATACCGCAAAAGTGATGCTAAATCAACAAAAAGCGCTTTCATTGCTGATTGAAAGGCACTATTTAGAGGGCTATACTATGAGGCATAGGATAATTGTATCCTTGCGCAATGAATTTGAAGGAGGAGTAAATCATGAGTAAATTAGCTGGAAAAGTAGCAGTAATAACTGGTGCAGCATCTGGAATGGGTCGTCAAATCGCGGAAATTTACGCAAAAGAAGGCGCGAAAGTGGTTGTCGCAGATATTCAATTAGAAGAAGCGCAAAAAACTGTTGACGAAATTAAAGCGAACAATGGGGAAGCCTTAGCAGTCGTTGCGAATGTAATGAAAGAAGAAGATGTCCAAGCGATGATTGATAAAGCCGTAGAAACTTACGGAACACTTGATATACTAGTAAATAATGCGGGAATTATGGATAATTTCGTTCCTGCAGGAGAAGTAACAGATGAACTGTGGGATCGTGTTTTTGCGATTAATACAACGGGTGTTATGCGGATAACACGAAAAGCAATTAGCATTTTTGAAAAACAAGGACATGGTGTGATAGTAAATATCGCATCTGCTGGTGGCTTATTTGGTTCACGCGCCGGCGCAGCGTACACAGCTTCCAAACATGCTGTTGTTGGTTTTACGAAGAACGTTGGATTCCAATACGCAAACAAAAATATTCGTTGTAACGCGATTGCGCCAGGGGCCGTTAATACAAATATCGGAACGACAATCTACGCACCAGATAAATTCGGTCAAGAGCGGGCGATGATTGGTATGGGTACAAATCCACGTGTCGGTGAAGCTTCGGAAATCGCGAAAGTCGCTTTATTCTTAGGTTCAAATGATTCTAGTTTCGTGAATGGTACAGTAATAACAGCGGATGCAGGTTGGACAGCGTATTAATGATAATATAATGAGCAGCTTCTGGCAGTAAATGCTGGGAGCTGTTTTTGCTTGACTTTATAGGTAGAAAGAATATACTTAATTAAGTAAACTAAATAAAAAGGGAGGCTAGAGGTTGTGCATAATCCAGAGGAAGATTTAGGTCAATCGGTTGTAAGAGCATTTGCCAACTTTAAACGAGCAGAAATGCAAAATTTTAAAGTGCCTGGTTTAAAGCGTTCCGAGACACGTTTCCTATTTATGTTACACCATGGCTTGCGGCGCCATAAGCACGATCTTGGTATGAAAGTAGCAGATGTAACAGCTATCTTAAGAGTGTCCAAACCGAGCGTGACACAGCAGATGAACGCTTTGGAAGAAAGAGGCTTTATCATTCGTACCCAAGATCCAGAGGACAAAAGAGCCGCATATATTCAGCTTACAGCGCGGGGAGAAGAAGTAGTAGCGAAAATAATCGAAACTTTTCACAAGAATTTTGAGGATATGACCTCTTTTTTGGGTAAAGAAGAAATGGAGAGATTAATTGCGCTACTCGACAAGCTTACAGAATATCTCAACAAAAAAGCTGAGAGCAAGGAGGTATAAGCAACATTATGATGAAATTGTTGAAGCGAATGGGTGCCTATAAATGGGGCATAGTACTAGTTCTAGTACTGACATTTCTGCAAGTTATCGGCCAGCTTTATTTACCAACATTGATGGCAGATATTATCGACAAAGGTGTGGCAGTAGGTGATACAGACTACATATGGAAAGTAGGCTTACAAATGCTACTGATATCAGGTGCGTCAGGTCTGTTATCTGTTATCATTGTGTACTATGCATCGCACATTTCGATGGGATTCGGTCGCGATTTACGTGATGGAATTTTTAGCCGAGTGGAGAATTTTTCGTTGCAGGAATTCGATAAGGTCGGAACGGCGTCATTAATTACGCGTTCTACAAATGATGTTGTACAAATTCAAAACGTGTTGTACATGATGTTACGTATGATGGTGATGGCACCGATTATGTTAATTGGTGGCGTGATTATGGCAGTCGGTAAAGATGCCAAGCTGTCACTTATTTTTGTGGTGGTATTGCCGATTTTGCTACTTCTAGTGGTATTACTTGGTGGTAAAGCAATGCCGATGTTTAAATCGCTACAAAAGAAAATGGATAAGCTAAATCGTGTTATCCGGGAAGGTTTGACGGGGATTCGTGTTATTCGCGCATTTAACCGTGGTGATGATGAGCTTAAGAAATTCGACGCATCCAATGAGGATTATGCAAAAACAGCGATTGGCGTTAACAGACTGCTTTCGTTAATGAGCCCGATGATGATGCTAATCATGAATTTGACAACAATCGCCATTATATGGATTGGTGCTAAATTCGTTGGTGATGGAAGTATGCAAGTCGGTGATTTGATGGCGTTTATTCAATATGCCACACAAATCATGATTGCCTTTATGATGGTTTCTGCGGTATTCATTATGATTCCGCGTGCTGCAGCGTCAGCAGAACGTATCAATGAAGTTTTGGAAATGGATACTGAAATTCATGATCCTAAAGATGCCAAAGATGCGAAAGCGCCAGTGACATTGGAATTTGACAGAGCGTCATTCCTTTATGAAGGTGCCGAAAAAGCTGTTATTGAGGATATTTCTTTTAAAGCAAGTGCTGGCGAGACGATTGCAATCATTGGTAGTACGGGAGCTGGGAAATCAACATTGATTAATATGATTCCGCGCTTTTACGATGTGGCTACTGGAGCTGTTCGTGTCAATGGAATTGATGTGAAGGAAATGACACAGGCTGATTTACGAATGAAAGTCGGTCTCGTACCTCAAAAAGCAATGCTATTTACAGGTGACATTGCGGAAAATATGCGTTACGGAAATGAAGATGCAACCGATGAGGAAATCTGGGCTGGACTGCGCACCGCACAAGCTGAAGACTTTGTTTCCAAAATGGCGGACGGCATACACAGTCGTGTGGAGCAAGGCGGGAACAATTTCTCTGGTGGGCAAAAACAACGATTAGCCATCGCGCGTGCCTTAATTCGCAAACCGCAAATCTATATTTTTGACGATAGTTTTTCTGCGCTTGATTTTAAAACGGACTCGTTATTGCGAGCTGCTTTGAAACCAGAAACAAGTGATGCGATTACGATTATTGTAGCGCAACGTATCACATCTGTAGTGGATTCTGACCAGATTATCGTACTTAATGAAGGTAAAATTGCCGGCATTGGTACACATGATGAACTAAAAGAAAATAATACAATCTATCAAGAAATTATGAGGTCACAACTGTCAGAGGAGGAGATAGCATGAGTCCAGGACCAGGATCAGGTGGACACGGCGGAAGAGCAGTAATTCCGACCGCTAAACCAAAAGATTTTAAAAAGTCCCTGTTTCGTTTGTTAGGTTACATGAAACCGCGCGCTATCTCGCTTTTTGCAGTGCTGATTCTCGCGATTTTGTCAACGATATTCAATATTTTTAGCCCGAAAGAACTCGGAAAAGCGACCACCGAAATTTTCAAAGGTGTAATGACGCCAGCCGGAATTAACTATGATAAGATTTTCGATATTTTATTTATTGTTTTGATGCTTTATTTGGGTAGTTCGTTGTTTAGCTTCTTGCAACAATATGTGATGTCAAGTGTGGCACAACGGACGGTTTATGATATGCGTAAGGAATTGAAAGAGAAGATGGCGCGCTTGCCGCTTCGCTATTACGATACGCGTTCAAACGGTGATATCCTAAGTCGTGCAGTAAATGACATGGATAATATCGCCAACACCTTACAACAAGCGTTAACGCAAGCAATTACAGCGATTGTACAAATTGTCGGCGTCTTAATCATGATGCTAACTATTAGTTGGCAGATGACGCTAATCGTTGTGGCAACAGTGCCGTTAAGTATTATACTTGTAATGATTGTAGCCAGCCGCTCACAAAAATACTTCGGTGCCCAACAAAAAAATCTCGGCGTTCTAAACGATCATGTCGAAGAAACGTTTGGCGGACATACGATTATTAAAGCGTTTGGACAAGAGAAGAAGACGCTTGCGACTTTTGATGTTGTAAATAAAGATTACTATACGGCAGCTAAAAAAGCCCAGTTTATTTCAGGGATTATGATGCCATTAATGCAATTTGTTGGTAACTTAGGTTATGTAGCAGTCTGTGTCGGTGGTGGTATTTTTGTAACGAATGGTACGCTACAAGTTGGGGATATTCAAGCATTTACGCAATATGTGCAACTGTTCTCCCAACCGATTTCTAGTGTTGCCAATATCTCGAATATCATTCAATCAACGATGGCTTCTGCGGAACGTATTTTCGAAGTGTTAGATGAGAAGGAAGAAGCAGATGTGATTCCAGAAGTTATCGAACACCGCGATGCAGAGCAAGATCGTATCGTTTTCGACCACGTGAAATTCGGCTATACTCCTGATAAACCGTTAATGCACGATTTGAATATCGATGTGAAGGAAGGTCAAATGGTTGCGATTGTAGGGCCAACAGGTGCTGGTAAAACAACGATTATTAACTTGTTGATGCGTTTTTATGACGTGGATGGCGGTAGTATTCGTCTCGGCGGAGTGGATACACGTGACATGACGAAGAATGGTGTCCGTGATAAATTCGGAATGGTACTTCAAGATACATGGTTATTTAATGGTACGATTGCAGAAAATATTGCGTACGGTCGCGATGGTGCAACAACGGAAGAAGTTATCGAAGCCGCAAAAGCAGCCTATGCAGATGATTTCATTCGACGTTTACCAGAAGGCTATGATACCGTGCTTAATGAAGAAGGCTCTAACATTTCTCAAGGGCAAAAACAATTGCTTACGATTGCGCGTGCGATTTTGTCGGATCCAAGCATTTTGATTTTGGACGAAGCGACATCAAGCGTTGATACGCGTACAGAGTTAAATATTCAATTAGCAATGGGGAACTTGATGGAAGGGCGCACAAGCTTTGTTATTGCCCACCGTCTATCAACGATTCGCGATGCTGATTTAATTCTAGTAATGAATCACGGAAATGTTATTGAACAAGGCACACATAAAGAATTGCTTGACGAACATGGCTTCTATGCTGATTTGTATAACAGTCAATTCAGCGGAGACCAAGCAGTATAATAAATCAGCGTGTCGACAAACGCCCACCTCCGTCGTTAAAAGCTCCTTGCCTAGGATCTGGGCATTTGTCGACACGCTGAGGTTTGGAGACTACAATATAGTTTTTATGTAGTTCGGTTATAGTAAATAAGAAACGCTATTGGCTTTTTGGCTGGTAGTGTTTTTTTGTAAAAATAAGAAACTACGGTGAAACATCGAATAGTAGTCCGAGGTTTCGCCGTAGTTTCTTAATGTAATATGGAGCCCTTCTTCTTTGAAGGGAAGTTATCGTGCTCTTTCTGCGGCTTGCGAGAAATGGCGTTCATTGCTGGCGTTTTTAGCATTCCAATTTCTTGAGACTATTGCTCCATGCGTGGCTAGTTTGTCTGAGAAAAGTTGATTTAACATTAAAAGCAACGCCTAGATTGTATCACAAAAAATTTTAATAATGTTTGAAGCACTAAAAACGTGGAATTCTATAAAGATAGTAAGGGGGAATTTAGCGTGAAAAAAGTATTTTGGAGTATTGGCATTGTTTTTCTAGCATTCGGAGTTATTTTCGCTGTTAGTGGGAAAGCGGATGCAGCAACGAATGATGCTCAACGGTTTAAAACTGTGGGGGCGAACAAGCAGTTGATTTTAGTGACGACGCCTGGCTATAAGTCGAACAAAGCAATGATTCAGACCTTTGAGCGGGATAGTAAAGGCGTGTGGCAACGCAAGGCGCTGATGTATGGCTATATTGGCCGTGACGGTTTTGCGAAAACAATGCGGGAAACGGTAGTGGAAAGTCCTCGCGGAAAATTCTCCATTGGTACCGCATTCGGTCGTTATAACAATCCTGTAACGAAAATGCCTTATCGCAAAACATCAACACGAGATGTTTGGGTAGACGATGTGAAGTCTAAACTATACAATTCATGGCAAGTGCTGCCTGTTAACAATCGCTGGAAATCTGCTGAAAAATTGTATCAGTCTGCCTATAATTATGCGTTTGTCATCAACTATAATGCACTTAGAAAACCAGGATGGGGTTCGGCAATCTTCTTCCATGTGTCAAGCAGTTATACGATGGGTTGCACCGGGACAAGCCAAGCCAATGTAGTCAAAATTTTAAAATGGCTAGATCCTAAGAAAAAACCAGTGATTATTCAAACACCGAGAACAGAATTAAGTAGGTACTAGTATATTATGCCTTCCTTTTTAGGGGGGGGTTTTTTAATTGCTCAACTGTAATGCAGCGTTTATCATTTTTTTTAGATGGGTATTAATTACAAACGGGAGAATAGTGTATTTAGCCAAAGTTAAGGAGGAACCAATCATGCGCTTTTTTCTTAGGAGAATAGTGCTGATAGTCATGATGGCTCTATCGATATGTGTTGTAATGATAGCCACAGCAAGTTCCGCAGATACTTTAAAGGCAGCAAGTACAACCCCTGTTACGGTTAACAAATATCCAAACGGGTCATCACTACCAGTACAAACACCAGCAACTACTACGCCAAAAGTGAATGCAATGACAACGACGAATCGAGTTTTAGTTATTTTAGTAAGTTTCAAGGACAGCACAATTAAGCAAACGGAAGCTAGCTGGAATCAAAAAATATTTAGCGCAACTAGTAAATCTGTGCGGCTTTATTACGCGCAAGCAACGAACGGCAAACGGATTCTGAACCCAGCAAAAGAGACCTACGGCACAGCAAACAATGGTATCGTAAAAGTGAAACTAAATAGAAATCATCCAAGAACAGCTATCGCGATTGATACGCGAAATCAATACATCGTACGAGATGCTTTAACGGCAGCCAATCCATACGTTAATTTCGCGCAATATGACACGAATAAAAATGGTCGGATTGAAGCGAGTGAGTTGCATATTATGACCATCGTGGGAGGGCAAGAGCGAGCCTATTCTAGTGTTACGCCTTCTGTCTGGGGTCATATGTGGGGAATGGCTTTTAACATTACACCAAAATTGGACGGGAAAACTTTTCTCACATATACACAATTTGGTGAAATGCATGGCACACACATGGCAACGATTGGCGTTATTGCACATGAATTTGGACACGATTTAGGTTTGGTAGATTTATATAATACAAGCGGAACTGGAAGTGGTCTCGGAACTTTTAGCTTGATGGCTAAAGGTGCGTGGGGAATCGCGGCAGGAGATAGTTATCCAGGTCAAACGCCCATTTCACTAGACGCCTATTCCAAAATGAAAATCGGAGCTATGACTCCAAAAGTGGTGAACACAACGGTTACTTCGACACAAAAACTCTATGCTGGAAGCACCATTTTGCGAATCAATACAAGTTCTCCGAAAGAATACTTTTTAATCGAAAATCGACAGTTTATCGGTTTTGATAAGGCGCTTGCTAGTAAAGTTTTTTAAAGGCGGGCTTGCGGTTTATCGTGTGAATACGAATTACGGCGGTAACCAAACGGTCGGAAAGCAGCTGGTCACAATGCTTGAAGCGAATCAAGGCATTGCAGGCTATTCACAACTGAACAGTAGTTCAACACTGAAGTCCGATGCGCTGTATTATGTTGGCAAAGGTTCAAGAGGTAAAACACAGCAAATTTATCTGAACAACCGAACGAAACCATCGAATCGGCTAAGTAATGGTGCGTATCCTAATTTCTCATTCCGGGTTACCTCCAAACCAGGAGCAAGCATGTCAGTTGTGCTCGGTCCAGCCTATCCAGTTTCTGGGATGACGCTAAATCGTAGTGGTATCTATATCAAGAAAAACACAAGCTTCCAAATGATTGCTACAATCACTCCAAGTATTGCATCCAACAAAGGCATCAGTTGGACAACTTCTAATCCGAAAATAGCAGTAGTTGATGCAAAAGGAAGAATTACTGGAAAAGCAGTGGGAACAGCGACAATAATCGCAAAAACACATGATCGCGGTATAAAAGACACTGTGCTTATCAAAGTGATAAAATGACGATAGCTGAATAAAAGCTTGACATAATAGAAAGGTACCTTTATAATAATAAATGAAGGTACCTTTCTATTATATGAATACATTGGAGGAATTAAAAATGACAGAGAACAAATTCAATTTAATGAAACAATTTATCCAATTCAATCGCTTACTACACAGCTATCAAAACAGTAAACTTCGCAGCTTCGGCCCATTAGGAAATCCGTATAGAGGACAAGGCCGTGTCCTTGCACTTTTAAAAATGAAACCTGAAATCACGCAAAAAGAATTAGCTTTTTTGTTAGATATGCGTGGCCAATCATTGGGTGAACTATTATCAAAACTAGAACGTAGCGACTACATTACGCGTGAACCATCAGAAGCTGATCGCCGTGTGATGAATGTAAAGTTAACAGAAGCTGGCGCAGAAGTAGCGGAACAAGCGCAAGAAACTGAATATGACAGTAGTAACTTGTTTGACGTATTAAATGAAGAAGAACAAAATAATTTATATGATTATATGCAACGCGTCATAGATGAGTTAGAAAAACAATTAGCTGATATGCCAGAAGGAAACCCTGATTTCATGGACCCTCGTATGCATGGAAGACCTGGCCGTCCTAGTTTTGGACGTGAGGGCTTTGGAGGTTTCCGTCGTCGTGGTCATGGTGATCCAAGATTCGCAGAAGGACGTCCTGGTTTTGACGAAATGCGTGGCGGTATGGGACCAGAACATTTCGGCGAACATCCAATGCCAGAGCAAGATTTCGAAGACAGAGAACAAAAATAAATTTTTGTACGAAAAGAATCCTTGATAAAAGCTATATCGAGGGTTCTTTTTTGCATGAAAGCCTGCTGTTATAAATATATCTTGACGAAGTATGTGTCAAAAATGTCAAAATAAAGGCCAGCAAATGTGTAGAAAAAACATGAACGATGTATAAAAAAGCGTATAGTAATAAAGAATGCTTCGCTATACACTTAAGCTATTAGAGGGGAAATACTTGATTGATATGTGCAAAGCATGCAATCTATTATTTAGAAATGAGGAAATGAAATGTCAGAGAAACGTAATGCAGTTACTAAATGCGTCTCAGCAACGGCGACAGTACTTTTAATAAGTAGTATAATTATCTCCCCAATGAGTGAAGCACACATAGAGAAAGTGAAAGCAGTATCAACACAAGAAGCGCAAACACAAGTCATAGCGCTTGTAAACGGTGACTTTGAAAACCCTGTCGTGACAGCGAAATCTCACTGGGATGTTTTTGATGCGAATAGCGTACCCGGTTGGAGAACCACTGCGAGCGATAACCTTATTGAAATTCAAGAAAACGGCTTATCCAAAAGTAGTCCATCTATCTCAGGAAACCAATGGGCAGAATTAAATGCGAATGAAGTTAGTGCGTTATATCAAGATATCCCTACGACACCAGGCGTAAAAGTACGCTGGCAAGTATACCATAAAGGACGCTACGGGGTAGACACAGCGGTGGTTGAATTCGGAGCCCCTGATGGTCCAATGACGCAACAAGCTGAAATGGTGGATGATAAAGGGACATGGGGACTATATACAGGTGAATACACGATTCCAGAAGGCCAAACGACAACGCGCTTCCAATTCCGCTCGGTCAGTGCCGCAGGTGGAGACCCAGCAGCAGGGAATTTATTAGACAATGTCCAATTCGCGACACAATCCGTACTCGATATAGAAGGAGTTTTTGCACCAAGCCAGCACGAAGGTCAGACAAGGCGCA
>NZ_AODL01000035.1 GCF_000525995.1 Paenilisteria riparia FSL S10-1204 | reverse complement strand
ATATATTTCGTCGTTTGCTGACAATGTACGACGTACCGGATTTGCATTGGCTTGATTAAATGTCACATCTGTAAAAACAAGCCATTTGAATTTCCACGTTACTCGTTCGGATAATGGTGTGTGGTCTTGATTAGCAACTGCTTGTCCTATTTTTCTTAAACTCTCAGCGTATGTCTGATTCGTAGTTGTTTGTCCGTAAACTGAAAATGCGCTCGTAGACATTAATCCGATGAATAGCATGATGATCGCACTAACGGCTAACATTCTTCTTCCTATTTCTGTGATTTTCTTTGTCATTATACTCTCCCTTTAGTGTTTTAATTTGGTTGCCTTGTTCATCAAGTGCATGTGCTAAATCTTAGTAAATTAGCTTTTTGATGTACTTGCTATATCTAACTTACCATGATTTCATTTTGCTGGAACATAAGCTCTTATGATTAATTTCATGATATTTCAAACATTTTATGAACATTTTCTATGTATGTAATCATGTATAAAAGAAGCACGTAATCCCTTGCTCATTTTGTGTGAAACTTAGTTATACTGCCTGAATGTCTAATACGCTATTTTACCTCTGTATCGTGTATCCATTTCTGTATTTTCCTGATATTTTCAATATTTTACTTGAATATACATGTAAACTAGTATACGATTAATATGTAATAAAAAACACTATTTAAAGGGAGTAGTTTCTATGTTTAAGAAGAATAAAAGCGTTATTATTAGTTTATTTATGTTCACTTTGTTACTATTACCACTATTAGGACCTAATGTTTTAGCAAGTGTCACTGATCAAAATGATGCAGTTAGTTCACATTTTATCCATATCTACCCTTTCAAAATTTCGACCACACAATCTGTTCAAGGCGTAGTTGATAGTGAAGTAAATCAAATAGCAATTGAAATTAATGGCGTAGAGGCAGAAACTCGAGTTTGGCCTAAGAATGGGGTTTTTAGTTACTATGCTAAGAAAATAATTCACGATGCTAGTGATGAAGTATATATGAAAGCCTATAATAGATATGGCGTATTGCTAGATCGAAAGAAAGTAACATTACAAGTCCCAGAGGGTAAATTAAACGTTCATAACAATGTTTGGAATTATAATACAGGAGGCGCGCTGTTAGTCGAAAAAGAAGGCGATGTAACCTCTTTTCAAATTAAAGTAAATGGTGCCTTTCAAAAAAATTATGGCGCTATGTATTTCAATAAACGACCAATGAGAAACTACTTTTTCCGAGGAATATTGATGGAAATGAAGAGCAATGGCACCTGGTCTGGGAAAGGAAAAGACATAAAAGTAGAACTAGTTGGATACGATGATAATTTAAAAATAATTACTTCCACTCCGATTACCATTGTTGGTGATGGCGAAAGTGCTTGGGAAAAAGGTTCCATTGTAAAACAAACATTGCCCACTCCGGAGAATACTAGCCCAGCAAATCTCACATATACACCGAAACAAGCATCATCAAGTGGTATACCTGTTACTGCTTTAAATTTTCCAGATGAAAAATTTAGAAATTACATTTTAAATGAAATAACATTTGGAAAAACCACTTTAGAGCAAGAAACTATTGATAAGATAACAGAATTAAATATTCCAAAATTGGGGCTAGAAAACCTGAAAGGAATCGAGTATTTTACTAACTTGCAATCGATCAACTGTAGTTACAATAAAATCAGCGAATTAGACTTTTCTTCTAATCCTAATTTGACATTTATCAATTGCAGTAATAATACTTTGAGCAAGTTAAACGTGAGTAAAAATCAACGCTTGTCGCAACTTAATTGTTATAATAACAATTTATCTAACCTAGACATCTCTAAAAATGAAGCGCTCGTATATTTATATTGTTATCATAATAATCTTACTAAACTAGATATGACGAACAACTTAAAATTAGTTGAAGTTTTTTGCCAAGAAAATCGTTTGGAAAATTTAAATGTATCGCAAAATACGGCATTAGAAAAGCTATGGATTTTTGATAACACTATTTCTTCCATAAACATACAACATAATATCCATTTAACAGAGTTTTATTGTAAGAATAACAACTTATCCGAACTCGATACTACAAAAAATACGGCATTACAGCATCTAACGTTTTATGGAAACTCTATTCCACGGCTAGATATTGGGCGCAACTCTGTATTAACAGAAATTGCATGTAGCCCACAATATTTAAAATGCAACTATCAAAAAAATAGCAGCCAATCAGTGGGAAGTAGATGTTAGAGCCATCAGCAATACAAAAGTGGTACAAATGCTAGATAAAAATTGGAAATTCAATCAAAATACTGGTTTAGCTACGTATACCGGTGCAACTCCGCCAAAGTCAATGGTCATAAGATATAATATCAGACAAAAAGGCGTTAATGGTGCTACGGCAGACTTCCCGATGATGTCTGTTGTAAGTTTAACAAATACAGATTCCGAAAATGGAAAACCAGTAATCACAGCAACTGATAAAATATTGAAAATAGGTGACGTATTTGATCCATTAGCAGGCATATCAGCGACAGATCCAGAAGATGGAAATCTAATATCAAAAGTAACCGTTACATCCAATGTAGATACATCAAAGGCAGGAAACTATAGTGTAACCTATACTGTGAGCGATAAAGATAATAATATAACAGAAAAGACTATCTCTGTAAGGGTAGATGCAACTGCACTTACTACGAATGCGTTCACAATAGGCAGTGATAACTATGTAACAGGTACATATAGCGGAGATGTCGCTAAAGTAGCCTTAGACATAAACGGGACATTACTTCCGCCAATTAGTGTAACTAACGATTCGTTTCAGTACTATGCCAATAGAAAAATTAATTCCATATCTGATAATGTCTATATAGTAAGCTATGATGCTTTTGGTAAAGAATTGACAAGATCTAAAGTAATAATAGTTAAGCAGTCTGCAGGTAAGTTAGTGCTAAATCCTTTCTACTTTGGTAAAGATAGCTATGTAACAGGAACATGTCAAGACGCTGATATTATCAAAGTCGAACTGTGTGTGAATGGCGTTTCACACCAGCGCATTAATGTGATAAATGGCGCAATCAAATACTACGCTAAAAATTGGATTATAAAACCAACAGATATTGTGACTTTAGTAGGTTATAACGTAGACGGACTAGCAATCGATACAAAAATCGTTCCGATAACACAATTGGCAGGACAGCTTCAAGTAACACCTTTTGTACTCTATGTCGATAATTATATTAGAGGAACATATACCGGTGATATAGCTAAGATTAGCGTAGTCACGAATGGCGTCAAAGGGAGCACTATTCCAGTTTCTGCTGACGGTTCCTTCCAGTATTATGCGAAAGCCTTAATTAAAAATACAACAGATACAGTCGTGTTGATAGGTTATGATTCAACTGGTAATGAAATAAGTCGTATCCCCGTACAAATAAACACAGCAACACCAAACAAGGGGGCTATTACTCCAAATATATTCAAAATCGGAACAGATGCTTATGTTGATGGGTCATATACAGGGGATATTAGCAGGGTAGAATTAGTAGTCAACGGTATAAAACAAGCAAAAATTCCAGCGAGTGGTAACACTATTCATTACTATGCTAAAACACTTATTACTAGCACTTCCGACACCGTAAAGATCAATGGATATGATGCCACCGGAAAACTGCTAGATTCAAAAAATGTAACTATTACGAGCGCAACCGGAACAGTTAAAGTAACCCCAGTAAAAGTGAGTGATACCTACCTCTATGGAGTTGCCACCGGTGATATTACAAAAGTAATACTAAACATAAATGGAACGTCTACTATTAGTCCAGCAATTGTACAAACAGATACTACCTTCAAATACTATATTAAAAACCTCGGCTTAAAAGTAGCTGATAACGTTCATGTAATAGGGCTTGATAACAAAGGTACGGAAGTCGTTTCTACTAAGGTGCTTATTACGGAATAAAGCAATGGTACTCCATAGTGTAGCAAGTTATTCATGTAAATAATCAGCTCGTATAAGCAACACTTTTTCTTTTTTTAGCTAGAGATTGCTGGTCAACCTTTGTGATGATTACAACAAATATTTTTTAACGGTACGCTCTAGGCAGTATCTAAATAACTAACAGCCCATAACTTTTCTCTATACACAATGGAGATAGAAGAAGTTATGGGCTGTTAGTTTTTTTAATAATGCTTGCTGTTTCTTAGTTAATTATTGATTGTTACGTCTGATATATTAAGTGTGTTACCGCGTGCATCCATTCCAACAATTTTCACATCATCTGTTGGTTTTAAGTTCAAGTTCTTGATGTAGTATCGATAAGATTTGTCTGCTTGTACGAATGCTACGCTTGATTGCACAGTGCCATTCACGCTTAACGTAACTTTGGTCACATCTCCTGTTGCTGTTCCACTTAAATAGCTATCGCCTACTTTGGCATTCGCTGCTGTAACCGTTCCTGTTGGTGCTGTAAGGCTGACTAGCTTACTATCTAGTTGTTTGCCTGCTGTATCATAAACATTAACTTTTACTAAATCTGATGTTTGTGTGATAAGAGAGGCAGCAAAGTAATGAATTGTGTTACCTGTTGCTGGAATTTGGCCATATTTGATGCCATTGACTTCCAATTCTACTTTGGCTACGTCACCTGTGTACGTGCCATCTACATAAGAATTGGTACCTATTTTGAAAGTATTTGGTGTTACTGTGCCACTTGTCATTGTTGTTGAATTATCAATAGCTATATTTACGGTACTTAATACACCACCTATTGTGTCATAAGCTGTTAATACTACGACATCACTAGCATTCTTGATTAGTGTTTTGGCATAATACTTGAATTCTGATCCTGCTGGTACGCTGATGGTAGATTGTTTGACGCCATTGACAGTTAAGCTAATTTTCGCTACATCGCCTGTGTAAGCACCTGTCACATAGCCATCTTTGCCAAGTGCGAATGGGTTTGCTGTAACGCTACCGTCTGTGGTTGTAATGGTGATTGGTTTTGTACTTACCGCTACGCCTGCTGCATTAAAGCCAACTAATTTTACTTCGTCCGTTGCTTTTGCAATATTTGCTTTTGCGTAATACTTGATGATGCCATCTAATACATTGATGCGTTGTAATGCAACACCATTGACTTGCAATTCTACTTTTCTTACATCGCCTGTATAAGCGCCTGTTACGTAGCTATCTTTGCCAAGTTTAAATGGAGCAGCAGAAGTGATTTTTCCTTCTTCTCCTTGATATGTTGTTATAGATAATGGTTTAGAGTCCAGCAATCTGCCATTAGCATCATATGCATTGACTTTGACAATGTCTGAAACGTTTTTAATCAAGCTGTTGGCATAGTATTTGAAATCAGGTGCGGCTGTCACGTTGACTTTAGAATACTCTACACCATTGACAGTCAAACTGAATTTCGCTACCTGACCTGATAGTTTACCTGTTACATAGTTATCTTTTCCGATGTAATACATATTTGGTGTGATTGTTCCGGTTGCTTGTTGCTTAATATTTACTTTTTGTTTTTTTGTAGTTGTTTGCCGGTTGCGTCATAGCCAATCACATAGACTTGGTCGGTTCCTGCGTTGACTTTGCCTTTTGCGTAGTATTGGTATGGGGAACCTGTGGCATTAATCGTTTGTTGTAATACGCCATTGACTTCAATCGCTAGTTTCGCGATGTCGCCTGTGTATGTGCCTTTGATGTAATTGTCAGCGCCAACTGTGAAGTCGCCTGCGGTTAGTGTAGTAGCAACTTTGGCTTTAACAGTTGTTGATACCGCATTACTTGTTACGTTGTTGAGTGTTTGTGTCGCGGTAACCACTGTATTAGCGGCTTGTTTTGGAATCGTGATGCTGTAGGTGCCATCTGCTTTTACAATGCCTGTATACTCGATGTTATTTGCTTTTACTTTCACGGATGCGCCTGCGATACCTGTTCCTGTTGCTGTTGTATCATCCGTTGTTAATGCATCGATTGTTGGAGCAGCAACTGCACCTTGTGTCACCGTGATAGAAGAAATTACGCTTGTTTTCCCGTTTGTTGCTGTTTGTTTCGCTTCAATTGTTGCACCGAATTCTTGTGCTCCGATATTGAATGTCGCTTTGCCGTCTACTCCAGCTTTTTCAGTTAGCTCAGAACCATTTGGTAGTTTCACAGAAATGCTTGCACCCGCTTCACCTGTAACTACGAGTTGTGTGTCCGCTGTTGTGAATGGAGCAATGGATGGTGCATTTGGTGTTGCTGCTACTACGGTTTCTTTTGCGATTAGGCTTGGTGCTCCGTACTCTGTTTGGAAGGCTTGTACTACTTGATCAGCCACTAAATTCGAAACGGAAAATGTTGCTTTGCCATCTGCGTCTGTTCTTTTAATGATGCGAGTGTCGTCTGGTAGTACTAAACTCGTTTCTGTCAATGGTAATCCAGTTACTGTGATAGTTGTCGTTTTATCAGTGATTGATGAAATGGTTGGAGCCGCCAAATCGTTTACACGCACAGTAATTGTTTTTGTGATTGTTTTCTTAGCGCTGTCCGTTACAGAATAGGTTACATGGTACACACCTGCTTTGCTTGTGTCTACATCGTTTGCTGTAACTTTTATGGTACTTGTTACGTCACCGTCTTCTTCATCCGTTGCACGAACATCTGCTAGTGGTGAGAATGGTTGACCTGTGAAAAGTGTTTTATCTGCTGCTTCAATTACTGGATCTTCATCTGTATCAATAGATAGTTCTGTATTAGTCGCTGTATGAGTACTTGTTCCTTGTCCTGCAACTCCGACTAATCCAATATATGCTTCTTCTCCTCCGAAAGTTTCTGTCAAATTAGCTACTTGATAACTACTTTCTACAACGCCCGCTATTGAATATGTTAAGGTTCTTTCACTCGCGTCCCAGAAAACACTGAGGTCTCTTACTGTACCTGTCAATGGCACTGGTGTATCTTTTTTATCAATGAATTCTTTGTTAGTATAAAAACTTACATTTTGTACGGATGGTTTGTAGTATGTTTGTGCTCGCATGGCAATACCAAGTGCATTTTTCAGTCCACCAAGTCCCATATCATTGCCTTTACCACCGAAAACGCTTGGGTTAGCATTGTTCTGCATGACAAAGCTGATTCCATCCGCACTTCCATTACCGAAATCTAGTGTTGTGTTGAAATGAAAGTCACTTTTTCGCAAATTGATTTTCTCTTTCGTCATCATTCCGCCTAGGGTAAGGAACGTATTATTTGTTAATAGTATACGATTATCTGCATCAACGGTTGTTGTCCCTGATGCTACTGCAATAGATGTAAATGGCACAAATGGCGCGTTTGCTTTCAAATTATTACTGCCACTCGATATTTCATTATTTACCGGTGCCACTTCATCCGCCATGCTTAATGTTGGCATTGAGGTAACCACCGTGCTAGCCACTACGTTAGCGGATAGTAGTGCCAAGGCAACCTTTTTCATCGTTTGGTGCTTCTTCATTATTAAAAAACTCCTTTTAAATGTAAGATATTCGTAAAACCACAAAATTTTCAGTCAAAGTTCTTCCGTTTTTTAACTGGAATTTATCTAATTTCACCTCTTTTTCATCGCCATTGCTGTGTGCATTATGTCGATCTCATTTCTCTGGATTTAGTCAAGAAACTTTCTACTAGATGTTCTCGTATAGTATATATAAATTTCGCAATATTGAATTAATTATTAACTTAATATTACATCACTTATATTACACACTTTGTAAACATCAAAAATGGAAATTAACTTTCTTGATATATTTATCCTACCATGGTTTTATTTTTCACGAACATAAGGTATTACGATTAGAATAACTTTTTTAAGAACTTTTTGTGAACGGTCCTTTTTATATGCAAAAAATACGTCAATAATCTGGTTTTATTGCTTGAATAATTCACAAAAAGTTCATAAACTGGTGGTTTTATGCGATTTTTGCGGAGTAAAATTACGCTATAAGTTTAGATTCGTACCAGCACTAGCCTATTTTTTTATTTATTGTTGAAGATTCACATCGTGTCTAAAAAACACAAAATAACAAATGGGTGTATAATGATCTCATTCCAAAGAAACACGCACATAACACACTTTAATTTAGAAGCGAAGGTGATAACATGAGAAGAAGAATGGCCACGCTACTACTAGTTCTTGCAATCCCCGCACCGCTCTTTGCAGATACGGTAAATGCTACTACGACAAACTCCGAAGATTTGATTAAAGACACTCAACTAACTTCAGAATCCTCTCCAAAACGGCAAAACCTAAAAGCAACCAAATCAGATACTGATATTGTCTCTTCTGCTGATTTAGGGAACCAAGCATGGCTTATCAATGAAGTGAAACGGCAAATTCCTGCCAAAACCATTGATGCTACGTTAACGTTCGGGGATTTAAAAACAATCACGACCATTTCGTTGAACAATAATCCTAATTTGACGGGTTCTATCCCACCAGGCATCCAGTATTTCCCTAATCTAACGCTACTCTTTCTGTATAACGATAGTTTAAGTGGGGAGATCCCACCTGAGCTTGGCAGTCTATCCAAACTAGAGCGGCTCAGTATTCGGGATAATAAGTTGACGGGCCAAATTCCCAAAGAGTTAGGCAATCTGACAAGCTTACGTTCCGAATTAAACGTCGCCAACAACCAGCTCACTGGCTCTATTCCTAGTGAAATTGGCAATTTGACTGCTTTTAATGGGGCTATGGCTTTCTACGGCAACCCATTAACCGGCGCCATTCCGGATAGTTTTAAGCAGCTCACCAAAACAAATAACTTTCAATTCCAAAACACCCGAATGACTGGTGTTATTCCAATTGAACTGGTGCAGTCTCCCGTCATCACGAATTTTAATGTCAGTTATACGCAACTCGTTTCTCCCGTACAAACACCGCCAAAAGGGAATTTTACGCAAACGGTTAGTAGTAACCAGTTAGAAGTAGCGGTGAAGCCCACGATTTATAATGCAACCAAGCAGACAACTTTTCAACCGTTTAACGCGTCTTCTCCGATGCATAGCGAGTTTAAACTAATCAACAAGCAAGCTCAAGGCGCAGAAGTGGCACTCTATGATACGCATACCGTGCAAATCGTCGACAATGCCACAAATCAAATCGTATATGACGGTCCTATCTCCTCCTCTGTTACGCTTGATTTAAACGATACTTCCAATCTGTTTACTTTTTTATCTCGATGGCGCTAGACAAAATACAGCAGCCATTGGTCACGTAGAGGTTATTTCCAATATCGTGCAACCGTCTGATTTCGATAACCAAACCTGGCTAATGGATGAGATTGAGCGGCAAATCCCGGATAAAAAGATTGGCTCTACGATGACGTTTGATGATTTGAAGCAGATTACATCGATTTCCATGGAGGACACATCCATTACTGGTCATATCCCAAGCGGTATTAAGTATTTATCAGGGCTGACAGAGTTAAGATTACTAAATACGCAATTAACTGGGACTATTCCAGACACCATTGGTTCTTTGAGTTCTTTAACTTCATTATATTTAAGTGGAAGCCAACTTCAAGGTGAAATTCCCGAATCTATTGGCAATCTGACTAATCTTATCAACCTTTCTTTTGGCTACAATCATTTAACTGGAACGATTCCTGCTAGTATTGGTCAATTGAAAAACCTGCGTATCTTGTTGCTTAACAAAAATGAGTTTTCTGGTCCCCTCCCAAGCACGATGGGCAACCTCACTTCCTTAGTTACGCTCATGCTATTTGAAAATAACTTTTCCGGAGAGCTTCCTGAAGAGCTGGGCAACCTAAAAAGTTTAGAATCGGCTTTTCTAAACTCTAATCATTTCTCTGGACAAATTCCAACTAGCTTTGCTGCATTACCAGTCTTAAAAACAGTCACACTCGATAATAATGACTTTATTGGTATTCTTCCAGCACAATTATTAGATATCTTTTATCTAACTATGTCAAATAACCAAGTAACAATTAATAGCGCCACTTCTCCTGCTACGATGACAAACGCTCCAAATGCCCCACGTTATGATAATACATTCCTTACAAATTCCAAATTAGCTGGTATTAGTACAACGAACACCGATGCAAGCACTATTAGACCGTTTGATGCAACATCTGATACTTATTTTGATCTGCATTATACAAATGACGGCTCTACTCGCCAAATATTGCATCCTGACCATCAAGTGACCATTGTCAATACGGATACTAATCAAGTGATGTATGACGGAATAATGCACTCGGATGTGTCATTCGAGCAACTTGGAACGGCAAATTATCAAGTTATCCTCGACAACGCTCCGGAAAACCCCAATAACATTATCCAAGTCACCGTACAGCAAAATGATTTAACATTGGCAAATGTTCCAGCATTTTTAAATTTCGGAACAAATAAAATCACGGGTAGTACGCAGAATTATCAACGGGCAGATACTGATTGGGAGATTGTAGTAGATGATAACCGCAAAAAAAAGCATGACTGGATGCTTACTGCCACACTTTTGATGCCAATGAAAGGTACGAATGGGCAGGTTTTATCAGACGGTCTTATTTACAGAGACAGTGATGGCACCGAAACGCCATTATCACAACAGGCGCTCACCGTATACAATTATCACCCAACGGAAAATACGCCGGAGACAACGAGGATTAAATGGGCCAAAGATGAAGGTATTTTATTGAAAGTAAAAGCTGGTGAAGCCTATGCTCAAGAATACCAAGGGCAAATCGAATGGAGCCTTGTCGATGCGCCTTAAAAATAGCCTACTTGAAAGGAGTGATGTCTCCAACTAAGCTTTTTCGCCCCGTCCCTTTAGCCATGTGACTAAAAAATAATTGAAATGAGGCAATTTAATATGAAAAATTTAACTAAAGTACTCACAGTCGGAGCCATTACAGCAGCAACATTATTCGGAGCGAGCACATTTGCTCACGCTGACACAACAACTTCCACTGGTAAAATAAAACTCGAAGCGGACGACAGTGCCGTAACACCACTAGACCCAACGAATCCAGACGGACCAACACCAGTTACTCCCGATCCATCTGATCCAGATAATGACGGAACTGGTAATACAGGCGGTTTAACCATCGATTTCCTATCCAATCTTGATTTTGGCACGCAAAAAGTATCTGGTCAATCACAAACATACCATGCCGTAAATAAAAATCCTTATATTCAAGTAACGGATAAACGAGGAAGTGGCGCTGGTTGGACACTGACAGCTCAAGCAACTGACTTTAAAGATGGTACCAAAACATTAAAAGGTGCAGCAATGAGCCTAAAAAATGGACAAGTTAAAACACAAAAGTGATAATCAATCTGTAGCGCCTACAGCAACGGATGTCACATTAAATGGCAATACACAAACAGTTCTATCGGCGGAAGCTAATGCTGGTATGGGAACTTGGTTGGATGTTTATGCTGGCACAGATGGTAATAATGAAAATGTTTCTTTATATGTACCGGCTGGGAATCTTGCTGGGGACTATAATTCTTCCATTACTTGGACATTGGAAGACTCCCCTAGCGCCGAGTAGTATGTAATCTCTACAAAAAATAATTGACGTCTGATTCGACATCTATAGTTAACAAAATATGAATTGGACAAGACTTGCGGTAAAGTAAATCGCTCATTTAAAAAGGGAGAATATTCGAAATTTAAATAGATTAAATATCGAATATTCTCCTATTTTTTGTTATCCTGTTTGCTTATCTTTCAATCTCAAATGCCACACGTTTGTTATTCTTTAATTTGGCTTCAAAATCGAACTCTTGATAGCGTGTGGATAGTTTGTATGTTTTTAGAATGTGGTTAACGATTTGTGTACGTGTCTTACCGGATACATTATATGTTGCGAAAGCTTTATCAACTTCGGCTTGTGCTGCTGCTCCTCGTAATTTTTTACGTGTGAAATCATTTTCGAATTCTACTTCTACGCGACCGTTTGATTTTACTTCGAATTCAAATTCTAACTCTTGACGTCCGTAATCCACCGATACTTCTACTTTTTTGTACAGGTTCTTAGCTGTTGCTTTAGCGGCTGATGCTTCACTTGCTCCAACTCCTGAAAAACCTACGATTAATGCCATTCCGCTTGCGATTGCTACTTTTGCTAATTTATTCATTTGTCATTCTCCTTTTAAAAATTAAGAAGTATACTATTATGTAATACATAGTACCTGTAAACAGCATAATATAATCATTTATTTTTGTCAACATATAATATAACGTACAATGCATACTAGCTAATAAGAGTATTGCTATTGCGCATTAAAATTGCTATACTTATCACATATGATAGCATCGTACTATTTTTTATTGGGGGATGGATATGGTTGAATCTACTACAGGTTCGTAGCGAAAATATTACCATATAACACATCAAGGACGTACTTTTTTGAATGAGGTATTGCAAGAATGGGATGCATTCACAGCAAGTATTACAGCATTACGAAGGGAGATAAATCCAAATGACTAGATCCGATTTTTTTGAAACATTACATTATGGTCTGCGCTCATTGCCTGATGATGAGCGAGATAGCATTATAAAAGATTTGGATGAACACATCGCGGTAAGTTTAGAGAATGGAATATCGGAGGCCGATGCCATTGATTTATTGGGTAATCCGAATGATATTATTGAACAGTATGTGCAAGGAACTGTTGCAGTACCTGAACGTGAGCAACAACCAAGTAGCCAGAAAACGGTGTTCCAATCTGAGCCTACTCAAGTTACAATAGAAGCAAAAACAAGAGAAACCCGCATCCAAGCAGATTTCTCCATTTAACATAGCGTTAATTGCCGGCATGTGTTTTATTATATTGATGTTACTATTAGATGCATTAGACTAAATCAATAAAACATGAAAATATTAACCTTAATTAGCGAAGTAAATCACATATTTAATGTTGCGCTGACAGTATTGAGCCGCGTTCCAGCATTTTATCCCCTTCTTTTGTTTTAAAGTATAGTGGTAACCCTTCTGCTAACAAAATATTCCACGTCCTCCTTGGGTCCTCGCGCTGATGGTGGATATGTAAATGCGGCTCCGATGTGCTCCCACTATTCCCCGCTTTCGCTAGTAAATCCCCTACTGCTACAACATCACCAATCTTAACCACCACACTATTTTGTTGCAAATGATTCAACAACAAAAATGTCCCTGTCTCTGCGACTTCAATATATACATGATTTCCTTCCATGGACAAAAAACCTTCTGTATTCGGCACAATATCAGGCTCTGCATCATATGCTGCTACTACAGTTCCGGTAACTGGAGCATATACATCTTCGCCCCAAACGCCATAGTCTTCTAATACTGTCGAGCCAGTATTATACGCGTCCATTACCAAATCGTATGCCCAGCGTTCATTCCCCCACATCGCATGCGGCACATTATCCTTAAATTCGTCCCCGCCCCACGCAATAATTGCTGGCGCTTTAAAAGGGGAAACAATCGCTAAGCTTGGTTTTACTTCCTTTACATTAGCGGGAAAAGCCATTGGAACTACATTCATTGTTAAAAGTAGAGGTAACACCAAGCTAATATTCAAAATAACAAACATTCCAGTCTTTACTCGGTTGAGCGGTTTATTACGTAGTTTTTGGATTAGTGCGACTACTCCGGTCACTAGCAATACAAATAAAGCAATAAATGGAAAAATCAATTTTAACACCAACCAAGCGCCTACCGCTACAACGCCCTTTACCGCAAATAAGGCAAACATCAATAAGACAACCACTATTCCAACAATAATCGTTGGTTTCATTAAGCATCACTCCTTTCCATTCACTATAACAAGCGCATACAAAAAAGGCACCCGACGTTCCGTTTCCTTAGGTAAACGTAGCGTCGAAATGCTTTTATCTTCTAACTATAAACCAAACCCCAAGCCAATATAATAAGCTGTATGGAACACTCAAAATAATAATTCCAGCAAATGCATCTACGGCTTTATACAACCATAAAATGTCATCATCGCCAGACACCGCCGTCATAACAGAAAAAATAAAGCCAAGCAATAGCATTACAAAAATAATCCCTAGCCCAATCAAATAATTTCGTAGTACATTATTTTTTCTAGTTATTTCCTGGTTTTCTTCGGCAAATAAGGCCTGTACATCAATATCCAAAGCTTCCGCAATGATTGGCAATAGACTCGTTTCGGGAAGTCCAACGCCACGCTCCCATTTTGATACTGCCTTATCAGTCACCGCAATCTTATCAGCTAGCTGCTTCTGGGTTAAACTCAATTCTTTTCGCCTTTTAGAAATAACCTTCGCTATATTGGCGCTATTCATCGCACGACTCCTTCTATACCTATTTTTCTTCTATTCTATCATAGGTTACATGCTTCTATCATTTACTAATGCTGCTATTCAAAAAAGGAAGCACTTGACATCTCGTCAAATGCTCCCTTCCATAGTTCTTTATCGTTTCATTGGATAATACATGATGTAAAGTTACATCATGCCACCCATGCCACCCATTCCCATATCAGGAACGCCGCCACCAGTGTTTTCTTCTGGACGGTCTGCTACGACTGCTTCTGTAGTTAGAAGTAGTGCTGCAACGGAGGATGCGTTTTGTAGTGCAGAACGGGTTACTTTTGTTGGGTCAACAATTCCAGCTTCAATCATGTTTACCCATTCGCCGTTTGCTGCGTTGAAGCCTACGCCGATTTTTTCGTTTTTCAAGCGTTCTACGATAACGGAGCCTTCTAAGCCAGCGTTGTGTGCGATTTGGCGGACTGGTTCTTCCAGAGAGCGAAGAACAATTTTCACACCTGTTGCTTCGTCACCTGTTGCTTCGATTGCTGCAACTTTATTGTAAACATTGACAAGGGCTGTACCACCACCGGATACGATTCCTTCTTCAACGGCTGCACGTGTAGAGTTCAGCGCGTCTTCAATGCGTAGTTTACGTTCTTGTAATTCTGTTTCTGTTGCTGCGCCAACTTTGATTACAGCAACGCCACCTGCTAGTTTTGCAAGACGTTCTTGTAATTTTTCTTTGTCGAACTCAGATGTTGTTTCTTCCATTTGTGCACGCAGTTGATTGACGCGCGTAGCAATTTGTGCGCTGTCTCCTGCGCCTTCTACGATTGTTGTTGCTTCTTTTGTAACCATGACTTTGACAGCATTACCTAGTTGTTCCATTGTTGTGGATTTTAATTCTAGTCCTAATTCTTCTGTAATTACTTGGCCGCCAGTTAAGATGCTGATGTCTTCAAGCATTGCTTTACGACGATCGCCGAATCCAGGTGCTTTTACAGCGACTACGTTGAATGTGCCACGCAATTTGTTTAATACTAATGTTTGTTGTGCTTCGCCTTCTACGTCTTCTGCAATGATAAGCAATGGACGATTTTGTTGAACCACTTGCTCCAAAATTGGCAGAATTTCTTGTGTGTTGTTGATTTTTTTGTCTGTAATTAAGATATATGGATTTTCTAAAACGGCTTCCATCTTGTCTGGGTCCGTTACCATGTAAGGGCTTGAGTAGCCACGGTCAAATTGCATACCTTCTACTACGTCAAGTTCTGTCGCAAAGCCTTTTGATTCCTCGATTGTAATAACGCCATCGTTACCAACGCGTTCCATTGCTTCTGCGATAAGTGTACCGACTTCTTCGTCTCCAGAAGAAATAGCGGCAACTTGAGCGATTGATTCTTTGCCTTCGATTGGCTTAGAAATGGCTTTTAGTTCTGTAATCGCTGTTGCTACTGCTTTTTCGATTCCGCGACGAATGCCAACTGGATTCGCACCAGCTGTTACGTTTTTAAGACCTTCTTGAATCATTGCTTGTGCTAAAACAGTAGCCGTTGTTGTTCCGTCTCCAGCAACGTCGTTTGTTTTGCTTGCCACTTCAGATACTAATTTTGCACCCATATTTTCAAATGCGTCATCTAATTCGATTTCTTTTGCGATTGTGACACCGTCATTTGTGATTAATGGAGAACCAAATTTCTTTTCTAAGACAACGTTACGTCCTTTTGGTCCGAGTGTTACTTTTACTGCATCTGCTAATTGATCCACGCCACGAAGCATTGCGCGACGAGCGTCTTCGCTAAATTTGATATCTTTTGCCATTTTTATTTTGCCTCCTTGTGTATTGTTTGAAAATTATATTTACCTTGCCGTCTGGTTTCGCAGTCCAGCTTCATCGTCTAACTCCCCTGAAAACTTCACACCCTCCATAAAAACCTAGAGAGGGTTTTTACTGCGGCTGCTCCAGTTTTTTTCGGAGTTGAGCGAGCCGATTCAGCTTTTTATTTTACTACTGCTAAAATGTCAGATTCGCGTACGATTAGGTAGTCTGTGCCGTCATAAGTTACTTCTGTGCCTGAGTATTTGGAGAAAATGATGTGGTCGTCTACAGAAACTTCTAGTGCTACTGTGTCCCCGTTATCAAGCACACGGCCGCTTCCTACTGCTACCACTTTGCCTTCTTGTGGCTTTTCTTGCGCCGAATCTGGCAACACGATACCACTTGCCGTTTTCTCTTCTGCTTCCAATACTTCGATAATAACGCGATCTCCTAATGGTTTTAACAATTAAAACAACCTCCTCAAGTCTATGTTTATGATTTTTAGCACTCTTAACATTAGAGTGCTAACCCACTACTTATATTATAAAAAATAAAGCTAAAATGCAAGTATTTACACCTAAAAAAAATCATATTTTAAAAATGATAACATGATGTTTTGCGTAAATATTTTCGTATGCGATTACGCTCCATTGTTGATTGTTGTTTCGATAATTAGTACAATAGAAAAGTATATAAACTTAAAGAGAATGTAGTATTGCCTCTAATTTTGAAAGGTCGTGTTAGTTTTGAATAGACGTTATTGGTATGTACTACTTACATACTTTGCTGCTTACTTCTCCTCGTTGATTGGGGCCCCGATTGTGATGGGAATTTTGCGAGCAGTTACAGATTTGCCGAATGCGCAACTCGTGTTGTATGCTACTTCTTATTGGAGTGTTTTTAGTAATCTCATTGCGGTGATTATTGTTTGGTTACTACTTCGGAAACAGCCCCGCTCTACAAAAATTGAGCAAGGTCAGCCTGCTTCTGCTGGTATTAGTGTCGTTTACGTGGTGCTTGGCTTCATTGCCTTATTGATTGGCCAAGCCATTGCGATTTCGATTATGAGCATGTTTGGCGTTGGTGGCGCTTCTCAAAACACAGAAATGCTTGGCGAAATGGCTCGCGCTGTACCAATTGTGATCGTATTTACGTCTGTTTTAGCTCCTATTTTAGAAGAAATCGTATTCCGCAAAATTATTTTTGGCGAGTTGGCATCCCGGTTGAATATTCATGTGGCCGCTGTGATTAGTTCCCTGTTTTTCGGTCTGATGCATATGGATTTAGCGTATTTGCTCGTGTATGTTGTGATTGGTTTAATGCTATGCTACATGTACACCAAAACAAAACGAATCGCTGTACCGATTGCAGCGCACATGTTAATGAATATTATTGCGATGATCATCCAGTTCACTATGGGAGGTAACTCGTAATGAAAAATCCTGCGTTGATGCAAGGACTTATTTATTTAGTGCTTGCTGTTGTTTTCATTTATTTTGCGATTAGCCAAGTGAATTTAAATGGCTGGACAATTATGACGTATTTAATGATTGCAATGGCTACCGTGAATTTTGTGACCGGGTTGAAATTTGTTTCGCTCGGTTTGACGACGAAGAAAAAATGAGGAAAATGTGAGTTGGTTTTGGGGCAGCTCACATTTTCCTCATTTTTATATTGAATTTCCAATGGCTTAGGTGAAATGCGTGATACGAAGCGCTCCAACTCATTCTTGATTTCTTTTTGAAAACAGGCAGTTTCAAAATAGGTTACTGTATAAATTAAGACGTCTTTTTTCCATTCATATTTCCAAAGCCCAATTGCACGGTTTGCCGCTACGATAATCGCTGAACAATGGCCATTCACCGTCCATGCTGACTTGCGCTCCGCTTCTTTCATAATCCATGTTGGGTCTTTGTATGCGATAACTGCTTGGTCAAACTTGCCGGTCAAAAAGACATTTTGCATCACATCGGGTACTTTTTCATCCCTTAATGCTACATATTCTTCACCATCTAACGTAAAAATAACCAGCTCATTCGCGAGTGCCTTCACAGCCTCTTTTATATCCCTTGCAGTGAGCCCACTCCAATGCCTGAAATCCTTCCAAGTCGCCGGCCCATAACCTGCTAAATAGCGGTGTATAAACGATTTCATCGCCTCTAAATCCTTCGCTTCATCTGGCGCCCATTCCGTATAATTCCCCAAGCACGACCGATGGCTATAGTTCCGAATCGTATCACTCGATGGCAATAAATAAAGAATCCCTCGAATCGCGGCCTGCGCAATAATTGACGATTTCACCTGTGCTGAATAATCCCCGATAATCGCCTCCAACTCCTTGCGATTCACAACCTCTTTACTTCGAGAAAATACATCTATTTCCGCCAAAATCGCCTCTAAATCAAGCCCTTCCTTCTCACAAATTCGATGCACAATATTTCTCCGCGTCCCAAAAACGCGAAACACCATTTCCCAATCCTCTGCCAAAAAAGTATGTAATGTCAACCGGTTCGCCCAAATCTTAACGACCTGCTGCGATTCAAAAAAAGCTTCGGCATCCTCCCAAGTCATCGACACATGTTGCACAAAATTAACGAGCGCTGGTTGATGATTTTGCGATTGCAGCGCGATGGTTTGTCTCATAAATGATTTCGGCTCCGAAAAAGGTTCGCACATTCCTAGTTTTTTAAGCCTTATTTGTGTTATTTCTGCCTTTGTAAACATCGTTACGCCTCCTGAATCTGCTTAAGTAAAGCTTTCATACCTTCTATTTTCGCTACCCGCAAGTCAAAATCACGATTTCGTGCCACAAAAAGCGATACTTCTTCAAATAGCGCGATTTCCTCCCACATCGCTCGCCAACCGTCGGCGACATCATAACTCGAAAAAAGGCACGGCAAGCGCTTAACAAAAACAGACGGCAACCACTTCTCGATTTTCCGACCTGAAAAAGATGTTTTAACCCCTTCGATTCGCGCGCATTCCTCAAATAGTGGCAAAAAATAATTTTCCCGAATCCCCGCTTGAATCCCTTGCACAAACCAAACTTCTTCACGCTTCAAAAACTTAGCTACGTAATGTAACTCAAACCAAAACTCATTCACAAGCTCCTGAAATCTCGATTCAGACAACGGTAACTTTTCATTTTTGATGATACAGCGATTGATTTTCCTAGCATAATCCTCTTTATCGACTAGCACTTGCAATTTTTCATAATACGGAAATGGTTTTTCTAACAAGGAAATGGGCCAAAACGAGAAGTCTACCTTCACACCATTTTCAAAAATCACTAATTGGGTCCGCACCTCGCCAGCAGGAGTTGTCATGATCAATGGATTTTCAATGAGGACTGCTCCGATTGCATCAAGCCATTGTGTCCCCCGTCCAAAGGTTAATGCTCCGTCAAACCAAATATTGATATCTAAATCAGATAAATCATCTACACCTTCTTCTTTTGCGTAGGAACCTTCCAATACTAACGCGCGTACTTCTTCTCTGCTGTTTCCCCAAGAAATAATTTGTGCCAACACATCATCTAGTAGCATAAGCGCACCTCCCAATCACCTTATTTTAACATAATACATCAAAATAAGGTGGAGACTATTCATCCCCACCTCACATTTTATACATTCGCACTACCTATTTTCGACCGATTTCGTCTTCTTTTTAATGCGATAAGACCATTAGATATGCCAAAGTAACTTGCTTGTTTATGCATTAATACTAATACAAAGCCTACCGCCAATTGCAGGGGATAAATATATATCATATCCGCTAGCCAATAATTGATTCCCATGAAGATCCCTGCTATGAGTGCTGGTAGTGTTAGAATTCCTGTTATCAAGCCTAAACCTACCAAAAGCTCACCCCACGGGATTAAAACATTAAATACGGCTACGTTTGAACCAACTACATGTTCCATAAATGTTTTGTACCACATCGGAGAATCAACATTGTTGAGGACACTTGGAACTAAACCGCTAATATCAAATTTGGCTTGTAGTTTAAAAAGCCCTTCATGAAACCAGCTAATACCTAATCCAATTCGTAATAAAGAAAATATAATGTTAAGACTTTGATTAAAAATCTTCATGCTTCTCACCTCAGCCTTTTAGCATCGCTTGACCGAACGCTTCATGCGCTTTTTTGCAGTAAATCACTACGGTATTATATGCACTCGTATCCGTGTCTTTTAAGTCAAAGCTTTGTTCTGCTGCTTTAAGGTCAATCGCATCAATTTCCATTCCCGTGCTGATATCACCATCTTTTGTTAAGTAGACATGCAAATCTGGACCTTCATCTGTTTTAAAATTAGTAAGTTTTAAAGTGGAGCCATCAATTGTCGCCATACCAGAAACGTTATGTGTCCCAACTCCAGCAAAAGCTCCTGTCATCATTGTCATTGCGGTATCACCCATGTCTTCTGAGACTGGCGCTTGACCAAATGTTTCATGTGCCTTCTCACAGTAAATAACGACATTGTCATATTTCGTAAGATCCTTATCCGATACATCAAATGTTTGTGTCTTATCTTTTAAATCGATGGCACTTACTTCTACGCCATTTTTAACATCGTCTCCTTTTACAAGATATACATGTAAATCTGGACCTTCATCTGTTACAAAATTACTTAACACTAACTTATTGTCTTTAATCGTTGCCATCCCACTAACTTTATGTTGGCCAACACCTGCAAAACTGCCTTGCAACATTACTTTCTCATTTGCTTTCATCATTTTGTCTTGTTTGCTCGACATTTCCGTCTTAGTATCCATTTTGTCATTGCTACTTGATGAATCGCTATTCCCACATGCGCCTAAAACCAATGTCGTTCCTAGTGCTACTGATACTAAAAGTGTTTTTGTTTTCATAATTATTACCCCTTTAAGTTATTATTTTTTATCACACGTCTATCATAACAACTGAAAATAAGGTAACCTTTACGCATTTCTTAGCTATTTCTTAATTTTTTGACAATCCAAGGTAATATGATTAAAAAGGCATACAAACTAATAGCAGTGTAAAATTGCCAATCGAGACGCCCTAATGAAGATCCAAGAAAGTTCAACGTAAATGCCCCTGGTATAATACCTAAATAAGTCGCCGCTGCATAATCACGCATCCGTATCGAACTAAGTCCCATGGAATAGTTAATACTATCAAAGGGAAACAGTGGAATAAGACGCAAATAAAGAACGACTAAAAAGCCATTTTCACCAATTTTATGATCAAATTTTTCAAGCTTTTTCCCTTGGATAAGACGTTCGATTTTTTCTTTCCCAAGCTGACGTGCAATCCAAAAAGCTAGGATAGCACCCGTTCCCGCGCCGATAACATCTAAAATTGTGCCTTGAACTGCGCCAAATGTATACCCTCCGAAAAGTGTCAGTGGTGTTGCTGGAAATAAAACAAGCGGACGTAAAATGTAAATAATGACGTATAAAATTTTTCCCCAGATCCCCATGTCGCGTACAACTTCACTGACTTCAGCTACATTAAAACTATCCACAATACCTAATTTGTAAATAACGAGAAAACCAGTCAACACAAAAGCAACAAATAAGATAATGCCTCGCCACTCCCGCCAAAATACCTTCATGATAATCGCCTCCATTTTATGATTACTTGAAGTATTTTTTGAATGAGTGGTTTCTCTAGTTTTTCTGATAATAGTTGATCGGATAGTTTTTTTTAGGATTTCTGATTTTGTTGGGTATGGATAAATGGCTTTAGATAAATCAGTTAGTTTACTATTCGTTGCCTTTAATAAAGCGATTTGTTGCATAACGGTTGAAATATCGGTGCCTATAGCTTCTGCATGGATAATCTTAGCTTGCTTGTTAATGCCCACACGTACAAGTGCCTCTGGTTCATCGTCTGTTTTGAAGCGATCAATCGTGGCGCCATTTGCCGATAAAACACGGGCTGCTTCTTGTTTGGAAGCAAGTTGATATATTTCTGGTTTTGTATAAATAACAGATGCTAATGTTTCGTACTGAATCTTAGTGAAATTACCAAACGCAATGTTTGTCAAGGCAACTCTTGCTTCTGCACCACCCGCATGTGTGAGACTCGGGCTATTAATGACATCACCAATGGCATAAATATGTGATTCTGTCGTTTGAAGGTGCGCGTTTGTTCGAATTTTTTTATCAAAAAGAACGCCAGTATTTTCGAGCTGCAATGTGTCAATGTTAGCTATTTGTCCTGTAGCAAATAAGATTTTCTCGACGATATATGTTTTTTCTTGCCCAGACTCCTCGATTTTCAGCTCTATTTCTTGTTCGTTTAGCCGTCTAACTTGCGATAATCGGCTATTCAAATGGATGTCAAGACCAAGCTTCTCTAACGCAATTGCCGCAATATCACGATGATATCTTTTTAAAAAATATTGATTATGATCAAAAAGAGTAATGGCAACCCCGATATTTTGAAAAGCTTGGCCTAATTCTAAGCCGACTGGCCCAGCGCCGATAATAGCCATTTTTTTTGGTAGTTCTGTTAATTGAAAAATCGTTTCGTTTGTCTCATACATCGAATCATCCAGCCCACTTACTTCTGGAATTTTTGGCCGTGATCCTGTGGCGATAATGAATTTTTTAGCCGTTAGTTGTTGATTCGCTACTTGAATGGTGTGGCTATTTAAGAATTTGGCTTTCCCGATATAGACATGCGCACCCAGACTCTCAAAACGGGGAACACTGTCGTTTGGCTGAATATCTGCTATAGTATCCTGAATTTTCTGTCGTATTTTTGGCCACTGCTTTGTTTCTTGCGCCATGTGTAACAATGTTTTAGAAGGGACGCAACCGTAATGAAGGCAGTCACCGCCCATATTTTCCTGCTCACTGATAACAGCAACATCCACGCCAAGACGAGCGAGCCCGGCTGTAGCATAAAGTCCCGCCGCCCCGCCACCGATAACAATCACATGATGATGCATATTTCTCACTCCTCTTTATCCAACTGTCGATGTGCCTCGATTAGACGCTGGATTGTTGATATAATCTCAATTACTAAAAATAAGCCTGTTGTCCAAAACAAAAACGTTGGTGCAGTTAGTACCATTAAGCTAAGTAGTAAAAAACCTTCCGTCCGTTCTGCAATTCCAGTAGCATAATGAAACGACTTGATACCTTTATTTTGTACTACATTACCAATAGTTAAAAATGCTGTGATACCAAACAGAATCGATGCCATCAAGAGTAACAGAAGAAATTGCTGTTCTGGAAATCGCGCGGCTAAAGCGATAATAATACCTGCCTCTACTACGCGATCAAACGTCACATCCATGACCGTTCCAAATCCGCTTTGCTTTGTTTTTCGTGCCATTGTACCATCTACTGCATCAAGCAGACCTGATAACCAGAGTATTAAAACTCCTGTCCACATCCAACCAAAACCGACTAAAACTGCTGCTACAACACCAATTACAAATGCAAGTACAGTCACCTGATTAGCAGAAAAACCAATTTTGATAAAAAAATCCGCCGTTTTATCCAATATGGGTTTGACATAAGGTCTTGCTTTCGTATCAAGCATCTTGTTTCCTCCTAACCGGTGCGATACATGTTTTTTCACCTAAATTAACTGCTTCATCACCAGCAATAATAAATTTTTGTTCGCCAGTATTTTCCAGAATAACCGACCAGTATCGTTGCCCATAAAGCACCAAACTGCTTTCTATATGAACTGGAATGCCTTCGCTGGCTAAATACCAATCTGATAAAGGATAATATACACCCTCCCAGGACATCCCGTCGCCAAAAAAGGCGTCAATTTCTGTTTCGGATGCTTGTGTTAACAATCCTTTCTCCATTAATAAAATACGCTCACTAAATATTTTTGCTTCTTCGTAATGGTGTGTCACAAACACTGCAGCTATATGTAAATCCTCTATTTGTGAAAAAACCCATTGTCTCATTTCACGCCCTAAACGAACATCCAAACTACTGAATGGCTCATCCATTAACAACAAATCCGGCTTACTAATCAAAGCTCTAGCGACTGAAACTCGTTGCTGTTGACCGCCTGAAAGTTCATATGGATACATATCTGCCCATTTACTCAACTGACTTTTTTCTAAAAATTCTCGTCCAATCGCCTCTCGTTGCTTACGCGCAATTTTTTGGCACTTCAATGGAAAAACAACATTTTCTAAAACCGTCATATGCGAAAACAAAACTGGTTTTTGGGAGATATACGATATTTTCACTTCCGCTTTTTCATAGCTACCACTATCGAAAGCAACAAGACCTGCTAGTATTTTTAAGAACGTTGTTTTCCCACTGCCAGATTTACCAAGAATCGTGACCCGTTCGCCTTGTTCTAAAGTAAAATGAATATCGTGCAAAATTTCACTTTGCTCGTAGTATTTTGTACCTTTTTTTATTGTAATTATCGTCATCAATCTATCATCCTAACTAGCTTTATTGCGGCAATATACATCCATCGAAAAATCAATAAAATACCATAAGTTATACCAATTGTGCAAAGTGCGGCTGTAGCAACTAATGGCAATTGTGAAGACGAAAAATACGGAAATAAAATCAACGCTATGGTCTGGATAATTCCACCCCCAATCATTGATGTAATCGCATACTGACTCACAGAAATAACCACTGCGAATAATAAAATCGTCTCGTTCGTTCTACGCATTAATGGCAGGTAAATATCCAGTATTACTATTTTGCGAGTACCTCCCATCAACTGCACATGCTGATTAATATCGGCATCCAGCGCAGCATAGGCATTTCTAGCGATACGGATTGCGTACGGCAACGTTGGCAGTAGTTGAATCAAGACAACCCCTAAGACCGTCTCAATCAAGTCTGAACGTATAAACCAAATGTCTAATCCTGCGGCAATGATAATGAGTGGTACTATCAGTGGAAGTTGCAGGCAAACATCAAAAAAGGCAAGCCTGTGTCCACGCATTTGTGCCATATAGTAACCTACATAATTACCTACAATTAAATTAATAACAGCAACTGATAGTGCCACAAGAATTGTCGTCCAAATAGCTCCAACAAAATTTGGATCATTAAAAAGCGCTAGTTCCTTACCATGCCAAGCAACAAAAGTAAACACAACAAGCATAATAAAATACTGGGCATACATAAAGCGCCTCACGTCTGCTCACTTCCTTCTCGTAAAAAATGCCGATACTTTTGTACGGAAAAGAACAAGATACATGCTACTAGTAATAAAAAAAGTGACGTAACAAGCATCCAAAACATCGTTGTTACTTGAACACTTATATCTGTTGCATAATAGCCTTGATAAAACACAACACCTAGAAAAGCAGGAAAGCTATTACCAACTAAACTTGGAATTTCATACGCTGTCCAAATAAAGGAAACTAGTATAACAGCCAGTTCAGCAAGTTGAGGAGCAATTTTTT
>NZ_AODL01000034.1 GCF_000525995.1 Paenilisteria riparia FSL S10-1204 | reverse complement strand
TTTAGAAACAGATGGACTATTGTTTAGTACTCGTGATACCGTAGAAACAGAGACCCCGCTAAGCTTTGCAATTTTCTTGAATTGTTATTTTCTCTTTTCATAAATCTCCATCCTTTTGGATTGATAACTCTAGTCTACATTATTTCGATACACGATACAAGTTTTTTGGTAACGTTACCAAAAAAATGTTGACTTTTTTTATTTAATGGGATAGTCTATTGTTGAAAGCGATAACAAGCTAGAAATAAATTTGGTAACGTTACCAAATTAAGACGAGGTGAATAATAATGACAACCAAAACATCTATTCTCGGTATCGACATCGGTGGTACAAAGATTTTAATTGGCGAAGTAGATATGACAGGTCAAGTTTTGCGTGCGAAAAGTTACGCCAGCCATACAGCGGATCAACAAACCGTAGTGGCAACATTACTAGAAGCTCTAAGCGACTACGAAAAAACAGTCGGTATTGACCCAAAAACTATTATCGCGGCTGGCGTTGGCGTCATCGGTCGAGTGGATGCTAAGAAAGGCATTTGGCTAGAGATTGAACCTGGAAAATCCAGTCCTACCCCACTCGCCACTATTTTAGCAGCTATACTTCATGTTCCTGTTGCAATTGAAAATGATGTCGCAGCCGCCACGACCGCGGAAGCAAAGCTCGGTGTAGGCAAAGAGACTAGCGACTTTATCTATATCAATGTTGGTACAGGAATCGCAGCTGGAACGATGACAGATGGTAAGCTCATTGCAGGCGGGCATTTTAATGCTGGCGAGATTGGTCATATGGTGGTGGATTTCGAAAGTGATGTGCCATGCGGTTGCGGTCGTATCGGTTGTGTCGAACGGGTGGCTTCAGGACTTGGGCTTAGCGAACAAGCGTATGCAAAAGCCTTGGAATACCCAGAAACCACGCTTCCGGTGCAAACAGGCGAACGCATCCCTGCCGACACGATTTTCGAAGCAGCTAAGCAGGGCGATCCACTAGCGGAAACCATTACCCACTATGCCGCAAAAAGTCTTGCCACAATGACTATGAATCTAGTCCGAACAACAGATCCTGAATGCGTCGTTTTCGGCGGTGGTGTGACACAGAACAATTATTTTTGGAAACTCATTCAGAGCCATATGCAACCAAACACCATTCGTTTTGTCACCAAAGGAATCGTGCGGACAAACGTTTCCAGTAAAGAAATCGGTCTAATCGGTGCTTCCTTCATCGGACAAACTGCCCTTGCAACCCCAATCACTTAAGGAGGAAAAATAATGCCAAAATCATTCGAAGAGAAGTTACTCGCTTCTTCTTATCTCCACCGACCACTTGAAGTTCCTATAGATAGAGCACTTGAAACCCGCCTAAAACAAAAAAAAAGTTCTCACTTCTAAAGTCATGATGGATGCCAACACGCCAAGTGATTTCTATCATCGCGGTGTTGGCAAAATAGAGTGTACCGAGGATAACCAACTTCGTCTCTCATCTCCAGTCACGATGCCGAATTGGCCGGAAGGAGCGCCTAATGACGGTGATTATTGTAATTTTGGAAGTGTCTATGCTGTGCAAACGATGGATCGCCAAGATTGGACGATATTTAACCGCATACGCCTAGAAGTTTTTCCAGAGTTTGAAGGATTGAGTAATGCGTATATCACGATTCAGTTTAAGAACGATGGTTTGTTGAAAGTTCCAGATATTTATGATCGCGAAGGCGTGCATGGCGTGAATTTGATTAGCGATGAATGGAACGATATCATCATTGAAATCGCCGACCTGCCGCGCGACGCGATTACCGAGTTATCGATCAGCTATTATTTACAAGGCCCTGAAAAGCTTTCCAAAGAAAACATCGCCTTACGCGTTCGTTCGATACATTTAGAAACGATTGAAACGCCTGAAAATACGAAAGGTTGGTTGCCGAACAAAAATGTTTTGAGCTATGCGCACAACGGATACGCTGAAGAAGCAACAAAAACGGCTTTTGCGGATGAAGCGTTTATCGAGACGCCGTTTGAATTATTAGATGCGAAAACAAAGTCGCCCGCTTTTGCCGGAGTTGCTTCTCGTTTGGAAACAGAACTTGGCGTTTTTGCAGTATTGGACTTTTCGAGTTTTAAAGAAATTGGGTCTTATTATTTGCAAATTGGTGATATAAAGACGCATTCTTTTCCGATTGGTGATATGGATGTGAAATGGACCACTTCGATTTGGAAGTCGCTGAATTTCATCTTTTGCGAGCGTTGTGGTTATCCGATTCCTTGCAAACACGCGACTTGTCATGCGGATGTTGTTGCCAAGCATGATGGGAAAATACTTTCTTTCAACGGCGGATGGCACGATGCAGGAGATGTTTCGCAACAACTTATTCAAACAGCGGAAGTGACGATGGCCCTGTATGAGGCGGCGGCTACACAAAAAAGCAACCCTCTCCTATACGGTCGTTTGGTCGAAGAAGGCGAATGGGGCGCAGATTTCCTTTTAAAAACTCGTTTTGGTGACGGTTATCGTGCAACGAGCGCTGGTATGTCACGCTGGACGGATGGGTTTATTGGCGGTATGGATGATGCAGAAGCCCGCGTTCACAACCAAGCCTATGAGAATTTTTATTGTGCAGGTATCGAAGCTTATATTCATGCCCGGATTACGACGAATGATTCCCTGAAGCGTACGTTAAAACAAATCGCAATGGAAGATTTCGATTTTGCACTTGCCGAAATGACCAAACACGGCATTCACCAAAAACCGATTTTCTGGGAGCATACGTATCAAACATCGGAAAGTCTGTATTATGCTACAGCAGCGTTTTCAGCGGCTATGCTTTATCAAATCACACAAGACAGCAAATACGAAACACATCTCACAACATTCCTTGAGAATATGCTTGCCTGCCAAGAACAAAGCGGTATCACTAGCGATAATGGCACGACTTACGCGGGATTTTTCTATCGTAATAAAGAACATAAAATCATCCAGCATTTCAATCACCAAGCGCGCGAACATCTCTATTTATTAGCGCTAGAACAAGCTATGGTTGCCTTACCAAATCATGAATCTTACGCCAAATGGTACCAAGCAGTGGAACTTTACGGCAATTATATAAAAAAAAATCATGCCTTTCGTTGCGCCATATTCGCTCATTCCAGCAGGGTTTTATCATAAAGACGAGTATTTAGACGACGCCAGCTTTGAGTTACAGCATTTGTTAGTAGACGAGCGCGCGCGTGAGGAATACCAACTACAATACAAAGAAGGCATTCCAATCAACCAAGACATCGCGCTTCGTAAGTTTCCAATTTGGTTCTCATTCCGTGGCAACAACGCGATTCTCCTCTCTGCAGGAAAAGCCTGTTCCATCGCAGGAACAATTTTGAATGATGAAAAACTTCTTAAAATCGCAGAAGGCCAGCTAGAATGGATTGTCGGTAAAAATCCATTTGGTCAGTCGATGATGTATGGCGAAGGTGATAATTATGCGCAACAGTACAGTGTTTTAAATGGGGAAATGGTTGGCGAGATTCCTGTCGGTGTCCAAACATTCCGCAACGAAGACCAACCGTATTGGCCACAGTTCAACAACGCAACATATAAGGAAGTTTGGGTCGGCAATGCCGGTAAATGGCTAACTATTGTCGCCGATCTATTGAAATAAACCCATTATTGAGGAGGAAAAAACATGCGTTCAGAAACAAGTTTGTCCAGTCGTTTTATTGAAAGTCTATCCATCTTTGCCCAGAAAATTTCTAATCAAAAACACATTATGGCAATCCGCGATGCCTTTGCCGCGATGATTCCAATCACGATTATTGCTGCATTCTTCTTGCTCGTCAACAATGTATTGCTCGACCCAAAAAGCGGTTTACTTAAAGGTATTCCGAATGTAGAACATTTTCTAGGTATCGGAACACAGATTTATAATGGCACGCTTGGCATTATGGCGTTAATGGCCGCTTTTCTTATCGGTAACTTTTTAGCAAAATCTTATGGGATGGAAGGTCGTGTGGAAGGTGTCATCGCGGTGGCCGCCTATGTTGTTTTAATTCCAGCAAACGTCCCTGTGACTAGCACAGCCGGTAAATCCTTTGAAGCAAGCGGTGTTCTAACGCAAAGCATGACAAGCCCAACTGGGATGTTCTTAGCTATCATCGCCGCTTTAATAAGCACCACATTACTTTGCAAGTTTTCACAAAGTAAGCGGTTAAAAATTTCAATGCCTGAAAGCGTTCCACCAGCTATTGCAAAATCATTTAACATCTTGATTCCTTCATTTCTAGTTCTGACTATTTTAGCAATTATCGAATTCAGTGTCGTATCCATTGTTAATATGAGTATTCCAGACATTATCGTAAAAGTGCTACAAACCCCATTAGTCGGCGGTTTCCAAACACTACCTGGAATTCTGCTTTACGTTTTCCTTGCTGGATTCTTATGGGTATTCGGTATCCACGGTGCCTTCGTACTTGGCGCGATTTCCGGACCCGTCTTACTAACATCCCTACAACAAAATATCGATGCACTTAACGCTGGGAAAGAACTGCCAAACATTGTGACACAGCCATTCCTAGACGCTTACGTTTACATGGGAGGTGGCGGAACCATCATTTGTCTTGTCATCGCAATCTTCATCGCTTCCAAACGACCGGACCATCGGATGGTAACAAAGTTCGGCTTGATCCCAAGTATTTTCAACGTTAGTGAACCATTGATGTTTGGTTTACCAGTAGTTTTCAACCCGATTTACGGTATTCCATTAGTTATTGCACCACTATTCTCAACGACATTGGCTTATTTTGCGACATCAATCGGATGGGTTTCGCATACCTATATCCTAACGCCTTGGGTAACCCCACCGCTTATTTCTGGCTACTTAGCGACAGGCGGCGACATTCGCGGTTCCATTTTACAATTAGTCATTATTGTGGTCGGAACACTTATTTATCTCCCGTTCGTCATTGCTTCTAACCGCGTCTATGCCCTGGAACAAAAAGCGCAAAAAGAAAAGCCCACAGAATCGCTAAACCTTGAAGGAGGAAATTAATTTGAAACCAACGATGATGACCTATATTTTAGAACAAGAAAGTATGGCAAATGCAATCCTAGAGCAGTATCCAACAAATTTACCAACAAAATTAATCGGTAAAGAATGGCTCGTATTAGCAACTGGCTCAAGCCTCAACGCGATTAAAAGCGCCAAATATTACATGGAACACGTTGCAGACTTACGCATCACAGTAGAAGAACCGTTCAACTACCGCTATTACGAAAAAATATCACCACATACTGATTTAGTTATCGGCATATCACAAAGCGGAGAAAGCACCAGCACCATCGAAGCCATCGACCACATTCGCAAAACAAATGACATGCCAACACTAAGCTTTACCGGGAAAATGGAAAGCGAACTCGCACAATTAGCTGATGACACTGTCGATATTGGCTGCGGACAAGAACGCGTCGGTTACGTAACAAAAGGCTTCACAGCGACCGTTTTAACATTGATGCTCACAGCACTTCATTACGGGAAACAAACTGGCTACATTTCCGCCGAACAAGAAACCGCTGAGTTGGCAATGTTTCGTGCTGCAACAAAGGCTATTCCTACAGTCATTTCACAAACGGAAGCCTTTTTCAAACAATTTGAAGCAGAATTCATCGCCGCGCCACGTTTTACAGCAATTGGCTACGGTTCAGCAGTCGGCACTTGCAAAGAAATCGAAACGAAATTTCAAGAAACGATCCGCGTCCCATCACAAGGCCTTGACCTAGAAGCGTTTATGCACGGTCCTTACTTAGAAGTGAATCCTGAGCACCGCATTTTCTTCTTGGAAACCGAAAGCATCGTCAAGGAACGACTCGAACTCCTAAGAGCCTATGAAGAAAAACATACCGCTTACACATACACAGTAAAATTCGGCAACAGCAACAACCCACGAACATTAGCACTACCAGACGTGATTGACGAATGGAAAACGCCATACTTACTCGCTATCCCATTCCAAATCCTCGCCCACCATATCGCCGAAGCAAAAGGCAACAACCTGACAAAACGCATCTACACAGACTTCGGCGTCTCTGTAAAAAGTAAAACCAAACCTGGCGATTACGCTTAAATAGTAAAATCGTGTTCTAAAACCTACACTTGAATTTTTTAGAACACGATTTTTTTACGCCATCATTTTCTCCTACATACAAAAAGTTTATGATAATAAGTCTACAGCCTCGTTACAATTAAACCATACACCTTTTTAACACAATCCTCCAAAAAAAGATTCCATGGCCTAGGAGGAATTTCTACATAAAAAACGCAGTGTTTTACTTTTCGTCATACTCCTGTTGGATTTAGCATTTATTTTTAATAATTATTAGTTTTCCTTACATAAATACCGTTATTATCTGCGATTATTTTAACTAATAACCAGCCGATTTTACCGCCTGATTTGATATTTTGTAAGGTAATGTGTTGATAGTTGCGATAGAAAATGACTTTATCCGCAGTGACATTTTGTGTTTTTGCGTTGTTTGGTTCACCGTTATTTTGCGGGCCACGGAATGAGATTGCTGCTGTGGCGCGATTTCCTGTGTAGACTTTTCCGATTAGATTATATTTGACTTGGAACTGTTTATTGTTATGAATAATAGCAATGGCATTGTTGTTTGTTTTGCTAATTTTGCTGTAGATTTTTTCGTTTGGATTCGTGTATTCGAGCTGGATTTGATTGCTTGTAACTTGGGCACCTTGTGTTTCTTGGATTGTGATGGCGCCATTATTATTGCTAGTCGCTTGGACATTTTCAATATGATTTCCGATTACTTTTATACCTGTCGCATACACAGCATCTCGGTTGCGCGTTAATTTGGCGCCAGCGATGACGATACCGCGAACTGTCTTATATCATGGTAGCTTGGCAACCTTAAACCTCGCATAGTCGGCCTGATTATTAATTCGATTGAACTGAATCGTAATATTTTTGGGCGGGCTGACCGTTCCTTGATTATTGGATAATGTAATAGAAATTGCTAATATTGCATTTTTTACGTTTAAAACAGCATTTCTTTGAATCACCATATTCGCCCCGTGATGCGTATCAATGCCTTCCCACACGGCGTTATTTAAAATAAGATTATCCTCGATTTTGGCACCATTACTCGCTGGATTGATAGCATTTTGTGTAGCTGGGCTTAATTTTTCATTATATAGTGAAGTTAGCGTTATATTATAGGCCAATTTCTCACCCAGAACGCCGATATTTTGAATTCGATTGCTCCGAATTGTCGTATTGTTCGCTGAATATCCCGCAATTCCCGCATAGCCAATGCGATCAATAATCATTTGCGTAGGTGTCGATCCTGTTATACTAATATTATTCGTATATTTCAAATAAATACCATTACCCCCAAAATTTCGAATTTGGATATTACGAACAATCACATTCTGAATTCGATTCGCGGGGCTTGTACCCTGGATAGATACGCCGTTATGATTCTGCGATACTGCCTTCACTGAATTTTTACCATCCAAGATAATATTTTCAATATGAGCCCCCGACGCCATGGTCACCATTGACACAAGTCGATTCGGCACCATATAAAAAAGCGGCATCATCGCTTGGCTCTGGCCTTTGAGCGTAACACCTGCTGGAATCTGAAACGTATCTTTTATCGGAAAATTACCTTTTGGCACCGTGATAATCTTATTTGCAGCTACTTTATTGCTATTTGCGATTTTTAATACTTTTCCAAAATTACTACTGTTAATCGTCGCATCATTCGTCAGGGCAAATGACTCCGTTTGCTTCGTCAGTTCATTCATAATCTGCATTTGGCTTTCTGCACGTGGTTTCCCAGATAATATCGTGATTATCAGTAAAAAAAGCAACACAAACATCACCTTCTTCATAAAAAAGAACCTCCTTGCATTCGAGTCGGATTTATCGAGCAAATTGGCTTATGCAGATTGGTAATCATATTTATGTACCCCTATCTAAGCGGGATGAAACAGAGAAAAAGTGCATAAAAAAGACATCGATGACGTTCAATGCCTCCGTTAAATTAGCTTTTTGTCGTCCTAGCATCATGCAAAATAGAACTTCTACTCGCAAACTCTTAAACATGTTGAGGCTGCAATACCGTTCCTTCGCACAGCCTCAACAACGCGACCACCTGTCCCCGATTTATTTGGGAGTATACATCTTTTTGATTAGTTACTCGGTATTAACGACGTATAAATAATCTCATCCGCCACTTGTTCTCCTTCTAGCAACTTCAACAACTTCTCGGCAGCCACAGCGCCCCATTTATATTTCGAGTACTCAATTGTCGCTAAACGTGGTTGCAAATATTGGCCGACTTCCGTGTTATCAAACCCAATCAGTTTCACATCGCGACCGATTTGTAGTTTTGTTTTGGCAAAATAATTATACATACCAATCGCCATTTCATCATTGAGCGCAAAAACAGCGACTGGCTTGCCGTCCCATTCTTGCTCGATTTGTTGCGCAGCTTTTTCTCCTGTAGCTTTAGAAAAATCGCCTGGGATTACAATAACTTCCTCGTCGCGAAATCTTTCCAGCTCAGAAAGCGCCGCCTTCAAACGTTCCTCGCTATCATACGTATTTTCCGGGCCTGTTACTAAATAAAATCGTCCTGAAAAACCAGTTTTTAAATAGTCGATAGCAAGCGTTGCCCCAGCTTTGTTATCAAGTAGGACTTGCCTGATGTTCGGATGCGCTATTTCGCGATCTAACACGACAATTTTATGCCCACGTTCTGCGTAGCCCAACAGTTCATCCGTTGCAAAACCCATATCCAAAATAATCGCACCATCAATCATCCGTTCTGGTAAAAAACGGTGTGCCTTCTTGCCACTACAAACGATTAATTCATATCCTTTACTAAGCAGCGTATCTGTTAATCCATGTAACAATTGTCCGTAAAATATACCGCTATAATTAGCCAAGTATATACCAACAATTTTTGTTTCCCTTGTTTTTAGCGTCCGTGCTGCCATATTCGGAATGTAGTTCAGTTCATCCGCGATTGCCACAATTCGTTTTCTAGTTGCGTCTGTTACTTTAGGGCTGCCGTTTAACGCATAAGAAACAGTGGAAATCGAGACACCCGCTTTTTTTGCTATATCTTTAATCCCAACCACTGCGATCCGCTCCTTGTCTGCTTTTCTTTATTATGCACTATTTTACAGCCAAATGTCTATTTCTTACTCGATTTTAAACAAGACAAAATTTCGCTTCTAAATGCGTACCAATCATTATATTAAAATCACCTGGATCACTTGTAAAATCAAGATTTGGTTTGTAATAACGCAAATCTTCTTCGGTAATACGAAAAGTAACCATTTGGCTTTCATTCGGTGCTAAACTGATTTTTTCAAAACGCTTTAATTCTTTGCATGGCCGACTCACTTTTCCGACCAAATCTTGAATATACAGCATCACTGTTTCTTTTCCTGCTATGTTTCCTGTATTTTTAACCGTTACAGAGATATTTAAAGGCACTTCTATAGAAATTCTATCACTGGATAGCGTCAAATCATGATAGTCAAACGTCGTGTAACTGAGGCCAAAACCAAAATCAAATAATGGCTGATTTGGAATGTCCAGATAATGTGATACGTAATGTTCTTGCGCATCCGCCGCGTCTGCTGGGCGCCCTGTGCTCAAATGATTATAATACACTGGAATTTGCCCCGTCGTATACGGGAAAGACATTGGTAGTTTGCCATTTGGGTTGACTTTGCCACTCAAAATATCAGCCACCGCATTTCCAGCCTCCGTACCTGGGAACCAAGCCTCCAAGACCGCATCACTTTTTTCTAGTAAGTCGTGTAAATCAAGCGGACGGCCGTTAAAAAGTACCGTCACGACTGGTTTACCAATTTTATAAATAGCATCAATCATGCCGTACTGAGCCTCCGGCAAACGAATCGTCGCAATACTGTTGGCTTCCCCGCTACGGTTCGACGCCTCGCCAAGCGCTAAAACAATCACATCCGCATTTTGCGCTACACGCACCATTTCCGCCATTTCAGCTTCCGTTATATGTTCCGTACTCGCGGTCCCCGCTACATCCACCGTATCAAACTGCGCGAACATACCGTCCTCCACAGAAACTGCATCCTGCGTATCACCAAGCCACGACCAAGCACCCAACACGTCTTGCGTCTTCGCTAACGGGCCAACAAGCGCTATCCTTTCCTCCGTCGCAAGCGGCAGCACAGCATTCTCATTTTTCAATAATACCATCGAATCCGCTGCAATCTCACGAGTCGCCGCACGATGTTCCGCCGATAAAATCACTTTTTGCCGTTCAGGATTCGCCTTCAAACCACGATACGGATCTTCAAACAAACCCATATCATTTTTCAGTTCCAAAATTCGCATCACAGCTTCATCCAGCAACCCCACGGCAACCGTCCCGTCCGCAATAAGCGCCTCCAAGTTTTCCAAATAACACGTCGTCATCATTTCAATATCCACGCCAGCTCGCAACGACTGTTCCGCCGCCTCCGTAGCGTCTCCCGCTGTCCCGTGGTTCACAATCTCCTTCACCGCGCCCCAATCCGAAATCAACACCCCGTCAAAACGCATCTCCTTCCGCAAGACATCGCGCATCAACCACTCATTTCCCGTCGCTGGCACACCGTCCACAACATTAAACGCCGTCATCACCAACTTCGATCCAGCCTTTATTGCCGCCTCATACGCCGGTAAATAATGCTGATACAACTCGCGCATCGACATATCCACCGTGTTGTACTCTCGTCCAGCCTCCACCGCACCGTACGCCGCAAAGTGCTTCACACAAGCCGCCATTTTCTCATGGTTTTCCGCTAATTTCGTAGCATCCCCTTGATACCCGCGCACAAAGCTCGCCGCCATCACACTATTCAAATACGAATCCTCACCCGTCGATTCCATCACCCGTCCCCATCTCGGATCGCGCACCAGATCAACCATTGGCGAAAACGTCACCTGAAGCCCCGCAGCAGTTGCTTCTCTCGCCGAAATATCCGCCATCCTTTCAGCCAGCGCCACATCCCAAGTCGCTCCAACCGCCAGCGGAATCGGAAAAATCGTCTTATATCCGTGCACCACATCCGCCATAAAAATAAGCGGAATCCCAAGCCGACTTGTTTTCAAATATTCCTCTTGAATCGCCATCATTTCAGCAGCAGTCGCAGATCCTAAAACCGAACCCGCCCGTTCCGAAACTTCCTTCGTAATTCCCATTTCCGCCATTGGCCCCGTAATTTCTCCTTCCGTCAATGTCCCTTTATAAAACATTGGCGCCAATTGTAAAAGTTGCCCTATTTTCTCAGAAATCGTCATGTCTGCCAATATAGCCTCTAATCCAGCTCTTTTCATAATACACATCCTAACCGACTATTTCGAAACGTTTCTATCAAATCATACCAATAGTATAAGCGTTTTCTTTTTCATCGTCAAACAATTTTCTATAAAAAAGGTACTTTTAGTCTTAAAAACTAGCTTTTTCGAAAGAAATTTAAATTTTTTTCGAAATTATCCTTCCATAAATAGCAATAAAAATGACCCTCAAATCCGTCATATTTTTATATTTATCACTTGTAACCGATTACATATTGTTTTATAATAGCTTCATCGAAACGTTTCTATAAAAAGAGTCATTTGGCAACACCATCTATTAAAATAAAAAGTTGGAGGAGAACACAGAATGAAGAAAAAATGGAGTTTGTTGTTGTTAACATTCGTAATCGTACTTGGCACGGCACTTGCAGGATGTGGAAACTCAGATGATGCAGCAGATACAAAGGTTCTAAACGTTTGGGCAATGGGAGATGAAGCCAAACAATTACCAACACTTGCAAAAGATTTCGAGAAAGATACAGGTATTAAAGTTAAAATTCAAGCGATTCCTTGGGCTAACGCACACGATAAATTACTCACAGCCGTTGCTTCCAAGTCAGGCCCCGATGTCATTCAAATGGGCACAACATGGATGCCTGAATTCGTAGCCGCAGATGCCTTGGAAGACTTGTCTTCCTATGTTAAAAAATACCCTGAACTAGATCCAAAAAACTTCTATGACGGTTCTATAAAAACAACGCAATTTAACGACAAAAAATACGCCATTCCTTGGTACGCAGACACTCGCGTCCTATTCTACCGTACCGATGTATTGAAAAAAGCAGGCTATGACCATGCACCAAAAACATGGGACGAACTATCCGAAGCAGCGCAAAAACTAGCAAAACGCGGTGATAACATGTACGGCATTAACATCGACGGCAAAGAACAAAGCCTCGGTTTCATGTTCGGTCGTCAAAACGGTTCACCACTTTTCGATAACGCTAATAAACCTGTTTTCAATAAAAAACCTTTCGTTGACGCAGTTTCTTACTTAAACAGTTTTTTCCAAAACGGTTCTGCGCCTAAAGACGATCTTGGCCTTGACGTTTCCCAAACATTCGGTGGGGACGCCATGATTCCAATGTTTATCAGCGGACCTTGGATGGTTAAATCCGTGAAAGATACCGTACAAAATATCGATGGCAAGTGGGCAACTGCTGTACTACCTGCTAAAGATAACAACTTATCAAGCCTCGGAGGCGCAAACCTTACCATCTTCAAACACAGTAAAAATAAAGGGGACGCAGGAAAATTCTTGCAATATATGAGTAAGCCAGAAACACAGTTGAAATGGATGAAACTGACGAATTCCTTGCCAACTGGTAAAGAAGCATGGAACGATCCAACGCTCAAAGACGATCAGTTCTACAAAGTCTTCGGTGAACAAATGAATAACGCAGAACCAATGCCGCTCATCCCAGAATTTGAAGAAATCGCCCAGTCTTACTTGAAAAACTTCGAACAAATTTATCGTGGCGGTGCGGATGTTCAAGATCAGATGAATACATTCAACGACGAAGTAAAAACGATTCTAAAACAGTAACTGAGATTGGGGCAACGTTGGCATAGCTGTCATTGCCCCAACTACATAGTCAAAGGAGGTTGAAACATTGCGTCGCTTTTTTGATCAACGAACACCGTATATATTCATTTCACCTGCATTATTATTACTTTTGCTATTTTCACTTTTTCCAATTGTGATTGCATTTGTCATTAGTTTCACCGATATTAACTTAGTCGGACTAGCTGACTGGTCAAAAATCAATTTTGTCGGCTTTGAGAACTATAAAAACGTATTAGCAGATCCAATCTTTCTAAAATCGATAGGTAATACGCTATTTTACGTTATTATCGGTGTGCCACTAGTTATTATTTGTTCGCTTGGCATCGCGCTGATGATTAATTTTAGCCAAGCGAAGATTTTTCAGGTTTTTCCGATTGATATTTTATACACCTTCGATTACGAATGTCGTTGCGGTTGCTGTTGTTTGGAGCTATTTGTACAATCCACAATTCGGTCTGTTTAACTACCTGTTATCGCTACTTGACTTGCCGCCCGTTCCTTGGTTGCAAGACCCCACAATTGCGAAGCTGTCTTTGATTTTGCTCGCTTTATGGCGCGCGATTGGGGTTAATATGATTATTTTCTTAGCAGCGCTCCAAGGTATTCCACGTGAATATTACGAAGCTGCTCAGCTAGATGGCGCGAATCGTTGGAAGCAGTTGACGAATGTGACCGTACCTCTGCTTCGTTTTGCGATTTTCTTTGTAACAGTTACAACAATGATTGGCTGGCTACAATTCTTCGAAGAACCGTTTGTCATGACGCAGGGTGGACCCCTTGACAGCACCACTTCGGTCGCACTTTTCATCTATCGAAACGGTTTTCAACTTAGCAAGTTCGGTTATGCCGCAGCTGGTTCGTTTATCCTGTTCATCGCGATTATTATTATCACCATTATTCAGTTTAAAATTCAAAATCGTCACGACGATACCCAAATGTAGGAGGAGTGAAAAATATGAACCAATATGCAAACAAATCGCGTGGCGCAAAATGGCTTGTCGGCATCATCTTGGCAGTCGGTGGATTTTTCATGATTCTACCGTTCATCTGGATGGTCCTCTCCTCTGTCAAAACAGATGCTGAAATCTTACAAATCCCGCCAACCATTTGGCCCGAAACATTTACTTGGGATAACTTTAAAAACCTATTTATAGAAATGAATTTCGGTGTCTATTTACGCAATACGTTAGTCATCGTGTTATTCTCTTTTATCGGCTTATTCCTAAACGCCATGGCTGGTTATGGTTTCGCTAAATTTCGGTTTCGTGGGAAGAATCAATTATTTTATTTAGTACTAGCTACGATGATGATCCCTGGGCAAGTGACGATGATTCCGGTCTATTTAATTTTGAACATGTTCCACTTAACAAACACGATGACAGGTATTATTTTGCCCGGGCTCGTTGGTGCATTTGGGATTTTCTTATTCCGCCAGTTTATGTCGACCATTCCAGATGAACTGATGGAAGCTGCAAGGCTCGATGGCGCCAGTGAATTCTTCATTTTTTGGAAAATCATCTTACCAGTTTCGCGCCCTGTTTTAGCAGTTCAAGGCATTCTGACATTCATCGCTGGTTGGAACTCCTTCCTATGGCCACTAATCATTGCGAACGACGAGAAATACTACACGCTGTCGGTCGGGCTTTCTTTATTGAAAGGCCAGTATGCGAGTAACTATGCGCTACAAATGGCTGGTTCCACATTTATGGTCATCCCGATTATCCTAATTTTCATGATGTTCCAGAAATATATTTTAAAAGGGTTCAATGTTTCAGGGTTGAAATAACTAAAAAAAGAGAAGAGATTGGCGTATCTTGTGGGTTCATGCCAGTCTCTTCTCTTTATCTTGATTTGTTCTTTATAGGTAGTTGCTGGCTTGTCTTTAGCGTCATACAACCACTGCTCAGGAGATTTTTTATTTGTCCTCTGCTTTGCGTCGATACCAAAAATAAAACATCGAAAGCGGCCACCAAAGGACCACAAAAATCGGGAATACACACCATAAAACATCTGGCGAATACATCACGTTCATCACGATAAACAGAATAATTAGCAACGCGGAACCCCAAATCGAAAACCCTAAATTCACCTTCGCTAAGGCCCGCCGCTTTTTCGTATTCGGCTTTGCCACCTCTAATTCAGCAATGATTTCATCCATATCACCAAACTCGATAATCGCTTTGTTCACCGCATCCTCCTCAGATTTACCTTCTTCCATCAAGTCCGCTACTTTTTCTTCTAAATTATACGTAATCTCTTCTTTGACCTGCGTCGCCTGCTCGCTTTTGGGAACATTTTCAAATAGCTTTTCTACAAATTCTGTTATTCTGCCCACTAATCAATCTCCTCCAAAAAAATGTTCATAATTTCTTTTATCTCTCGCCATTCCCGCGCCATTTCGCTTAAATAAGCCCGTCCAAGACTTGTAATCATGTAATACTTACGCTTACCACCATGAGACCTTTCCCCAAAATAAGACTCAATCAACGTCTTCTTCTCTAAACGCTGAAAAACCGCGTAAAGCGTAGCCTCTTTAATTTGAAATCGGTCACCCGTTCGTTCACTTATTTGCTTCGAAATTTCATAACCATATGAATCCCCATCCGCTAAAATCCGCAAAATAATCGAGTCCACATGCCCTCTTAAAATATCGCTACGAATTAAAATCACCCCTCAAATTACTCTACCAGATAGAATTATTATCTCCATCTAACTTTACCATCCGAAGCTAGGTATGTCAAAGCTTTTTGCAAACCATTTCCATTCATGATACGCTTACAAGAAGGAGGCGTTCCAAATGAAACTACAAATTGACAAAACCAACTACACCATTGCAAAATTCCCACCAGATTTTCCGATGCCCGCATCACTACAAGGCGAATCTCGATTTACTAGCATCACCTACACACCCGAAGAATGCTCCATCGTGGCCCCGACAAACATCATCAACGCGGCGCAAGCAGAGGCCGCAGAGCCCGATTGGTTCCTACTCAAAATCGAAGGCATCCTTGACTTCTCACTTACAGGCATTTTAAACAAAATCACAACACCACTCGCCGAAAAAGAAATCAGCATCTTCGCTATCTCGACTTACAATACAGACTACATACTGATGAAGCAATCTGATTTAGCATTGGCCATAGAAGCACTAATCACAGCAGGTTATGAAATCAATTAAATACGCACGAAAAAGAGCCTGAGACATAACTAATTTTCACACAAAATAAGCAGGAAACCACGAGTCCCCTTTTTTCGGGTAGACGTGTTTCCTGCTATACACAAATCGAGCGCTTGTCGCCGATTTATTTGGGTTATGTCCCAGACTTGTATTATTGATTGGTAGATGACGCGGCAGTAAGTGTCACCGTAGTAGATTCTTTCTTACCATCACGGTAGTATTTTAATTCCATTTTATCGCCAATCTTCACATCATTACCATACAAGATTTGACGCAGTGTCATCGAATTTGTTACTTTTTTACCGTTCATTTCAACAATGACATCATACTCTTTCAAACCAGCTTTGTCAGCAGCTGAACCAGAAACGACTTGTTGTACCATCGCACCATAATCAACGCCAGACGGTAATTTCAGGACTTGCTGTTGTTGCACTTCTGGAATCGTATCCACATCACGTAATGTTACGCCAAGTGAAGGACGCTCTACTTCACCATTTTTCTCTAGTTGGTCAATAATTGGTTCTACTGTATTACTTGGAATTGCAAAACCGATACCTTCTACGTTTTCCGTTGAGATTTTCATTGAGTTAATACCAATGACTTGCCCTTCGATATTAACTAACGCCCCGCCACTGTTCCCAGGGTTAATCGCTGCATCGGTTTGAATAACTTCTGCTTCCCAGTCTTCTGTGCCATCACCATTTGTGTCTACAGGGACAGTACGGTTAACACCTGAAATTATACCTTGTGTTACAGAACCCGCAAATTCGGTACCAAGTGGACTACCAATCGCAATCGCAACTTCACCAACTTTAACAGCATCTGAATTACCAAATTCCGCTACTTTTGTTACATATTTATCGCTAATCTCAAGGACAGCCAAGTCATTCCATTTGTCTGTTCCAACTAATTTCGCCTCGGCTTTTTTACCGTTTGAAAATGTTACTTCTAGTTTATTCGCACCTTCAACTACGTGATTGTTCGTTACAATATACGCTTTACCGTTGCTCTTCTTATAAACAACACCAGAACCAGATGATGCTTCGTCTTCTGTCCCATCACCAGTTGTGATAGATGTTCCAGCTTGATAATTTAATACACTGACAACCGCGTCCTGCGCTTTATCAAGTGCTTGTGTTATGCCTGTTGTATTTTCGACGGTGACTTTCTTCGTTGTTCCTGTGTTACTTGTCGTTGTAGAAGTTGAATCATTATTGTTATCATCATGTAATGCGCCCCATGAAAAGCCTAGCACGATTAATGCACCGATAAGTACACCAAGGATTCCAGCTAAAAAGGCACCCCACATTGTTTTCTTTTTGCCATCTTTTTTGGGTGGTTCGCCACCTCCACCATTGTTCCCACTTAAATTGCCACCCCCAGCACGTGTTGGAGGGACCGGTGGAACAGTGCCATTATTACCACTTTCTTGTGTGGCAGGTCTTACTGTTTCGCCAGAAAAAGCACGTGTTGCGCTTGCTTCTGCCTCTTCTTTTGTCGCAGTCGCAAATGGTTCTCCTTCAGGAGTGATGCCTTCCGCTGAGTGCACTGCTTCAACTGGGATATTTTTGGCATTTGCGGTTTCAGGATTATGTACCGCCGCATCCCCACTAGAGCCTGATCGTGTGTAAGATTGTGATTCTGGTAATTTCTCAGGAGACGCCCCACTTGCTGGCTCTTTTGCTTGCGCTTCTAAATCTTTATTTTTCTCATCCATACATAATTCATCCCTTCCAATTAATAGACATTTCCATATAGCTATTCTATACCCTAATTATGAAAAAACCATGAAATTTTCTTAAATTTTCTGCTACAAAAGGCCTTAAATTGAAAAAATCGGTGTTGGAATTTCAGGATCGGTGTCAAAAAGCTCCACTTGTTCGCCAACAATGATACCTTCGCCAGCTAATGTTTGGGAAACAGACATACGTGCTAAATCCTTCATGTTGTTATCTTTACTTAAATGTCCCAAATAAATACGCTTCGTTGCATCGCCAATTACTTCGCTCATCGCAATTCCCGCATCTTCATTCGAAACGTGGCCTTCATCGCCCAGAATACGGCGCTTTACATTCCAAGGATAGCGTCCCATACGAAGCATCCCTACATCATGGTTACTTTCAAAAAGATAGGCATCTGCATTGGCAATATGTCCTTTCATTCGATCGCTGACGTATCCTGTGTCTGTAATCATAACAAACTTCTTTTTCCCACTGTGGAATATATAAAACATCGGTTCAGCTGCATCATGTGATACACCAAATGACTCTACTTGCAAACTACCGAATGATTTCACCGTCTCCATATCAAACTGGAATTTTTGTGCGCTATTAATTTCGCCGATGGAAGGCTCCATTGCAGCCCAAGTCTTGGCATTCGCATAAATTGGCACTTCATAACGACGCGCCAGTACGCCCAAACCTTTAATATGATCAACATGTTCATGTGTAACTAAGATCGCGTCAACATCCGTCATACTACGTCCAACTTCACTAAATAAATTCTCCATTTTCTTTCCGCTTAAACCACAATCGACCAAAATCGTCTGATTCGCCGTTTCAATAAGCGCTGCATTACCCGAGCTCCCACTCGCTAATATACTAAAACGAAGCTCATCCGTCTGGCTCGCAGTCTTTATTTCCTTTGCAAACATCCTTTGCGCCTCCTTAAAAATTCCATGATTCTATTGTACAACTAAAAATTCACAAATGCACGAAAAAAGGAGCAGTCTTGCCGGCTCGACAAAACCCTCCCTTTCTCTTATTTCGCTTCCTCTGAAGGCGTAGCTTGCGTATCATTCGTGTTAATAACCGACCCTTCCAGACCGTTTACAAGGAAATACGTCGTTTGCTTCTCATGCTGCACTTCAAAAGTCCAAACTGGTAAATACACATCCGAACTAGGTAAACTTACTAAATTATAATAGCCTAATGTCGTATTGATGATTTTACTATTTTGTTTTAAATCACCATGTTGATGCAAAACTTCCAGTGCATCCGTACCAGAAATAACATCATCCTGCTTATCGAACACTTGCGTATCCCCCAACATCGTCTGCACATAAGACACAACCTCATTGTTTTTATTCAGCGTAAAAATAATTTGTCCATCTGTATTAAACAACACAGGCCGTGAATCGATTTTTTGGGTTGAATGTCATTTGCATCTTGTCTTTATCATAACTCCAGTACGTATATTTATCCCCTTTAAACACGTCACTCTTCAAAAACGGCGCCAAATCCGCACCATACTTATCAGGATCAATCTTCACCGGCTTTTGCAAAAATGAGAAAATACGTTGATTGGCATTCTGTAACGCAATTTTCTGGCCCTTCAAATTGCTAACATCTTTTTGTGAAAAGGCAACTGGTTCTGTCGATAAATACGAGCCTTTTTCTGCTTCTGACGGAATTTTGCCATACGTAATGTTCTCTGATTTCAGCTTTTCTTCCAACGTCTGGCTAACAAGTGGTGTCGGCGACGAGGCCATGCGCGAATCAATGAACAGCACCAACAGAAAAATATCCAAAATCAAAAATGCAATAATAAAAATCGTCTCAGTCTTTTTCCAATCCATTACGATTTTCCTCCCTTCACAGGAGTCCATGTGCCGTTGTATTTGTAAAACCATGCTGGCATCAGTTCAATAATACGATTATTATAACTCGTATTGCTTTGCTCATAGCGCATCACATAACCTGGGACAATCATCTGAATATCATCTGCATCTACCGTTTGAATCAGATCTTGATACACACTCGCTGAACTAGGTAACGTTACTTCTTTTGATTCCGTTGTAATCTGCGCACCCAACTTAAAGAATGGGCGTTGATACTTATACACACTCTCCGTTCCTTCAGAGACAAGAATCTGTGCCATACCGTCACTATTAAACACTGGCAAGCCTTGCACAAACAGCGAAAATGCAGTGGTCGAACTATCCGCAGAATACCCCGAATAATAATAATTTCCCGTCCAACCCCAATGATCATTAATAAAATTAAAACTAGCTTGAATTTGCTCTGACTTCATCGCACTGCTAAGCTGTGATGTATCTCTTCGTTCTTGCGCTGGATCTACATATGTGAGTACTTTCTCCTCAGGATTCACTGTCATCGAACTAGAACCGTTCGTAAATGAATTATCTTGCCCCTTCACCTTGTTTCCATCACCAAACAACGCATTTTTGAATAAGCCAATATCTATCGTTTCAATGACATACTGCTGTTGCTTCAATTTCACTGGCTCATCACTTAAGAAAAGATACTGCTTATTTTTGAAAATCGTGTCCATCTCAGCAAGCTCTGGCTTCTGTTCTTTCATAATATTTTTCAAAACGTCTACTTGTTCTTGCTGAATCGACCCTTGGTATATCTGCTCATTCGAATCATTTCCAAAATAGACCGAGAACAACCCATTTTCCGACTTATTCAAATTAAATGTAATTCGATTAAACGAATTCAAATCAAAATTATCGCCCTTCAGAGGAAAAACCTGACTGTAGACCGAAAGTGGTACGGCATTCGGAAATACGAGTTCGATAGAATTATCTTGATGCACCATTCCCTGATAACTCGCATTCATTTTATCTGTCCGAATCAATTCCGAGAAATCAAATGTCGTTCCAGCCTTCACCAAAGCATTAATCGTCGCTAAATTTTGCGTCATATAATGCTTCTCTGCTTGATTATAATATACAACTGTTGGTCTAAAAACTTGCTCCGGTTGGCGTAGTTTGGCAATTTGTTCTTTTTTTACAGTCTCGTTATCAATTACTTCATAATCGGGCTGTACTTTCCAGAGACTGTAGCTTAAGAAGACACTAATAACTACAAGAACGGTCAAAATAATACCTCTTATACTTGTCCCCTTCATTCCCAATCATCCTCCGGTAAATCATTGTAAGGTAGTGTAAACGAAATGGTTGTTCCTTTACTAGGATTACGTTGCGCCCAAATTTCGCCACCGTGCGCCTTAATCACATCACGTGCAATCGCTAAGCCCAGACCTGTTCCACCCATTTCGCGCGATCTCGCTTTGTCCACCCGGAAGAACCGATCAAATACTTTTGTCAAATCCTCCTCAGGAATTCCCATACCTTCATCACTAATACTTACTTCAATTTCATCCTCACGTTTGCGTAAATAGAACGTAATCCGTCCACCGTCAGGCGAATATTTATTCGCATTCGAGATAATATTATCCATCACTTGCATAATCTTATCTTCATCAATTTCGATAATAACAGGTTCACGCGTAAAATGTCGCTTAAACGTAATCCCATCTTTCTTCATCATCTCAAATCGATCAATAATATGATTAAAGAAGTCATTAAAATTCACAAAATTCTTCTCTAAATTCGTGCGACCACTATCCATACGTGACAGTTTCAAAAGATCATTTACAAGGCGAATCATACGTTCCGTCTCACTCTGCGTTACCTCTAAGAAACGCGGCGCAATCTCTTCATCACGCCAAGCACCATCGCTTAGCGCCTCCAAATAACTGTGCATACTTGTAAGCGGCGTCCGTAACTCATGTGACACATTCGATACAAAGTCACGGCGTTCTTGATCCACTTTTTCCTGGTCGGTAATGTCATGTAGCACGGCGATAATCCCGTTCACAAAGCCCGTTTCGCGCTGGATAACCGACAAGTTTGCCCGTAATACATATGGATCTTCAAACGTACTGCGATCCATTGTTAACGGTTCATCAAGCTCCATCAAATCATCAAAAGAATACTCATCCGCCACGTCTAGCACATCAATAATTGGCTTCCCGTTCGCACTCTCGTGTGCTACTTTCAGCATTTTCTCCGCAGGCGTATTAATCAAAATAACCTTCCCACGTCGATCCGTCGCAATCACACCATCCGTCATGTAGGAAAGTACCGACGACAACTTCCGCCGCTCCCCTTCCGTCATGGCTTGGGCCTCCTGCACCCGTTTCGTGAGTGCATTAAACGATTCCGCGAGCTGGCCAATTTCATCCATCCCGTAGACTTTTACTTTTCGCGTATAGTTCCCGCGTGCCATTGCAAAAGCTTGCCGTTTCATATCCGTAATTGGTTTGGTAATCGTTCGCGACAGCAATATACCAAGAATCGCCGTAATGGCCATCGCAAGCAGAGTACCTGTAATAAAAATGCTCGTTATGCTATCCACTTGTTCGTACACAGACTCAATATCGGTAGCCAAATAGATGGCGCCAATAACCTCTCCTTTTGAAGTGATTGGGGAAACATCCACCCAAATTTGCCGTTTTGGATTTTTCCCCATGAAGATTTTATTTTCGCCATTGCCGCTATTTATCGTATTTTTTATCATCTTATTCGTCGAGACTTGTCCAACAATACCTTGATTATCCACATCTGACGTACCAATAATCTTCATCTTGTTATCTACAACAAGCACTTCTTCAAAATCATTGCTGCCACGAACAAAGTCCAGCAACATACTCTGGATATCGCTCTCCAGCTTCGTCTGGTCATCATTCGTATATTTCAACATTTCCTCACGGACATTATATTCCAACAGATTCACACTATTTGTAATGGCTGTCTTAAAGTTCTTTTCCAACTGATCCTGCAATTCCCGAACAAAATAAGCGCCTATGACTTGCATCGCTACTAAAATAAGCAATAAATAAATCATGACAAACCGAAATTGAACCGATTGAAAAAACTTCATTCTCCGCATAATCTTCTTCTACTCCTGTTCAGGGTTACGCAAATAATAGCCTACTCCCCGTCGTGTTACAAGCCATGCTGGATGACTTGGATTGTCTTCAATCTTCTCACGTAAACGACGAACCGTCACATCGACAGTACGTACATCTCCAAAATAATCATATCCCCAAACGGTCTGCAATAAATGCTCACGCGTCATGACTTGGCCCATATGCTTCGCTAAATAATGTAATAACTCAAACTCACGATGCGTCAATTCAATCGTCTCACCCCGTTTAGAAGCCACATATGCATCTGGATGAATAATAAGCGAACCGATTTCTAATTCACTATTTTCCTCTTCCTCAGCTACTGTGCTTCCTGTCGTGCTATGGCGACGCAAATTAGCTTTCACACGTGCAATCAGTTCACGATTACTAAACGGTTTCGTCACATAATCGTCCGCACCCAATTCCAGTCCGAGCACTTTGTCGATTTCTGAATCTTTCGCAGTAACCATAATAATCGGCATATCATATTTCTTGCGTACTTCACGGCATACTTCAATACCGTCACGTCCAGGCAACATGATGTCCAGCAAAATCAAATCTGGCTGAATCTCTTCAACCAACTCAATTGCCTCATCACCGTCGTACGCGCAATATACATCAAAGCCTTCTTTATTCAAATTAAATTTCACAATATCTGCTATCGGTTTCTCATCGTCTACAACTAATATTTTTTTCTCCGCCATCTCATCCAGTCCTCCCATTTAAAAAATCGCGTCTTTGCGATGCTCACATATTTTATTCAGAGAAATAACCCGTATGTTGTTACTGAAAAATGCTTATCTTTATGAGCTATTTAAATGCTTTATTTCTCATATAAACGCTTTATTCATTGATAGAGCGCCATATTTCCCATTATACCATACATTTTGATGATTAGGAAAAGTTCCAGTCCAAACAAATAACACAGACGCAAAAATGCGCCTGTGTTATTTGCTCCCTGTTATTAATCAAATAACGGGCTGACAGATTCATTCTTGTGAACGCGAACAATCGCTTCACCAAGTAATGGTCCTACAGATAGTTGTTCAATTTTGTCAATCCACTTATCTTCTGGTAGTACAAGTGAGTTCGTAACGATTAGTTTCTCGATTGGAGAATTGTTGATGCGCTCAATTGCCGGCCCAGAAAGTACTGGGTGGGAACAACATGCATACACCTTTGTTGCTCCATTCTCAATTAAAGCATTAGCCGCAAGCGTTATTGTTCCCGCTGTATCAATAATATCATCAATCAAAATGGCTACTTTCCCATCTACATTACCAACAATGTTCATTACTTCCGCCACATTTGGACGCGGGCGACGTTTATCAATAATAGCGATTGGTGCTTTCAAGCGATCCGCCATTTTACGTGCCCTAGTCACGCCTCCATGATCAGGAGATACCACAACTAAATCCTCATCAATATGGTGTGAGCTAAAGTAGTTAGACAACAAACGAACAGCATTCAAGTGATCAATCGGAATATCAAAGAACCCTTGAATTTGCGGTGCATGAAGATCAAGTGTAATCATGCGTGTAGCGCCAGCTTTTTCAATCAAATTTGCTACTAATTTCGCAGTGATTGGCTCACGGCTACGCGCTTTACGATCTTGACGTGCATAACCATAATACGGCATCACAATGTTAATCGTTTTTGCTGAAGCTCTCTTAAGTGCATCAATCATGATCAAAAGTTCCATCAGATTTTGGTTAACAGGAAAACCAGTGGACTGCACAACATACACGTGACAACCACGGATACTCTCTTCAATATTAATCTGAATCTCACCATCACTAAAATGGGTCACACTGGACTTCCCTAATGAAATTCCCGCTACTTCAGCAACCTCAGCTGCTAAAGCTTTGTTAGAATTTAAAGAGAAAATTTTCAACTTTGGATCAAAATAATCGTTAGACATAATCAGCCTCCACATAGATTTTATATAATTTTTTTAATTACCAAGATGTTAGTTGGTGGGGACTTCGAATGAAATCCCCACTATGCAAAAGATTAAAGGTTAATCTTTCTATTTACCAAAGTTAAGTCGTTTCGCGTAACCTTCTTTGTTTTCCTGTTTTACGCGAGAGATGGCTAGTGCGCCTTCTGGAACGTCTTTTGTGATCGTCGAGCCAGCTGCTACGAACGCTTTGTCGCCGATTTTGACCGGTGCTACTAAGTTTGAATTACAGCCAATGAATACATCATCACCAATGATGGTTTTTGCTTTATTTTTACCGTCATAGTTGACTGCGATAGAGCCACAACCAATATTGACGTTCTCACCGATTTCTGCGTCACCCATGTAGATGAAATGCGGAATCTTAGTGTTTTTGCCGATTGTTGCTTTTTTCGTTTCGACAAAGTTACCAATTTTAACGCCTTCGCTGATTTCTGATTCAGGGCGCAAGTGCGCGTAAGGTCCGACTTGTACATCATCGCCTACTTTGCTGTCATAAATGGATGAATGTCTTACTTTGACGCGTTCACCAAGAATCGCAT
>NZ_AODL01000033.1 GCF_000525995.1 Paenilisteria riparia FSL S10-1204 | reverse complement strand
CAATAAACCAGAACAACATCTCAAAGAAACAAATTAAGAATACCGCGTAAGGCGTATCAATACTATTAATCGCTGGCGCCAACATCGTCGTAAACGCTTCTGGAATAATTTGTCCCGACGTCACACTTTGCATCGCCACACTAAGCCCCACAGCCCCAAATAAAATCACTACAAGCGGCACAATCGCCTCAAACGTCGTTGCAATCCCATCCGGCAGCCCCTTAATCCGAATCGTAATATTTTTGCGGATAAATAACGCAATCACTTCCACCGAAATCAATGACGCAAAAATCGCAATAAAAAGCCCTCGCGAATCCAGAAACGCCGTGCTAAGCGCCCCATCCACAAACTTCGTATTCAACACTAAAGTCGCCATCACACCCGCAATAATACTATGCAAAATCGGCGCCTTCATCTGTTTTGCGTGACTATACGAAATCGTAATCGCACAATATACCGATAACAACCCAAACGTAAACTGGAATGGCAAATTCAACATTTCCGCATGATTCACGAAAAATGTCTTAATTACACTTCCCGCCGGAAACATATTCCCAATCGCCGAAATAATCAGCGAGAACGAACCAATAATCAACACCGAAATCAGCGCAATCATCCCATTTTTAATCGATGAAATATGACGTTGTTTCTCAATTTTGGCGGCGACTGGCTCGAAGTACTTCTCCATAAAAGCGATGAATTTATTCATAAATGATTTTTTCTCAGCCACGCTCACCCTTCTCCTCTCCATTTAATTTCAAAATAATGGCATCTTTCAAAATATTAGCTCCGTTAACCGTCCCATAATCTTTCGTATCAATGACTTGAATCGGCTTCCCATGCTCATTGGCAATCTCGCTCAACTGCTTCAGCTGATGCTTAATTTGCGGCCCAACCATAATTACATCAAAGTCCGCCACATACTCTCGCAACTCCCCAGCAGGATGCGCCTCAATCCGAACATCCGTCTGACGTAATTTTTCACTCGATTGGGCAATCTCCTTCATCTTCGTCACCATAACGCCCGTTGACGCCCCCAAATTACAAACCAATAAAATATGCAATCGCTCTAAGTTCATCCTAAACCTCTCCCATTTCCAATATCGGCCTAAATAAGCCGTACATCTCAATCATTTCTTGAATCAATGTCGATGCCAAAATTGTATTCATCAACGTATCCTGCGCATGCACGAGCAATACCGACATCTCACACGATTCTCCGCGACTCTCCTGCACCATCAAATCCGTCTGCGCTCGGTGCGCCTCATTCATCAATGCGTCCGATTCCGCAAGCAACTCTGCAACACGCTCCTTATTGCCAACCTTCGCTTCCTGCAACGCTTCCACTAATTTAGAAAACGAATCACCAGCCAGCGATATTAATAAAAATGAAATCTTTTCCGCATCCATAAAATACAACCTCTTTCTCATTCGTAAATTGCCGACAAGACATCGTGATACACGTCGCCTGTCGATTTTCCAGCCTTAAATTTCGCCATTTTATCCTGATTCACAATCAACTTCATCAACTGCTCCACCAAAATCGGCGCCTCTTTCGTTCGTAATGCCAACGTAAAAATCACACGCACCGGCTCATCAAAACGATCAAAAAACAAAATTCCCTCCTCAATTACCGTCACACCAAGCCCGTCCTGCAAAATACCATCTTCCGGCCCAGCATGCGCCAAAACAACACCCGGCGCCACCACCATATACGGCCCATAACGCTTCATATTTGCAATAACCTTCCGTCCGAAATCCGCCGTCGTCACACCAACCTCCTCAAGCCGCTTCGCCCCAATCTCAATCGCCTGCTGCCAGGTGTTCGCCCGTCTAATCCGCACGACCATGTCCTTACGAAACACAATTTGCGGCACCCTAGGCCGTTCCCAACCATCCGAAATAAGCGCTTCCAAAAGTTCGAATTCCAGCTTACTAAAATTCGTAATCTCCGCATTCCGACTCACAATATCAAGAATCTGGCTAAACTTCCCGACCGCCTCCTGCTCCGTCTTCTTCAATCTCATTTGCAAATGGTCCTGCAACAACTCCAAATCCTCCTCCTGCAGATACCCGTTCACCCGCAAAACCCTCGAACTATCCAACTCCGGCAAATCAATCGTGCTCACCACAAAATCGAATTTCTGAATCAAATCGGGCGTCATTTTCCGAAGCGAAACCATCTCGATTTCCTCCAACTCAAAATACTGTTTCAACTGCATCGCCAACATATTACTCACCGCAACACCTTCCGGACACACAACGAGCAATTTCGGCTTTTCCATCAATAAATGCTTCCTACGCTCCATCTCCGAAGCAAAATAAATCGCTAAAAACGACATTTCCTGCGGATTAATCTGTTTCCCAAGCGACTCACAACATTCCCGAACCACTTGAAAAACCGCCCAATTATCCCTAATAAACGCATGAAAAATCGGATTCTCAATCATAACTCCCGACTCAATCCGTCGCACCATCCACAAAATATGCGCCCGAAGCTGCCTAAAAAACGCCCGATCCCCATCCATAAAATCCATCCGATACTTCCGCCCAACATCCTCACAAAGTGCCACCACAAAAGACGTAATCTGGGCCTCATCCTGCTCACCAACACGATATTGCCGAACCGTATTTAAAATAATCTCCACCGTTTTGTCCAGCATATCCACCGGCTGCCCTTTCCGAAAATCAGCATAAGACCAGTCCTCTTTTTGCGTATGTTGCTTCACAAAAGCCACAAGTAACATCAAGTACAGCTGATCATCCATCGTCCGATCAATCCCGACCTCAATCTCATCCACCTCGACCACAATCCGTTCCAACAAATCAAAATCAAACAGATTATTAAAAAACAGTTCACCTTTCTTCGACAAGCAGTCTCCCGAATCCAAGAACCGATAAAACTCATGCACACTAACAGTCTGAATAAATCGCCGCGCAAACAACGAACACTTCAGCACGATACTACCTTCCAAATAAAACCCAATCCGCGACTTATGAATCAACTCCAAATCATTCAAGAACAACTCACCCTCAATCGCCTTCAAATGATTCAAAACCGAAGTCCGCGAAATAAACAACACCTGCTCAAAATAAGTCACTGGCGTCGCCTCATCACAAAGCAACAACCGCAACAACAAAAATCGCTGAATCTCCTCCTGGCTATACTTATACCTCTCCGGCGTTATTCGTTGCTTAAACATCGCCACGACCGGCTGAACCTCCTGCTTTCTGGCCAACATCACTCCTTTTCTGCGGTGCCTCATCGTTTTTTCAAGCCCTCGTTCCTCTAAAAAAAGATCTAGCTTGTTCAAATTATAGCGAACAACCCGATCTGAAATAACCAACTCCGTCGCAATCACATTCATATTTACAAAACTCTCTTGCACCAATAAGAATTCTAAAATCTCCATACTCTGTTGATTTAACTTCATCAGCTATCATCGCCCCTCCATAGCTACAATTTAACACGTAATGATAAGGCTTACAAGACGCCGTATAGCATATTTTGTCGTATTAAACTAACAATCAATATTATGTAGCAACACCGATTCAAACCACTCTACAGAAATTCCATCCCACTTATATTCCTAGATTCCTACGTAGCGTGATATAATGAAAGTTGAACCAATAAAAAACACCGCAACTAAATTTTCTAGGAAATAAAGGAGAAAAAATGAAAACAAATAAAGTTTTATACCAAGAAATCTCTCTAAAAATAAAAAAGAATATCTTCAATGGCACTTATCCAGTTGGAAGCTATATTCCAAGCGAGCCTGAATTAGAAAAAATATTTGGTGTTAGCAAAGTAACAATCAGGCAAGCCGTCAGTGTATTGGCCGCTGAAGGTTACGTAGAGAAACAACGCGGCCGAGGCACACGAGTTATCAGTAATCAGCTTTTTAATAAGTTATCGAAAGCCAAATCATTTTCAAAAATTGTAGAAGAATCTGGTTTCAGCATCCGCAAAGAAATTCTTAATATCGAAACTATCTCCCATTCAGAAAACCATGTAATAGCACAAGCATTCGACGAAAAGGTAACCCACATCCAAAGAATGTATTTTCTAAGCGAAAAACCTTATATTATCTACCATCACTACATTCAAAAAGTCAATGATGTACTACCAGAAAACCTTAATTTAGACCATATCTCCTTGTACCAATTGTTAAAGGAGAATCATCAAATAGTAGCTTCCTTCGATGATCAGTTTGAAGTAGTAGCGTTGCATAGCGAAGAACAAGCACTACTGAAAACAGATACAAACATGGCACTGAAAAGGACGAGACAATCATACAATCAAGAAGGCACTTTAATCGAATACTCCATCGGTATCTACAATACGAAAGTTTTTCCATATCGAATTGAATATGAGGTTTAAAAACTTCATTGACTCTTCAAACATTATAATGTTATAATGTTTGAAGAAGGAGGTTAGATTGTGTTTGATATATTAATAAAAAATGCCAAAACATTAGATGGACTAACAACATGCGTTGCAATTAAACAAGGAAAAATTATTGCCGTAGCCTCTTCTCTTCAAGACGATGCGGCCGAAAAAGTGATTGACTTAAAAAGTAAGCGTTTTATTTCAGCTGGATGGATTGACGATCATGTCCACTGTGACAATGATATGCCTCTTTACTATGATACCCCAGATGAAATTGGTATTAAAAAAGGGGTTACTACAATTATTGATGCTGGTTCCACAGGTGCCGATACCATTCAAGAATTCTATCAGCACACTCGTGAAGCCAAGACAAATGTTTACGCACTACTTAATATTTCCAAAACAGGAATCATCGCTCAAAATGAACTAGCAGATCTGAAAAATATTCAAAAACAGCTCGTGAAACAAAGAGTAGCTGCACTACCTGACTTTATTTTAGGCTTAAAAGCACGCATGAGCAAAACAGTTGTAGGCGAAAATAATTATATCCCACTAGAAATAGCAAAAGAACTACAAGCAGAGCTTCATAATATACCTATAATGGTGCATATCGGCTCCAATCCACCTGAGTTGCTAGAGATTTTAAATAGACTCGACCAACGTGATGTTTTGACCCACTGCTTCAACGGAAAAGAAAATGGCATACTGGACCAAGCAGCTAAAAATATCAAAAACTGTGCAATGGATGCATACAAACGCGGTGTTCGCTTTGATATTGGTCATGGGACAGACAGCTTCAACTTTATAACAGCTCGCTATGCGAAAGAAGCAGGGATAACACCTTACACCTTGAGCACAGATATTTACTACAAAAATAGAGAATCTGGTCCAGTTTTTGACTTAGCAACAACCATGGAAAAATTACTTGTTGTAGGATACTCAATGTCTGAAATTATTCGAATGGTGACCGAACATCCCGCGGAAAGCTTCCGATTGAAGAATAAAGGCAAATTAGAAGTTGGTTATGATGCTGACATTACGATATTTGACATCGTGGAAGGAACAAAAGAGCTTGTTGATTCCAATGGCAACAAAGAAATTACAAAAAAATTAATTATCCCTAGCTATACAATTGTTGGAGGAGAGATTTATGAAAATGAACCTATACCAGAAATATAACTTAAAAAGAGTAATTAATGCCTCAGGTAAAATGACAATCTTAGGTGTTTCCAAGACGCCTGATGATATCGTTGCTTTGCAGAAATTTAGTGGACAAAATTTTTTCGAAATGGCTGACTTAGTCAACAAAACTGGTGCATACATCGCAAATTTATTAGATGTAGAGGATGCAGTCGTTGTTTCCAGTGCATCTGCTGGTATTGCACAATCCATCGCAGCTCTCATTGGCAAAGGAAGTGACTACCACACATACCATCCATATACTAAAGAATTTACGCAACGTGAAATCATCCTTCCAAAAGGACATAATGTAGACTATGGAACAGCAGTAGAAGTTATGGTGGAACTCGGAGGCGGTACACTACGTGAAGCAGGTTATGCCAACATGTGCTCAAAATCGCATGTCGAAATGATGATAACAGATAATACCGCAGCACTGCTCTACATTAAGAGCCATCACACCGTTCAAAAAAGTATGCTAACAGTCAAAGATATGGTTTCAATTAGTCAAAAGTACAACATCCCTCTCATTGTGGATGCCGCTGCAGAAGAAGATTTATACAAATATGCCAAAGAAGGAGCTACACTCGTCATTTACAGTGGCGCCAAAGCTATTGATGGACCCACTTCCGGTCTCGTAATAGGCAAAAAAGAACCTATTAGTTGGGTACGAATGCAATCAAAAGGTATCGGACGAGCAATGAAAATTGGAAAAGAAAACATCATTGCCTTTACTGGTGCAGTTGAGCGCTATATCAACACTCCAAGCGAAACCGGCCAAGAAATGCAAAAACGCTTAACTCCTTTTATCGAAGAATTAAATCACATTTCTGGCATCGAAGCCAAAGAAGTTCAAGATGCTGCCGGTCGGGATATTTACAGAGCTTCTGTCAAAGTTTCCGAAAAAAGCGCAACGGAAGTAATTGCTTTACTCAAAGAAAAAGATCCTGCAATTTACACACGAGAATACCAAGCGAATAATGGCATTATTGAGTTTGATATTCGAGCAGTCAACCAAGAAGAAATGGCCCTTATTGAAAATCGTTTAAAAGAAATTATGGAAAGTGGGAAATAACAATGAAAAAAGAACCAAACTATTTAAATAATCGTATTTGCTTAAACGTACTTGCTAATTCCGTAGAAAACGCCAAAGAGTGTTACGAAGCGGCAGAAGGCCACGTTGTACTAGGCGTACTCTCTATCAACTATTCATCCGATGCATCAGCCATTGAAGATATGCAAAAATATATCGCAGCAACAGACAATGCACTATCTGTAGGATTGGGTGCTGGAAATCCAAATCAAAGCGCTATGGTAACACGCATTTCAAGCAAACTTCAACCACAACATGTTAATCAAGTATTTACAGGAGTCGGTGCAAGCCGAGCTTTGCTGGACCAAAATGAGACTATCGTCAACGGCCTCGTGTCTCCAACAGGACGTGTAGGATATGTCAATTTAGCAACAGGACCACTAAGTAGCAAAGAAGCCGCGGCAGAAGTCCCTATCGAAACAGCAATCGCCTTATTAAAAGATATGGGTGGCAGTTCAATTAAATATTTTCCAATGAAAGGCTTGGAACACGAAGACGAGTACCGCGCAGTAGCCAAAGCTTGTGCAGAAAATGATTTCTACTTAGAACCCACCGGTGGCATCACACTAGATAATTTTGAAGAAATCGTAAAAATCGCTTTAGAATCAGGCGTTAAAAAAGTTATCCCACATGTATACAGCTCGATTATTGATAAAGAAAGTAATAACACGCGACCTGAAGATGTGAAAAAACTGTACGACATAATGAAAAAATTAACGGATTAGGGAGTAGATTTTATGAACATATTATCTTATGGAGAAGTAAATTTACGATTTAGTCCGCCAGATTATCAACTTCTTGAACAAACCAACCAACTTACTTACCAAGTAACAGGAACCGGAGTCAACTTACTCACCAATTTAAAAGCGTTCGGCATGACAACCAATTTGCTTACTAGTTTACCTGATAACCATGTCGGAAAAGCGGCAGCCGCTCATATACGAAAATACGGCATTCAAGACACATTTATTTATTTTAATCAGCATCATCACATTGGCAGCTATTTTGTAGAACTAGGATATGGTAATCGGCCAACTGTTGTTACTTATCAGAATCGACTTGCGAGTGCATTCTGTCAAGCGGAACCAGAAGACTATAACCTAGAAGCAGCGGTGGAAGCCAATGATATCATTCATATTTGCGGAATCACATTGCTACTCAATGAAAAAACTCGTACAACAGCTCTCAAACTCGCAACCTGTGCTAACAAGCTAGGAAAAAAACTTTATTTTGACTTTAATTATCGGCCAAGCTTGAATACAGAACATAGCCACCTTTTTATTAAAGAGCAGTACGAAAAGATTTTATATAAAGCAGATGTAGTGTTTGGTGGTATTCGAGATATAACGGAACTTTTAGCTATTTCTGTGGACACTAGTCAGCCCTATCTTTCCCAGCTAGAGGAAGGAATTCGAACTTTCAAACAAAAGTATGGTGTGCAAACCTACGTAGGCACGAACCGTGATTACAGCAACGGTCAGCATTTATTAAGTGGCTTTATAGATGGAGCAACTTTCAAAGTAAGTCAAAAAAAGGGGTGTCGATATCTATGATCGGATTGGCGCAGGAGATGCCTATGCTGCAGGAATTATTTACGGATTAAACCAAGAGGATTGGTCCGAAGAAAAAACGCTTGAATTTGCCGTGTGTAATGCTGTTTTGGCCCACACTATTCCAGGAGATGTTCCGTACACTAGCATAGAAAACGTGCAATCATTAATGAATGGCGAACAGCAAACTTTGATTCGCTAAACAGAGAGGGAGAAAAATATGCATGATGTTTACTTATTTTCAATTACAATTGTCGCTATTTTGATCGTTATTTTAGGAGTTTCTTGGTGGAAATGGCATGCTTATCTTAGCCTGTCTGTGGCCACAATATTTTTAGCCATTTTTGCTGGTATGCCTTGGGGGAAAATTGCCGGCGCATTTGAAACTGGTGTTGGTGCAGTTTTAGGACATCTCGTTGGGATTTTAGCACTAGGAACTATTTTAGGAAAAATGATGTCTACATCTGGAGCAGGCATGCAAATTGCTAATTTCTTTATAGATAAATTTGGTGTCAAGCGCCTCCCTTGGGCAATGTTTTTTTCAGGACTTATTATCGGTATTCCTGTATTCTTTGAAGTTGGTTTAGTTATCTTATTGCCCATTGTTTTGTCTATTCAAAAAAATGTCAAACAGAATATTCTCTTACTTGGTTTACCAGTTTTAGCAGGTTTATCCATCGCACATGGTATCATTCCACCTCATCCAGGTGCAATGACAGCCATTAGTATCTATAATGCCAATGTTAGCGAGGTCTTACTTTACGCCATTTGTTTTGCTCTACCAGCAGGCATTATTGCTGGACCTTTATATGCTAAATTTATTAGTAAACGAATTACACCTGAACATGAACCCACTTTAATGCGCCCAGATACCATAAAAGATAATAAGCGTTTACCTTCAGTAGGGATTTCGTTCTTTATTGTATTTTTACCAATCATCTTGATGCTACTTACTATGATAGCGGCACTTTTCAAACTGCCAACAGAGCTTACAAATATTATTGACTTTATTGGAAATCCACTCATTGCACTACTTATTTCTGTTTTTGTAGCTTATTATTTCTTAGGCTTCCGATTAGGATTAAAGGCAGATATTATTAGAGATTTAACAGATGAAAGCATGAGACCGCTTGCGTCCATTATTTTAATCATTGGTGCTGGTGGTGCCTTTAAGCAAATCCTGATTGATACAGGGGTAGCAACGGCGATAGCTAATCTCTCAAGCCAAATGCATTTATCTCCTATTGTTATGAGTTTTTGCGTAGCTGGATTGATTCGGGTTGCGACAGGGTCTGCTACTGTAGCATTGACAACTGCAGCGGGAATTGTAGCTCCCATTGTAGAGAGTATGACAGGAGTAAACACAGCTCTACTTGTTATTGCCACAGGTGCCGGATCACTCATGTTATCTCATGTTAACGATGCCGGATTCTGGCTAGTAAAAGAGTATCTAGGCTTAACAGTTAAAGAAACCTTCAAAACTTGGACTGTCTTGGAGACATTACTATCGTTCAGTGTGTTCTTTATGGTCCTCATTGCGAACATCTTTGTTTAAAAAAATTAAAAAAAACTTGACCACACAACAAAATCGTATTTTCCGATAGTGTTCTATAACAGTAATATCTTCCACATCACTGCATAAAAAATACACACCGAAAATCTTAACTTTGATTTTCGGTGTGTATTTTAAATTATTTAAAACAAACTAATCAAAAAAGGATACAAAATAAAACAGACTAAATCTCAAATTCAAGTTTAGAGTTGTTGCTGAATTTCGCTTCAAATTCAAACTCTTTGTAGTCTTTGCCAAGATTTAATTTAGTAAGTACTTGGTTTACGATTTGTGTTTGTGATTTCTTTTGGATGTCAAAATTAGCGAAGATTGCTTCGATTTTAGCTTGTGCTGCTGCGCCTTCTAGTTTTTCTTTTGTGAATTCATTTTCGAACGTAGCTTTGACAGTGCCGTTGCTTTTTACTTCATATTGGAATTCTACATCTTGCTTTTTATACTGGATTTGTACTTGAATTTTTGTAACGCTTAGTGCTGCTGGTGTTACGGCCGGTGTGTCTGTTCCTGTAGAACCAGAGCTACCACTACCAAATGTGCCGAAGTTTACTTGTGTTGTGTAAGGTGTTGTAATGTACGCAAGGTGCAGACCTTTATTGCTGTTTTTCGCAATATCTGTCAAAATGCCTTTTAATTGTTGCGTGTAGGCTGTTGCGCTTGCCGCGATTTGTTTCGCTTCTGTTGCTTTAAAACCAGCTTTTGTCCATGTTTTGTTTACTTTCAATTGGTTGTAAACTGCATTTACATTCGCTGGTGTTACTTCTACGCCAGTTAATACAGCAAGGTCTGCTTTCGTAAATTGTTGAATTGTTTTGTAGCTATCTTGATACGTGATATTACCAATCTGTTCTGCTGCCAAGGAAGTTGTTGGCGCAATCGTTGTCAATCCCAAGCTTAATGCTACACCTGTTGCTGCTGCTACTTTTACAAATTTGTTCATCTAAATCTCTCCTATTCCTGTTCTATTATAGATTGGACACTATTATTTAATCTATAGTACCTAAAACAATCATATGGCAAGTGGATAATAAAGTCAAGGCTTTTCTATTATAGAATAAATAGTAGTTAACAATGTATTGATTAAAAACCTTGATATTGCTATAATAAGGCTAACTATTAATTATTATTTTAAATAGAGTAGTGTTAGCAGGAGGACGAGTAATGCGTACGTCAATTCAGTTCAAAAAAGGTGTCCTAGAACTTTGTGTTCTATATTTAGTTCAGAAAAAGGACCGTTACGGCTATGAATTAACGCAGAAAGTAAACAAACATATTGAAATTGCAGAAGGAGCACTCTATCCATCATTACGCCGCTTGGTGAAAGATGGCTACTGTTCCACCTATACACAAGACTCACCAGATGGTCCTTCGCGAAAATATTATCATATTACGAACTTAGGTAGAGAATACTTAGACGAATTGTTAACAGAATGGGATAAATTCGTAGTAGACGTTAACAATCTTCGTGAGGAGGAAGACAGAGATGAATAGACGGGAATTTTTTAAACTATTAGAAGAAGGTTTCGCGACACTCGATATAGAGGAGCGCGAAAGCCTTCTTGCTGATTACGAAGAGCATATCCAAATCAGTATGGCTTCTGGAAAAACAGAAAAAGAAGCGCTAGCTCACATCGGTGATCCACGGCATATCGTTGCTTCTTACTTTGAGGAGAATCGACTTGATGCTGCTCTGCACGGTCTCGATGATGTGAATAACCGAAAACGCATTCAGTGGACGTCTTTATTTTCTATCTTGTGGCAAATCATTATTTTAATGTTATCGGCTCTGTTCATTTTATTTAGCGGTGTAACTATTATCGTTTATATTTTGAATTGGATTTCTATTGGACAAGTCATTATATATCAGCTGTTTCTGTGTTGTGTACTAATCGGAATTGCGTTACTTTTATCATCATTATTAGCCTCTACTTGGCGACAATTCATGACTAGAAAAGGAGCATCGCGATGAAAAAGCATATTATTTTCGGGATTTTACTAACAGCAATTGGGTGTATCGGTTTCCTGATTTGCCTCGTTTCTGGAAACATTATTGATCAGGGCCATGCCTACACTAAGAATTGGTCCATTTCAAACAAAAGTCTGCAAAACTTAACCATACGAAGTGACTACAATATCGACGTCAACTTCAAAAAGACGACAAGTGATCAGAACTATATCACGCTCAATGGCAATCTAACGCCAAAACAAATCGAGAAGTTAAATAATACGGTTCTTGCTAAAGGTAACCTGACCATCGATATGGAACATTCGAATCCAATGCTGAACAAAATCAATTTACAAGACTTCGGCATTCAAGACATCACCATCCATTTAGCTTCCGATTTTCAGTTTAACAATGTCGTAATTGAAAGCGAAACTGGAAAAATCGACGTCAATAACCTCACCAGTAAACATTTAAAAGTAGCCGTCCAGTCTGGTTTTGTCGAAGGTTATAAAAATGATATTCAAGACGCCACCATAAAAGCAAAATCAGCAGATGTCGAACTCTTGCACTGGCTCGGAAAGGTCCTGATTCACAATGACGAAGGGACCACTATTATCAAAGATTCCATCGGTGATTTCCAAATCATAAGCCAATCCGGAATTGTGCAATCTCATCGCAACATCGGCGAAACTATCCTACTGCAAACCAACACTGGGAAAATAGTGTCCACCGATGATGACGTCACAACCTTAAAGGTCAACACAAAAGCTGGTGCAGCAATCCTGGAAGAGCTTGATGGCAAACTAACAGCTACTGCAGGTACAGGTAAAATAGTTCTGCGCAACATTCGCGGCGACCTGACTGCAACAACCGATGACGCTGATATCATCCTAGACCAGCAAACCGTCGCTGGCAACATCACAGCAATAAGTAAATCTGGCTTAGTCAAAATGACATTGTCACCACTTTTCAAATCAGCGCCAATTACAACACAGACAAGTACTGGCGAAGTTGTCACACCGAAGACATTCTCCGCACGCCAAGGTTCACCAAAAATAAATATTAAGACAGACTCTGGCGACATTAAAATATTCTCCGAAGAGTAAGCAAAATATCCCTGTTCTACGAAATCTGAACAGGGATATTTTTTGTATTCTAAAATCTACATAGGTTCTTGAGAGTCACTCTAGGCCAAGGAACAAAGTCACTTAATCAGCGTTGTCTCTAAACCAACGAGTTTTGCCCAAGTTAGAATTTGATCTGTCGTTAAATTTAGTGAGACAACCGTGTGATGTCCACCACCAGCTTCTAGCCAGGCATGAACACCTTCATGGAAACCAGGTTTCACTTCCCATAAAACACGTGCCACTGGTAAATGCGGTGCTGGTTCTGTCGGCTCAAATGCAGTGACTTCATTAATCAATAGTTTGTAATGCGTGCCAAAATCAGCCATTGATACAACGACGCCGTTCCCAGCTTTTCCGTCAAACACAAGTCTTGCCGGGTCTTCGCGGTCGCCCATAGAAAGTGGCGAAACAACGATTTTCGGCTTGTTCACAGCAAGTGTTGGATCTACTTCCATCATATGCGACTGCAAAATCGCTTCTTTACCCGCCGCTAATTCATACGTATAGTCTTCCATAAAACCTGTGTTTTCATTGTGTGCCATCACTTTCATTAAGCGGTCAATTGCAGCCGTTTTCCAATCTCCTTCACCTGCAAAGCCATATCCTTCTGCCATCAAACGTTGCACGGCAAGCCCTGGTAGCTGTTGTAAACCATATAAATCTTCGAAATTCGAAGTAAAGGCATTATATCCGCCTTGTTCAAGGAAACGACGAATACCAATTTCTTGGCGAGCCTGTACTTTCACGTGTGCTTCCCAAGTTGTCGCATCATAATCGCCATAATCAAAGTCATAGAGCTGCTTGTATTCGCTAAACAAAGCCTCCACTTCTTCATCTGTCACAGCATCAACTACTTGAACCAAATCGCCAATTCCAAAATAGTCAACAACCCAACCAAACTGGATTTGTGCTTCCACTTTATCGCCTTCTGTTACGCCAACATTCCGCATATTATCACCAAAACGGGCCACTTTAATATTAAAACTTTCCTCATACGCAACTGCTACATCCATCCAATCAGCAAGTTCAGACATCACGCGATCTGTTTTCCAGTAACCAACTACGATTTTATTTTGTTTACCAAGACGAGCATTAATAAAACCATATTCCCGGTCGCCATGTGCCGATTGATTCAAATTCATAAAATCCATATCAATCGTTTTCCATGGAATACTTTCGTTGAATTGCGTTGCCAAATGAAGTAATGGTTTTTGTAATAATTTCGTACCACGAATCCACATTTTAGCCGGTGAGAATGTATGCATCCATGTGATGACACCAGCAACTTCATCCCGATAATTCACTTCTTTCATGATGTTTGTAATCGTGTCTGCTGTTACTGCAAGCTCTTTTAGCACAATCGGATATGGCATTTTGCCACTTTCATTCAGCGCATCGACCATCTCTTCAGCATCTTTTTTGACACTCCTTAACGCTTCTTCTCCGTACAAATGTTGCGAACCTACGACAAACCAAAATTCTTTTTTAGCTACTTTTAACATGTTTCTTCCAGCTCCTTTTATTTTCCTTGTCCATAATAAGCATTTTTACCGTGTTTTCTTAAATAATGTTTATCCAGAACTCGTTTTGGTAGTTCTTCTGCATAGCTATTGAGTTGTCTTGTATAATAATTCATTTTGCAAACTTCATCTAACACGACTGCATTCATAACAGCACTGGATGCATCTTTCCCCCACGTAAATGGACCGTGTCCGTGGAGAAGTACTCCAGGAACATCTGCTGGATTAATACCTCGCTCACGGAATGTTTCTACAATGACATTGCCCGTTTCGTGTTCATATCCAGCATCGATTTCGTCCTGCGTTAAAACCCGCGCACAAGGAACCGAACCAAAAAATGTGTCCGCATGCGTAGTCCCCATCGCTGGCACGTCGAGTCCCGCTTGCGCCCAGATTGTCGCCCAAGTCGAATGTGTATGTACAATTCCACCGATTTCAGGGAAGTTCTTGTACAGTACAGCATGTGTTGGTGTGTCCGAAGACGGATTCAAATCCCCCTCCACAACATGATTATCTAAATCAACAACTACCATATCCGAAGCTTTCATTTCCGCGTAGCCAACACCACTCGGTTTAATAACAAAACATTGGGATGCCTTATCAAAAGCACTCACATTGCCCCAAGTATATTTAATAAGACCGCGTTCCGGTAATTCCAAATTAGCCTGAAAAACTTCTTCTTTCAAATCTTCTAACATCGCAAAAACCTCCAATCTATCTCAAATTTTCAATTGCTTGTTTTTCAATTTCTAATCCTTCGCGGTAACGTTTCAAGAACACCTCGTAGCCTGCCATCTCATCTTCTGTTGGCTCGAGTGTTACGCCATGATTATCTTTAAACACTTCTTGCGATAAAAATGCCGCCAAAGATTGTTTCGCACCCGATTTCATGTATGCCGCAAGTAACGCAATGCCCCATGCTCCGCCTTCACTCGCAGTATCCATCACCGTAATCGGAGCTCTCATTGCAGCCGCAAGAATTCGTTGCCCTACCTCAGGCGTTTTAAAAATCCCACCATGTCCAACCAATGTATCAATTTGAATCTGTTCTTGTTTTAAAATATCTAATCCCATCCGCATCGCACCGAACGCACTCGCAAGATGAACGCGCATAAAATTAGCCAAATTAAACTTGCTTTCTGGAGAACGAACAAATAATGGCCTACCTTCATTGACTCCCGTAATATTTTCACCAGAATAATAACCGTACGAAAGTAATCCACCACAATCAGGATCACCGTTTAACGCCTCTTTTAACAGCATTGAAAACAGTTTCTCCGTACTAACTTCAAAACCAAAAGTCGCCGTAACTTCTTGGAAAAGCTTCATCCACGCATTTATGTCCGACGAGCAGTTATTCGTATGCACCATCCCGACAAGTTCCCCAGATGGCGTCGTCACCAAATCAATTTCTGGATAAACTGCTTGAAGTTCTTTTTCCAAAACAATCATCGCAAAAGCAGAAGTCCCGACTGACACATTTCCAGTTCGCTTCGCTACGCTATTCGTAGCAACCATACCTGTTCCTGCATCACCTTCAGGCGGACAAATCGGAATCCCTGGCTTCAAATTTCCCGTTGGATCAAGTAAATAAGCACCTTCTTGCGTCAATTTACCAGCCTCATCGCCAGCCAGTAACACTTTCGGCAAAATCGCATGCAAATCCATCGTGACGTCTTCCTTTTCCACTAGTTGACCAAATGTCTCGATCATTTTTTGATGATATGTTTTTGTGGCAATATCAATTGGAAACATGCCCGAAGCGTCTCCTATTCCGATGACCTTTTCACCCGTTAGTTGCCAATGGATATAGCCGGCAAGCGTTGTTAAGTAATCGATTTGCTCGATGTGGTTTTCTTTATTCAAAATCGCCTGATATAAATGGGCGATACTCCAACGTTGTGGAATGTTATAGCTAAATTGTTCGGTTAATTTCTGCTCCGCTTCTTCCGTCATGGAATTGCGCCAAGTTCGAAATGGTACTAGCAATTGTTCCTTTTTATCAAAAGCCATGTAACCATGCATCATTGCGCTAAAACCAATAGCCCCAACAGCGGACAATGTTTCACCGTATTTCTCAAAAACTTCCGACGCGAGCTTGCGATAACTCATTCGTAAGCCCTTCCAAATGTCATCAAGCGCATATGTCCAAACGCCATCTTCTAATTTATTCTCCCACTCATAACTTCCAGTAGCGACCGCACTAAATTTCGAATCTATTAAAACAGCTTTAATTCGCGTCGAACCGAACTCGATTCCTAAAGTTGTACGGCCATCAATAATGTCCAACATCTCCTGTGCCTTCACTTCTTCTGTAATAATTTCAAAAACCTCCTTTAAAAAAATGGATTAAATCATCGCTTTTAGTGACGCTTACATTCTAAATTTACTCTTGTTGTACGTACATGTCAACTAAAAATATAAAATAAAAGGAATAAATACTTGATATGTCCGAACAAATATTGTAGAATGAAAATGCTTACATAACATTGATTAAATTATTGCAAATCTATTATGACATTAAGGGGTTGGACGCAAAATGAAGAAAGAAAAGAAAATTTCTGCATCATTTATCTACTTTTTTGGAGCATTTGGGGGGATACTTTTTGGTTATGATATCGGAGTCATGACTGGGGCACTTCCGTTTTTACAAGATGACTGGAACCTCGCGGGACATGCTGGGTTAATCGGTTGGATTACATCTGCTGTTATGCTCGGCGCGATATTTGGGGGCGCGATGGCTGGGATACTTTCCGATAGACTAGGTCGCCGCAAAATGATTTTGATTTCGGCTGTTGTTTTCGTCATTGGATCAATTCTATGTGGACTCGCTCCGCACAACGGTCAGTATTACTTAATCGGGGCCAGAGTATTGCTTGGACTTGCTGTAGGAGCCGCATCAGCACTTGTTCCTTCTTACATGTCAGAAATGGCGCCTGCTAAATTACGTGGACGCTTGTCGGGAATTAACCAAGTAATGATCGTTTCCGGAATGCTCCTTTCGTACATCATTGATTTTCTACTAAAAGGACTACCTGAAACATGGGCTTGGCGATTGATGCTTGGAATCGCAGCGGTTCCTGCTGTTATCCTTTTCTTCGGAGTGTTAGCGCTTCCCGAGTCACCACGTTTCCTTGTGAAATCTAAAAAACTCGCCGAAGCAAGCAAAGTTCTTAGCTACATTCGTAAACCAGAAGAAGTAGACAAAGAACTCGATCAAATCATTAAAACCGCAAAACAAGAAGAACAAATCTCGCACACAACAACTTGGGGAACCCTTCTCACCGGCCGTTACAGAGCACTTGTTATCGCGGGTATCGGTGTAGCTGCTTTCCAACAATTTCAAGGTGCGAACGCAATTTTTTATTACATCCCGCTAATCGTTGAAAAAGCTACTGGACATTCTGCAAGCGAAGCACTTATGTGGCCAATCATCCAAGGTGTTATTCTCGTTCTTGGAGCTCTTTTCTTCCTAGTCATTGCAGACAAATTTAATCGGCGCACTCTACTAACTATTGGTGGAACAGTGATGGGATTGTCCTTTATCCTGCCAGCTATTTTAAATACTTTCGTGAAATCCGATGCCAGTCCGACGATTATGCTTATTTTTCTTTGTATCTATGTAGCATTCTATTCATGTACTTGGGCACCGCTTACTTGGGTTATAGTCGGCGAAATTTTCCCGCTTGCCATTCGTGGTAGAGCTTCTGGATTAGCCTCTTCATTCAACTGGATTGGTTCATTCCTTGTCGGGCTACTATTCCCAATCATGACTGCCTCCATGCCGCAAGAACTCGTCTTCGCTATTTTTGGAATTATTTGTTTCCTAGGCGTACTATTTATTCGTTTCTGCGTCCCTGAAACACGCGGCCACACGCTTGAAGAAATCGAGCAACAAGCCGCTGAAAGAAAACTAGCCTAAAAGAAAGGCAGGTACTCTTAACCCCCCACTGGGTAAAAAAAGTACCTGCCCTTTTTCTAAATTTCTTTAGCCGAATCGCGCTCAATCAAAACAGGTGTGTAACAAATACTGTCCTCTGGAACCCCTGTCTCAATTGTACGCACAATCCAATTCGCCGCATCTTTTCCCATCTCTTCCTTAGGATGGCTCAACGTCGTTAATTTAATACTACCCACACGACTAAGCGTAGAGTCATCATTTCCTACAATCGAAAAATCAGCAGGAATTTTATAACCTTGCTCTATCAATTCCGTGGCCAACAAATTCGCAATCTGGTCGTTATAACAAACCAGCCCTGTCACATCTTTCTTGCTAAGCCTTGCTAAAATTTGATCGATGACCTGCCCTCGCGTTTCCGTCGTGTACGTGATAACATCGCCTTCTGAAAATCGTATTTCATAAGCCTCGCACGCTTCAATAAACCCTTTCAAGCGATACTTTCCTTGCAAATCATCCGTTTTCGTAACAAAAAGTAGGTTTTTGTGCTGCTTTTTGATAAGGCATTCCGTAGCTTTATAGCCAACTGCAACATCGTCAACACAAATGTGTGGGATATTTAATTCCTCATAACCTGCATTAATCATCACGATTGGAATCCCACGTTCACGCAAACTAACATACAGCGCCAAATTAGGATTATAAAGCGCACTTTTCGTAGGTTCCACAATAAGACCATCCACGCCTTGATCAATCATCTTTTGCAAACACTCTTTTTCTGCCGCGTAATCATTATTTGTGCTAGCGAGTAACAAAGAATAATTTTTACTGCGCAGTGTTTGTTCAATTCCGCGAATGATTGAGGGAAAAATATAATCGGACAAATATGTAGTAATGACGCCAATTGTTTTGTGTTCACTTTTTGCTTTGCTAGCATCTTCCTGCTTTGGTTGGTTGTCTACGTAAGTGCCCGAGCCTTTTTCCTTGCGCAACAGCCCTTCGTTCACGAGCACAGCGATTGCTTGACGAACCGTGTGACGGCTGACCCCATAGTCCTCTTGAAGTTTCAATTCAGGTGGAATCGCCGTACCTTGCGGGTAAGTCCCTGTTGCGATTTTTGTACGTATATCTTCAGCAATAACTTGATATTTAGATTGATTCATATATCTATTCCTTCCCATCTCAAACCGTCGGCAATATATTGAGCAAGTTCTTCCATACAAATATTATACAACTTTTTCAAATCCAGATACAATAGCAAACAGCCTTTCCTTACAAATTATAAAAATACCGCTGCTAAAATCCAGTACACAATCGCCGCCAAAACTCCCGCAGAAGGCAATGTAATCATCCATGTAACCAGCATATTCTTCCCAGTCCGCCAGTTCACCTCTTTTTTATGATTCGCCGTCCCGACGCCCATCAACGAACTATCAATAACTTGCGTCGAACTAATCGGCAAATGAATCAACGTCGCACTCATAATGACAGAAAGCGAACCTAAATCAGCCGCAACACCAGTTACCGGTTCAATTTTCATGATTTTCGTGCCCACCGTTTTGATAATCCGATACCCACCAATCGACGAGCCTAGTGCCATCGCGGCCGCACAGCTAACCTGCACCCAGAACGGCACATGCGAATCCGTCTGTAAACCACTTGCAATTAGGGCCAGCGTAATAATCCCCATCGTCTTCTGCGCATCATTCGTACCATGCGCATACGCTTGCGCCGCCGTTGTACCAATTTGAATCAAGCGGAACCGCCGATTTGTCTGCACCAATTTCTTATTCCGAAACAGAAATTTAAACAGCGAATAAATCAAATATCCGACCGTAAAACCAATAACAGGAGACACAATCAACGCAATAATAATCGACGAAAAACCGCTCCAATTAAGCACTCCAAAACTCCCCGCCGAAGCAATCGAAGCACCCGCAATCGAGCCAATCAGCGCGTGTGAAGAACTACTCGGCATCTTCGCAACCCATGTAAGCAAATTCCAAATCACCGCTGAAACCAACCCACACAACACGACAAACTCGCCATTTTCAAGCGCAAATGGATCAACAATACTCGAAGTTAAAGCTACCGCCACGCCTGTAAACGAAATCGCACCTAAAAAGTTCATCACTGCCGCAATGCTAATCGCAACACGAGGTTTTAGCGCCCGTGTGGAAATACTCGTCGCCACTGCATTCGCAATGTCATGAAACCCATTTATAAAATCAAAAGCTAAACCGACAATGACAATCACAATCGTTATTAAAATTACTGTATCCATTCCTAATCCCCCAGCTGCTAAAGCATATTTAACAGTCTATACCCTGTCTCGCACGATATAAATATAATTTTATTTAGATTGTAGCACAAATATACATATTGGAGCAGAAACAACAAAAAACACACCAGCCCCCTCGAGATACTAGTGTGTCATCAACAAAGACTGCTTTACTCTAGCAATGGTCCGTTTCCCTGCAAAAACAGTCTTCCTGTTCTTAAAAACAATCATCCGTTTTCCCAAATCTAAGTTCTCAATTTTAGAAGGGTTAATAATATAAGACTGCAAATCTAGCAAAAATTCGGTGAACATAAGCTTTCCTTTTAGCTCGTTAATGGGTATGTTCACCGACAAAACATCCTTTTCTAAGTGGACCCTTGTTCTCCTAGTCCTTGGCAATGTTTCGATAAAGTAAATATGCTCGTAACCAATTTTATGAATAATACCCTCAACATCCACTATCAAAAAGTCTGCTTTATCATATCTGCGCTGTATTAGAGCTGAAATTTCGGCAATTTTCAACTGTAATGTTGCCAAAGTAAAATTTGTTTTTACTAAATAGGCCAATGGCTCAATAACCAAATTTACCGTCTCAAAAAGTCGGGTTTTGATTGCTGTTAAAAAAATAATAATGCCTTTTGGATCCATTTCTCTTACCTTTATGGCCAACTGCACGCCGTCTAACCGTGCTTCTAAATCGATGTCTAAAAAGTAAATATGGCTCCCTTTATTACGTCTGATATCTTCAAGTAATGCTTCAGGTGTAGCTGTTTCCTGATCTATCTCAATAGGCATCATAGACAATATCTTATCTTGATTTAGTATTTGCAACAACGTTTCTCGCTGTATTTCCTCATTTTCAATGACATACAGTTTTTTCATGAGCTTCACTTCCCCTAATGTTTTCTATAATGCTGAACTTAGCAACAAAGCTTCCGTTCACTATACTCGATTGAAACGCCAGCTTCTTTTCACTTTTTACAAGTTGATAAAGATTATAAAGACCGTATCCCCGCTCACTACCTTTACTACTATAGCCCGGTTCATATATAGCTTCTATATCTAAGTCGCAACCTCTTTTCATCGTATTCATAACAAGAAAGTACAATCTTTTATTTTGGCTATACATAAGAATATCCACCGTTGCCTCCTCCGATTCTAGCGCTGCTTCAATAGCATTATCCAAAATTATACCTAAAATTCGAACACATTTTGCCGTGCTGACGGGAATCTGATCAATAATCTCAGTTGCTTCTATATTGACCTGAACACCGCCGGCTCTTGCCTGAAACAACTTTGCTAGCAGTAATCCTTTGATTGGCGTATTTCTAATTTCTGGTAAGTCTAGCGAAATATCATCATCCATCATCATACCGATATCCTGCATATATTCTCCAAGACCACGATAATCACTCTTCTGCAGATAAAAGTGAATCGAAATCAATATATTATTAAAATCATGTTTTAACCCTTTTAAACTTTTATTTTGTCTTTCCAAACGCTCTTGTTGCATGGTAGTCAACGCCAAATATGCTTTTTGCTGGCTAATCTTAATTTTTAGAGCTAGCATGCCGACAAGGTAAATCATTAAGAAAACGATAACCAGTGCTCCCATTCGCAAATGATGGTACTCCATCTCAGGAATTACTAAGAAGAGTGATGTAACTAATTCAATACTAACCGGTAAGCCTAGCATAACTATTTTCAACCATAAGCTGTTATCCATTAAATTTCGCATAATTTCTATGTTCACTTGATTTAAATACTTTCGCAAAAATAAGCTTTGCAACACGATAATTAAAAATTGGACAATATAGCCTAGTGTAATCTCTTTCGAACTAAGTCCAGCAAATGGAAATACAACCCCATCTTGTCCCAGAACACTTAATAGAATTCCAAAACTACAATACCACGATACATTTAAAATCAGATTAATTGTCAAGAAATACATTAGTGATACCAAGGTGTCATTCGTAACCATATATAGAGACAGAATTAAGAACCCATATGAAAGTATGCTGAGATAAACTGGAAAGAATGAACCAAAAAAAACATAATTCGTAGCGAAATACACAAGTAGGAGACTAACAAGTAAAACTTGGGTGACCTTTTCTATACGAAGAATAAGTACAGGTAGTATAAAATGAATAAGAAACATCATAACAAATAGTGTATTTTCTGACATCTTAACCACCTTTTCATTTTTTATTCCTACAATGCATCCCTGTATTATCTAGTATAGAACGTAAACTATCTGTTTGCTGTAGTCAAAAAATGAATTTTCATATGCTTTGCTACAAAAAGACAACGCTTTCTTTTCAAAATAATGCTATTTAACAAAGGCAACTATTTTGCACAATAATAAAAACGTGTTTTCAGATGTAAAAAACACGTTTAAGGAAATATAACAGAGCTATTTCTGATATGGACGGTATTTCTCAAATAACTCTGGTGCTATATTTTTCCGATGCTCGATTTCGTAACGGTAAAAAAGGACAGCAGACCCTTTCTTGATTTTTGTTATTTTGCCACGAGCCACTAAAGAATGAAAACATTGTTTTGAAATATCAAGGTAGTCAATAGCTTCCTGTCTCGAAAAAAATTCTTGGTCCAACAACTCTCTAAGTTGTCTCTGTTTGTCCATAACTTCCATTCCCTCCGTTTTTATCTATGTTTATTGCGTCTAAACTATTCGTTTGCGAACAGCGTTGTAGGCATAGCAAGTGAAACAAATAGCCGCATGCCAACAATTTAATTTTTCTTGTTCTCGGTACATCTTCCAAGTTTGCATCGCCATTTTCCCTTTTTTAGATGAAAGTGAGTCGTTACGAAGATTGTAACTTGCCAAAACTTGGTTCAGACCATATGCGATATGACCTTTTTTTTAAAATCGAAAGCCAAGCTGCTGTATCCTGTCTTGTTCTAATACTCGGCATCCTTACATCTTTTATTTGGTCCCGATCGATAACTACTGTAGAGCAATTGATAATTGTGTTTCTCAGAAGATTATTATAGTTTAGGAGTCGCGGGACTTGTACTACATTTTTTACAGTAGAGGCAACAACTCGCTCATATGCTGTGAAACAAAATCCTGCCTGATTTTCCTCCATAAACAACAACTGCCGAGCTAGCTTCTCTGGGTACCACGTGTCATCACTATCTAAAAAAGCGATAAAACGTCCTCTAGCTTTACTCAATGCTAAATTCCGAGCCTCAGCCGCCCCAACGTTTTGGTCGAGTGTGAACAGATGTATTTTCGTTTTGTCTAAATCTTTAATTACTTGGACTGTCTTGTCATTGGAGGCATCATCTACAATAATAATTTCTAGGGATTTATGTGTTTGATTTAGAACACTGCCTATTGTTATCGCGATGGTTGCCTCACTATTGTACGTCGGAATAATTACACTAACTAATTTCTCTTTCATTTTTCTCCTTTGTATTGAGGGTTCTATAGTAATGTTCTAATTTAATCTGTTCTTTCTCCCATGTATATTTCTTTTTGGCTCTCCGTGTGTTTTTCTTAAATATCTGGTACTTTGCCGTATTTTGAAGTAAGTAATTTACGCCCACAGCGATGGCATTCGGACAATGAGAATTGACACAAATACCAACTTGATCACCTTCTACTACTTTTTTTATTTCTGGGAATTCACACGAAACGACTGGAACCTCTGCTGAAATATACTCAAAAAGCTTATTTGATGAAGCAGAATAATGGTTAAAACAAGTGTTATTTAAAACTTGAAAACCCAGAAACGCTTGCTGTGTATAACTTCTTAGTTCATGTAATGGTACTTTATCAATAAATTTGACACGGGCTGCTAAACCTAGTTCGGCAACCATTGCTTGCAGCTCCTTTTTTTGGCGTCCGTCTCCGATAAAACTAGCGTTCCTTCTTGAAATAACGGTACCGCCTCTACTAATTTTTCCAAGCCCCTGCCTGGGTTAATAACACCTTGATACAATAAAATTTTTTCATTTGGTGATAATTCCAAAAGACGATGTATACTCTGACCGCCTACCATTCTAGTTACATATTCAGGATAATTATGAATCACACCGGGGGAAAATCCATACAACTGTTTATTGAAAGCAGCTCGTGTATTGTTTTCAACAATCATCAAATCAATTTTGTGAATATAAAACTGTTCAATCTTTCTGTATATAAAGCCATTACATCCTTCGCGGCTTGTTTGAACTTCGTGAGAATCATAAATTAGTTGACTTTTGTTGCGCTTGCTTCTCGCTGCAAAATGAGCTTGTGGTAATGTATTTAAATCATGAGCCTGAAAATAATCGGCTTCTCTACTTCTGGCAACAATCGCCATAGTTATAACAGTCATTGTTCGCTGGATAAAAACATGTCCTTTGGAAGTGAATGACATAAACAACAGCATGATACCCGCTACGGCAATCCAAAATTGTCCTAATATTGATAGTCCAAGTATGCCTATGATTAATGATATTATCCAGATAGCATACTGATTAGCTTGCCCCCCTATTCTTGTTACGTAAAAAAAAGGGGCTACAATTTCTACCTGTGGCAGTATGTTTTTCTTGTAATCTTGTATGCAAATTAATTCCACCCAATAGCCCGCTTTCGCCAAGGTTTTTCCTTCCTTCAACACCCTAGCATCATTGGAAAAGTCGTTAAATAACAACATCACTATTTTTTGTCGCATGGAGAGTCTCCTTCATCTTTATTTCTTGTAATTTCTCAAGACCAGTTTGTAATGTATATGTCGGTTCCCATTCAGTTGCTATCTTAAATTTCTGATTGGATAGGCAACTACTATACACATCACCTATTCGTGGCTCTTGCCTCACCGGATCTAATTGGATTTGTAGTAGATTACTTATGCGTTGGAATACCTCATTTATGGACGTCTGTTCATTTGTTGAAACATTATATACACCACCTCTCTTGATATCAATTGCTAAAATTAATGCTTCCGCAATATCATCCACAAAAATAAAATCTCTCGTCTGCTCTCCACTTCCAAAAATAATCGGCGCTCTTTGCTGAATAAGTTCATCCCAGAAATTCGAAATAACATCTTTCTTAGCTCGACGTTTATTTCCGTACACATTAGCAAATCGAAGCGCGCAATAAGGAAAATCATCCATTTTTTCATTCAAAGAAAGGTACTGCTCGCAAATACTTTTTGACATGCCATATGGAGATTGGGGCTGTATGCGTGACTCCTCGATTAATGGCAACTCCGTGTTATTTCCGTAGACCGCCGCTGATGATGCAAAAACAAAACGTTCAAAATTGACGACTTTTTTACATGCAAGAATAAGGTTCAATGTCCCCAAAATATTAATATCTGCATCCAGATGTTGCTGCTCCATAGATGTTGGAATATCCGTCTGCGCCGCTAAATGAATCACATAATGAGGGGCAATATCTACAATATAATCCAAGGCATCTTTACTTCTAATATCACATATTTTTAAATCAATACGACGTTCTAAAATCCAGCTCCAGTCTCCGGTACTTAAATTATCTATAACAAAAATCTCATGTGGGGTTTTGATTAAATTTTGTAGTACTTGTGAGCCAACAAAGCCGCACCCACCTGTAACTAAGAATCGTTTTTTTCTCACATCGTGTTTCCTCGCCTTCCGTTCACTTAAGCTAAAACGCCCCTTTAAATGTTAAAACAACCTTTATTGTAAGCATTAGAATATATATATCCATACGTATAGAATGCTGATCCACATAATGATAATCCATTTGCATCTTTTCCCCATTTGTTATCAAACTCCGACCATTCACCTGTGCCCATCCTGTAAGCCCTGGCTTAACTTTTAGTCGTTTCCTTTGTTCCTCTGAATAGTAATGTGTTATGTCAGGTATTTCAGGTCTTGGCCCCACAAGACTCATATTTCCAATAATCACATTGAAAAATTGCGGTAATTCATCGATACTTGTCCTTCTGATAAAGGCGCCAACTTTTGTGATGCAAGGATTTTCACTACAGCCTTCTTTAAATATGAAGGCATCTGGGACACCACTCTCCCAACCTTTCCCATACTCATTTTGCTGTTTCGCCTCCACTTTCATAGATCGAAATTTATAAATGGAAAAAAGCTGGCCATCTTTTCCAGTCCTTGTTTGCACAAACAGTATTGGACCACCATCTTCAAGTTTAATACAAGCAGCAACAACTAACATTATCGGCGCAGTCATAATAAAACCCGCAACACTGAAGAGGATATCCATTATTCTTTTGAAAAATAAGTCCATCGTTCGCTTACTCATAATTTCTCCCAACTCCATTTAATAGCTTCACCAAAGTCCTCCAGCCTAAATACCAAACAGCGATATTGAAAAATGAAATAGTCACACTATAAAAAAACATTGTTTGTAGAAAGTCTGCTCGCACGAACATAAAGACACCGATAATACTTGCTAATTTGCAACACTCTAAAATAATTTGTAGCTTTTGCTTATTCGTAACATACAGAATCTGCGAAGTGGCCCCAAAAACCGCCTGCGTAAAAAACAGCATACATAAAACCTGGGCAAGCTCACCGGCCCCACGCCAATTCACTCCAAAAACAAACGGAAAAACAAGTGGTGAAAACACACCTAACAATAACACTGGTATAAGCATCACCAAGCCAAGTTTCCACGTAATCTGCATGTACATTCGGTATACTTGCTCTGGTCGTTTCACAATGCGTTTTGTCGCAAAACTATAAAAAAACTGAGCGATAGATATTGAAAGCAATGAAATTGGTACAAGAATCACACGCTGCACTAAAGCATATTGACCACCAGCTGCCGTTGCAAAAATAGCGATAATAAAAAGTTGTGGCACCTGTAAAGCTAGCGTGTTTACAAGTCCAGACGGAGCCGAGAAAAGAATAAAGTTTCGATACTTCCATAATAAGAAAAACATATCCGTCCACGAAAATACTAATTTTCCCGTGTAGCCTTTATTAGATACATGGCGTAAAACAAGCAAACTGACTAACTTACCACCCACATCGCCTAGAAGTAAGCCCATAGTACGGAAAGCTAATATACTTTGTAAAAATCCAGTACCCATTAATTGCATTGATTTAGTCAGAGATAAAGTTCTATACTGATCTAACGCCATATTCTGATAGTTATAAATTTGTATCATACTTGTAAAAGCAATACCTAGACTGAGTAGTAGCATCGAAAAAAAATGAGGATTTATCCCAACAAAACGTAATATACTCCAGTCAAAAATCATATATATGCCAAACAATACTGCACAGACTAGCCAAACGATTATGAAATTAAGCCTTAATAACTGCCTAGCCAATTTAGTATCTTGTTCTAGTGGAATTGCTTTTTCTAAACTTAGACTCGCAATTTTAACTGTAATAGCAATCACTGTGACATACGCCGCATAAACGCCCATTTCCGCTTCAGAATACAGCCTTGAAATGATTGGAGCAAAACCCATCATAATCAGCTGTGCCAACATATTCCCACTAAACAGTGTTACTAAGATTTTTCGCGCTGACATGTTTATTTCCTTCCCATAAATCACTGCGATACAAGTAATTCAATACAAGTGCAATCACAATACCATTTGTGAACAGTGCAATAATAAATGAACTATCTACCAAACTCCAAGCTGGCATAACCATCAAAGCCACACTAAGCACAAAATTCCGTTTCTGTGCAATACTGTCATATAACCACAGGACACACCCAAGCAGCCCACTAAAGGCAATAACACCAGCGTAGCCAAAAGCAGAGTAAGCATCAGCCCACATATTAACATTTGCAGACATCTTCTCAGAACCAAAATAGGTGAAACCGATAAGATGACTGGGACTGACTTTATACGGATAGTCCACAAAAAATCCTAAAACAGAATGACCTAAATATGTTTTTTCATGCGTTGAAAAGAAATCAAAGAACAAACTTGATAAAGCTCCCGGCAAAAGTAACATCCTTCTAGTAAACACTTCTGTAAATGCAATATTGTCATTAAAAATATCTACCAAAATGGCCAGCAATACAAAGCCAACCATGAACCAGACAAAGTTAATACCAAATGTTTTGCCACTATTTCTAAGACAAAATAGAACAACAAACAATAATCCCATCGACAGCACCACACTTTTGTGCCCTGAAACAGAATATACATACACTTGCCCGAGTATCCCTACAAAGAGAAGTAATAGCTGCCCACGCATTATACCAATAGTCATTATAAACATGTCCATAATTTTTGAAAGCCAGGTTATTGCGTACCCAGCAATTCTCCCCGTCTCACTGCGATACACTTCCCTTACGCCGTATACTTCTTTAAAAGAAACAGGATTAATATGAAAACCATACACTCGAATCATAACTACATAAAGCAATGACATACCTACAAATATCCCGACATTCACAGCAGCGACTGGAAAATTAGTATTCGGAATTTTTACCAAAGAAATTTTGCTAAAAAAATGAATAATCATTAAGCCTACAAAAACGAACCACTTTAAATATCCAAAACGAATCCCAGGCATTCTCTCTAATAAAATCTGGAATGATAATAACAGGAATATAAGCAAACAGATATAATATCCAGTAAATCACTTGAGACGGTCGCTGCACGTGATATTCCGACCAAAAACTTGGTAGGATAGCTAATAAACTGGATAGTAGAACAATCCATAATGGCGGATGTAAATTGGTAAGCCGATAATAACTATATGCTGGTGAAATTAAATGGACATAGGCAATATACAATGCCAATATATATATGACGATGCCAAAAACAACTGTGATTCTACCCACTCTTAACTGCATGACTCCCACCAAAAGCTACTCTTTAACATAGTTATAATAATAATTCGAGTCATGCTTTTTCTTCCTTATCTTATTTCTAATGACGCCAATAATATCAATATTTTGCATTTTACATGTATCGATGCATGTTTTTAGCTGATTTTTCGTTGTTTTTCCATTCTCTACTATAATAATCGTGCTATCACAAACGCTTCCGATAATTTTACTATCCGCTAACCCACTTGGAGGGGCATCTACGAAAATGAAATCATAATCACCTCGATGCGTGTCGATAAAAGTTTTAAAACGGGCTTTACTTAGTAGTTCGGTAGGATTGTATGGCAATGGGCCGCTTGTTACAACATCTAAATTTTCAACAACGCGTTGAATAATCTCTTTTTCATCCATCAGCTCATTTAGAAAATCGGTAAGCCCCGTAAAATTCTGAAGTTGAAATGGCTTATGAATTGTTGGTAGACGTAAATCACTATCGATAACCAATACTTTTTTATCATTTTTGGCCATGAAATAAGCCAGATTGACAATGGCACTTGATTTCCCTTCGCCTTGCCTACAAGATGTCACCATAATTACTTTTAGATTTCGCCTATTCGCTAGATATTGAACACTAGTACGAATATTACGAATCTGTTCAGGTATAACACCTTTTTCTTTTTGAATTAATTGTCTTTCAGCATATTGCTTTTTTATTACCATTTCTCAATCTCCCCTAAAATAGGAATATTGGTTATCTCTTCAATGTCTTCATTTTCTCTAATCGTATTATTGCTGAATAGAATTACAACCATAATAATCAGACCACCCACCAAGCCAATAAATAGCCCCATCAACAAGCTCATTTTTATATTTGGTGAAACTGGAATCGCTGCTTCTTCTACCGTTGCTTTGGATAAAGTTTTAATAGTATCGCCTTCAAGCAACACCCCGACCTCTGCTTCCATTACTTTAATCACCGTATTTACAACTTTGGTGGCTTCTTCTGGTGTTGTTGCTATATAAGATATGGATATGATTTGCGATTCATTTTCATTTTTTATATTTAAATTGGCGACTATTGTTTGGAAACTTTCTCTGATATCTAATTTCATTTTTACTTGATCGATAATTTTATGACTTTTTTAAAATGCCTGAATACGTACTAATTAAGCGATTATTCGTGTTGGCGTCTAGTCGGAAATCTTCTGTTTCTAATTTTTGTGGCTTAACGAAGATGTCTGCCGTTGCCTGATATTTTGGAGTAGCCACTTGTGTTGCCCATAAAGCCGCGCCTCCAATGCCAAATATTGCCGCTAAGACAAGAATCCAAAGATACTGCTTCATTCGCTTAGCAACTATGCGCAAGTCTATCATTTTTTCCATATTACTAACCTAACCTTCTCTTTCAAGTCATGATACTTACTTTTTTTAGTGCATGCATATTTCCTAGATTTATGGTGCTAACTTTGGCGTCGACTTGCTGTACAATACCTTTTGTATCAAAAATGAGCTTATTTCGCATTTGTGCAGTATGTTTAGCGGAAATTTGTTTGAATTCCGAATGATCAGTGAGTACTAATAGTAAATCAGTATTTGTTAAAGCCTTGTTGATGTCTTTTTCTTACAAAGTCTAAAGAGACATGTGGATCAAATGCCACTACGTCATATGTTTGTTGCTTTTGCAGAGCTTGGTAAATTGTCATCGCGGGGCTTTCACGAGTATCGTCACTGTTTCCTTTGTATGCTAGACCAAAAATGGTTATCTTCCTACCGCCTATATGAGTCATGATTTGTTCTACTTTAGTCAAAATATATACTGGCATCGATTCGTTAACGCTTCTTGCTTCTTTGATTAGCTGTGTCGCAAATGGCGCCGTGGCTACAATAAAGTTCGGATCTATAGCTAAGCAATGCCCGCCAACGCCTGGACCTGGTTGATGAATATTGACACGTGGGTGGTGATTCGCAAGTTCAATGACTCTTAGCGCATCAATTTCTAATGTCTCGCCAACCTTCACTAGTTCATTAGCCAGTGCTATATTAACATCACGGAATGTATTTTCCATCAGTTTAGCTAATTCTGCGGTTGCCACGTCCGTGGGTATTAAGCGACCTTTGACGAATATTTGATACAATTTAATGCCGGCTTCTGTACAGTTCGGAGTAACCCCACCGATAATTCTGTCGTTATGCACTAATTCGTGAATAATTCGCCCTGGCAAAACACGTTCTGGACAATGCAATAGATGTACATTTTCACCTACTTGCAAACCTACTGATTCTATTAATGGCAAAATTTCAGATTCAGTTGTTTTAGGTGCAACGGTTGATTCAATGACCACTGTGTTATTTGCTCTTAGACAAGGTAAAATACTTTCAACCGCCTGCATCACATAAGTCAAATCACATGATTTCCACAAGTCCTCTTTACTTGGCGTTGGTACTGTAATGATGAACACATCAGCTAGCTCTATTTGGGTAGTTGCAGTAAAGTTTCCTTGCCTTACTGCTTTTTCAAGCTCCTCTTGTAAAAATGGTTCTTCTATGCCCGATTCTGCGTTATTTAACCTTTTTATGACAGATGGATTCACGTCAACACCAATTACTTGCTGCCCTGCATTGGCGAACATGACCGCTGTAGGTAAACCGATATAACCCAAACCAATCACTGCTATTTTCAATTTTCTCACCTTCTTCAATCAAGCTGGATAGCTACTGTTTTTTTGTCCGTATTAATTACCTAAGGCATAGGTGTTAAAAATAATAATGGAAAGTCTAGCCTGAGATAGAACCAGTACGCATTCATACTGATAGATTTTTGTCTCAGGCTGTCGTTTCACTAAATACACGTTTATTTCGTTGTTACCTTCACGTCTTTCTGGTCGATAATATTACCGCGTGCATCCAGAGCAATTAAAACTACTTTTTCAGTGGTATTCTTAATTGTTCCATGTGCATAAAAGGAAATTTTCCCAGCTTCTACTGTTCCTCCGTTGTAAACTGTGTCGCCTACTTTTAATCTCACTCGGCTAACATTTCCTGTGTAAGTTCCTTCTAAATACTTGCTTTGACCTAGCACGTACTCACTAGCAACAACTGTGCCGTTACCATCTAGGTTTTTCACGGCAACTACTTTGCTATCTACTTCATGTCCTACGGAATTATATGCTTTAATTGTTACTTTGTTATATGAGCTACGAATCTTATCTCTGGCGTAGAATTGGAATGTTCCATTTTCTACTGTTCCTCCTGCGTACTCAACTTCGGTTCCATTGTCATCTTCCACAACTAGTCGAACGCGTCTCACATCATCTGTAAAGCTACCTGTAACATAGCTATCTTGATACAACACAAATTCGTTTGGTGCTACACTACCTGTATGCAATGGTCTTACTTTGACATTTTGTTGATCAATTTTGTTTCCACGTCTATCGTAAGCCACTAGAATAACTTTAGCTGTTGTTGTTCTGATTTTGTCCATCGCGTAGAAAGAGATATGGCCATTTGCTAATGATCCGCCAGCATATTCTGCTCCATCGACTTGCAAGCGAATTCTTGAGACGTTACCGCTAACAGTTCCTTCAATGTGTCTACTTTGGCCAAGGATATAATCATCTGTCGTGATTGATCCTGCTCCATCTCCATTAATTAGTAAGACGGCTTTGCTGTCTACTTTTTTACCGGCTGTATTGTAAGCTTCTACTGTTACTTTATCGTAGGAATTGTGGATTTTCCCTGTTGCATTGAATTGGAATGTGCCGTTCGTGCTGACTGTTCCACCTGTGTATTCGCTACCTTTATCACCTTCTACAACAAGTTTAATATGTTTCACATCGCCAGTGAACGTACCACTTACATAAGTGTCTTTGTAAACTTCAAAAGCTCTTGGGGTAATGGTTCCTGTTACTGGTTCTTGACTGGCAATCACTTTAATTGTGCGCTTAGCTGTTACTTCTTCATTTGCTGAGTCTTTAACACTGTATGTTAGTTCATATTCACCGACTTTTGATGTGTCTACTGTTCCTGTTACTTTGATTTGAGATGTTAGGTCACCATCTTCTGCATCGGTAGCTGTAACGCCTTCTAAGGCATTAAATGATGTTCCAACAGTGATTGTTTTATTGCTTATTCCTTTAATTTCTGGAGCAGTATTTTGTGTACCGAAAACAAGTTGTTTGCCTAATTCACTGCGATTAGTTGCCATGCGCTGTGTTAAATGAATTGTATTAATATTCGCCTTGTTTGCATTACCTGTTGTATTTAATTTAAATGAGTAGTTAGCGCCTGGCAAAATTGTTTTACCGTCATAGACACCAGCAAGGTCAATGACAGCCATATTTCCAGCCTGTGAAACTGCCCCTGCATGATTGTCCCCAGCTGATAGTCTTTCAGTTGTATTCAATGCTACATAGAATTTAGGTAGCTTAACCGTGTTGAATCCTGCTTCTACTGCTTTTAGAACCGGGTTCGTTTCTTTATTCACCGCTTTGTTACGCAAGTTTACTGTGTAAGATGAATTAGTCGTTGCTGTTACCGTCACTTCTACATCTTGGTTTGCGTAAACAATTTTTTGATCAGGTAGTTTTTCTGCGCCAGCTAAACCAGTTTTAATTGCTTTTGTTAGTTCGTCACGCTTTGTTGATCCCGCGCTCACTTTGTCTTGAGATTGCATCCATGAAATCATGCCGCCAAGATTTTTTTCTTGTACATATTTCGCTTTTTCTGTCACGGAACGTATATTCTCGAATGTGAAAAATTGTCCTGTTATGTCGCTGTATAAATACGGTGCTTTTGCTACACCATCCCAATATTCCGTCAAACCTGGAACACTTGCTTTTAATTTATCAATGTTGCGATATGCCCAAGTCCCTGAAGCTCTTCCGAAATCACCGATAACCATGTCAATTTCATTCGATGTTCCCCATGTTGGTGTTCGGTCTGCGTCTGCAAAATCTTTTGTTGCTTGCTGGAATAGACCTGGATTAAGTGGATCTGATCCTTTAGCAACAGTATTCCATCCACGGGAGTAGAAGGCTGCTCCGATAACAATTTTTTCTGGGGCTGCTCCTTGTGATGTTAAATAAGCAACCGTTTGGTCCACAGAAAGTCCGTCTGAAAAGGATGGATCGCTTGGATTGCCGTACAATGCAGAGTGATGACCCGTTTGTCCTTCCCATGCGCCATGCATGTCGTATGTCATGATATTGGCAAAGTCTACAACATCAAATAATGCTTTAACGTCAATTCCTTCATCTAGTTTTGACTTTGGTGCTGGTAGTGCTACTGTTAGTTCATATGTTTTTTTGATTTCTGTTCCTTGTTTATCAAGTGCTGTACGCAATTCTTGTAATAGTGTAATGTAATTTTGCTTATCTTCTGGTCGTGAATTCGGTGTACCTTCGTCGTTTTTGTTATCTACAAGGTCTGCTTCCCGAACGGATGCCGGATACTCCCAGTCAACATCCACGAAGTCCATGTTTGTCATTTTGACGAATTTCACTGTGTTGGATACAAAATTGGCACGCTTCGCTGGGTCTGCTGCGACCGTTGAGAAGTCTCCTGATTTTGACCAACCACCAAGTGATACTCCAATTTTCATGTTAGGATTTTCTGCTCGAAGGGATTGCAAAGCATTTAGAATACCAGCGCTAGGGCCTCCCCACGTTACGTCTGTCTCACCAACCGGAGCGCTCACAGCTGCATCTGTATCCGTAAAAATAAAGTTCCCATTACTATCAAAATCTAAAAATGCAAAGTTTAAATGTGTTAATTGATCTGCTGGGATATCTTTAGGATAAAAGTTTCCCTGACCTCCCCAAATTGACCAGTCTCCGTAATACATAACATTTCTGTATTTAGATGCTGTCGTGCTCTTCTCTACTGCGCTTACTTGTTGTGGTTGCGGCATATAAAATACACCAGCTAATGCAATAAGAAATGCTTGTAAAATTAAAACTGTACTCATTGCTAGTTTGATTGAACGGTTTTTCACAATTTTTCCCTCTTTTCAATAGTATTTAGTATGTGTTATTGGGACAAGCCCAGAATACCAATTATTCAAGATCTATTTTCCATGCCGCTTCCATTTTTTCTTCTGGTTGATATACGACATTGATGCTTTTAATTTTTTCTGGGATTACAAAATAAGCGCTGCCCGTTAATGTTTTATGCGGTGCAATAACATCGCCAAAATTGACTTTTGTGCCATCGATTCGGTATGTTTCACTGTCATCAGCTTCTATCCTAAAGTCATTGGCACCAAATCCCTTATCTGTGGAAGAATGATTGGTTAGACTAAATTGCAATTCGAGGTGTTTCTTTTTCTTAATGATTTTCTGTTTGATATGGTCTACAGTCATTTCGGTTTCTCCGACATTTTTAGTTAACTTAACATCTTGATGTTTAGCAGTGCCTTCGTTCACTACTTTGGTGCTATCTTTTTGTTTATCGTTCGCTCCTTCTTCTGGAGTCGGATCGCACGCAACGAGAGCAAAGATAGCGAGCATAGACATTGCACAAAGTATCAGTTTTTTCATGTATTCTCCTTTCAGCGATTTGGAAAATAGGGATTCTTCAGATTCAAGACTGGCTAAAGCAGAAAGCTATTTAACCAGCCTTGTATACTATCGCTTTACTTCATTGCCTTTGTTTCGTTAAATAACATCGGTGCATAACGGTCAACGAACTCCCAATTGTATGCTTTTCCGCTTTTATCTTTTCCGGCATCCCAATTGACTGACCATGTCATAAGACCTTTGATTGGTTGTCCATCTTTTTCTAACTGATCCAACGCTGCTTTGACATCAAGTGGTTTAATCACGTATCCTGTCGCTGCTGCATCGTTATTTGCTGGAATTCCTAAGACAAGTTTGTCGGCTGGGATTTGTAAGAATCCTCTTGTTCCTTTGGAGAAAGAGTCTGCCATGTAGTATAAGAATTTAGCTTTTAAGTCGTCGTTTAATTGGGTAAGCCATAAGTTTAGTTCATCTACCCAGAGACCATCGCCGCCTTGATTGTATAGTTGCGGATTAATCCAATCATAGTAACCATTTAGGCCTTTAATATACGCTTCATACGCTGCACCTGGTTTCAAATATGGGAACTCTGGAGCCATTGTAATTAAGAAATTCTTATTTTGAGCTCTGTAGTAATTCTTAACTTCACGGAGAGCTTCTGGAATGACTTGTTGATTTTCTCCAGCAGTGATTGCGGATTGCTCAAGGTCGATGTCAAGTCCATCAAATCCATATACATCAACCATACGGATAATTTCTGCTACAAAAGCGTCTTTATCCGATTGCTTCAATTCGATATGAGCGTCTGCTCCACCAAGTGCCATGATGACTGCTCTGCCTTCTTTGTTTAGCTCACCTATTTGGGCACGAAATTCTTTATCTGTCATGTTATATGGCGCAAAAGTCGGTATTCCGCCGCCATCCGCTGATTTCATGAAAGAGACGTCAATAACATTGTATCCTTTGCGAATCTCTGTTAAATCCATCGCAGCTGACGACCCTTGTTTATATCCATCGCTTTTTCCTGCCGGCCAGTTGTGCCAATATCCAACTAATACTTTGCCTTTTGGATTAACCATTTCGGCTGCTGGGTCTGCTGCGACTATCTCTTGAACAGTAATTTTGCGTGTAACTCTGGTTTCTTCATTAGCAGAGTCTTTAACAGCATACGTTAACTCATAGATGCCTGCTTTTGCAGTATCAACATTCCCTGTCACTCGGATGGAGGCTGTCAAATCGCCATCTTCTTTATCCGTTGCACTTACACCTTCTAATGGATTGAAAACTGTACCTTTATTGATTGTTTTGTCAGTAGCACCTGTAATTGTTGGCGCAGTGTTCACCTGGCCTTCGACAATATTCACAACTTGTTCTGTAATTTTATTGCCGCGTCGATCCAAGCCTATTAGCGTTACTTTATCTGTCATATTTCTAATTTTATCGAGTGCATAAAATGTCGCTTTTCCATCAGCAACAGTTCCGCCGGTATATTCTTGGTTGTTTACTTTCAGGCGAACTCTGGAAACATTTCCTTGATAAGTTGCTTCTACATTTCGACTTTGCCCTAAAGCAAATTCATTCGTAACTAAGCTCCCCGTACCATCGGCATTTTTAATTGAAATTTCCTTGCTGTCTACTTCTCGGCCCACTGCGTTATATGCTTTGAGCGTCACTTTATCAAATGAATTACGAATTTTATCTTTGGCATAGAATTGGAATACTCCATTACTTACTGTTCCGCCAAGGTGTTCTATGCTACTTTCACCTTCAACTACTAACTTGATGCTTCTAACTTCACCGGTAAAAGTGCCTTGTACGTAACTGTCTGTGTACAGTTCAAATTCATTTACTTCGATTGCTCCACCAAGTTCTGTTACTTTAACTGTTTGTTCAGTAATCTTGTTGCCACGCTTGTCATAACCTATTAGTACTACTGCTTCTGACGTGCTTTTAATTTTATCGAGTGCGTAAAAAACGATTTTACCCTCAGATACAGTTCCACCCGAATATTCTGTAGTACCGACTTTGAGGCGAACTCTTGCTACGTTGCCCTCATATGTTCCCTCTACATGTCTGCTTTGTCGTAATACAAAATCATCAACGGTTATACTGCCTGTCCCATCTGCATTTTTGATAGTTAATACTTTGCTATCTACTTCTTGACCTGCAGTGTTATACGCTTTTACAGTAACTTTATCGTGGGTGTTGCGAATTTTATCGCGGGCATAAAATTGGAATACGCCTCCACTCACTGTCCCACCACTGTACTCACCACTGTTCTCGCCTTCAACAAATACTTTAATACGCTTCACATCGCCTACAAAAGTCCCTCTTATGTAGCTATCTGTGTATAATTCGAATTCGTTAGGTGTTATTGTAGGTGCTACCAATTGATTGGCTACTGCGCTTGGACTTATTACCGCAGAGGCGTTTACGATTAAAGAAACTGGTGTTGTTGTAGCGATTCCTGCTACTAGTGTCATGGCGAGCGTTCTAGTTAGTTTATTGCCCTTTTTTGTAGATTGCTTATTGCTTTTCATGCTTGTCCTCCTTTTTAACCTTGCTATATTTTTCACAAAATAAATTAATAACCTAAACCATACTTCTTTCATTTTGTGTAAGCCTGTTGATTTTCATTATAGAGAGTTTCTTTATGAACTCAATATTTTTTCGCAATTTGGTCAAAATTACGCATCGTTTGGGACAGAGCTTGTTTTTCTGTGACAAGAACTGCTTTCTCAAACACAAAAAAACCTCGTAAAATTACGAGGCTTCAAAAGTATTATTTAGTCTAAATTCGGTGCACTGTCTTCCTGTTTTTCCACTCGCGACTTACGAATAAAATAAATCGCAGTGACTAGAGCAAACCAAGCTGGCGTTACGAACAAAGCTACGCGTGTATCTTCTGCTAGCGCCAAAACAACAAGGATGAATGCCAAAAACAGAAGAATTAAGTAGTTAGAAATTGGGTACAGTGGCATTTTGAATTTGGTTTTTTGCTGCAAGTTCTGGACGTGTTTTGCGGTATTTCAGATGGCAGATAACTGTAATTCCCCAGATGAAAATGAAGCAGACCGTGGAAATACTAGTAATCAGTGTGAATACTCCTTCTGGCATAACGTAGTTTAGAATAACCGCGATTAAGATAACGATTGTTGAGAAGAACAATGCGTTAGATGGTACTTTATGCGATGTTAATTTTGTCATTGGATATGGGGCGTTCTTTTCTTTAGCTAGTGAATACACCATACGACTTGTACTGAAAACGGCACTATTACATGCTGATGCAGCTGAGGTCAGTACGACAAAGTTAACAATTCCAGCTGCAGCTGCGATTCCGAGCGCAGAAAACACTTGCACGAACGGGCTTTTCGCTGGGTTAATGTCATTCCATGGATAAATACTCATAATCACGAGTAAAGCACCAATATAGAAAATGATAATCCGAATTGGAATATTATTAATTGCTTTTGGAATAACTTTCTCAGGATCTTTCGTTTCACCAGCCATCAAGCCCACGAGCTCAATGCCAACGAAAGCAAAAACAACCATTTGGAAAGAAAGTACGAAGCCTGAAGCTCCGTTCGGAAACCATCCGCCGTGGCTCCAAAGGTTTGTAAAACTTGATGCACCAGCGTCTGTTGAAAATCCTTTGATTATCATAAAAGTACCACCAATAATAAGCGCCAAAATCGCGATAACTTTAATTAAGGCAAACCAAAACTCCATTTCACCGAAAAGTTTAACAGTTGCAAGGTTCATAACAAGTAGAATAACGAGAGCAATAAGACCAGGCACCCACTGTGCAACGCTTGGAAACCAAAACTGGGTATATAACCCAACCGCTGTTAAATCCGCCATCGCGATAGAAATCCAGCAGAACCAATAAGTCCAACCAGTAACAAACGCGGCGCCATTTCCTAAATAATCAAATACAAAATCGACGAATGAGTGGTAATTTAAATTTGATAGCAGTAATTCTCCAAGTGCGCGCATAATCAAGAAACAAATAATACCAGTAATTGTGTAGGCAAAAAGAATCGATGGCCCAGCTAAATGAATCGATTTCCCTGAACCGAGAAACAGACCCGTTCCGATTGCGCCCCCAATGGCAATCAACTGTACGTGACGATTCTTCAAACCTCTTTCTAATGTCTGTCCTTCTGACATATGTATTTCCCCCTTATTTGTTGTCGTGGTTAACAAGAACCAGTCGAGTCAAACCACCAATCTTTGTGAAACAATGTCTATAACCATCATACCGTAAAACTAGTGCAAATACCATCATTTTTAAATTCACAATGTAACCGCTATCATATTTTAATTGTACCACACGCACTAACTTCATACCAAATAAGAACGCTTATAATTTAGAAAGTATTTCAATGGCATTGATAGATAATAGCTTATACAAGTTTTAAATTTCAATATATCATTCACAGAATATATAGGTATATTTACATTCTGAAAAAGTTTGTGATTTTATATATATTTCGCCGCGTGTAATTATATTCTTTTTTGTATGCGATTACATTTTTTGCGTAAATTTCACAATCTTTCAGATGCTATACCTCTGTGCAGGTTTAAGTCATATCAATCTCTGGCTCACCTGTACATCACGCATAAACATATGTAAAAATGCACTTGTTCCATCATTCAGAAAGCGCTTTAATTAAAGAACAGGTTGCGCGACTTGAAATATTGGTTCGGGAGGAATTTCAATGGAAAGTACAACAGCTTTAGAACATAAAGGCATTTCTAAATGGCGGCAAAGAATTGGTTATGGTTCAGCAGATTTAGCATGTAATTTAATTTGGCAAATGATAACGCTTTATTTAATGTATTTTTATACAGATATTTTTGGGCTAGCGGCGGTGCAAGTTAGTGTTTTATTTCTCGTAACTCGTGTCGTTGACGGTGTTGCTGATGTTTTAATGGGGATTTTGATTGATAAAACGAATACTAAATGGGGAAAATCAAGACCGTACTTCTTGCTGGGAGCGATTCCTTTCGGGTTGTTAGCGATTTTGGCATTTTACGTTCCTGATATTGGGCCTGCGGGCAAGCTGATTTATGCTTATATTACATATTTAGGCTTATCTCTTGCTTATACAATGGTGAATATTCCAATGGCCTCGATTTTGCCTAGCTTAACAAGTGATACGAATGAAAGAACGATTTTGGCAACGGTTCGAATGATTTTCTCCTTTGTTGGAGCAACGATTGTTAGTGTTATGACATTGCCGTTAGTCGGCTGGCTCGGCGGCGATTCGAAAGCACAAGGATTTTTCTGGACGATGGTGATTTTTGCAGTGGTTGGAACGTTGTTATTCTTCTTTACTTTCCGCAATGTCGAGGAAAAAGTGAAGATGAAGCAGGAGAAAGTGACGGTAAAACAGACTTTTTCAGCGCTGAAAGGTAACAAGCCATGGTATATTTTTGCGGTAAATATTTTATTTATGTGGGGTTCATTCTTTTTTATGCAAGGTTCATTGATTTATTACTATACGTACAATGTTGGAAGACCTGATTTGGCGGCAGTTGTGGCGGGTATTGGCTCGCTCGTTCCGATGGTTGGTACGGTCATTACACCAGTGATCTCTGGGCGGATGTTGAAACGGACTGTGTTTATGATTGCCAGTACTGTGAATTTGCTTGGTTTTGCTATTATGATTTGGGCAAATGTGAATGTAACGGGATTACTTATTGGGGCTGTAATTGCCGCACTGGGACATGGGCTTAGGCAGAGTATTTATTTCTCCATGCAAGCTGATCCAGTAGATTATGGTGAATGGAAGTCTGGCGTTAGTGCTGCTGGGATTCTTTCAGCAATCAATGGTTTTATCGGAAAAGTAGCAATGGCTGTTGCAGGTGCGATTTCTGGGATTGTTTTAACTTGGGGACATTATGCTGCAAATCAGACACAGACAACAAATGCGCTACTCGCCATAAAATTGAATTATCTCGTGATTCCAGCTATTTTAGTCGTACTTTCCATGATTATTATGTCGTTTTATAAGTTGGATAAATTATACCCAGCAATCCGCAAAGAGCTCGACGCGCGGTTATTGGAAGATTAGAAAGAGGTTTTTAATGTGAATATACAAGTGAACGAGGATGTTATTATTAAAAAAAATATAGCATTTCTAAAAAAGGCCGAACAATTGCGCAAGCCGTTGCTACATAAGAATGTTGCGGCAAAAAGTATCGTGGAAGTTGAGGCTGATGCGTCTATGATTCACGGTTGGAAAATGCGCCAAATTGCGCCGATTCAAGATTTAGAGAATTATGTGCTTGGACAAGGTGATAGCATTACGATTGATTTTGGTGAACATGTTGTTGGTTTTCCGAGTCTTTCCATTTTACCAATTGGAAGTCCTCCCGATGCGCCACTTTATTTAAAACTTACTTTTGGCGAAATGCCCGTCGAGATTGCTGAGCCGTTTGCTAGTTATGATGGCTGGTTGAGTAAATCTTGGCTTCAAGAAGCGCATTATCATGTGGATGTATTGCCACATACGCTTGATATGGCGCGCCGTTACAGCTTTCGTTATTTGAAAATAGAAGTTATTGATTCATCACCAAAATACAAAGTAGTGCTACAACATGTTAAAATAAAGATGATAAGTTCCGCGAATACACATAACCTAAAAGAGCGCCCCAATACGAGTGATTTTTTTCAGAAACTAGATGATGTTAGCGTGAAAACATTGCATGATTGTATGCAGGATGTGTTTGAAGATGGACCGAAGCGAGACCGACGTTTATGGTTAGGTGATTTATACTTGCAAGCGCAAACAAACTATGAGACTTTTCAAAATCAAGATTTAGTGAAGCGTTGTTTGTATTTGTTCGCCGGTTTAACAGATGCGAATGGGCGAGTGGCAGCAAATCTATTCATTGAGCCTGAGCCAATTCCTGACGATACGTATTTAGCTGACTACGCGCTCTATTTCATGACGACGCTGCACGATTATTATCATGCGACTGGCGATATCGACACATTAACAGAATTATGGCCGGTCGCCTTAGATCAAATTCGATTTGCAGAAACATTGCTAGATGAACGCTATTTAGCAGTAGAGCAGCCATATTGGTGGGCTTTTATAGATTGGAACGACAAACTAGAAAAACAAGTGCCTATCCAAGGCCTCATCATCTTCACGTTAAAACAAGCAATTAGTCTCGCAAAAATCCTTCATTCAGAAAGCACAAAAAAACTAACAGCACTACTTGAAAACACTACCAAAGCCGCACAAAAACATCTTTGGGATTCCGAGCAAAAAATATTTGTTAGTAGTTCCAGCCGGCAGATTTCATGGCATGGCCAAATTTGGATGGTATTAGCAGGTATCTTACCAAGTAATGAAGCGGAAGCATTGCTAAAACGAACACAAGATTTGGCGCCAGAAATCGGTCTAACAACACCATTTGCCCATCATTTTCTCGTAGAAGCTTGGTTAAAAGTAGGCAATAAAGAAGCCGCCAAACAAGTGCTAGTCGGGTATTGGGGGGATATGCTACATCAAGGCGCCGACACATTTTGGGAACTTTTTAAACCGAACGATTTATCATTCTCACCGTATGGAAGCCACCTTATCAACTCCTATTGTCACGCATGGAGCTGCACGCCAGCCTATTTTATCCGAAAATATAACTTATGAAAGGAGCGCGTTAGCTATGGATTTTGAAGAGTTAGATCAGTTTTTACGAATGCACGATACCATTGAAAAACAACAACGAATTAGCCATCAAAACATTAATGATATTAAAGTGCATAAACAACAAGACAAAGTTATCATGCCTGACGCGCCCTTTTTTAGCCAAAATGATATTTTCATTAATAAACATCATCGGTTTGCAGAAATGCCTACACATACGCATCAATTTATTGAGCTAAATTACATTTATTCTGGTACTTCAAAACAGATTATTAATGGCAAAGAATATATATTCACACAAGGACAATTCTGCCTTTTCGATCAAAATACAAGTCATAGTATAGCCGAAATGGGCGAAAACGATATTTTACTAAACATTATTTTCCGCAGTGAAACCGTCAAAACAACATTTATCAAAACATTGGAAAGCAATAAAAGCATCGTGTCTGATTTCCTGCTTTCCGCAGCGCTCTCCAGTAGCACGAAAGATCATTTTATCCGCTTTGATGCACAAAATAACAATCATCTGCAACTCGTAATGAAACTTATCTTCATCGAATTTTTCGATCCAAAAGATTACTCAAATGAGATGATAAATCATTATTTAGCGGTTATTTTTATGGAATTGGCTCGAGTTTTTCATGAAAACAAAGAATATCAAATACGTACTTCGGAAAACGCAACTTTATTTCCGATGCTCGAATACATAGAAGATAATTACAAAACGCTAACACTTGCTGAGATGGCCACACATTTTGGCTTCAATAAAAATTATTTAAGTAATAAACTACGTAAAGAAACTGGTAAAACATTAACAGATTTAATTAGCCAACAAAAACTCCATCACGCGACACATTTACTACTTTATACAGACAAAAAATTAGAAGACATCGCCGAAGAAGCCGGATATGGCTCACCCAGCTTCTTCTTCAAACAATTCAAACATCATTACCACATGACTCCAAAGCAATTCCGTGAACAAAACCGCTAGTTTCCATGCCGTATTTTTCCAAATTCGATAAATACTTAATAAGCAACGACTTCCTAGCTGATGAATGCAAACCTCAATCTTGCAACTCTTAATAATTCACGATATGCATCCGCGCGAAGTTTCAATCCAATCTCCCAGAGACAAACATCAGGCAATACCTTTATAAAACAAAAAGAGACGAAGTTCCTTCAACAGATACTCCGCCCTTTCTTTACTCATGAGATGTACTCTGAGATGTACCTGTGGGATGAGGTACTCCTTTATTCTATCGGATTTTCATATTCGTGTCTGTAGATAATTCGTGAACATTTGTATGATTTTTCCTATATAGAAGCGCTTCCTTAGGAAAGTAAGAGCAAATACATGAAAGACGCTTCAGAAAGCGTTCTCATTCCATGATTTCATCTTTATTATTTCATCTTTTATCCACAGCATTTATTCCATACATCGCTTATACTTTACTTAGCGTTTCAGTTATTGCTAATTCCCCATATTACTTAACTGTTATGTTAGGGAACCATTTCTGCTTCAGTTCGGGCTGCAGCGATGGTTTCTTATCTTTGTTTAGAGGGTACTTACTACTGAACAAGAGCCAAAAGGAGATAGTTAAATGGAAAATACTCTTATTAACCGGAAACAAGGCTATATACTCATTTTGATTACAATACTCGTAGGCCTGTCTTACCAATTACTACCTTATGTTTTTTTAAATGTTGCTGTGCTAGAAATTGTTGGCATGTATTTCAATGTTGTCATTATGTTTATCGTACTTTTACTACTACTGAAAAATGAATTCTTGGATTGGTTTAAGCACTTTAGCTTTAAATGGTTGCTAATTGGGATTCCATTCTTATTTATAGTAGGTTTATTGGTTGGAAGACTCTGGTCAATTATGGCTGGCGGACACACAGGAAATAGTGTTGAAAATGTTCTGAGTTGGAGCTACGTTATTAAGCATATCCCTTTCATGCTAATGGGTGAGGAATTGCTGTCTATTGCCGTCCTTTACGCCGCATGGAAAAAGCTTGGCTGGAAGTTCTGGCAAGCGACACTCCTCTGCTCTGTTTTATTCGCAGTTTGGCATTTGCCTGCGTATGATTATAACTTACTGCAATGTTTATTTACGATTATCCCTAGCCGTTTGATATTGAATTATCTATTTAAGAAAAGTAATTCAGTTTGGGTGACATGGTTAGTACACATGTCTTTTGATATAATTTCTTTTTTACCAATATTATTACGATAAAAACATACTAAGATAAGTAGTTAAGATCATGGCCGCGGTCTTAACTACTTAATCTAAGTATGTTTTTTCGTTTATGCAAAAAATATGCTATCGCTCATAAACCGAATCTAACAAATTGTATAGTTTTTGAAACCTCTTGTATAGGGTTTTCTTTTTTACTTCGTCTTGCTACACTAGTTATATCTTGGCCTATTCCTTTGCGAGCTTTGACTTATCTATACACCCAGCCAGAGTAAGTATTAGTAACAGCTTTCGCATAACATGCTGGGGCCTTTGAATTATAGACTGTCCCTTTATAAGTATAACCATTTGCTTTATACGTAGTACTCAGTGAACTATATTGTATCTGTGATGTATAGTTGACAGTTACATATAATTTAGTAGCCGCTGCCGCCTCTACTTTTTGTTCATTGACTACTCCCGATGCACCAACAAACCCTACAGCCAGAACTGCCACCATCATCATACTCGCTAGAATCTTTTTCATTTCTCATCCACTCCTTTTTTAAGATTAGACTATATTATACCATGTAAACGTTATCATTTGTATGTCTATTTTGTTAACAATTACCTGTTATTATATAGAATTTAGAACCATTTTGTGGACTTTTTTCACTTTATCAGATAAACAATACCCACTAACGACTTCCGCAACAAAATGCGTTTCATCATTGCTTTAAAAGCAACTCATTTTTATGATATACTAAACAATGCAAACGAGTTTATGGTGGTTGGCAGCCTTCTTTATATGAAAGTAGGTGGTGCCATGTTATTGATGGTTTCTCCTGGAAAAGACTAAGCATGACTGTTTTCGAAAGTCTTACAATTATAATCGCTTTTGCGGCACTAATTGTGGCGATTATGAACAGTAAAAATGACAAAAAATAAAATCCACCCATAAGCTTGACGGCTAGGCGGATTTTAAAAAATTCACATATGGCTGTCACCATCTTAAATGGTGTTTGCACTAGGAAGTCATGTTAGCGCATGGCTTCCTTTTCTATTTCATTATAGCACTTTTTGAAAATATCGTCAAAACACAATCATTCATATCGTTGGAATCCAAAACTTGATAAAAATCACGTTTTCCTTTCATTTCCAAACTCGCGCCAAAAACTCCTCACTATCTGGATCTGATCCTTTCCGTGCATCTTTGTTCAGCGAATCAATCTCAGCCATATCGCTAGCTGCTAAATCAAAGTCAAACAAATCAATGTTCGCGCGAATTCGTTCTGGTGTCACGGATTTTGGAATGATGACTGAGCCGTTATTTAAATGCCAACGCAAAATGACTTGGGGAATCGTAACGTTGTATTTTTCGGCTATGCTTTGTAGCGTTTGATTTGTTAGTAATTCGCCGCCTTGTGCGAGTGGTGACCATGCTTCGTGGACAATGTCTTGGCTTTCAAGATATTTTTTTAACGGTTTTTGTGACAGTAAGGGATGGATTTCGATCTGGTCGATAACTGGTTTTTCGTTTGCGGTTGTGAAGAGATTTTCTAGGTGATGTTTGTGGAAGTTGCTGACACCGATGGATTTGATAAGTCCTTCATTGTGCAGCCGTTCCATTGCGCGCCAGCTGTCTTTATATGCAAGCACCGGCCAGTGAATTAAATATAAATCGAGATAGTCTAGTTGCAATTTCTTAAGCGTCGTATCGAATGCTCGCAAGGTTTCGTCATAACCATGATCTGCATTCCAAAGCTTTGAGGTGATTGTTAGTGCTTCCCTCGCAATGCCAGCTTCTCGAATCGCTTGACCGACATATTCCTCATTTTCGTATACTTTCGCTGTATCAATTGCGCGGTAGCCCGACTCAATCGCAACTTGAATCGCCTCTATCGCTTCCTTTTCATCCCGCATTTTCCATACGCCAAGCCCAACCAGTGGAATTTCTTGTCCATTATGAAACTTCTTCGTATCTGTAACTTTTAAATCCATTCTCCAAAACCCCTTTCTAATCTGTAGTCACTACTAGTATATGACTTTTTTGCCATTTATTAAACAAAAAAAGATTGAAGAGCCTTTTTGTGGCCTCCAATCATTATTCTAGTTTCGCTTGCGTAATTTCTTTCGTATTGTCATGACTAACGTAACAATGATTCCAGATAGAAAGAAAACATAGCTTACTGGGATTAAATAAAAGCCAGGCTCGTGTACAAAACCTTCCGCATCTATTTCAACTGGAACGAACGGGGCAATCACAAGACATAACACACCCATGAAAATCAAAATCGGACCGAACCATTGACTCCATTTTTTTATCATCGCTATCACCTCACTTATTATTTGTTTTTATTATACCATAAAAACATTGTTTTGGGGCATATTTTTATCGTTTATCAATAAATTTAGCATCAAAAAACAGGAGAGCCGTCTTCTCTCCTGTTTTTCGCGTCTTATTTTAGTTAACTAAATCCCATGGGCCCCATTGATCTGCACCTGGAACATCGCCTTTTGTCCACCATTTCGCTTTATACGTATGACCGTTATAAGTTACTTGGTCACCTTGAGTATAGGTAGCGTCAGCACTCCAAGTTCCTGAGCCTGGTGGTGTTACGGTTCCTGCTTTTGTTGTTACGGAAAGCGCCGTACTCGCCGTTGAAACATTACCAGCTGCGTCATATGCTTTCACTGTGTATGTGTAGGCTGTAGAAGCTGTTAAACCTGTGTCTGTATAGCTTGTTCCAGATACAGTCGCAACTTCTGTGCCATTACGATACACTTTGTAACCTGCTACGCCAACGTTGTCCGTAGACGCGCTCCAGCTTAGTGGAACTGCTACGTCTGTTACGTTTGCTGCTACTGTTGCTAGGTTTGTCGGAGCTGTTGGTGCTACTGTATCGCTAGGATCAGGAACCACCGCGCCTCCGCCAAAGACAACTTGTTTGCCTAATTCAGTACCTGTTTTAGACATGCGTTGTGTTAGTGATATATTCGCGATATTGTTTACATTTACGGATGCTAAGTTCGATTTCAAGCGGAATGTGTAAGTTGCGCCTTGTGGAATTTGTTGTGCATCATAAACAGACGCTAAATCGACAACAGTATATCCATTGGCTGTACTTACTGTTCCTGCTTTATAATCCCCTGCTGTCAATGTTTCACCAGCTTTTACAGGGATATAGAACTTCGGTAATTTCACTGTTTCAGCAGCAAATTCAACCGCTTGTAAAACTTCATTGGTTTCGTTCGCTGTTTCTTTGTTTTTCACTGTGATTTCATAACCAACGCCGTTTTCGCTGTAAGGAGCTACAGTTGCTTCTACGTTTAAGTTGGCATACGTGATTGTGTTAGCGGCTAGCGCGCCAGCACCGAATAAGCCTTGTTTAATCGCTTTTGTTAATTCGTCACGTTTTGTGGATGTTGTTGCTTTGTCTTGGGATTGCATCCACGAAATCATACCGCCAAGATTGTTGTCCTTCACGTACTGTGCTTTGTAACCGATAGAACGCACATTGTCGTAAGTGTAGAACTCACCCGTAGTTTTGCTGTACAGGTATGGCGCTTTTGCCACGTCATCCCAATATTCAACAAGTGTTGGGGATTTTGCTTTCAAAGCGTCGATACTCTTGTATGCCCATACGCCGCCTGCACGTCCACCGTCACCAGTAGCTAACGGCTTCTCGTTTGGAGCGCCATATGTTGCGGATAAATCTGCGTCTTTGTTATTTTTTGTTGCTGGTTGGAAAAGTCCTGGTTGGGTGGTACTTGGGCCCGCATCAACCTTGTTCCAGCCACGTGTATAGAATGCTGCACCGATTACGATTTTTTCAGACGCTGCACCTTGGCTCTTCAAGTATTTCACCGTTTGATCGACAGAAAAACCGTCATTGTAGTTCGGATCATCTGGATTCCCATAGAGCGCTGTATGATGCGCACTGTTCGGTGTCCAAGCGCCATTCATATCGTATGTCATGATATTCGCAAAATCGACTACATTGAAAAGTTTCGCTACGTCCACACCGTTTGCCAATGTGTTTTGAGAAGCCGGTAGCGCTACTGAAAGTTCGTATTTCTTCTTCACGTCAACGCCTTGTTTATCAAGCGCCGTACGCAAATCTTGAAGAAGCGTAATATAATTTTGCTTATCGGCTGGAGTTGCATTCGGTGTTCCTTCATCGTTCTTGTTATCCACTAAGTCAGCGGCGCGAACAGATGCAGGATACTCCCAGTCTAAATCAACAAAATCCATATTAGTATATTTAATAAATTTCATCACATTGTTTACAAAATTAGCTCTTGCCGTTGCGTTTGCCGCTACCGCAGAGAAGTCACCTGATTTAGACCAACCCCCGATGGATACACCAACTTTTAAATTCGGATTGGCTGCTTTTAAATCTTGTAACGCATTTAAAATACCAGCATTAGCTCCGCCCCATTGAACACCGTCTTGCCCAACTGGTGCGCCAACTGCTGCATCTTTGTCCGTGAATTTCAAGTTTCCGTTACTATCGAAATCAAGAAACGCAAAGTTAAGATGTGTCAACTGATCTGCTGGTATATCTTTCGGATAAAACTGACCTTCCCCGCCCCAAATGGACCAATCTCCATAGTACATAACATTTCTATATTGTGGTGTACTGGCGGCCTTAGCCTTCACAGAAGAATTCCCTATACTACCTAGAACTGATGACGCAAATAACGAAACGACTAACAACAAAACGGAAACAACACTTACTACCCTCTTTGTTACCTTTTTCATTTCTTCACCTCTTTTATTTTTTCGCGTTCTTCGTAACTGGTGTACCTTCTTACTCTGTGACTTGTATTTTGCTAAATTCCATCTACAATTAGCGCCAGAATTCGGGCTTCTTCCATGCTTCCCCCTTTTTCACATTACTGAATTCTGAACACTAAACAGTATTGCAAGTATCATGCCAACAAAGAAAGCGCTGACAACAGCATTTATAATAGCATTATCATTACACACAGCAATTACACGCAATGGTTTTATTTTACACACATTACATTATAGTGTTATTTAAAGTTAAATCTTTCTTAATATAGATTATATAATATTTATAATTAACTGGTCTGGAGCCAAATAAATCTAATAATACAATCGTTAGAAAAAGTTTATTAAAATACGCAATAAATCGGCCCATTTTAATATACATTATTGTCACCTACACTTTGAATTCTAATTGTATAAAAAGAAGCAGCAGAAACAAACAGCCTATACCTGTGCTTGAGGTAACCGCGTCAACACTCGGTCCAATTGCCCTTAGAAGGATACTTCCATAGCTATACATCATACCTTAAAAAAAAAGCCAGGCACAATCGCCCAGCTTTGGTTTCTTATTTTGATTTAGCTTTCTTGTTGTCCATTTTGCTCTTAATGAAGGAAAAGATCATTGGCAAGATGGAAACGAAGATGATTCCTAGTACAACGAGCGAGAAGTTCTCTTTAACAATCGGAATATTCCCGAAGAAATAACCCGCTAATGTACAAAGTAATACCCAGACCGTCGCGCCTAAAACGTTGTAATTCAAGAAATAGCGGTAATTCATACGGCTAGCACCAGCTACAAATGGTGCAAATGTGCGGATGAAAGGCATGAATCTAGCGATAAAAATGGTTTTTCCACCGTGTTTGTTGAAAAATGCTTCGGCTTTATCCATTTTCTCTTGATTAATCACTTTGCCAAGCCAGCTATCAGGTGGAATGGAGGTTCCAATCTTCTTACCGATGTGGTAGTTGACTGTATCACCAATAACTGCAGCGACCCATAGTACAATAAGTAATATAAAAATATTCAAGTCTGAACCAGGTAATACTGCCAATGCTCCCGCTGCAAATAGCAAAGAATCTCCCGGCAAGAACGGAAATATAACAAGTCCCGTTTCAATAAATACAATTAAGAAAATAATGACATACGTCCAAATGCCAAATGTATTGATAATTTCTACAAGGTGCTGATCAATATGAATAATAAAGCTAATCAGCGCTTTAATAATCTCCACGAATCTATCACGTCCTATATTTTAGTCAGAGCTAGCTTTTATTGTACCATATTTCTTGCTCATTCTATATCATACCACAGGCGTATTTACATAAACTTAACATTTGAAAGATTAATGATATTAAATGCGTAACATTCTGAATAAACTTTTATTTAATTTTTGTTTACTTTTATACGTGTATTGATATATAATCTAATGAAAGGATTCCAGAAAATGTTACTTTTTCTGACATCGCATTACATAGCTCATTACTTCATTTTTGAATATTATAAATATTGAGGGGTTGAAAAATGATGCGTAAAATGAAAAAAGTTAGTATTGTTGCGTTGGTGGCGTTGATGGTATTGGGGACGAGTACACTTGTGCTTGGTGCAAGTGCTGTGTTATGGGGCGGTGAAAGTGACAAAGCTCGGATTTCTGAGGTGCTTGATTGGGCGGATCAGAAAATTGGTCAACTGAATCAATCGAAGCAAGATAACACCCAGAAAATCAATGACTTAACGAATCAAATCACTCAGCTAAAAGGCCAATTAACTGATAAAGATAATCAAATTACTGTAAAACAACAAGAAGTGAATGCCAAAATAGGAGAACTGCAAAGCAAACAAAGTGAAGTGAATCAAAAAAATACAGATATTAGTGCTTTAAACACGCAAATTGGGCAAATAAATGGCTCGATTACACAATTAAACAACACTATCAATCAGTTGAAATCAGAAAGAGATCAGTATAAAGCACAAGTAGATGCTTTGAATACGCAGATTACACAACTAAGCACGGCAAAAAATGAATCTGACGAGAAGCTAATAAAAGCTCGTCAAGACATGAAAGAACTACGCGATAAGGCGGATACACTCTATAATAAATATCAATAATATAAAACTCCCTCGCTAGGAAGGCGTGAACTATTACGCTTCTTAGCAAGGGAGTTTTTTTGTTATTTTTTACGTCTGAATAGGAAGTACGCTAAAGATATTAGGGCGCCACCTAGCACGATTGGTGTTTTTGTTGATTGATCTCCGGTTGTTGGTAGTTCTGATGCTGTCTGAGTTACGATTGGTGTGTTATCCGGAGTGATGATGCTTGTGTTGTATTCTACCGGTGTAATAATCTGTGTTTTTACTGGTACGACTGGTGTAATTTCTGGTGTTGCTGGTGGAGGTGTGATTTCCGCAGCTTTTGGTAGTACTGTTACGGTAATCGTTTTTTCCACTGTGTTATTGTCGCTGTCGGTTACACGGTAAACCACTTTGTAAGTGCCTGGTTGCGATGTGTCTACTGTGTTGCTGATGATTTCGATTTGTTTTGTGAGATCACCGTCTTCTTGGTCACTACTTGTTGCTAGTTGTTGTGGGTCGAAATTATCGCCTACTGTAATCACTTGGTCTTCTGCTGTAATTGTTGGTTTTTCGTTTGATGTTACAGTTACTGTGATAGTTTTGTACGCAATGTTGCCGTCGCTATCGATGACTTCGTAGGAAACTTGGTACACGCCTTCTTTTGTTGTGTCTACTGTGTTTCGAATGACTTTGATTGTTTTTGTTAGGTCACCATCTTCTTGGTCTGTTGCGGTTACATCTGCGATTGGATCAAACTCAGTGCCTTTTTTGATGGTTTGGTCTTCTGCTTGGATAGTTGGTTTTTCGTTGCTTGTTACTATGACAGTGATATTCTTAGTTGTCGTGTTGTTATCGCTATCGGTTACGCTGTACGTGATTTGATAAATACCTTCTTGGTTTGTGTTTACATCATTTGCTGTGATTTTGATTGCGTTTGTTAAATCGCCGTCTTCTTTGTCTGTGGCACTTACTTCGGACATTGGATCAAAATTGCTTCCTTTTTTGATTGTGTGGTCTGTAGCTAGAATGACTGGTAGTTCGTTACTTGTAACTGTTACTGTGATTTGCTTGGTTGTCGTGTTGTTGTCACTGTCGGTTACGCTATATGTGACAGAATAAACGCCTTCTTGGTCGGGATTGACGTCGTTTGCGATTATTTGAATGTCGCTTGTTAGGTCTCCGTCTTCTCTATCTGTTGCGCTTACTTCAGCTAGGGCGTCGAATGTGTCGCCTCGTTTTAGTGTTTTGTCCGTTGCTGTGATAATTGGTGCGTCATTGCTTGTAACTGTTACTGTGATTTGTTTGGTTGTCGTGTTGTTGTCGCTGTCAGTAACGCTGTAAGTTACGTGGTAGACGCCTTCTTTACTTGTGTCGACGTCGTTTGCTGTGATTTGGATGTCTTTTGTTAAATTGCCGTCTTCTTTATCTGTTGCGCTTACTTCAGACATCGGGTCAAATGCTGTTCCTTTTTTCAGTGTGTGATCTGTTGCTTCGATAGTCGGAACGTCATTGCTTGTTACTGTTACTGTGATTTGTTTGGTTGTCGTGTTGTTGTCGCTGTCAGTAACGCTGTAAGTTACGTGGTAGACGCCTTCTTTACTTGTGTCGACGTCGTTTGCTGTGATTTGGATGTCTTTTGTTAAATCTCCGTCTTCTTTATCTGTTGCGCTTACTTCAGACATTGGGTCAAATGCTGTTCCTTTTTTCAGTGTGTGGTCTGTTGCTTCGATAGTTGGAACGTCATTGCTTGTTACTGTTACTGTGATTTGTTTGGTTGTCGTATTGTTGTCGCTGTCAGTAACGCTGTAAGTTATGTGGTAGACGCCTTCTTTACTTGTGTCGACGTCGTTTGCTGTGATTTTGATGTCTTTTGTTAAATTGCCGTCTTCTGCATCCTCTGCTGATACGTCTGCCATTGGGTCAAACTTAGCGCCTTTTTTCAGTGTGTGATCTGTTGCTGTAATCGTTGGGGCGTCGTTGCTTGTGACTGTTACTGTGACTTGTTTGGTTGTTACATTGCCATCGCTGTCGGTTACGCTGTAAGTCACGTGGTAGATGCCTTCTTTACTTGTGTCAACATCGTTTGCTGTGATTTTAACACTACTGCTCAGATTGCCGTCTTCAGGATCCGTTGCGCTTACGCCTGCCATTGGGTCGAATTTGCCACCTTTTTTCAGTGTATGATCCGTTGCCGTGATTGTTGGTGCATTGTTCGCGAGTACACTTAAAGTCACATCATTGGAATAGTTCGTGTAATCTTCATCTGTAAAACCTAAATCTTGATGGGTTACAGTAGCCTGTGTTGTGACATTGTTGGCTACAACTGCGCCTTTTACATCGAATGTGATATGTTTTGTTGCGTCTTTGGTGATGCTTCCAAGTGGGATGGACAAAATGCGCGTGTTGCTGTCATAGGAGCCTGCCACAGAAACGCCATCTACCATAACATTTGGTGAGGCTAGGGTTACTTCTTGTGGGATTGGGATGGACAATGTTGTTTTTTGAGATGCCATTCCACCTTCATTTTTAGCGTCAAAAGAATACGTCGCTGTTTTGTCTTTTTTCACGGATGTTTTGTCGATGTTGCCGGATACAGTGATGAAAGATTGCGTTGCGAAAACGATGTTGTCTAGTAGGTTACCATTTGTAGGATCGCCACCGACTGCTTCAAATTCAAAACGCGTCGTGGTTTGACCCGCAGGAATAGTATAGGTTCCTGAGTAAGTTTTCCAAGCGTCCACAGATGTTGTCATCGTATCGATTAGTTTCAAATTACCTGGTGCACCGAATTTCACTGTTGCGGTGTCTGTCGTATGTCTACCGCGATGGGAGACTTGCCATCTTACTTTTGCGCCCGGTGTGGTCGCGATGTCTTGGTATAATGCAGACGCTTCATATGCATTTAGCTCGGCATATTGCTCGCCATCCGCAGCATCCCTGTCTTCATTATGGTTTTGAATTTCGATTAAGCCATCAGATGCTGTGGTTTGCCAGCCTGGAACTTCTGATTGATCGAAAGTTTGCCATTCTCCGTATGGTACTGCCGGTTGCTCAAAACTACCATTTTGAAGACTAATTACTTCAATGGGTGGTTTCGGTACGCCGTGCACGTTAGTTGTGGCAGCGTGTGCTACTGGGTCTTTCATTACGTTATAGGGTAATCCTGTGTTTCCAGCAAGGATAGTTGATGCAATCATGGTACCTGCTGCAATTTTGACAATGTTTTTATTCATTAGTAAAATCCTCCGTTTTTTATTTTGTTTCTATATTTAATACACCACGAAAATACGCGAATTGGCGAACTTTGGCGTGGTGTAACAAATAACATTATTTCATGTTCGTAGTTCACCCACACGCATTAATAAGTGCTAGCCCATGAGCTCCTACGTATCTGTTTATTTTGGCAATCAAAGCTTGGCGACTAATAACGATAGGGCGGCTAATGTCTCGTTCCCCATCAAGCCCTATATATTCTCGCGCGATGATAAAATTAAGATGATCCAGCTTGCGAATCACATATTCTTCGCCTTCAAACTCACCGCTTCTGATGTAGAGTGAAGCCACGAATTGCAACATCTCTGTGTAAGCTACTTGATTTTGTAACTCCACTCGTAAAAAATGTTCTATGATGTCCATTTTCATTGCTCCTTAACCGATTTTTCGTGACTTGTCTTGATGAATCACTCGTTCTGTGTTTGATTCAACAAAATATAGCGGTCGATTTTTTGTCTCCATAAAGATGCGACCGATGTATTCACCTAATAATCCGATGCTAACCAATTGCACCCCGCCTAAAAATAGGATTACTGTAATAATTCCCATAGTTCCACTTGGAGCTCTACCTAGGAAAAGGCTCTCAATAAAAGTAAATAACAGCGTCAAAACCGTGATGACTAAAATGCTTGCCCCAGCGATGCTTGCTAGTCGTAAAGGCGCTACAGAAAAAGAAGTAATGCCGTCGATAGCTAACTGAAACAATTTTTTGTAATTCCATTTGGTGGAACCCGCAACACGGGCATCACGCTCAAACAAGATTTCTTTTTTCTTAAAGCCCACAAAGCTGAATAAACCCTTTGTGTAGCGTTGTGATTCTCTTATTTCTTTTAATGCTTCAACACATTTCCTATCTAGTAGTCGAAAATCGCCTGTGTCTTTCGGAATATCAATTGTCGCCATTTTTTGCAGGATTTCATAGTATTTTTTGGAAGACCATTTTTTTAAACCATGTTTCGCCTTTTCGGGAAATTCGTTTGGCATACACATCTTCATAACCATATTCCCAATATTCCAACATTTGAACAATGATTTCTGGTGGATCTTGTAAATCGGCGTCTAATAAAATGGTGGCATCTGCGCATACGTGGTCAAATCCAGCAATCATCGCGATTTCTTTACCATAATTGCGTGATAAATTAACGAAGCGGACACGGTAATCTTGTTGCTTTAGTTTCTTAATTGTCGTTAGCGTACCATCCGTACTACCATCATTCACAAATAAAAAGGTAAACGCATAATTGGTTAGTTGATTGGTAATTCGATTTAGTCGCTCGTAAAGATAAGGCAGTGCTTCTTGCTCATTGTAAGTAGGTATTAAAATACAAATCTGTTTCATTGTGTGTGCTCCTTGTGCAAATCAGAAACCATTTTTCAAAATATAGTCATCTAATTTATCCATATTTAAAACTAACCATGGCTTGGGTCTAACACGGATGACTCCTGCGTCTACTAAATTTCGCAATAAAAGTGAAACGTATTCTCGTTTTAGATTGCAATAATTCGCTAAGTCATATTGTGTGAATGCTGGAAAAATTTGCGTACCTTTTTCTGTTGATGTTCCAAATTTAGTAGCTAATCGTTTCAGGCAAAGCCCTAATCTTGCTGGAGCCGCACATTTGTATTCATCCAAACGCTCAAGCATAAGCCGGTTATACATGTTGGTGCAACTATCCACGCTCTCCGCGCTAAGGCCTCGTTTTTCCAACCGGACCTCTGTTTTTGCATAGAAAATAATATTGGCATCAATTAAATTAGTGACGATAAGATCGCCTACAGTTAAATAATCGATGACAGTGCCAGCCTTACTCTCCATCGCAATAATCCCTTTTCGAATAATAAAAAAGTGATTTGTGCAATGAAATTCAATTTCTTGTTTCTCTGAAAAGGTCATTTCTGGCCAATCGTGGTACATTTTGTTCTCCTCCTAGCTATTTTGGAACAATAAGTCAATCACTTGTTCTACGGATTGCGTGTTTGGTTTTGATGATGGGCGATTCTTAATTGTTTCGTAACATTCGGCATCCAGCAGCAGTCGCTCCATCCAATTTACAATTTGTACTTTGGAAAAATTAATTGCCGTTCCAACGCCTTGATCTTGGTGTCTACCAATGTTGCCCGAACCCTTCATAATTAGTGCCGGAAGACCAAGTATTTGCGCTTCTTCGAGACAGCGCGTATTATCAGACATCACTAGCCACGCGCGACGCATAAAGCTTTGATATTCTAAAATATTAAATGGCTTCACAAAATATATTTGCTTTCGGCCTTTTAAAATTTGATTTGCAAGTTCCATGACTAATGAAGTTAATTTTATCGGGATAACGAAAATAACTTCTTTATATATATTGGTAATATGCTTCATTGCTTGGAAGCTTTTTTCGAGTATGGATCTTTGATTGGATTTGCCAAGGTAGTCAAACAGAACAATTTTCTTGGTGTCGCTATTTGTGATTGGCAAATGGATCGACGGTAGCGTGGTTATTTTGGACAATGCTGGTTCTAGCCCTAGAGAAACCCGATTTGTAGCTAGCGGTGCCATCAATGCTTCTGTGGTTTTCCCCAAAAAAGCGCTGGCTTCGTCGTCGTTTCCTGCCGGTGGTTGTACTTGTGTCACGCGTATATCATTGTAATAAGAAGCAAGTGCTGCTACAAAAGCGATTCGCGTATTACCACACACGATTGTAGCATCGATTTGCTCTTGTTTTATCGTATTAGATAATTCGTTCAAGGAATATGCCGTGAGTTGGTTTAGCGTCTTTGATTCTAATGCAGCGCTTAATACATGACTTGGTTCTACGTTAAACAACGCCAAAATTTGATCCATTACTCCAGCCGTTTCTACTTGTTCGGAGATAAAAACGACTGGCGTATATTGCATTTGTTTTAGTTTGTCGATAACGGGACATATTCTAATAGCTTCTGCGGGCGTATCAAGCACTATCATTACTTTTTTCATGTGATATGCTCCAATTATTTTTGATATTTATACAAAATTAGTTACTGTTTACTTGACGGTCGTTTAATTTTTGTACTGGACGGTTGTTGTCGCCTAGTTGTTTTGTTAAGTCATTAAGTTGTTGTTTGGACATTGTGATTGGTTTTTCGTAAACAACCCATGACACGCCCTCTGTTGTTGCTGGTGTAGTTAGAGAACCATCGTATGCGAATGCTTTGTTGTCTGTTGGAATAAGACCAAGCGTACTAACGGCTTGTTTCATCGCTGTTGTTTTACCGTTTTCTGATGAGGCAATGATGCTTGTCATGTCTCCGATTGCTTGATTTTTGTCGCCTTCTTTGACGAAAACGCTGATGATTAATGTTTTATTGTCTGCAGAAACGTGTTTTAGTTGTAGTTCTGCGTCGTACTTTTTGCCGTCTAGTTGGTGTTCGCTAGGTGTATGAATGTTGATTTCTTTTAGTGTGTATTCTTTGTTTGCAACGGTGATTTTGCTGTCTGCTCTTCCTTTTGCTGGTTGGGCAACTGCTTGGACTGTTTGGTCTTTACGAGTTACTTTGAACATCGTTGGTTGGTATTTGTAGGCTACGCTAGCTTTTGCTTTGTCTGCTTTTGCGTCTTTTGTTTCGATGTTGATTGGTGATTGTTTCTTGCCTGTGTCGCTGATTTTGTAGGCTGGTTTGATAGAACCCCAGTCTGATGGGCCTGTGCTACCAGAATATGACCAGTCAAGCAACGTTTTTTTCGTCTTTTTTTAGTTGTTGTTTCTTTTGTTGTTTGGGTTGTTTTTGTTGACGTGTCAGTATTTTTGTCTGTGCTTGATGAATCTGTCGTACCACACGCGCCTAAAATTAGTAATCCACTTGTTGCAACCGCCAATAAAGGCATCGTTATTTTCTTCTTAATCATGAATAAAAACCTCACTATCATTTTTTTGTTATTCAGCTACTCGTTCTGTTTTTGCCCAAGCTTCTTTTCGCGCTACTTGTCGCCAAAATGCGAGCCAAATGCTTGGAATGGCTATTAAGTTATAAATTGGCATGAATAATCCTGCACCCATACAATGGAAAAAGGAAATGCCATCTTTGTCTTTACGACCGAGTTCATAGTGGTAAATGCACCAAATGAGACCTGGTCCAAAAATCAAACCGATAATGACTAGTATTGCACCCCAGTCTTGCAGTGTGTTCGTGAATCCCGCGCCCCAGTCAACGGAGCGGAAGAACAGAAGCATTAACCCCCAGGAAATAATCATGATGATACTTCCGAGTAAGTTAATCCACGGCTGGGCTAGGAAGTAATAGATGTCTAGCTTAGATGCGCTACTTAATATATCTGATTTCCTAATTTCTCTTAATCGCTTGATGGACTGAATATTTCCTTGCACCCATCTAGCACGTTGACGTATAAATTTCTTCACGGATGTAAGCCCTTGTTGATACACGATGGCGTCTCCAATGTACTTGCTTTTCCAACCTTTTAAAAGAATGGATAAACCTAAGTCGAAATCTTCTAGTAAACATTTGGACCATGGTGTTGGACCAAGTTCGACTAATGCGCTTAGCCTTGTGAATTGTCCGTTTCCGCCTAAACCAACGCTTTCAGTGTATTCTCGGCTATTCTGAATAGCTGCAACCGTGGAGTAGAACTCGATGTCTTGCATCATTGGAAGAATTCTTTTGCGGTTTGTAATACGAATCCGTGCTTGGGCCGCGCCAACTGCTGTATCTCGGAATACACGATTTGCTTCGGTTAACAAATTATCGCTTGGGCGACCGTCTCCATCAATAACTGTAAGAATGAGATTGGTTGGACTTTTTCCTAGACGGCGTGCTGCTTTTATTATTTTTGAATAAGCATAATTGAGAGATTCCCCTTTTCCTAGCTGGGCATTCGGCTTTTTGCGCTCGATAACCCGGACATTAGGAAGATTCATTTGGCGGACGATAGCAACCGTATTATCGGATGAATCATCATCGACAACAATTACCATCTTCTTCTGATAAGACAAAGCTAATATCGATCGAATCGTCTTTTCAATGACAACTTCTTCGTTTAGACAGGGGATTAGAAAAACATACTCTAAATCACTGTCATCTTGTTCACTCACCTTGTTTTTATTTCCTGCAAATGGGGGGAGTAGCAAAATTAAGCTCGTATACGAAAAATAAATAAAGATTAAGCATACACTGACTCCGGCCATAATTGTTAATAATCCGTTCATATATTCCTCCTTGTATTGTATGCAACCCCTAATAATGTTCTATTTGGTTACTGGTTGAAGTATGACTACTTCACGATTTTGATAACCGTCTAGGGAGCGGTTGAATGTTCCCGTGCATGAGATTAATGTGACTTGCTTACCTTTTGTTGTATCCATTAATTCTTGTGGGAAATCTTTAAAGGCGTAGGATTTTTTTGATTTTACTGCAAATGTTTTTTGTGTGCCGTCTTCATAGCCAATGATGACTTTTTCACCTAGTGTGATGTCTTCTAGGTATTTAAATAGACCTAGTTCGCCGCCCCAATCGCGGTGCCCTGCAATAATTGCGTTGCCTTTATCACCAGGTGATGGGCCAAATTTATACCAATAGACAGCGTCAATTCCGTCTGGTACTTCCATTCGGCCATCTTTGTCTGTTCCTACAGGTCGGACTGGATTTTCAATTTGTGTTTTTGTTCCATTGCGAAAAATGATTTGGGTTGGCATGATACTTTTTTCGGCTGTTGTGTCTGTTGTTTTTGTTGTGCTTTTTGGAATGGTTGCAATTTCGGCTGTTTGGTTACCTTTTGGTAGTGTTTCTGAATTGGCATTGATGTAGTCAAAGGTGATAATAACGCTCACCAACAGCATTAAAATACATGTTGCGGCAATAATCCGTGTTCTCATCCTTGATCCCATCCTTTCGCTGGTAAGTCTTTATAAAAGGCTACGAAAGCCCCGTGGTAAGGCAACATTCGGATGTAGCCTTCGCCGCTTAGTTTGGTAATGGCGGCTCGGATTGGCGTTCGACTCATATTGAGTTCTTGCGCCAAGTCCTGCTGGCTAACAAAGTCGCCCATTTTTAGACGGTTGTCTTGAATACATTTCAATACGTATTCGTACGCGACTTCTTCTAATCGTGGTTTCTTCATATATCGGTTCATCTCCATACAATGAATTCCTTTTTACAGTGGTAGCTCTGGACGGTCGTAACCTTCGAGCATGACTGGTTTTTTCTTCTTTTTTATTTTTTTCCTACTAAAATTCGATATAATTGCCAGCAACCCCAGGCGCCAATCACACTGTAACCGATAATTAAAGGCACGTGATATCTACCTTGTACTTCTACGAGAAGCGCTGATAATGTGAATCCAACTTGTAGTAAGGTGAATAAATAAATGTCTGCTATTTTTCGTAAGCAAAGTGCGAGAACGACGGCAAGGACATTTAATCCTAAAATGATGTACATAAATACGTTGCAAATGGCAAGAATGATTTTGGAGTGATACCAAATTTCTGGTGCGTCACTGTAGACATTCCAATCGTAGCCATAACTTTCGCTACTGTAGTTTTTCATTTTAGTGATGATATGGTCGGTTAATTTGCCGTTACTAGCCATATCTTGATAGCGTTCTATTCCTTTTTGAAGTAGAGCGCTGTCTGCTTTTGAGGCGTCTGTTTTATTGTCGTTGTATAATTTCCAGAACGTCTTACTGTCGGCTTCGCTCCATTGTCCTCCAGACTTTTCATTGGCACCTACGAACACATTGTATCCGATGGTACTGTTGGAAGTTGGGATATGGTATACCAATTTGTTAATCGTGGATTGTCCAGCGAGGAAAACGAGAAACAAGAGTACGACTATGGTGTATCTTTTCAGTGTTTCTTTGCGTTTTGGTCGAAGTAAGAAAGAAGTTATTACAAAGGCAATTAGTATAACCACAGCGAGTGGCCGAATCATGTTTAAGCCGATTAGTGTAAGCGCAAGCAGCAATGACCAGATAAAGCTCGGTGCGTGTTGCTCGACCTGCTGATACAAGAAAAGTGCTAAAACAAATAAGAACATAAATAACGGTTCAGTCGCAAGCAATGTACTGTACATAAAGTAGGCTGGCCATAAGGCGAAAATCAAACTGCTACCTACAGCAACGCCAAGCGGAAACCAATTTTTAACGACTTTAAAAAGTAGAAATGTTCCTGCTAATGTCAAGACGCTGTTAAATAGTTGTCCGACAAGATAACTGTTTCCAAAAATATGATAAACAGTCGATAGTACTTTAGAGAAATTGAGTATATGTGTGAAATAAGGCGCGTAGAATAGAATGCCTTGATCGTATAGCGTTGTCCAACTATTATTATCCGCGACGTAGCTTGCGATAACATGATAGTAGTAAAAGTCAGAAACGGCATGTGTTGGAATCCAGATAATCCAAATGATTCTTGGAACGATAATCAGGGCGCCTAATGCGAGATAGAAATAGCCTTTTTTCCATTGATAGAGTTTTGTAAAACCCCAGATACTCATTATTAAAACAAGTATGATGCCTGCTGCTATACCTGTAATCACCCAGATAGATGATTCACCGTTTGCTTGCCATGGTAGTAAAATAGCCGTGCTAACGAGTGCGAAAAGCATCATGAGTGCGGGAATCCATAGTGCAATTCCTGTTAAACTTTTTTTCAGCACGTTGTTCCTCCTTGTTACAATTTATAAAAAGCTGTGGCATTCGTGATGCCGAATGCGAAGGTAAAGCCACAGCTTTTCTTGTTTTTTATGCAAATACTAGGTTTGAAATGTTAAATAACATATCAGTCTGTAAATACATGGTTAGAATATGCTGGTTTTATGAAGTCACCAGTGTCACCTTCGGCAACTACATAGTCAACGCCTTGATAGTTTGCAACCAGTTTGACGTGTGTTCCACTATAACCCCATGCGCCAGTTGACTCGTAACTGCGAATCTCTTGATGATACGTGCCATCCGATGTTCCTACTTGGATTGTGCCATCGTATCCACTAAATGTTGTTACTACTCTATACGTTACTCCTGCTGGAACGTCTGCAACATGTGGGTACACATAGGCATTATTTGCACTTGGTGTACCACGACCGAGTACCAATTCAAAGTCTACACTTCCTACGCGATCAGCAATGCTCTTATTAACAGTGACATTGATTGTTTTCGTGATGTTAGACCCGTCTGTTGTTTTCACTGCAATTGTTGTTGTTCCTGCTTTTTTCGCTGTCCAGTTACCATTAGCATCTACTGTAATGATACTTGGGTCTGCTGGTGTGTAGCTCAATGTTTTGTTTGTTGCATTGGATGGTGCTACTGTTGCATCGATTTTACCTGTGTCATTTACGTTTGCTGTGATGTTTGATGCTCCTAAGGTAAGGTCTGTTGCTAAAACGTTTGTTGGTCCAGTAATGTTGATTGTAAATGTCCGCACTGTATTTCCTTTTGCGTCTTTCGCAGTTACCAAAGTGCTTCCTGTTTGATCCGTGTGTTCAAATACTGTAAGCCATGTCGCTTTTCTCACGGATAGCAGGCTAGGATTGGATAAGGTGTAGGTGAATTGACTTTGATCTAACTGTGTTCCTGCACTGTTATACATTGCTACATCGATTTGGTTATTTCCATAACCGTCTTTGTAAGTGTTTGATACCGTGATGTTATCGCCATTCGCAATGTTCGTATCTGGAGCCCATCCATTTTGGTATATCCACTTCATACTTGCCACTGCATTTGGATCAGCAACTGTTACATTAATCGTTTTCGTGATGTTAGAGCCATCTGTTGTTTTCACTGCAATTGTTGTTGTTCCTGCTTTTTTAGCTGTCCAGTTTCCGTTCGCATCTACTGTGATGATGCTTGGGTCTGCTGGAGTATAGCTTAATGTTTTGTTTGTTGCATTCGATGGTGCTACTGTTGCATCGATTTTGCCTGTGTCATTTACGTTTGCTGTGATATTTGATGTTGCTAGCGTAAGGTCTGTTGCTGCCACATCTGTTGATGTAACTTTGAATGTGAATGAGCGTACAATATTTCCGTCCATATCACGAATTGTTACATTTGTGCTACCAGCTTTGTCGTTATGCACTAAGGCAATCAAGTTTGGATCTGTTAAATCTGCTGTTGCAATACTTGGATCTGAGAATGATACAGTATATCCTGCAGGTTGAACTAGTGTTCCCGTACTGTTGTAGAATTGAAGATCTACGTGTGGTTTATTGTATTGATTCATATAAGTGTTTGGAATTTCAAGTACGCCGTTATTATTAACTGGGCGTGATACACCGTCTTTATTGAAGTTCCATTTAACATCTGTAACTGCGTTGGATTGTGTGATATTAAGTGTAAATGTGCGTACTACTGCTCCTGATGCATCTTTCACTGTTACTAATGTGCTTCCTGTTTTCTCTGTGTGCGTGAACGCTAGCAGTGATCCAGAGTTAGTAACACTTACTAATGATGGGTCTGATAATGTTGTTGTCCATCCTGTTGTATCTAATGTTGCGCCTGCTTGGTTGTAGAATTGAACATTTACATTGTTGTAGTTGTTAAGGTCTTTGTATGCATTCGTGATGTTAATTGTTCCGTTGTCGTTAATCACCGGTGTGCTACCATCTTTGTTATACGTCCATTTCATGTCTGCTACTGCTGTTGGATCGGCAGTAATGTTAAGTGTGAATGTGCGTACTACTTCTCCTGATGCATTTTTCACTGTTACTAATGTGCTTCCTGTTTTCTCTGTGTGTGTGAATGCTAGCAGTGATCCTGTGTTCTTAACGGTTACTAATGATGGGTCTGATAATGTTGTTGTCCATCCTGTTGTATCTAATGTTGCGCCTGCTTGGTTGTAGAATTGAACATTTACATTGTTGTAGTTGTTAAGGTCTTTGTATTTATTAGTGATATCAATTGTTCCGTTGTTGTTAATCACCGGTGTGCTACCATCTTTGTTATATGTCCATTTCATATCTGCTACGGCTGTTGGATCGGCAGTAATTGTGATTGTAAATGTGCGTACTACTTTGCCTGATGCGTCTTTTACAGTTACTAATGAGCTTCCTGTTTTCTCTGTATGTGTAAACGCGATGTGTGTTCCATTAGCTTTTACAGCAGAGAATAGGTCTGGATTAGATAGCGTTGTTGTATACGAGCTAGGATCTACAATTTTGTCTGAACTATTGTAGAATGCAACATCTACGTTGTTATTGTTGTAGCCATCTTTGTATGTGTTCGATACAGAGATTTCGCCACCTTCAGCTAGATTTGTGTCTGGTGCAAAGCCAGTATGATAAATCCATTTCGCATTTGCTACGGCTGTTGGATCAGCTGTTGCTACAAGTGATGCGTTCATATCTGTACGTGTTTGTTCTGCATTGATATTGATATATCCAGATACGCCGTCGTCACCGAATGCTGTGTTGGCTAATACGTCATAACCTGTTGGTGCTGTTACTTTCACGTAGTAAGTTCCTGGTGTGATTGTTTCGAATTTGTACAAGCCGTTAGCATCTGTTGTAGTTGTTTCGACAACAGCACCTGTGTTGCTGTAAAGTGTTACTGTTGCTCCAGCAATACCAGATTCGCCTGCTTCTTGCGTACCGTTTTTGTTTAAATCATTGAAGACTGTAGAACGGATTTGACCTGTTTTTTGTGCTAGTGTTAGGCGCAAGTTCGAGATGTTGCTTGTGCCGTCAGCTTGCAAGTAGTAACTGTTTCCGTCGCTACCAAATCCTTCTGAAGATTCGAATGTGTAGCCTTCTGGAATAGAAGCTTTCACATAGTAGTTGCCTGCTGCTACACCATCAAAGCTAAACTGACCTTGGCTGTTTGTGCTAACAGTTTTCACAAGTGTACCGTCTACGTTGTAAAGTGATACGTTTTCGCTGACACCTTGACCGCTTGGTGTATTAATAACACCAGAAATCGTTGTGTTGGCTTGTTTTCTCAAGGCAATCGTGTAGTTAGATGATGTGTTTTGACCATCAAGTTGGATGTAGTTACTGTTTCCGTCACTGCCGTAGCCATTACTGCTTGCAAAGTCATAGTCGCTTGGAATAACTACTTTTGTATAGTAATCTCCTGCTGCTAATCCTGTGAAGTTGTAGTTACCGCTTGCGTCTGTTTGTTGTGTATCAATTGTGTTTCCTTGTACATCATGGAGTTCTACGCGTGTGTTCGGAAGTCCAGCTCCTGTTGCTGCATCTGTTACTTTTCCGCTAATTGCTGAGTTGTTTGTTACTTGTTTTCTCAATGCGATAGAGTAACCACTTGCTGTGTTTTCACCATTGAGTTGGATGTAGTTACTGTTTCCATCATTGCCGTAACCGTTACTGCTTGCGTATTCGTATCCACTTGGAATAATTACTTTTGTATAGTAATTACCTTCTGATACGTTCGTGAAGTTATAGTTACCGCTTGCGTCTGTTTGTTGTGCCTCAACTAGATTGCCTTGCACGTCATGTAGTTCCACACGTGTGTCTGCAAGTCCAGCTCCTGTTGATGCGTCTGTTACTTTTCCGCTAACTGCTGAGTTGTCTACTGTATGAAGTCCTAAGTTTAACTCATTATGAATTGTTTGTTCGCTAGCTACAGAGAAGTAACCTGTTGTCCCGTCAGCACCAAAGTATGTGCTTGATTGGTATTTATAGTTGGATGGAATATCTGCTTTTGCATAGTATCTGCCTGGATCAAGTGCGTCAAAATGATATGCGCCAGCACTATCTGTTGTTGCGTCTGCCACTTTTGTTCCTGCTTCGTTGTATAATGCAATGTGAACACCGCTGATTCCAGCTTCTCCGCCGTCTTTTTGTCCATTACCATTTGCATCGTTATAGACATAGCTTTGGATAGCGCCTTGTTGTGGATAGAAGCCAAAATGGAAGCCTGTGATTGCATTACCGTTTGAAACAGTGAAGTAGCTAGAATTGCCATCTGCTCCGTTGATGCCTTCTGTTGTGTATAGTTTTTCATTTTTTGGAATTGTTGTTAGGTCGACGTGGATGTAATATTGTCCATCTGATACGTCTGAGAATGTGTAACGACCATCTGCTCCTGTTGTTGTAGTAGCAATTAATTCGCCTTGTGTGTTGCGCAATTCAACTTTAATGCCAGCAACGCCTTTTTCACCTGTATCTTGTGACGTATTACCGTTTAAATCTTCAAACATGACATCACTAACACTACCTAGTTTAGGAGCCTCGTTTGGATAAAAACCAAAATGATAACCTGTTACGGCATTACCATTAGTAATTGTAAAATAGGTTGAATTTCCATCAGAACCGTTGATGCCTTCTGTTGTGTATAGCTTTTCGTCTGTTGGAAGAGTAGACATATCAACATGCAGATAGTAAGTACCATCTGGCAAGTCAGTGAAACTATATCTGCCGTCTGCTCCTGTTGTTGCTGTTCCTACGAGTGTTCCTTGATCATTATGAAGTTCTACTTTGATACCAGCGATTCCTGTATTTTCACCCGCATCTTGTTTGCCATTGCCATTTAGATCTTCAAACATCACGTCACTGACGCTACCTTGGCCACTCGCCTGTAATTGTTTTAAAGTATTTTCAGCTGCGGATACAGGTTGGTATGGTTGAATAACTGGGGTTAAACTACCTAGTACTAATACACCAGTAAGTACGCCTGTACCCCACTTCTTCATTAGTGTCTTTTTCTGCATTATTGTGTTTCCTCCTAAAATGTTGGTTATTCTAATTTAGTAACTTTCTAAATTATGCATGATCGTGTTGCTTGTGTTTATTCTTAGCGAACAAGAGAACGGCCGTCACAGCTGCTATTCCGACACCAATCGTTGCTGCCATTAGCGGGTATCCTTGGAGCATTGCTGCGCCAATAATTGGACCACCACCTGTCATTGGTACCAACGGATTTAAATTACCACCTTGACTCATTGTTTTGCCTCCTTTTTATGTTGAATTATTTAACCTGGTTATTTCCCTACTTAGCTGGAATCAGGTCTGAGTGATTGTTTTAAAAACATACAATTCTCCCCCTTGTTATCTGATTTCAAATGATATATAGAATGATTATTCTTAATTTTATTTATAAATTATCTCGGTGAATTCGAAAGGCGCTTTCTTGATTTGGCGGTAGTAGAAAGCCCTCTCTTCTAAATTTTTCAAATAAAGCTTTTCCTGTATTAAAGCTCAATCCTAAATAGTTTGTAACGCATTTTTTCCCAAAACATTTTGGTAGGATAATAGCTTCTCCGTCAAAAAAGCCAAAATCTTTCGCTAATTCTGTCAACATTTTCTTTGATCTATGATTTCCTTTAAGATGTAGATACGAGCAACTTTTTTGAATCTTAATTTTCTCTTCTTTATTTAGAAGATATAGATATAACCAGCCTTCTTGCATAGCCATTAGTACATCCAGAATCTCAATTTTTTTTAAAAACTAGTACTTCTAATTTCTCCATTGCTTCTACGGTATATGGTTGCACATCATTGAATAAGAACGTTTCTAATCCGACAAAATGTGCTTCTTTGGAAAAACTCAAGAACGTATCTTGTTTTTTTAAAAGCGACAATTCCTTGTTTGATATAGAAGACATATTCATTTTTTTCGCCTTCATTCATGATGATTTGTTTTTTATTTATTTTTTTTTTCCTCTGGGATTAGTCGATGTTCACTCATCAAAAGATTTATCAATTTCTTTTCGCTAAATAGTTGCTCCACTTCTTTTTTCTCGTACAGTTCCATTAAACCATTCACATCAATAACCCCTTTCTTAGGCTGTCGTTTAATATGCGCCTTGCGAGAAATGTGCTGTTTGCTTTACTTTATCATTCTATAAAAATTAGCATGAAATAAAAACAGCAACTTGACACTTTCTACAGCTTTATCTTGTATTTTCTGTTACAACGGTTATTTCTTACATATTGGAAATACGGTAGAACATTGGCGTACCCTAACCTTTCAATTATTCTGCACGCAAAAAAGCTGTATATATAACGAAAATAAATTCATTTTATACACAACTTTTTTTTATTTATATTACACACTTTAAAACTGCTTCATTTTGTTTACTTGATTAATAATACTGGGCATTCTGCTTGTTGTACTACTTTATTGGCAACACTGCCAATCGTAACTTTCTGTACGAGTGAAAGGTCATGATGTCCCATAATTATCATATCTAGTGCTTTTTCTTTTGCATATCGATTTACTTCTTTTGCTGGAAAGCCATTTAAAATAGCCGTTTTATAGGAGATTCCCGCTTTTTCAAGAACGGCTCCTTTCTCAGCTATTAGTTTTTCGGCATCGAATGCCAGATTGCCCTCAACATCTGCGCCAACTTCGACATCTTCCGCGATTGCTCTAGCATTGATGACGTGAATTAGCGTGATTTCTGGAGCTTCTGCGAACGCTTGGCATAGCCCGATTTGTTTTTTTCTAAGATTTTTTTTGATAGTTGATCGTCTGCGAGTAATACTGCGAGTTTCATTTCTATCCCCTCCAATTAATCAAGTGCTACCAAGGCTTTGCGGCCGATGAATAACACTAAAATGCCGATAATAACAGCGAGTCCTGCAACATAAAACGTCACGTGCGGGTTAAACCAAACAGCTAAACTCCCGGCAAGCCACGGCGCAATCGCACCACCTGTGAACCGAATAAAGCTGTATGCCGAAGATGCTGTCGAGCGCTCCACTGGCGAAACAACCATGACCGCCGACGTAATCAACGTATTATTAATCCCTTGGAAAAATCCTGCAATCACAATACAAACCGAAATCACCATACTATGATTCGCGCCAACACCCATAACGATCAAAACAAATCGCAAAAAAAGCAAGCGCACCAATCATGACAGCCTTCGTTCCCCATATTTCTTCCAATCGCGGCGCCACGAAAACAGACGAAATCGCGAGCAACACACCCCAACCAAAAAATACTAACCCAACTTGAATCGCGCTATACCCTTCCATCAAAAATGGCGAATAAGCAAGTAATGTAAAGAATCCAAAATTATAAAATAATGCCGTCAAACCTGTGACTAACAAGCCCTTGTGTCGCAATGCCATCAAAGAGCCCCAGAATTTTGATTTCACTTTTGGCTTTGGAATTGGTTCAAGTAACATAATAATCGCTACGAATCCAATCGCCATCAGCGTCGCCACTCCGAAAAACGGTGCGCGCCATGTAATACTACCGAGCGCGCCACCAAGCAGTGGTCCGACAGACATGCCGAGTCCCATTGCCGCTTCATACATAATAATCGCTTTTTCCGTTGCACCCGAACTAACCGCGATGATTGTTGCAAGCGCCGTCGAAATAAAGAGCGCGTTTCCAAGTCCCCAGCCCGCCCGCAATCCTACGAGTTGCCCAACAGACTGTGAAAGTCCACCAAGCGTTGCGAAAATAATAATGACAACGAGTCCAATGAGCAATGTTAATTTTGCCCCGATTCGGCTTGAAATATAGCCTGTAAATAGCATGACAATCCCCGTCACCAACATATAGCTCGTAAATAATAACGATGTTTGTGCAGGCGTTGCATGCAATTGTTCTGAAATTGATTTTAAAATCGGATCGACTAATCCAATCCCCATGAAGGCTACAACACATGAAAAAGCCACTGCCCATACTGGTTTTGGCTGGTGCAGCAAACTTTTCAAAATGCCATCCTTCTCTTTTAGTTCTATTTTTCCTTCTACCACGTTTACCACTCCTGTTTTTTAAATTGCCTCGTTAAAAGTATACGCCTAAACTTACCGTTATGTCAATATTGACATATATATTTTAACATGTATTTTAGAAAAGAATATGTTATACTAAACGAATAAATGATGTGTTGGAGGGATTTAGATTGAATACGCTAAGTTATGTCCTACTTTGCATGTTAGCGCGGAAACCTTGCACGGGCTATGAATTAAAACAATATATGGAACTTTTCTGGCAAGCACACCACAGTCAGATTTACACCGTCCTTGGCAAGCTTGAAGCCCAGAACTACGTGGAATTCGAAGCAGACACAGAAACAACGAAAAAAACCTACTCGCTCACCCAAAAAGGCATCGAAGCCGTCAGCGAATGGGTATTAGAAGACACCCCAGAACCAATCAACCGCGATGAATTCCTAGCCAAAATCTACGTCATCGCACTGATGGACAAAAGCACCGTCATCCAATTATTCAACGACCGCCGCAGACACTACAAAAAAAGAGCCTCGATTAACAAACCGAAACTCGAAGAACTAGAAGCGCTGCAAAACGACCCAACCCGCAAAGAAGAATGGCGCAATTCCTTTGGGCGTTACCTGATTGTGAAGCGTCGTGATGATATTTGTAGGGAAGAACTCGCCTGGTGTGATTGGGCGGAGGATTTGTATCATAGTGCTTTTGATAAGATATAGTGAAGTAGACACATTGTAGACGGATTGTTTATGGTGTGTTTTTTTGTTTGCTAGAAATTCTCGACTTGCATGTATTTTGTGGCGATAACTTCATCATAATCCTCGCCAAGTACTGGTTCAACCAACTGACCTTTATCATTAATTTTAAAATAACCCACACTATCGCCAGTATCTTCCGGATTTGTAGCATTTATCTGTGCTTTAACATGTCTATTTTCGTCTAATGAAATGCTGACTGTGTATGGGAACTCTTTCAAAACATGATTATCAAACCGGTGTTGCATAATGGCATTGACCCACTTCTTTACTTGTTCTTCTGATAATTTGGTGGTGTCTATTGTATTATCGCTAGAAGTAGAGGCATATTTTTCATTGAAATCGGCTAGTGTTAGGTCTGGATTCTGTTCTGTTTTTTCTAAGGCGGCATCGTATAAGTCTTTATCCGCAATGTATTGCTCGTAAAGCTCATTTTTAGAGATTGGATTGGCTTTGATTTCTGCTTTTTCGTAACCGTCTACACCATGATAGGCAACGGATTTTATCGGAGCAATCACATTCTCTTTCTTCGTCACAAGATAAATTGGATGTCCGACACCAGCACCCGAATGGACATTTATGAGTGTATGGTCGCTGTCTTCGTTGTAATATACGATAACGCCATTGATTGGTGGTATACTTCTTTCGTCCATGGCTGTTGCTATTAATACAGCCTGTAGCTCATCTGGTAATTGATCAAACTTATTTTCGTTTAGCTGAAGCGTTTTTTTGTTTGCTTTTACTAATCTGGGTTTGATTTTTCTCAGTTTTATCCAGCATTCCAATGAAGAATAAAATTGCGATTGTCGCTGTTATTGACAACATAACGCATAATAAAACCATCGTTACTTTTTTCATATATAAGTCCTCCAATATGTATAAAGGTTGTAGCAAAAAACATTGTTTTAAGCATATTTTTTTCTATAGATTGATAATTCCAAGCATTTTAAAGCCTGTTTAGTAGCTAGTTGCCGATTTTCCTAAGCATGTAAAGGGGAATGATTTCATTTTTTGTGATTTTATGAACAAATTCAATTGTACCATTGTTTTAGGATAATGCCAATGATTGCAATTATGTGTAAATATCTATATGATTTAATTGTAAATTTCACTTTAATCATAAACTAGATGCTAAAATCCATTGAATTCATTTTTATGTTATAATTATTTTTGTGAAACAATTTACAAGGATTAGTAACATATTTTAAAAATAGTGGCTAATATTTTTCTACTCCATGCTTATTGAAAAAGTTTATTAGTTCTCATTATTATTAAAATGGTTGAAAGTTAATAAGAACTGCTCACCTGATAAAAGATTCAAAAACAATTGTCAAGTTCCCGTATGTCAGTATGGTGAGGTTCGTATTGAATCAGGTAGCGTACTCCATGTCGAATTAATGTGTTCTAACCTAACAACCGTAAAAAAGATGGAAGGTTTTGCTCTGAAAGTATTTAAAAAATAATAGGAGTATGAAATAAACTGTGTAGATAAGGGAGTGTAAAATAAACTGTGTAAATAATGAATCCTAGGTTCATTGTTTATGCAGTTTATTTTATACTCCTAATTTTTGTGCTAAAAATCCTCTCCGTGCAAGCGTTTGGGTGCCGCTAATGTCATCAGAATACTGTACAGATATCCCCATATCAAATATCTCCGAAAAATCATCAACACTTGGCAGTTTCTTTGTACTAATGATTTCTTCACCTTGAAGTGTGATAGGTAACGCTTTGCTATCATCTTTCTTCAATAAACGTATAACCTCATCATTTTTGAGAAACGGTTCTAGCGAATCTTCCAGGTAAAAAGCATCAAGAACTATTTGCTCCTCCTTTACGAAGAGATAACTTTCTTGGAACTCCTTGTTAAAAATAGAATTGAATAGCTCTAGCTCTACTTCATCAGACTGTTTAGACTGTCTCGTGAGTCGAGGAAAAAAGTAAGTTTTATCATTTTTGTACTCCTAACTGCTTTCGAAACTAAAATAGGATACATCATTGTTTTGCAAGTAAATACTGCATCATTGACTACCGATTGGATGAGCATCACTTTGAACGCTCTATTTTCTATGGCTACTAACCTCCGTTAATTAGAAATAACTTATCCCACTTATCCACAGTAGAGGTTTTAGTCCTCTTCTGTTTTGAGGTACTCTAAATCGCGATGCCAATTAGTTCCGTTGGATATACTGTTTTAGTCCTCTTCTGTTTTGAGGTACTCTAAATCTTTCAACAATCATTTCGTCAACAATTGCCAGTTTTAGTCCTCTTCTGTTTTGAGGTACTCTAATCATATGGATGAATTTTTGATTCATGCGGTCCGTTTTAGTCCTCTTCTATTTTGAGGTATTTTAATACTTTATTCTTTTATTAATAATTGAAATACCCTACGTCACATCTCCAATAATGCCTTCACTATACTACAATACTCTTCTGAAACTTGATTCGTTTCAATATAACTGTCATTTAATTTTTTTCCACTTAAATGTCTCAATTTTTTTTGGTTTTAGGCTTGCTATCACCAATCTGTGTTTATTGTTTTTCAAGTTAGCAAACACAACACACATACCATGCTTATCTAAAAGATCGATTAATGATTTAGTAACTGCGTTCTTTAATTTGCGATCATATTTAAGCATTTCTCTTAATTTCTCGAATAAATACAATAACGAATATTTATGTTTTGGTGATAAATAATTTAAATGTGCTATATAGTTCCTTCCATTTTTCTCAGAAACAAATAGCCCTGCCTTGTTCATGAAAATATCCAGCTTTTCAATATAATCTGGCCTGTTTTTTCTGATAGTATTAATCCAGCTATCCACTCTTTCGGTATGTCCAGAACTCTTTAAATATTGATTCGCCATACATTGAAAATCTCTATCAGCTATTGCTACATAGCCAACAAGTCTTCCCAAAATATCAATTAACAGGTGATGCAATTCATTGACATACACAAGTGTCGCTTTATTTTTATGCCAATTATACGTGTCAATAGCTTCACAACATGCTTTGTACTCTTTTAAAAATGCATCACTTTGCGGTTTTTTTGGATTTTCAGCCCAAGCATCATGCAAATTTTTTCTTTCTCTTAATAGTCCCTTCAATGGTTTCTTTCTGCCGCTCCCACTCAGCTATGTTACTTTGCGATACCTTGAACTCAGGGTTAGCATCAAAGAGTCGTTGAATCACTGTTTCAGTGCCGTACTTCCTAGCTTGCTCTACACCGCGAAAAAGAACTGGTGTTTTGCCATCACTTTGTCTGTATGGTTCGCGCTCATACAATGCGTCCCCGACATAGCCCTTCATAACGTCCTCATATTCCTGTTCCGAACTAAAAAACTGCGTCCAATCATTTTCTCGCGAATCCACTCCGAGCAATGCCAGACCAATAATTTCTTGTTCTTCAGTTAGATCACCATTATACTTAATCATTTCGTTTCTTAGCTCACTTAAATGCTTGGCATCAAGCATTTTGCAGAACGTCCAAAATGAAATATAATCATCTTTGTTTTTCAAAAATGATGGTGTAACTTGAATATCAAAGCGCATCTCCTCTATTTCGCTTTGTTCTAATTCCTGATTTTCGGGAGACTGAATAAATACTAAATCAGAAGCTATCATATATTTGTCAAAACCCTTAATAAAGATCTGACTAATAAACTTCTCAAAATGATTGGGTGTATCCTCAGTTGCATCTTCATGTATCGCAATTTGGCCTTGTACATAGCTCATGTAATCTCTAGGCAGCTCATTTTTTTCAACTTCTCTTATATTAGTAAAAGCTTTTGCGTCTTGCTGTCTATTTTTATTCAAATGCAATACAAAATTAGCAGCTTCTCGAAATGCACTACTATCAGTTGTAAACCACGGCATAAATTGCTGATAATAAACCAACTTCGTCAGAAAATAGCGTGCCCGAAATTTTTCTTCGCCATATTCTAAACGATCGAAAATAGTTAACGCTAAATCATACTTTCTATTTCTAGAAGTCTGATAATCGTGACCTTTCGCAAAGACACGTTTAAAACTTGGGACAAACGGTGCATTAGTCGTCAGCAATGAGAATCCTTGTTTTCTTTCCCAGATAGACTGCAAATCTTCTTGTTTGTAAAACCTCATAACTCCACTACTTTTCAGCTTTTCTTCGATGAATACTGGAATTTTGGCGATGTCATTGTCCATCAAATCTTTCATTTCTGTATCTGCATATTTCATGTTGGGGCGATATTCAAAGCCTTTTATTTTGAGTATTTTTTTCCCAAGCATGCTTTTTACAATGGTATACTTCATTTCTAATTTTTTGAATCGAACCCCTAATTGCCCAAATAGCTTCATCAAAATTCACATTTTGAATTTCATCAGAGAAAAAAGGAATCATTTTTTGCACGACATTAGGTCGGGCAGTGCTGTCTGGTAAGTTCTGTATAAAACAATTCTTACCTAGAATATCTTCTTCACATTCAGGATTTAAAATTGTCTTCAAATTGTTTGATGCGAAGGCACAAGCGTTAATAAATTTGAAACTGAATGCCTCGCCAGCTCTAATATTTTGCAAATCTTTTGTTTTGGGACTTGTTAGATTGTACGCTTCCAGCTTACCTTGTTCTAATACGTAATGATACACTGCATTTTTAAATTGTTGCTTTACTGTAGACTCGATTAATTCCTTCTTCAAGAAATCCGCCCGCGAATGTTTGTTTCTTTTCGGTTTGCTTTTGATTGGGAAATATCTTTCTATATACTTCTTCACTTCTATTCCATATTGATTTAGCTCCGGGTCGGTTTTTAATTCACCCAAAATGTTTCGTTGATGTTGTTGCAAAATTTTCTTGATTTCATAGTTCGCATTCTTATTTTTATTTAAATCTACTACTTTAAAAGACTCTGCTAAATCTGCTAATTGGTACTTAGCGGCTAAGCTCTCATACCCCATCACTCTTCCTTCCAAAAAAGCAGTTGCGTATTTGTGTAATACCAATTTCCTTGGTGAATGAGCTGATTGTATTTTGTTTTGTTCAATCGATTTTTGAATTGTTGTTTGTTTAAAGTGAATATATGATTCTACCCAATCTGTGTATGGCTTTAGCGTTTCAAAAAGTTTTGCCCAGTCAGGATTAGTGGCGTCTATGCTTGGATTGCTTCTACTGCTAAGTCTGCAAGACAGAATTTAACATGTTCAGCATTTTTATGGGGTGGATAGGACATAGTTTTTTGGAAATCGTGCTTAAATAGTTGAGTTAAAGCGTTCTTATCCAAGCTCTTTAAATTATGTAACTTTAAGTTTGGTTTTTCTTGGTGTAATACCGCTGACATTAATTTTGTTATTTCTTTATTGATTGCTATTTTATGTTTATTTTTTTTCTTTTTCATTGAGTTTCCTCACTGTTTTGTTGAGAATACTCTTATAAAACGACTCTTTCTTTTTATCAAATATAATTTCTTCTGTCTTGTTCTCATCAATACCTTCATAAACCAACTGGCCTTCTTTACTTGTCCTCTCCATTACGATAGTTCTTCCATCAACTCTCATTTTGGTGATTTTCATTTGTCTGCTCAGCTCCATTTAGTTTTATAGTTGTATAGCTAAATGTTTCCACCTTCATACGTGTCTGATATTGCTAATATTTATCAATATATTCATTATACAAGAAGGTATTGCGCAAAACAACATCCATTGGCAATTATCCACTTTGCTAATAATTGAATAAAGCCATAAAAACTACTGATCCAATTCTTTGAATCACAGTTTTTATGGCTTTATTGTCGAATACTTATCCACAGAAGAGGTTTTAGTCCTCTTTTGTTTTGAGGTACTCTAAATCTCTTTGCCGACCCGTTGGATGACCGTGAACGTTTTAGTCCTCTTTTGTTTTGAGGTACTCTAAATCACAGCAGATATGAATTAGCTAAAGCCGCACGTTTTAGTCCTCTTTTGTTTTGAGGTTGTAATACATATCTATTTTACTTTCAACAGTTTAACTATACCAAATTATTAGTAACTCTGCATCTTCGCGTAATCACACGTACTAAGTAATAATTTCCCGGACTAAATCAACCAAAAAATACCCTAAACCGCATCTTACACAGTGATCTACAGTGTTTCCCCTTCTTTCTAAGTGGAGAGACGGGGATTATGATAGTTGGATGAAATGTATTCGTGGTGCTGGTTTCAACGCTTATAATGTTGGCTGTGTGGCAATTTTGTGGCAAATAATTTTAAGAAGATGGTGAGAGGTTTTGTTCGTCATCTTCTTTGTTGTGTGCTGACTTGTTCTCTTCACAGCCATTGTAATTGGAAATATTATTCCTCACTTATCCACAGCAGAGGTTTTAGTCCTCTTCTGTTTTGAGGTACTCTAAATCATGGTTACTACAATAACAGCCTCTCTATATGTTTTAGTCCTCTTCTGTTTTGAGGTACTCTAAATCAGCCACCACCTGCACACCACATTTATCTTTGTTTTAGTCCTCTTCTGTTTTGAGGTACTCTAAATCCTAATAACTGGAACAGGAATAGAACAACATGTTTTAGTCCTCTTCTGTTTTGAGGTACTCTAAATCTTATTTTACTAACTAGCTTTTTTTACTCGAGTTTTAGTCCTCTTCTGTTTTGAGGTACTCTAAATCCCAAAATGGATTACGTAGATCGCAATGTATGTTTTAGTCCTCTTCTGTTTTGAGGTACTTTAAATCTGAAATAGACGGAGAACAAGCTTTCTGTATATTTTAGTCCTCTTCTGCTTTTAAGTACCAACTACTCATCATTATCTCCATATAATTTATTCAAAAATGTTTTCAAATCCTCAGCAAGCAAAAACATATTCTCCATTTCCGAATCAGATTCCATATCGTGTCGCCAAAAATAAACTTTTCCTTTATACTCGCTCTTCTCTGTTCCTATGCAGATTTCGTTTCCAGCAGGGTCGTCAGCAATAGAAATAAAACCATCTGGTATTTCACCATCCAATATTTCAAATGTCTCACCTAAATCCCCTGATTCTTCTCCAATGCCATAAAATTTATTAACTAAGCTAACGCCTTCATCATCTGATATTATAAAATTAGATTTTTCAGGGTACCCACCATTAAATTCAAGCAAGAAAGTCTTATATTCTTGCGGTAGGTTTAAACCATGCTTAGATTCAAATACTTCAATATCCTTACTAGTTATTTTTTTATTTTCACTGTTCATCTTAAACATTATTTCACGCTCCTATTTACTTTTCCATTTACAGCAGATTGTCCGCCAATATGCCTAAAATCTTTATGAATTTTCGCTTCAACAAGCTCCATTGTCTTTCCATCCTCATGATGGTGCCAAGTATATCCTATCGGTGGCTTACTCAATTCAGGAACAGGTGGTTGCGAATTCTTATCTAATTTTGCTTCAAGGTTTGCGGCTCTGAAATCGGCTTGAGGGTTCTTAGGCGAAGCCACCTTTATCGTAACAGGCTCAACATTGGGGTGTCTGTAATCTTTAAAGTCTGGATAACCATTCGGGTACCTCACCGTCTGACCATTCTTGTTGGTATAACTCCATGTGCCTTTACTATCTATAGAAATACTGCCACCTTTTTTCAGCCACTTCTCTGGTACTGGAGAGTTCAATGGCTTCGTCGCATGATTTTCTTGCTGATATTTTTCATTTCTAAATCTTTAGTTGCTTTGATTTTCAAGTCACTTTGTATCTTGCTCAAGCTATTTCTGGGAACTTTAATACCTCTGCCTTTCATTGCAACAGCACCGATAAGTACCGCTGATATGATAGAAAAGCTTTGTGCCTTCGTGATTGGCTCACCTGTGAGTAGATTATAGCCTTCCATTGCAGCCAACATATACTCTGTTTCAAAGTCTATATCTGCATCTCCTACTTCACGTTTCATTGTACCATCTTTCAAAGCATCATTGTAAGCAACGGTTGCTTTTGCTGCTTCTTGATCTGTCACCCCATTCTTGCTTAAAATCCAGTAACCATCCACGAATGCCTTGGTGTACTCCTCAAAGTTATAGGCTTTTTCTGGTTTCTTTTCTGGCACCAAATGGTCTAGCCAGCCTAATTGCATTTTACTGGAATCATAGGTGTGTGTTGTGCCGTTAAATGCCTTCCCAGCTAGGATTTCATTCACTCCGACCTTCACTTGGTACATCCGTGTCAACACATCATCCATCACGTTTATGTGGCTGTTTTCAAAATCGAGATAGCGCTCTAAAATTTTGATTTCTTCTTTGATTTGTCCCATCGCTGTTTCTAAACCTAATTTCATGCCGATTTGTTGCCCTATATTCAATCCACTTGCCATCGATTCCATGGCGTGGGTTAAGTCGTCCAACGCGTTTTCCGAGCGTCGAATTTCTGTATACAGCGCTTCGAATCGGTCAGAATCTAATCGTGAATTCGTGGCATCATCAACTTGTGCGGCGTAATCGGCTACATACTTCTTCAAAATCGTGTCAGCCTCGCTTAAACACGCGATAGTTGTGTCTACAATAGGATAGTGTATGCGTTCGTAGTAACTTTTGGCGCTAGTGACAAATTCACCTTGTATTGCATCATCGGCTATGAGTTTCGCTACTGCTTTCCGATAATCCGTTAATGCTCCTCGTAAGCGCTCACTTTCTCTTGTAAATTGGCCTACAAAATAAGAGACTTCCCCGATATCAATCCGTGGCATCTGTCCCAGCTCCCTTCGCTGCGAAGGCTTCCTGACGGTGCGCTCGACGTGCTTCTTGTAAGACTTCATCCATGGCATACAGTTGCTTTTTTCGTTGTTGCCATTCTTCTGTCATGATATCTTCTACCAATCCCAAACGTTGCTGAGAACGATTTCCTTGCCATGCTTCATGAAAAAGATGCAAGACATTTTCCTGTGCTCGTTTTGCTTTTGAAAATAAGTGTTCTAGCTCTTCGAATTGTCGTTCCTTTTTGATTTGTTCTGCCCATTTTTCGCCTTCCCGTTGTCTTGGTTGCATAGGTATGTATCTCCTTTACTTATTTTTATGTTCCATCCATGCGATGCCTTGGTGGAGCCTATCGCCCAACGCTTTTTCTGATGCGACAAAGGCTTTTTCAACCCGTTTTAGATTTGCTGTATCTTTTTGAAACGCGATTGGCATGCTTGTTGTCATTTGTGCGAATGCCATAGCACTTTCCACCAGTTGTTGTGCGCTACCTGTCGAATAAGACACGTTCGGCTTAGCCTGTAACGTTAGTGTATTCGTCGTTGCTTGAATCACATTGGCGTGTTCCGCTAATCGACCGCTTGGTAATTGTATCTTCTTTGCCAAATGTATGACACCTCCCTACTGTTAATTTCTTCTTTTATCATACCATATTTAACATACAAAAAAACACCATAAACCGCATCTTACATAGCGATCTACAGTGTTTTCCGTTCTTTCTAAGCGGAGAAACGGGGATTCGAACCCCGGCGCGGCCGGAACCGCCTAACAGATTTCGAGTCTGTCCCCTTCAGCCGGACTTGGGTATTTCCCCAAAATGCAATGTTGTTGTCACAGGCCTAAATGGCTTGGCTTGAACAATTACAAGTTCCATTCTAATGCATTTTTTTTCGAAAAATCCAGTTTTTTATTTAATATGCGTCATAAAAATCGCTGCGCATGTGGGGGATTACTTTTTCCCAGGCTTCGATGGTTATTTCACTGGCTTGGGCTTTTTCGTAGTAGACAAGGTCTCGTGGTCGCACAAAGCCCATCATCATTTGTCCTAAGCCTTGAATCGTAATGGATAGCACGCCTGCACCTTCTGGTCTTTCGACGCGGCTCACCATACTTCCTCGTATTTCAAAAAGACCTTCATTCCAAGGCGCAGTCTCGTCTTCTACTTCCACATAAAGCACTGTTTCTGAGCGATTGACAAAGCGGTACTTCTCTAAAAAGGCTTGAACGTCCACGATTCGCATCATGAAATCCAATATTTCGCGTTTTTGGAAGTCTGGGGATGGGAAAGCAAGGGCGATGTCACGCAAGGAACCAACATTTTTCGCGACAACGCGGTCTACCATCATGTTATGTGAACTTACAAAACGCCAAAGTCCTTTCTCTGCCTCATAATTCAGGGCTACTAGCTCGTGAATTTTAAATACTTCATGGTCAAGTGTGAACAACATATAGCCCATTGTCGTGCCGTTCATATCGCAATACACAGCGATTTCTTTCGTATATTTCCGGCGTGCCATTCGCAACCACCAAGCGTCGTCGCGCATCATCATGCCACTTTTTTTCGTTAAGGCGAATCGGTTGTAGAGCTCCCGAACGACAGAAATTCCTGTACCGTCATCGCTCGTCATGCGCATTACTCGACCTGGCACTGTCCCCATATCTGGCAATGCGTGTGCTGGTATTTCAAGTTCCACTTTTTCTGTAAATACTTCGTAGCCGAACTTGCGGTAAAACGGAATCGAGAACGGGCTTAAGTAAGACACGATTTGCCCATTGTCCCGCATTTGCTCGAGCGACGCCTCCATCAACTGGCGAATCAACCCTGCGTTGCGATATTCTGGAAAACTCGCCACATAAGCCACGCCTCCCATTGAAAAACGCTCCCCTAAAATCGATACTGCTAACGGATATGTCAAAACTTGCGCTAACAAATACTCTCCGTAAAAAAGTCCTAATCTTCTTGCATTTTCTGCCCAATATTGAAAGTCTGCCTCGCCTCCGGATGCTGGGAAGCGAAACGCGTAATCACGTAGTTCTTTAATTTTCCCAATTTCGGAATCCTTTATTTCTCGTAATTCCATGACAACACCCCATTTCTCCTTTATTTTAGCATAATTTTATAACTTTTGTTTACGAAAACGCTTCCACTTATTTTTAATAACAAACTAATTTTTTGTAAGCATATTACTTGAAGTGTAAAATAATATACGCTACACTAGAAAAGTATTAAAACATATAGTAATTGGAGGAATTTATAAAATGGCAAATGTATTATTTATTAAAGCAAATGGTTTACCAGCGGAGCGTTCCGTGAGTGTGAAGTTATATGAGGAATTTTTGAAAAACTATAAAGCAAACAACGCAGCAGACACAATTACAGAATTGGACTTGTTCCAAGCAGATTTACCTTACTATGATGCAACAATGATGAGCGGACTTTTCAAAGAATCGACAGGCGATGCATTGACTGATGAAGAACAACGCTTAGCTGACATTGCGAATGGCTATTTAGAGCAATTCCTAGCAGCAGACAAAATTGTTATGGCGTTCCCACTTTGGAACTTCAGCATCCCAGCCCAGTTCTTAACATACCTATTCTACTTGAATCAAGCAGGCAAAACATTCAAATACACAGCTGAAGGCCCAGTAGGTCTTGTAACAGGCAAAGAAGTTGTACTACTAAACGCACGTGGTGGCGTATATTCAGACGGCCCAATGGCAAGCTGGGAAATGTCCCTTAACTACGTGAAAAACATACTAGCACACTTCGGCATCACAAACCCACAATCAGTAATCGTAGAAGGCCACAACGCAGCTCCAGACCAAGCCCAAGACTTAATCGCAGCTGGCATAGAAAAAGCAGGAGAACTAGCAGCTAAATTTTAATAAAAGTGCCGCACGCGCTCGTTTAGCTCTGACAGAAACTGGAGCAGGCGCAGTGAAAATCCTCTTTTGATTTTTGCGAAGGCTGTGAAGTTTCCGAAGAGCTAGCGCGTAAGGCCGGATTTCACAAAGTGCCGCACGCGCTCGTCCAGCTCTGACAGAAGACTGGAGCAGGCGACAGTGAAAATCCTCTTTTGATTTTTGCGGAGGCTGTGAAGTTTCCGAAGAGCTAGCGCGTAAGGCCGGATTTCACAA
>NZ_AODL01000032.1 GCF_000525995.1 Paenilisteria riparia FSL S10-1204 | reverse complement strand
ACAAGTGTTTCGAGCTTTATGGGCTTTTTGAAGGGGCGTAGCGCTATACTAATCCATGAGCGTCATGCCAATTTAAAATACAATTATGGCAATCGCACATTCTGGTCTAAGGGCTATTATGTATCTACTGTGGGACTGAATCAAAAAAACAATCCAAAAGTATATAAGAGAACAAGAAGCAGAGGACCGGATTAAGGATAGTATAAGCAAACGAGAATACGTGGACCCATTCAAAAAAATAAAAAATTTGTCAACATCAGGAGCATAGAAGCGGTTGGCGGTCACTTAGGAAGGGTCCCTTTAGGGGCCAAGCGAGTATTGAGCCCTTCTAGGGCTAATAAAAAGCCACCCGTTCACACGGGTGGATAGTTACTTACTATTGAAATAATGTAGTTAAATTAGGTTTGAAAATGATGATTTAGTGAACATATTTAGTAAGTAGTTTTTTACATAAGGGGGTAATGGATATGGGCGAGGCTGTTGGTATGATTTTGACTATCTTTGTTATTAATATATTGTATGTGTCTCTGAATACGATTCGGTTGTTAATGACGATGAAGGGATATCGCTATCGTGCTGCTATTGTAAGTGTATTTGAAATTGTGGTGTATATTGTAGCGCTTGGGATGGTTATGAGTAATTTGAATGATATTGCAAATATTGCCGCGTATGCGCTTGGTTTTGGTGTTGGTATTGTTGTGGGTATGAAAATAGAAGAGAGGCTTGCGCTTGGTTATATTACGGTGAATGTGATTACGAAGGATTATAATTTGGATTTAGCGAATCAGATTAGGAATGCTGGATATGGCGTGACTAGTTGGCTTGCAAGTGGGCGTGATGGGGAGCGGATGATGCTTGAGATATTGACGCCTCGTAAAAATGAGAATAAATTATACCAACGTATTATTGCGATTGATGATAAAGCTTTTATTGTTTCTTCGGAGCCAAAGCAAATTTATGGCGGATTCTGGGTGAAACAAGTGCGTGGTGGTGTTAATAAAAAGTGACTTTCTTCTGAAAGTTGCTTTTTATTTGGCTAAAATTTGTTTTAAACACGAACATTAATTTAAATGGTGGTTTTATCGTTCGATTTTATGGTTGACTTTGTTGGTGGCTATTGTTAGAATGGACAGGTAGGTATAAATGAAATGATGAGGAGTGGGACGTTCGATGTCTGCACAAATTGGTGTCATTATGGGGAGTACTTCTGATTGGGAAACGATGAGAAAAGCGTGCGAAATATTGGACGAGTTGGAGATTGCTTATGAGAAAAAGGTTGTTTCGGCGCATCGTACCCCAGATTTAATGTTTACATATGCAGAAACTGCCAGAAGCCGTGGTATTAAAGTGATTATTGCTGGTGCTGGTGGTGCTGCTCATTTGCCAGGGATGGTGGCTGCGAAAACGACTTTACCAGTTATTGGCGTTCCGGTGAAGTCTAAAGCTTTAAATGGACTGGATTCATTATTGTCGATTGTTCAGATGCCTGGTGGTGTCCCAGTCGCTACTGTCGCAATAGGTGAGGCGGGCGCGGTAAATGCTGGATTGCTTGCTGCGCAAATTTTATCGGTAGAAAATGAGGTAATTGCTAGCCGTTTGGAAAATAGACGTGATACACTAGAAGAAAATGTACTAGAAAGTAGTGATTCTCTTGAGTAAAACGTATTTATTACCAAACAGCACGATTGGAATTATTGGCGGTGGTCAATTAGGCAGAATGATGGCTCTAGCTGCTAAGGCAATGGGGTATAAGGTTATTGTATTAGATCCTACGGTGGATGCTCCGTGTGGGCAGGTCGCTGATGAGCAAATTGTAGCAAATTATACGGATTTAAATGCTTTGAAGGAATTGGCAGAGAAAAGTGATGTCGTGACATATGAGTTTGAAAATGTAGATAATGACGCGCTTCATTCGATTGAAAATAGTGTTAGAATTCCGCAAGGCTCTGAGCTGTTGTCTATTACGCAAGACCGAATTTTGGAAAAGGCGTATTTGGAGTCACTCAATATTAATTTGGCCCCATACGCGGTTATTGTCGATAGGGATGATATTGAACAGCATATTAATAGTCTTGGGTATCCAGCGGTTCTTAAAACAACGCAGGGTGGTTATGATGGCAAGGGTCAATATGTGATTCAGAGTGAAGAGGATATTGATAAGGCTGTGGAGTTATTGCGCTTTGGGACATGTGTTTTGGAGGCTTGGATTCCGTTCGAGCGTGAGGTTTCGGTAATTGTTGCTAGAAATTCGGATGGACAAATAGAGACATTCCCTGTGGCCGAAAATGATCATAAAAATAATATTTTGCATACGACGGTTGTGCCGGCAGCGCTTGATGAGGAGTCGATTCATGAGGCAGAAGCTATTGCTGTGAAGTTGGCGGAATATCTTCATTTGGAGGGTGTTCTGGCCGTGGAAATGTTTGTGACAGGTTCTGGAGCGATTTATGTGAATGAGTTGGCGCCTAGACCGCATAATTCGGGGCATTATACGATAGAAGCTTGTAATATTTCGCAGTTTACGCAACATATTCGGGCAATTGCAGGCTTGCCGCTACTGAAACCGGAGTTATTGCGTCCCGCGATGATGGTCAATATTTTAGGACAGCATGTGGATGGTGTGAATGAAGTTTTAGCGGAGCATCCGGATTGGTTTGTTCATTATTATGGGAAGCAAGAGGCGAAGATTGATCGCAAAATGGGGCATATTACGGTGCTTAGTGATAATCCGCTTGTTGAAGTTGAAAAAATGCGCATGACGCAAATTTGGAGATAATTGGGGGATTTGAGAAACGATGATTGAGAGATATACGAGAGAAGAGATGGGCAATATTTGGACGGAGCAAAATCGTTTTCAGGCGTGGCTGGAGGTTGAGATTCTAGCTTGTGAGGCTTGGGCGGAGCTTGGTGAGATTCCGAAAGAGGATGTAGCGAAGATTCGTGAGAATGCGACGTTTGATGTGGCGCGTATTCAGGAGATTGAGTTAGAGACGCGTCATGATGTTGTGGCGTTTACGCGAAGTGTGTCAGAATCGCTTGGTGAGGAACGCAAGTGGGTGCATTACGGATTGACGTCAACGGATGTTGTGGATACGGCTAACTCGTATATTTTGAAGCAGGCGAATGAGATTTTACGTGCGGATTTGGAACGCTTTATTGAGATTTTGGCGAATAAGGCGAAGGAATATAAACATACGGTTTGTATGGGACGGACGCATGGTGTGCACGCGGAACCGACGACGTTTGGCTTGAAGTTGGCGCTTTGGCATGAGGAAATGAAACGCAATTTGGAACGGTTTAATCGTGCGGCTGACGGTGTGGAATTTGGAAAAATTTCGGGAGCTGTTGGGACATATGCGAACATTAATCCGTTTGTAGAGGAATATGTTTGTGAAAAGTTAGGTACGACGCCGGCTCCGATTTCGACGCAAACATTGCAACGGGATCGTCATGCGGATTATATGGCGACGCTTGCTTTGATTGCGACTTCTGTGGAGAAATTCGCCGTGGAAGTGCGTGCTTTGCAGAAAAGTGAGGTCCGCGAGGTGGAGGAATTTTTCGCGAAGGGGCAAAAAGGGTCTTCAGCGATGCCGCATAAGCGTAATCCGATTGGCTCAGAGAATGTGACGGGGCTCGCTCGTGTGATTCGTGGGCATATGGTGACGGCGTATGAGAATGTGCCGCTTTGGCATGAACGTGATATTTCGCATTCGTCAGCGGAGCGCATTATTTTACCGGACGCGACAATTTTGCTTGATTATATTTTGAATCGTTTTGGTAATATCGTGAAGAATTTGACGGTGTTCCCTGAAAATATGAAACGTAATATGGACCGTACGTTAGGGCTGATTTATTCGCAGCGTGTGTTGTTGACGTTGATTGATAAAGGAATGGCTCGTGAGGAAGCGTATGATACGGTGCAACCTAAGGCGATGGAAGCTTGGGAGACGCAAGTGCCGTTTAGAACGCTTGTTGAGGCGGAACCTAAGATTACGGATCGTCTTTCTAAAGAGGAAATTGATGACTGCTTTGATTATAATTATCATTTAAAACAAGTAGATATGATTTTTAACCGCTTAGGGCTGTAAGGAAGGCATCATGAAAAACTATGGAGAATTGGCTAGCTTCATGGTTTTTCATGCTTGATTTCAATCAAAAAGGAGACGATCAAATCGTGGCAAATTTATTGTATGAGGGCAAGGCGAAACGGTTGTTTAGTACGGAGCAGGACGGCGTGTTGCGCGTGGCTTATAAGGACGATGCAACCGCGCTAAATGGTGAGCGTAAGGAGAGTTTTGCGAGTAAGGGGCGTTTGAATAATGAAATAACGTCGCGGATTTTTACTTATCTGAATGATGCGGGAATTAAGAGTCATTTTGTGGAGCAGATTTCGGATACGGAGCAGTTGGTGCATTCTGTGGAAATTATTCCGCTGGAAGTTGTGGTTCGGAATGTGATTGCGGGAAGTCTTGCGAAACGTCTTGGGGTTCCTGAGGGTACGCCGACAAAGCAACCGATTGTGGAGTTTTATTATAAGGACGATGCGCTAAATGATCCGTTTATTAATGATGCGCATGTGCTTTATTTGGAAGCGGCGACTGAGGATGAGATTGCGATTTTGAAGGCGTCTGCGCGTGCTGTGAACGATGCTTTAAAAGAAATGTTTGCGAAAATGAATATTACGCTGATTGATTTCAAGTTGGAATTTGGGCGTGATAAGGACGGGAACATTTTGCTTGCGGATGAGATTTCGCCTGATACGTGCCGGTTATGGGATCGGGATACGAAAGCAAAGCTGGATAAGGATGTCTTTCGTCGGAATATTGGCAATTTAACTACGGTTTATGAAGAAGTTTTGAAAAGATTAAAGGAGGTTGTTTGAATGTATCATGTGAAGGTGTTTGTGACGTTGAAGAAAAGTGTGCTTGATCCTCAAGGGGCTGCGGTGATGGGATCGCTGAAAAGCTTGAATTATGGTGAGGTTGAGGACGTGCGTATCGGAAAATACATGGAGCTTCAAGTGGCAAAATCGGATCGTGACATTCATGCGGTCTTAGACGAGATGTGCGATAAGTTATTGACAAACCCGGTGATGGAAGATTATCGCTATGAAATCGAGGAGGCGTAAGGATGAAATTTGCAGTCATTCAATTTCCTGGTTCGAATTGTGATTTAGATATGTTGCATGCGATTCGTGATGTGCTTGGTGAGGAAGCGGAATATGTGTGGCATGCGGAGAATTCTTTGGAAGGATTTGATGCGGTGCTTCTTCCTGGTGGCTTCTCGTATGGGGATTATTTGCGGACGGGAGCTATTGCGAAATTTGCGAATATTATGCCTGAGGTTGTACGATTTGCGGAAAGCGGGAAACCAGTGCTTGGTGTTTGTAATGGTTTTCAGATTTTGGCGGAGAGCGGCTTGCTTCCGGGAGCATTGATTCGGAATACGAATTTGCATTTTGTTTGTAAGACGGTAAGTTTACGTGTGGAAAATGCGGAGACGATGTTTACTTCGGAATATGCGGTAAATCAGGAGATTCAGATTCCTGTGGCGCATGGGGAAGGAAATTATTACTGTGATGAGGCGACGCTTGCGGAATTGAGGGATAATGGGCAAATTGTGTTTACGTATGCGACGGAAAACCCAAATGGGAGTATTGCGAATATTGCTGGGATTACGAATAAGGCTGGTAATGTGCTTGGCATGATGCCGCATCCAGAGCGTGCTGTGGAGGATGTTGTTGGCGGAACGGCTGGGCTTGGCGTTTTTAAATCGATGTTGAAGGCTTGGAAGGAGGAACAAGTGCATGCTTAATGTGAATCAGGAACCGTCCGCGGAGCAAATTAAGGAGCAGAAAATTTACGAAACAATGGGGCTTAGTGACAGTGAGTACGAACTTGTTTGCGCTATTTTAAAAAGAAAGCCGAACTATACGGAGACAGGTTTGTTTTCGGTAATGTGGTCGGAACATTGTAGCTATAAAAATTCCAAACCGGTGCTCCGCAAGTTCCCGACGGAAGGCCCGCAAGTGTTGCAAGGTCCTGGTGAGGGCGCTGGTATCGTGGACATTGGCGACGGGCTTGGTGTCGCGTTTAAAGTGGAAAGTCATAATCATCCGTCTTACGTGGAACCGTATCAAGGGGCTGCGACGGGTGTTGGTGGTATTATCCGTGATGTGTTCTCGATGGGTGCGCGTCCGATTGCGATGCTGAATTCGCTTCGTTTTGGCGAGATTGACAATCCGCATACGAAATATTTAGTGAATGAAGTCGTGGCGGGGATTGCTGGTTACGGCAACTCGATTGGGATTCCAACGGTCGGCGGCGAAGTGCAGTTTGATCCGTGTTATGCGAAAAATCCGCTAGTCAACGCGATGTGTGTCGGTTTGATCGCAAAAGATGATATTCAAAAAGGCCAGGCTGTCGGTGTTGGCAATCCAGTAATGTATGTCGGTGCAAAAACTGGGCGCGACGGGATTCATGGGGCCACTTTTGCTTCGGTGGAGTTTAGTGAAGAAGGCGAACAGCAACGTTCCGCCGTACAAGTCGGTGATCCTTTTATGGAGAAGTTACTGCTTGAGGCTTGCCTTGATTTGATTCGTGACCATTCGGATATTTTGATTGGTATTCAGGATATGGGAGCGGCAGGTTTAGTAAGCTCCAGTTCGGAAATGGCTTCTAAAGCTGGTTCTGGTTTGGAATTGATTATGGATGACGTGCCGCAACGGGAAACGCATATGTCAGCATACGAAATGTTGCTTTCAGAATCGCAAGAGCGGATGTTGCTTTGTGTGAAAAAAGGGCATGAAGATGAGATTAAGGCATTGTTTGAGCGTTACGGTTTAGAGGCTGTGACGATTGGAACAGTAACGGATGACAAGATGTATAAAATTGTGCATCATGGCGAAGTGGTGGCTAATGTGCCAGTTGACGCGCTTGCTGAGGATGCGCCGGTGTATCATAAACCATCAGCAGAACCACAGCGGTATCGCGATTTTCAAGTGGAAGAGGCGTTTGTGCCTGTTGTGACGGATGCGGTTGCTACTTGGAAAGCATTGCTGAAACAGCCAACCATCGCTAGTAAACGTCATATTTATGAGCAGTTTGATTATCAAGTACGGACGAACACGGCGGTGACTCCTGGTTCGGATGCGGCGGTTTTACGTGTTCGTGGGACAAATAAAGCGATTGCGATGACGACGGACTGTAACTCGCGTTATTTATATCTTGACCCGGAAAAAGGTGGTCAAATCGCGGTGGCAGAGGCGGCACGAAATATTGTGTGCTCTGGTGCGAAACCGCTAGCAATTACAGATGGTCTGAATTTTGGTAATCCGGAAAAACCAGAAATTTTTTGGGAGATTGAAAAAGCGGCAGATGGGATTAGTGCAGCTTGTCTGGAACTCGATACGCCAGTTATTTCGGGAAATGTTTCAATGTATAATGAGACGGACGGAGAAGGTATTTATCCTACACCAGTCATCGGAATGGTTGGACTTGTAGAGGACGTGGCTCATATTACAACACAAGGGTTTAAAACGGCTGGTGATGTAATCTATTTGATTGGCGACACGAAAGCAGAATTTAGTGGTTCTGAACTGCAAAAAATGCAACAAGGTAAAATTAGCGGACGGGCGCCAGAACTTGACTTACAAGTCGAAAAACGCTACCAACAGTTCTTATTAACGGCAATTCGTGAAGGTCTCGTTGCTTCGGCACATGATTTAGCAGAAGGCGGGCTGGCTGTTGCTTTGGCAGAATCTTGTTTTGCGAATGGACTTGGCGCGACGGTTGCTGTTCCTTTTGCAAGTGCGTTGTTGTTTAGTGAGTCGCAATCGCGTTTCTTAGTTTCTGTGAAGGCAGAGAACGTTGTGGCTTTTGAAGAATTATTTGAATTTGAGAAATTGACACGTTTAGGCGAAGTTAGCGAATCAGGAAAAATCATTGTCAAGGCCAAGGATACAGAGATTATAACCGAACTTAGTGAACTAAAACAAGTTTGGGAAGGGGCTATTCCATGTCTACTGAAATAAAAGGTTTGAACGAGGAATGTGGGATTTTTGGTATTTGGAATCATCCGAGTGCGGCGCAGATTACGTATTATGGTCTGCATAGTTTGCAACATCGCGGTCAAGAAGGTGCGGGAATCGTGTCGACAGACGGTGTGACGTTAAAAGGACATCGGAATTTAGGTTTGCTTGCAGATGTGTTTAAGCACGGCGAATTAGATGACTTGGTCGGCAAGTCGGCGATTGGTCACGTTCGGTATGCGACGGCTGGTGGCAAGAGTTTGAGCAACGTACAGCCATTTTTATTCCACTTTCAAAATTCGAGTCTGGCGCTGGCGCATAATGGGAATTTGATTAATGCGAAGACACTGCGCAATGAATTGGAAGAAGAAGGCGCGATTTTTCAAACGAGTTCGGATACGGAAGTTTTGGCGCATTTGTTGAAGCGTAGCCGTACAGGTTCGCTTTTGGAAGATTTGAAGGTGGCGTTAAACCAAGTTAAGGGTGGTTTTGCGTACATGTTGTTGACGGAAAATGAGTTGATTGCAGCGCTTGATCCGAATGGTTTCCGACCGCTTTCGATTGGGAAAATTGGTGACGCGTATGTTGTTGCTTCGGAGACATGTGCGTTTGATACGGTTGGCGCGGAGTTTGTGCGTGATGTGGAGCCAGGTGAGCTGATTATTATTAATGATGAGGGTTTGCATATTGAAAAATTCACGGCAGATGTGACGCATTCGATTTGTAGTATGGAATATGTGTATTTTGCACGTCCTGATTCGAATATCGCGGGAATTAATGTCCATTCGGCGCGAAAACGGATGGGAAAACGCTTGGCGCAGGAGGCTTTTATTGAAGCGGATGTTGTGACAGGGGTTCCGGATTCGAGTATTTCGGCTGCGATTGGTTACGCGGAGGAGACGGGTATCCCTTATGAGCTTGGCTTGATTAAGAATCGTTATGTGGCGCGGACGTTTATTCAGCCATCGCAGGAATTGCGGGAGCAGGGTGTAAAAATGAAGCTCTCAGCGGTGCGTGGTGTTGTGGAAGGTAAACGGGTTGTGATGATTGATGATTCGATTGTGCGCGGGACGACGAGTCGCCGAATTGTGCAGTTATTGCGCGAGGCTGGGGCTGCGGAAGTGCATGTTCGGATTGCTTCGCCACCACTTGCTTTTCCGTGTTTTTATGGGATTGATATTCAGACGCGAAATGAGTTGATTGCGGCCAATTATTCGGTGGATGAGATTTGTCATATTATTGGCGCTGATTCATTGACATATTTGTCGGAGGATGGACTTGTGGAAGCGGTTGGGCGTCCTTATCCGAATGAGCCTTATGGTGGGCTTTGTATGGCGTATTTTAACGGGGATTACCCGACGGAATTATTTGATTATGAGCAGGAATATTTGGCGAGTTTAGAAGCCAAGTCACGTTGAGAGGGGAATTTTGCAAATGGCAGAGAATGCGTATAGTAAGGCTGGCGTTGATGTTGAGGCGGGCTATGAGGTTGTGGAACGAATTCAAAAACATGTGGCTCGCACGAAGCGTAACGGCGTGATGGGTGCGATTGGTTCTTTTGGTGGCATGTTTGATTTGAGTGGTCTTGGTTTGCGAGAGCCTGTGCTTGTTTCGGGAACGGACGGCGTTGGGACGAAGTTATTACTTGCGATTCAAGCAGATAAGCATGACACGATTGGCGTGGACTGTGTGGCGATGTGTGTCAATGATATTCTGGCGCAAGGTGCCGAGCCGCTCTTTTTCCTAGATTATATTGCGACGGGAAAAACGGTACCACAGAAGATGGAGCAAATCGTGAAGGGTGTTGCAGACGGCTGTGAGTTTGCGGGGTGCGCACTTGTCGGCGGCGAGACTGCTGAGATGCCAGACATGTATGGTGCAGATGACTATGATTTGGCTGGCTTTACGGTTGGGGCGGTTGAGAAGGGCGGACGTGATTACTGGTGAGAAGGTAGCGGCTGGCGATATATTGATTGGCTTGCCTTCGAGCGGGATTCACAGCAATGGCTACTCATTGGTACGCAAAATTTTCTTTAAGCAACATGATTTTGCGCTGGACGCGGTTTTGCCGGAACTTGGGGGCAAGACGCTGGCTGAGGAATTGCTTACGCCGACGCGGATTTATGTGAAGCCTGTTTTAGAGGTGTTGAAAAAGGTGACGGTGCACGGGATTTCGCATGTGACGGGTGGCGGGTTTATTGAAAATCTACCACGTGTTTTACCGGATAATTTAGCGGTGTTGATTACGCGTGGTTCGTGGCCTAGTTTGCCGATTTTTGATGCGCTTAGGCATTACGGTGAGCTGGATGCGGACGAAATGTACGGTATTTTCAACATGGGCATAGGAATGGTACTCGTTGTTGCGGCAGAAGACGCAGAAAAAACGCTGGATATTTTGAAAGAACAAGGCGAACAGCCATATCAAATCGGGCAAGTTGTCCCAAAACAAGATGTTGCGCAAGTCATTTTTACGGGAGGCGAATGACGGATGAGAATCGCCATTTTTGCTTCAGGATCAGGAACTAATTTTCAGGCATTAATCGATGATGTAACGATTCGGGATTCCGTGGCGTTGCTCGTCTGTGATAAGCCAGGAGCACGTGTTTTAGAACGGGCGGAAGCCGCTGGTGTGCCAGTCTTTGTTTTCTCACCGAAGACGTTTGCGAATAAAGCTGCTTTTGAGCAAGAAATTGTGACGAAATTGCAGGAAACAGGGGTAGAATTTCTTGTTTTAGCTGGATATATGCGATTAATTGGTCCAACGCTACTCAGCGCGTATGAAAACAAGATTATTAATTTGCATCCGTCCTTATTACCTGCATTCCCTGGAAAAGATGCTATCGGTCAAGCTTTTGCGGCAGATATTTCGAGAACTGGTGTCACAGCACATTTTGTAGACGCTGGCATGGACACAGGACCGATTATTAAGCAGCAGGCGATTTCGATTTCGGAGGCAGATACCATCGATTCACTCACAGCAAAGATACATAAAGTGGAACATCAATTTTATCCAGAAGTTGTAAAAGAATTATTGGGGGGACAAGCATGAAAAGAGCGTTAATTAGTGTGTCAGACAAAACAGGTGTTGTAGATTTTGCGAAATCATTAGTGGAGCTTGGTTTTGAGATTATTTCGACAGGTGGAACGAAGAAGGCGCTTGAGGACAATCAAGTACCGGTAATTGGTATTGAAGAAGTGACCGATTTTCCTGAAATGCTGGATGGTCGTGTTAAAACGCTTCATCCTGCGATTCATGGTGGTTTGCTTGCTCGTCGTGATGATCCTGCGCATATGCAAGCGATCGAAGCGCACCACATTGCCAAAATCGATTTGGTTTGCGTGAATTTATATCCATTCCAAGAAACGATTGCTAAACCTGATGTGAAGCTAGGTGACGCGATTGAAAACATCGATATCGGTGGTCCTTCGATGCTTCGTTCTGCTGCCAAAAATTACGCGGCGGTAACGGTTGTTGTCGATAGCGCAGACTATGCGCCTGTTTTGGTGGAATTAGAAGGCCATGGCGCGGTAACTTTTGAAACCAATCAGCGCTTAGCGGCGAAAGTTTTCCGACACACGGCAGCTTACGACGCACTTATCGCCGGCTATTTAACGGATATTGTCCAAGAAGAATTCCCTGAAAAAATAACATTGACTTACAATAAAAAACAAGATTTGCGCTATGGTGAAAATCCACATCAAAAAGCAGCTTTCTACACAGAACCGCTTGGCACAGTGGCTTCTATTAGTGAAGCGAAACAATTACACGGGAAAGAACTTTCTTATAATAATATTCGCGATACAGACGCAGCATTGCGCATTGCCGCAGAATTTACAGAACCCGTTGCAGTAGCTGTGAAACACATGAATCCATGCGGTGTTGGTGTTGGCTCGACGCCAGAAGAAGCTTATTTGAAAGCATATGAAGCTGATGAAACATCGATATTTGGCGGGATTGTTGCCATTAATCGTGAAGTAGATGCAGCAACTGCTACGCACATGAGTCAAATTTTCCTAGAAATCATTATCGCGCCGAGTTTTTCAGAAGAAGCTTTCGCGATTTTGTCTCAAAAGAAAAACATTCGTTTACTCACGGTTCCATTTGCGAAACCAGCTGCGGCGCTTGAAAAAACGTCTGTTCTTGGCGGCTTGTTACTACAAGAAAGTGATGCAGTAACCGAAGAAGTCGCGACATATGAAGTTGTCACCGAAGCGCAACCATCGGACCTCGAATGGAAAGCTCTAATTGCTCAGTGGAAAGTCGTGAAGCACGTGAAATCCAATGCGATTGTGGTCGGCAATGATAAACAGACACTTGGTATCGGCGCAGGACAAATGAATCGAATTGGCTCGGCCTTAATTGCATTAAACCAAGCCGGCGAGAAAGCACAAGGTGCAGTTTTAGCATCTGATGCCTTTTTCCCAATGGACGACACAGTGGAAGCAGCGGCTAAAGCTGGTGTTAAAGCGATTATCCAACCAGGCGGCTCAATCAAAGACAAAGATTCTATCGCAATGGCTAACAAATACGGCATTGCTATGGTTATTACACACGTTCGCCACTTCAAACATTAAAGGAGCGATAAATAATGAAAATTTTAGTTGTCGGCGGCGGCGGTCGCGAACATGCCATCAGCCAAAAATTGCTCGAAAGCCCAAACGTAGAAACCGTATTTTGCGCACCAGGAAACGATGGTATGCGCCAAGATAACGTGGAAGTGACACCAATTTCCGAAAATGACACTGCAGCACTCATCCAATTTGCCAAAGAAAAAGCAATCGATTGGGCACTCATCGGCCCAGAAGTACCATTACTCGCGGGTCTAGTAGATGCGTTTGAAGCAGCAGGAATTAAAGCGTTCGGTCCAACGCAAAAAGCTGCCTTAATCGAGGGCAGCAAAGACTTCGCGAAACAATTCATGAAAAAATATCATATTCCAACAGCCAATTCAGAAACGTTTACGGATTACGATGCCGCATACAGTTATTTACAACGAAAAGGCGTACCACTCGTTATTAAAGCAGACGGTTTAGCAGCAGGAAAAGGCGTTGTTGTCGCTTTAGAAATGGAAGAAGCCATCCTAGCTCTCAAAGATATGATACTAGACAATAAATTCGGCGGGGCATCGACAAAAGTCGTCATGGAAGATTTTCTGGACGGCGAAGAATTCTCATTAATGGCATTCGTTCGCGGCGAAAAGGTGTACCCAATGGTTATCGCTCAAGATCACAAACGCGCATATGAAGGCGATAAAGGACCAAATACAGGCGGCATGGGTGCTTATTCACCAGTCCCACATATCCCACAAGCAATCGTTGAAGAGGCAATTCAAAAAATCCTCCTTCCAGCAGCAAAAGGGATGGTAGCAGAAGGTCGATCATTCTCTGGAATATTGTATGCTGGACTTATCGTAACAGCACAAGGACCAAAAGTAATCGAGTTCAACGCACGCTTTGGTGATCCAGAAACACAAGTCGTTCTTCCACGTCTAAAATCCGATTTTGCATTGCTTATTGAGGCTTTATTAAATGATGCCGAACCTGTAATCGAATGGGAAACAGAAGGCGTGACGCTTGGTGTAGTTTTAGCTAGCGCAGGTTATCCAGAATCTTATGACAAAGGAAATGAAATTACCGGACTAAAAGACATTCAATCCAAAGTATTTCATGCTGGTACAAAACAAGATGAGCCGGTTCCGCTTTTTTTTCCTAATGGTGGACGTGTCTTACTCGTCTCTGAAACAGCTGACTCCATGCAGGAGGCACAAGAAAAAGTTTACAAAGAGATGAAGAAACTGGATAATCCGAATTTCTTTTATCGTATTGATATTGGAACGAAAGCTGTGAAATAAATAAAGTGTGGTCCAACTCTCTATGCGAGAGAAGGGCCACACTTTTTATTTATTAGAAAGCACCGCCGCCAGAGCCACCGCCGCCTCCACCACTGGAACCGCCGCTGAATCCGCCACCAGAGCCACTGCTACTGGAAGAACTACTAGCAAGTGCTCCGCTGAATGAACTTTCAAAAGAAGATTGGAAACTTTGTGCGAAATCGGCATTCATATTGGCATGTGTCGAGTTACTAATCAAGGCGCCACCATAGTAATAGTAGAGCAGCCAGAATGTTGCACAACTTCTTCTTGCGTAAAGTGAATCGATGTTGCCTTCAATACTTCTTTTGTTAAGCCAAGCGAAATCGAATAGGATAGATAATGGTCCCAAATCGCGATAGAGCCGACATCCGCAATGTCCATATTTCCAATATCTTTAATATAGCGCCGGAATGCATACCATTTCGCAAATTCTTCGGCACCTTCTTGATTTTTGATTGGGAGAGCAATCACCCAGAAAACAAATAGAAGCGCAAAAGCAAGAATCCCAACCAAACAAGCAAAAATCGAGAAAGTTTGGCTGTAAATGCTAAAGAGAAAGATTACTAAGGTAATAATGGTAAGCACGATAGTAGTTCTAATCAAGATTTTGCTTGCTTTGGTAGCAGCTGTTTTATCAAAATAATCATATACCTTCATATCTTTTTTAACACCAGCTTGCCAACTACGGAAAGAGCTTGAAAAAGCAGCCTTGTTTTTCTTTGCATAAGCATTAATTTCTTTTAAGGTTACCTTTTCACCATCGCCGATTTTATCGATAAGCCAAGTCATTAAACGTTTTTCATGCTCGAACAACTTGACTGGAGAGGGGATGGGAATCTTTGAAATCGTGTAGGTTGTTTTTTTCTTATTTCCTGATGCATCTGGAATTTCTTCAATGGTTAGTTGACGTTTACGCACTAAATCCATAATGGTTGCTACGATATCAGAAGCGCCTAGTTTAGAGAAAATCAATTTATTCATGACAGCAGGAGACATGTCGGTCGGAATATCATGGAAATAATTATCTTTAAAGACTGTTGTTTTCTTTTTCGTATATTTTAGATGAACAATGCTAACAGTTATTAGAGAAAGCATTAACAAAAGCAAACCGCCACCATAAAAAATTGTTTTGGAAAGAGTCCGTTTAAAGTTAGCTTGATCTGCGAGCTTTGCTTCTTGTGCTTCAATCGATGCTTTTTTATCAACCGCTTGGACGTTTTGGTTCATTGGTACAATATTTGTTGGAAAAATGACGTGCGCTTCGACAAACTGTCCAGCCTTCACATTAGCAACATTTAGTTTGACGGTTTGATTGTCATGTAAAGAGATGTTACCATTAAGCGGTCCGTGCGCCCAAGCTTGAAGCTCACCGTCTTTAGTTGCTTGTGGGAGATTAATCGAAATCGACACGTGATCTAAATCTTCCTGCCAATTCATACCGACAAGCTTACGATTGAATTCCGCTGTATCATTATAATTTATAATTGCATTCTTCAACGTATACATATAAGTAAATTCTTTCTTCGCCGTTTCAGTCGGTGAAAAAACGCGAATCTTCAAGGTGTCATCCACATAGTGCGATGTGAAAGTCCCAGTCTGATTCGTTTTTGCAGATACATAAGGTTTACCATCGACGCTAACGCGAAGGTCTGTAATGTTGGGAAGCCCTGCAGTATCAATGTCCATCGTCGCCCCATTGAAAGATCCGTCAAAATCATAAGTTACTTTTTCAGTAATTTGTGCGGTTCCGTCTGGTTGTATGTTCACCGTGTTTTCATAGCTTGGTATCGTGAAGGAACGCTCTGCTGAAACAATAGTATGGGGTAAAACAAGAAGGAATAATAAAAATGAGAAGAATAAGAAAACTTTGGCTTTCATGCTGGAACCTCCTTTTCGTATAAAATAAGTATATCATATTTTTGGGCCTTCTTGTTGTGTTATTCACACTAGTACGTTAAAATGATAAAGAAGAGTATAATAGTAAAATGGAGGTATACGCATGCAAATAGAAAAATTGCGTGGTGAAGGTCTGGATATGTTTTTTAAAGGGATTTTAGCACTGGAGAATTTAGAAGAATGTTACGCTTTCTTCGATGATGTATGCACGGTTAATGAAATCCAATCGATGTCTCAGCGCTTCCAAGTCGCCAGAATGCTACATGAAGGTAAAACATATAATGTTATCGAAGCGGAAACTGGGGCAAGTACAGCCACCATTTCGCGCGTAAAACGTTCACTGAATTACGGTAATGATATGTATGAGGTTGTTTTCGATCGCATGAAAGATAAATAAGATGACATAGAGGCATATTATTGTGTCTCTATTTTTTTGTGCCAAAAGTCTATTCAATCGCAAGCAAAGCGTATTATGACAACATATGTGTACTTTAATACGCTTTGCTTGTTAAAACGATAGAAAGCCAATTGCCGATAAGAAAATCAGCAAAATTGCGATTGGAGCAATGTATTTTAGCAATAAGAGCCAGATAAAGAAGGATTTCTTGCCAAGGTTACTACTTTTTGTGAATTCTTCAAGAAGTAGTTTGCGCGGTAGTCGGAAACCGACGAACAGTGCGGTAAAAAGAGCGCCTAAAGGTAAAATAATGTTAGAAGTTACATAATCGATGGATTCGAAAATGGTTAAACCAAAAATAGTAAAGCCACTCCATGGTCCAAAGCTAAGCGCCGCTGGTATTGCAATAAGCAACCCTACTCCACCAATAACCCACGTTGCCAATGTGCGGCTCTCAAGTCGTTCAATAAATGGGGCAACTGCCGTTTCTAATAGTGATAAGCTAGAAGAAAACGTAGCGATAAAGAATAATACTAAAAAGACCACAAATGCAAATGAGCCAAAAGGCAACTGATTAAAAATTGACGGTAAAACAACAAAAGAGAATACTAGAATTTGGCTGTGGCTCCACGCCAAACGAGAATAATGCTGGGAAAATAGCCACAGCAACGAATATAGAAATTAGCATGTTCAGCAATGCAATGAAAGCAGAGACCTTTGGAATATTGATGCTATCATTTAAATACGAACCATACGTTACCATTAGTGAAATCCCAACGCTCATAGAGAAAAAGGACTGACCAAGGATAAGGATAATCGTATTACTGTTAATGGTAGAAAAATCTGGCTTTAAAAAATAAATAAGACCTTCCATTGCATGTGGGAGCGTTAAACTCATTATTGTTAAAAAAATCAAAAGAACGAAAAGAATGGGTATTGTGATTTTACTAATCCGTTCGATGCCTTTGCGTACGCCTTGCAATACAATAATAATATTGAGCAAAATAAAGAGTGTTGCCCCTGCAATAGCAGTAGCTGAATTTGCCGTTGTTAAGCCGAATTGTAAGGCAAGCTGTCCTTCATCGATATGGCTCACAGCTCCAGTCATTGCTTTAATAATATAAGCAATAATCCATCCGCCGACAACACTATAAATAGCAAATACTAAAATCGAGCCCAAAACACCTAATTTTCCAATCCAATTCCATTGCGTTTTTGGCACAAGTTCTTTATAGGCATTAATTGCATCTCGTTGTGAAGCACGCCCAATAATATACTCCCCAATTAAAATAGGCAATACAACAATGAACGTAATAAGTAGAAAAATTATAAAAAAAGAGCCGCCTCCAGCCTTTGAAGCAATATAAGGCATTTTCCATATGGCTCCAATTCCGATAACAGCTCCGACAGAAGCAAGGGTAAATCCTAGTTTTGAACCCCAATGTTCTCTATTAGTATCCATCAGTGACGTCCTTTCCAGTGAACTCGACCACATTTTAGTAACATCATAGCATAGAAAAAATAGGAATGCATCAACTTGAAACAAAGTTAAAGATTTTTATAAAAGGATATTGGAAGTGATGCGGTACGCTCATAAAAATGATATAATGAGAGGTAGCGTTCAAGCTATGATGAACAAAGGAAAGATTTGTTTTTAGTGATGGAGGGGCTTCTTTGCAACATTTATTTAAGTTAGATCCTGCGAAAACACTTCCCGATGGGGCAGGAGAACGATTAATTCGCTCAGGAACGGATGGTTTTATTATCGGTGGGACAGATGGGTTGAACTTAGAAGCAACACGACGTTTATTTCAAGAGTTCGCGAGCTCTCATTTACCTGTTTTTATAGAGGTAAGTGATGAAGCAATGGTAATACCTGGTGCGAGTCAGTATTTAATTCCAATGGTACTCAATTCGACGAATGTGAACTGGTTGATCGGAGCGCATCACGAAATGGTAAAGCAGTATGGTGCGTTTATTCCGTGGCCACATGTTTTAACAGAAGGATACTGTATTTTGAATCCTGATGCAAAAGCAGCACAGCTTTCTGAGGCAAAGACCAATTTGACGACAGATGATGTGGCAGCTTATGCTAGCATTGCGGAGAACATGTTGCAGTTGCCAATTTTTTATGTAGAATATAGTGGGCGTTTTGGAAATCCAAGGATGGTGCAAGCTGCCAAGTCGGAATTGACCAATACGAAATTATGGTATGGTGGTGGAATTCGTACGGAAGAACAAGCACGAGAAATGGCAGCCATAGCCGATGTGATTGTTGTTGGAAATATTTTGTATGAAGATTTTGAGCAGGCGTTAGCAACAGTAAAAACGAAGCGATAATTTTACTTGCTATCACGTGCTTAAAAAGTTAAAATAAGAACAAATGTTTGTATTGGCGGTGTGAGGATAAAATGCAATTAAATGCGGAAGATTTAGTAAAGGGATTGAATCCACAACAGAAGAAGGCAGTTCAAGCTACAGAAGGTCCGCTATTGATTATGGCAGGCGCTGGTAGTGGAAAAACACGGGTGTTAACGCATCGAATTGCGTACTTAATGAAAGAGCGTGATGTGAATCCATATAATATTTTGGCGATTACGTTTACGAACAAGGCAGCGCGTGAAATGAAGGCGCGGGTTGGTGGTTTGCTAGGTCCCGAAGCAGAATCGATTTGGATTTCAACTTTTCACTCGATGTGTGTACGGATTTTGCGACGCGATATTGAACGAATCGGGTACAATCGCAATTTTACGATTTTAGATGGTGGCGATCAGCTCTCTGTTGTAAAGGGCATTTTGAAAGATAAGAATGTTGACACGAAGAAGTTTGAACCACGCGGTATTTTAGCAGCGATTAGTAATGCTAAGAATGAACTGATGAACGCCGAAGAATATAAGAAAGAAGCATTTGGTTTTTACGATCAGATGGTTGCGGATGTGTATGTCGAATACGAGAAGAAATTGAAGAAGAACCAGTCGCTTGATTTTGACGATTTGATTATGGTGACGATTCAGTTGTTTGAACGTGTTCCAGATGTGCTAGAGTATTACCAACGTAAGTTCCAGTACATTCATGTGGATGAGTATCAAGATACGAACCACGCACAATATATTTTGGTGAAACTCTTAGCGGCGCGATTCCGTAATTTATGTGTCGTTGGTGACTCGGACCAATCGATTTATGGCTGGCGTGGCGCAGATATTACGAATATCATGTCATTTGAGAAAGACTATCCAAACGCGCAAACGATTCTTTTAGAAGAGAATTATCGTTCTACGAAGCGGATTTTGGAAGCCGCGAATCGCGTGATTGAGAACAATAGCAACCGTAAGCCAAAGAATTTATGGACGAATAATGATGAAGGTAAGAAAATTTTCTACCATAAAGCGTTGACAGAAAAAGAAGAAGCATCTTACGTTGTCGGCAAAATTCAAGAAGAAGTGGCAACATCTAACCGACCGCTATCAGATTTTGCAATTTTATATCGTACGAATGCCCAGTCGCGTGTCATGGAGGAGTTTTTCATGAAGTCGAATATGGCGTATCAGATGGTTGGCGGCACGAAGTTCTATGATCGCAAGGAGATTAAAGATGTGTTGGCGTATTTGCGCCTGATTTCGAATAATGACGATGATATTAGCTTGGCGCGGATTATCAATGTGCCAAAACGCGGTGTTGGTGCAGGTTCTATGGATAAAATCGCGAATGTGGCGACGGCTTACGATTTAACAGTGTTTGAAGTGTTGGATCGGATTGAAATGGTCGGCTTATCTGCCAAAATTTCGAAGCAGTTGGTTGAGTTTCACGATTTAATCAAAGGCTTCACGCAAATGCAAGATTATTTATCGGTGACGGAGCTCGTGGAAGAAGTGCTAGAGAAATCGGGTTATCGTGACATGTTGAAAAACGAGCGGACGATTGAGGCACAGACGCGTTTGGAAAATATTGACGAGTTTCTTTCAGTGACGCAGAACTTTGAGAAGGAAAGCGAAGACAAGACGCTGATTAGCTTTTTAAGCGATTTGGCGCTTGTTGCCGATGTCGATAAATTGGATGAAGAAGATAAATCGCGTGGTGCGGTGACGTTGATGACGCTCCATTCTGCAAAGGGATTAGAGTTTCCAGTTGTCTTTTTGATTGGGCTAGAAGAAGGAATTTTCCCGCACAGTCGGGCGTTGTTTGAAGAAGATGAAATGGAAGAAGAGCGCAGACTTGCTTATGTTGGAATCACGCGGGCAGAGCAAGAACTATTCCTTACGAGTGCTTATTCACGGACGCTTTACGGGCGCTCCACAGCAAACAAAGAATCGCGCTTCATCGATGAAATTCCAGATAGCTTAATTGAAATGGGACATGAAAACACATTAAAAGAAGTACCATTTGCCAAAACGGCGATGCATAGCAAATCCGTTGTTGGTTATAGCGCATCAGGAGCTGAAAAAGAAGCATGGACGGTTGGCGACAAAGCAAGCCATAAGAAGTGGGGAATTGGCACAGTTGTTAGCGTGAAAGGGGCAGGAAGTAGTATGGAACTTGATATTGCCTTTCCAAGCCCAACTGGCGTGAAGCGATTACTGGCGGAATTTGCCCCAATTGAAAAAGTATAAGTAGGTGAAGTGAGAAATGGCTGAAAGAAAACAGTATGAAGAATTAAAAAAGCAGTTGGAGCAACTTAGTTACGAATATTATGTGACGGATAATCCGACGGCACCAGACTCGCTTTACGATCAACTTTTGCATGAATTGATTGGTTTAGAGGAGAAGCATCCAGACTGGATTACACCAGATTCCCCGTCACAGCGCGTTGGTGGCGAAGTGTTGGCTGGGTTTCAGAAAGTAGCACATGAAACGCCGATGTTAAGTCTTGGCAATGCGTTTAATCAAGGTGATTTAGCCGATTTTGATCGCCGTGTTCGCGATAAGGTAGGCGATGATGTGGCGTACATGTGCGAACTGAAAATTGATGGCTTGGCAGTTTCTTTGCAATACGAAGCTGGAAAATACAAACGTGGCGCAACACGCGGCGATGGAACTGTTGGTGAAGATATTACATCCAATTTGCGAACCATCCGCTCGATTCCGATGAACCTACAAGAGCCGTTCACTATCGAGGTACGGGGCGAAGCTTTCATGCCAAAACAGTCATTTCAAAACTTGAACATCAAACGGGAAGAAGAAGGCTTAGAAGTTTTTGCAAATCCGCGAAATGCAGCGGCAGGTTCTTTGCGCCAATTAGACACGAAAATCGCGGCATCGCGTAACTTAGATATTTTTCTATATGCCGTTGCTGATTTTGGCGAAATGGGTGTAGCAACGCATAGCGAGGGGTTAACTAAACTTGAGCAACTCGGTTTAAAAGTAAACAAAGAACGGCGATTATGCCATTCTTTAGAAGAAATATACGCATACATTGAAGAATGGACAGCGGGACGTCAAGACTTGGCGTATGATATTGACGGTATTGTCATCAAAGTAGATAGTTTAGAACAGCAAGCAACACTTGGATTTACCGCAAAATCACCACGCTGGTCTATCGCGTACAAATTTCCTGCAGAAGAAGTGGCAACGAAGCTACTAGACATCGAACTAAACATCGGTCGAACGGGCGTCGTAACCCCGACGGCTGTCTTAGAACCAGTTCGCGTCGCTGGAACAACCGTTGGACGTGCATCTTTGCATAATGAAGACCTCATTCACGAGCGCGACATCCGCATTGGCGATACCGTCCTCATTAAAAAAGCAGGCGATATTATCCCAGAAGTGATTCGCGTAGTAGAGGAAGAGCGCACCGAAGCGCAACAACCGTATCAGATGCCAACGCACTGTCCGACTTGCGAGAGTGAACTTGTTCGACTTGAAGGTGAAGTGGCCTTGCGCTGTATCAATCCAAAATGCCCCGCACAGTTAAAAGAAGGACTGATTCACTTCGTTTCACGAACGGCGATGAACATCGATGGTCTCGGCGAAAAAGTCGTTGTTCAGCTCTTCGAACAAAAATTAATTACCGATGTTGCCGATTTGTTTTTCCTTTCTGGCGAAAAACTGGTAGAATTAGAGAGAATGGGTGAGAAATCCGTTCAGAACCTATTAGCATCCATCGATAAAAGCCGTTCCAATTCACTAGAAAGGCTACTATTTGGCCTTGGTATCCGCCATGTCGGCGCCAAAGCTGCGAAAGTATTAGCCCAGCATTTTGAAACAATGGACGCTCTTCGTGAAGCCGACCAAGAAGCTTTAATTGCGGTTCCAGATATCGGTGAAAAGATGGCAGACTCTATCGTTGCTTATTTTGAAAGCGAAGAAGTGCATGACTTGTTAGCGAAATTAGAAAAAGCAGGCGTAAACATGGTTTACACAGGTCCAAAATTAGAAGCAATACCAGAAGAAGCACTTGTTTTTGCAGGTCAGAAAATCGTTCTAACGGGGAAATTAGAACATATGAAGCGTGAGGATGCGAAGGCATTAATTGAAAGCCTTGGCGGAAACGTAACGGGGAGTGTAAGTAAAAACACGGCTGTTGTTGTGGCAGGCAGTGATGCAGGCTCCAAACTGGCGAAAGCAGAGGAATTAGGCATCCCAGTATGGAGTGAGCAAAAACTAATGGAATATTTACCAAACGAAGGTGGTCAAAACAAATGAAAAAATTACTAGCAGTTTCCCTCAGCACCGCGCTTTTACTCGCAGGATGCGCCCCGAGCCTCAATTCGGACGAGCAAGTTGTGCAGAAAAAAGACACGAAACAAGCTGAAACTGGCATTATGACAAAAAATCAAATTTCCGCAGACTATTATAAAACCGTGTTGCCGTACAAACCAAG
>NZ_AODL01000031.1 GCF_000525995.1 Paenilisteria riparia FSL S10-1204 | reverse complement strand
ACGAAGCAAACCAAAAGGAAGTTGCCTAAAAAGGGCATCATCGGTTTTTTCTTGATTTTGCTGATACCTGGTGCCTTAATTTTCTATCAATGGATACAACCAGATGTTCCTAAATCATCTAAGACAAAAGAAACGGTTGTGGAAGTTGGCGGTGGAAAAGAGGCGACGGATAAGCAGGAAAAAGAGGAACCATATAAATATCATTATAAAAAAGATGTCGATGCTGCCAAAGTAAATGCAGAATCTTTTGCGCGTGCGTATACCGCATTTAACGGCGCGAGGCCCGACGAAAACCAATTGAATGCTGTTCCGTATGCGACGCCTGAAATCAGTCTTAAATTACAGAACCAAGGTCAAGAAGTGAGGCCAACGGTCGACATGTACCAACGTCAAGTTACGAAGGTATCAAGCGATTATGAAGACGGGGCAGATATGTATTTTAAGGTCAAAGTCGAAGGAACATTCTTTAACGACAAGGGTAAGAAATTTATGGACACGGTAACGTTGTATAACATCCTATTACGGCATGAGGAGAGCGGCAAATGGTTAGTTTCTGACTTCTCTGTCCAGCAGGACGATGAGCGATAAGGAAGGTTATGTACAGAAGAAGGCGAAGCAATTAGCGGCAGAAAAAGCAAAAAAAAATGGCGCTTAAATTGATTGCGAAAATATTCGGTTGGCAAATAGTTGTAGTGCTTCTTGTGCTAATTCTAATCCTATGCATAACCATCGGTATCACGATGAGTGATCAGGGGAGCAAGGAAGACGGTGGCATATCGATTAGTGCGGTGGGCGAGAAAGAGATACCGAAAGACTTCATTCCGGTCTATCAAGAAGCGGCTGCGCGTTATGGCATCCCGTGGACACTTTTAGCTGCAGTACACAAGGTAGAGACTTCCTTTGGTTCTGATCCAAATATGGTGTCTTCTGCGGGTGCCGTTGGCCATTTTCAATTCATGCCAAAGACATGGGTAGGGTGGAGTTTTCCTGGCACTCCGTCCAAGAGTGATTGGGAGAATCTAACGAATATAAAGAAATATGGTGGTTACGGGATTGATGCAGATGGTGATGGAAAAGCAGATCCGTATAACATCAAAGATGCAGCGTACACTGCAGCCAATTATTTGAAAGCAAGTGGTGCGCCAGGTGATTTACATGGTGCTATTTTTGCTTACAATCACGCAGACTGGTACGTGGATCGTGTCATGAAATACTACAACATGTATACCAGTGGTGACTACACAGCTTCAGGAGGTACGACGATTGTTGGCAGTAATGACACAATAGAAAAAGCCATTCAAGCAGGCATGTCTTTAGTTGGCAAGTCACCTTATAGCTACGGTGCGGGGCGCAATCAGTCACAAATTGATCAACGGTTATTTGATTGCTCCAGCTTTGTACATTGGGCATACAATCAGGCCGGTGTGAATCTTGGTCCTGTGTCTAGTGTGACAGTTCGGACCATTATTAAGCTAGGGAAAAGTGTTTCAGTCATGGACATGCAGCGTGGTGATTTATTATTTTTTGATACAGAAGGACCCAACACACATATTGGTATTTACTTAGGTGATGGTGTGATGTTGAATGATCAGAATACGTATGGTGTATCGGTTGCTTCAGTTACGAAAGGTTATTGGAAAAATACGTTTAACGGAAGCGTTCGACGTGTGGTAATTACAAAGTAGGTGAACGGATAGCATGCAAAATGAGGACAGCTGGTTAGATAAAAAGCGTGATCAGTGGGAATTAATACAAGCGAAATTCAAACGAAAGCAATCCATTTATTATCAAGTTTCTACGTTGCTAGTGATACTAGGATTTGTTTTCTTTTTATTTTCACAACCTATATTGGGCGGTGAAGAAGTTGTGCAAAGCACAGCGTTGGGAGAACAGATGGAGTTAGAAGATATGAATGTTTCGATGTTCCAGCGTCAAATGAACATGACAGGCGACATGGCTCAAATTGATTTTGTCATAGAGCTGAATATGGATGCAGAAAGCGCAAAGAAACTTTCCTTTACGGTTCAAGAAAAGAATAATCAAGGCGTTAATCTTCCGGCAAAAATGATACAAGGTGACGATAATTTCTATGCATTGTTGGTAAAAGATATTCCGAGTGATTGGTCTGTCATGCAAATAAGGATTAGCGAGGCAGGTATCGAAGATGGGGACGAAGCTGTTTTTCTAATGAACCGTAGCGATATGAAAGAAACAGCCACTGTCGCTTGGAAAACAAAAAGCGACATCGAAGTGAACGCGGTAGATTATCGAATTGGACTTGTGGAGAAAGAGATTAAAGCGTTGGAGAAGGATTATTTGAAGGGACAAAAGGACATCGCAAAATTGGAGCAAGAGATCAAAGAAAAAGAAGCTGGCAAGCGATATGAAATTCCAGAAGACATCGTTGTTACGGACGCAGAGATAGGGAAATTACAAACGGATATTGACAGTGAAAAGCAAGGACTAGAAGCACTGACAATCAAAATAAAAGAGCAAAAAGAACGGAAGGAGAAGCTGAAACTGAAGAAATCAGATATCAGCCAAACCGCCTCCTAAGCGGAGTTTATAGGTGTTTTAACCGCAGGCGGTTAGCGTTATGACCGCCTCTCAGCCGTCGGCTGTGCTTCGCTTTTTGTTCCCAAGGAAACCACCTCGCACTGCGAGGTTTACCACGAAAGTGGGAACAGTTTCCCCTTATGCTCTTAACTACTCTCTGCGTTCGCAGTTACTATCTTCGCTCAGGCTATAGATTGCTTTTCGTAGATAACGGGGTAAGACGTGCATTTGTCTTCGGGGAAAACCTAGTTAAAACAGAAAAAGAGTGGAAAGGATTGCGGGAATGAAGGAAATACGTATTAGATATCTGGAAGATGATAAGTTAGCCCGATTGGATGAGCTCGCACGGAAAAATGGTTATAAGTCTCGCAATGCATTCTTGCTCTCTATTCTCAATCGAGTTGCAGAGTCAGGCGAAGTATACGAGCTAGATATGAAGTATCGGCAAATGAGCGAGATCATGTTGCGCGCTTTGCAAGCGAACTCTGAAGCGCTCGCGACATTTAATGCGCATTTCACGATGGAAGGAGGAGACGCGGGTGAAGGAACGGACATTTAAGAAACAAGTGTATTTAACGCAAGGTGCGATTGATCAGATAGATAGTGTGCAAAAAGCAAATGGTTACCGCACGATTGGTGAGGCAGTGGAACATATTATACGTGAGGGTAACCGTCAGGATAATCAGCAACTTGTTGTACAAGCGATAGCGGAGCAAACGGCAAAACTCGTCAAGGAGAGCATCGGCGGCAATATTGATATTATACGGCGCCGTACGGGGTACTCCGATATTAGTAGTAAGGTACTCATCGAATTAATGAACATGGTCTTTATTCAAATGGGCATCGAAAAAACAACGACGACAGACATGTTTGAGGTCCCGCAAATTAAACAAGCACATCAAAAAGTAAGAGACGATATCGCGAGTTATAAAGTGAAAAAAGCAGATCGGCAAGACCGAAACAAAGTGACGTCTAATAGTGATGCAGAAGGTTATACAGAAAATATGGTGGATAGATGAGTAAGCAACGTCCAGCTATTGTACAGGTGAGTAAATTTGTTAATGCGAGCGATAAGAAATATGCGGGATATATTAACTACATGGGACGCACAGAAGCGCAACGCTCGAAATATTTTGGGGAGTACAACGCGCTTTCCTTCGATAGGTATCAGCAGTATATGCATAACCCATCGAAGTCTTCGGGGCTGTTCTCAAGTGGCTACGGATATTTAGACAAAAAGGGAAAAGGGCAATATAGAGAATGGTTCAAAGAGGCACAAGAAAATAAAAGCCCCATGTGGCAAGATGTCTATTCGTTTGATAATCAAGACTTGATTGAATGGGGCATTTACAACCCAACAACAAAATCGTTGAATGAAGCTATTATTATGGACGCCACACGTGTTGCTATGGATGAAAAAATAAAATTAATGAATCTTGGGGATACGGCGAAGTGGACAGCATCCATTCACTTCAACACGGATAACATCCATGTCCATGTTGGGATGGTGGAGGTACAACCAACGCGCCCAAAAGTAACGTATAAGGGCGAAGAAATGTATCGAGGTGCTGTACCGAAATCAACGTTGGATAAAGTGAAAAGTAAGTTTATCAATCATATCGTGGATCGCAATCAAGAACTGGCGATGCTAGATCATTTGATTCGAAAAGAACTCGCTGGGAGCTTGGGGAAACAGGGTCAACTGAAGGATTTAATGTTACGAAAAGAAATGGTGCATTTAATAAATACGCTGCCACCGGATTTAAGGAAGTGGCAGTATGGACGAAAAGAAATGGCACCATACCGACAAGCGATTGACCACATCAGTGAGTCGTTTTTGAAAGAAAAAAAAGGCACCGAATTGCAGATGTTAAATAAAGCGCTAGATAATGAAATGCATTTTCGGAAGAACTTATATGGAGAAGGTACCAAAGAGTTCGAGCGATTTAAGGATTATAAAGCAAACAAGATGAAAGAGCTATACAGTACGATGGGTAATACAATTTTGAAAGAGTTAAAAGCAATTCGACGAACGATTGACCACGAGCAAGGCTATAAATATAGTCCGCCGATTGTAACGGCATCAGATACAAAGACAGGGAGTATTGGGTCGGAAGCTGATAAGGAGCGTATCAAATTAGAAGGACTTATGGAACCAGGGCTATCCAAAATTGAAAAAGCAACACCGTTAAGCATAGATATACCGAAAACTTGGCAATTGCCAGCTACGGATAATAGACCGATGCCGATATCACAAAAAGATATGGAGCGTGCATATCGACGACGAGAAGAAGCTCCTGTTACAACACAAAAAGATTGGAAACAGCAAATGGCTGCGTACTCACAAATCAATCAAACAAACCCAACGGTATTTCATCAAGGGCATGTCAGCCAGATACGTCGAGCATTGCGAAAAGATATCCAACACTTTTATAGCAAACTAGATTTTGAGCGTATGGAAGACGAGCGAGTTTGGAGGAAAAAACAATTTGAGCAAGCACAACAAAATGGACGTAGTTATTAACAGAAGCCTAAACGAGGTTTCTGTTTTTTCTTGTTCCAAATAGGAGGTTTATGTATGGAAAAAGTACAGAAAATACCACCAGAATTGATTGATAAAGCTGCGAATGTTGACATCATCGAATATATTCAATCAGAAGGTAATGGTGGATTACTTCAAAAAATGGGGAAGTACTATCAATATAATTTTGAAGATCACGGAACAATCCGAATTGATTCATTCAAAAATTATTTTATTCATAATGCAACGGGAGAAGCGGGCAATGCCATTGCTTTTGTCCGTTACTTCGAAGGGCTCTCGTTTCGTAAAGCCGTTGAAAAACTACTAGGAAATGAGTATGAGCCAGCTGTGAAGCGGAAGCCTGAAAAGAAGAAACCCTTTGATTACTATTTTAAAGATAAAAAAACGACTGCGAAGGCTCGGAAATATCTTGTAGAGGAACGTAAATTAGATGCCGAACTGATAGATACATTGATTGCCAAAGGCTTTATTCGCCAAGCTGGAGACGAGGACGATATTATTTTTGTATGGACAGAAAATGGAAAGGAGAATGGTAAGGTTATTGGTGCAGCCGAGCAAGGTACTATTCGGGACCATGACCGTTTTGGGTCACGTGGAACAAAAAAGAAAGTGGCTGCTAACGTCACGCCGAACACAGGATTTAATGTTGTTTTAGGAACACCGAAAAAACTATTTCTATTTGAAGCCCCCATTGATGCGCTGAGTTTCTGGAGTAATAATAAGCATTTAACAGATTGTCGTATTGTCTCAATGACAGGTGTTCAAAATGGCGTTGTTAGACATTACATCGCAGAAACATACAGACAATATGGTGTGTTTCCTGAGAATGTGTATATAGGTGTCGATAACGATCCGGCGGGCCAACGTTTCGCAGATAAGTATGTCTATGATCCAGGATATGAAACGCCGGATGGGAAAACATTAAGTTACAAACCATTGCTCGTAGGCGACCATCAAATTCCTGAATGGTACCTTGAAAAATACAAAGAGCTAGCACAAGAACATTTCATACCTTGGGAAATACTTGCCGCCATTCATAAAGCGGAAACGAACTTATCAGACACTAATGAAATAACAAATGGATTTAAGATTGGGCGTTATTTTGGGAAGCATTTGAAGGCAAGGGAGAAACCTAGTGTTATTGATATAGACGCTTGTTTGGGGAGATGCGCTATCGCATTGAAAGATGTAAGTCCAAATAGTCGAGCGAGCTTAGAATCATTTTTGAAAGAGGAGAATGTTCCAACGGATGAGATGTTAAGTTACGTTGACAAGGTGGAGCATTATTACAATTTATACGTGGGGCAAGGGTTTGAAGCTGTGAGTGAGCAACCATTAAAAGATTGGAACGAGAAAAGGCAGGATGATCTCCAGCATAATCGCTTAGATTTGACAGAAACCTTAAACCAAGAAGGATTTATGCTATCAGAAGAATTCTTTGAACTACAGCAAGATAATCTGCAACGAAAACCATTTCAATACTATTTATCCAATGCGGATAATGCAGAGCATGTGTATAAACATTTGGTGAATCAATATGGATTAGACAAAGAAATTGTATCGGCGTTACTTCAAAAGGGTATGATACGTGAAGATAGTTATCATCGTGCGGTTTTCTTATGGGGGAAACAAGGAACGGTTGTTGGTGGCGATATTCTCGGTACTGAATTTGATAAAAACAGATTTGGAAAGGAAGGAATCGAGCGGAAGGTAATGGCCAACTCAAAGGATCATTACGGATTCAATGTGAAAATTGGAAAGCCTGAGACGGTCTATTTTTTCACTAATCCAGTGGAACTAATGAGTTTTTGGACGTTGTATCGTAATCAAATTCAGAATGCGAAACTCATGTCGATGTCCGGCTTTGATCAAGATACAGTGATGAGAGAACTTCGTACGACCTTGCGTGCAGGAGGTCGAATTAAAGAGATGCATTTGTGTGTGAGTAGAGATAGTGATGGAATGGAGTTTCTAGATCAGTTTGCACAACATCCGTTGTACCAAGCAGATCAAAAAGTTCTGAAGACGGCGGAAGGATACGAGGATATCAAAATAAAAAGTAACTTGCCACGATTCGGTAAGAACTGGAGTGATGAGCTGCAGGTGAAACGAGAAAGGCATCAAAAAGGTTATGCAATATTATCAAAGACAGCAACAACAGCAACAAGCAAGAGATACCGTGCCTGCCAACACTGTAGAACGCTAGTGCGATGTTGGAGCGGGGGATTTACTTTATACGAGATTTGCATGCTACGAAGCTCGCTGATCATTTAATGGTTATATATTTGTTTATGATGTATATATGTGTTATAATCAAACATATAAACGGAAGATGGATAAATAGTCCATACGTTATTGCGTGAAAAGTAGAGGAGAGATGTAGGATGCGAGTGGGAAATATAGAATTACGCAAAGTTGATTCGGGCAACAAAGAAGCTACTGGAAGTTGGACGAATGGCAAAAAAGTAAGCCTTGTGGCGATCGTGGCGTTTTTGGTTTGTGTGGCAGCATTTATCCCTTGGGGGAACGTTGCCATGGGAGTAATTAGTATTGGTTGGTTTCTCATAAAATGGACGATGGTTATAACAGTGGTGGTGTGCGCCATACGTTTCTTTTTTCCAGTCTTTGTTGGGATCGTAGCTATCATCATAACGCTGGTAACATTGGCAGCCCTGTAATCATATCTGGAGGTGGCATTTGAAAAAGAAAGAATTAGGAATAACCGTACTTTATTTTGTTTTATGGGTGTTAACGCCGTTAGCTTTGTGGCCGTTGGTACAACATTTTCAAAATCACGGCTATTCATTAGTGAATGCCATCATGCATGCTAGTTGGCTAACGGATAGTTGTAAATCTATTTTTTTATCAGGAGTCATTATCATGACTTATACACATAGGGGGTCTATTTCCGATCATTGGTCAAAATGGAAACAGCGTAAGACGATCCAATGGGCCGTTATTGGATTGGGGGCAATCTTAGTATATCAATTACTATATGCGCTTGTGTTGCCTATGAATGATGGTGGAAATGGTACAACGGAGTATGTAGCTCAATTTTTATCAAACACCTGGTGGATGCTGAATTTAGTGATAGCTGGTCCAGTTGTAGAAGAATTATTTTTTAGAAAAGTGTTGTTTGGAAGTAATATATTTGGTCATCGATGGATATGGAGAGCGATAGGTAGTTCCTTGTTGTTTGCCCTTTTCCATGCGGACTGGATGTATTACTTTCTTTATTTTGGGATGGGCTTATTATTGGTGATGGTGTACAGCAAGACAAGAACCATCACTGCTCCCATTGCGGTTCATATCATGCTAAACGCTCTAGTATTGGCTATTCAAGTGATAGGATGAAAAGGTAAGAGAATAAAACAGATTGAAAATATTCTGGAGACATGGTACAATGAACTTGGAAATATAACGAACACATTTGCACCCAAACACCCTAGCTGCAGCGAACAGCTAGGGTGTTTTTTGTATGGGGTTAGAAATGCCGTCTACTTCTTATCGCTTCGATCTTCTAACATGTGTTTGAAGTACGCGATAGCGCATCCAACAACGATTGGAGCGATAATACTGGAAAATATAACGAACACATTGAGCACCCCCCTTCAGCGAAAATGTTCGTCTGAGGGGTAGACGACTCTATCAGTATAACACATTTAGGATAATGCAAAAAAGCACTCTCATGAAGGAAGAGTGCTTTTAAATGTGCCATTAGCTATTTTTTGAACTTTTTCTTATTGGCCATTACTTCAGGTTTAAAGTCTAGGATATCCTGCTTTTTGAACAACACATTTCGATGCTCAGAAATGAAGGGAACCAGCTTTTTTTCTCGAACATATAAATCAATCGTGTTCGGGTGAATTTCGAGTATTTCAGATGCACGTTTTTTGCTGATTAGATTTTCCAAGTAGTAGGCATCAATCTGTTGTATTTTTTCATCTGGAGGTATATCTGCAGCTAGAATCTGCATTAAATCCATTGTCTTCGCCCCGTTTCCATCGATCAATTTCTATAGATGAGTATAACATAAATATATGTGATTATCAAACGTTATATATTTGATAATCACGCATATATATGTTATAATCAAATATATAAGGAAGTAAAACATTGATTCGAAGGGATGATACGTGTATGCAGTACAAAAATAAAGAAGTCCATATCTGCTTTAGTAAACATGAGAATGAGGCATTAAGAATTGATATTGTAAGTGAAGCGTTTGAACAGTTAGAAACGTGTACGATAGCTACAGAAGCGCACAACGGTTATCAGGATCAAAAAGGGTTATCGGAAGCGGAGAATAGACAGTATCGTGTTCGCCATTTATTAAATTTAATCGTTGGCATTAACTTGAAAAATCCAGAAGCTATCGTGTTCTTGCAAGAACAGGGGATTATCGAAGTGGGCATGGCTTACTGTGATAAGGACCTTGGAGTTGGCTACTATTATCTGACGGAAGATGCTATTGATCAAAAAGCGGATATTGTGGATGAGGATGCGGCATATGATGATTATTACAACCAAAAGGTTCGGGATTATTTTCAGCATACGAAGAAATCAGCATATAAAGCGGCTGATGAACAGCGAAAACTAGAAGGCATAAAGAAGGACCTTCAGTTTATCCAGTTCCCACTGCACTTATTGCAGGGAAGTAAAAAAGAACAAGCGGTACAGAAATTATTATATTTCAGGAAAAAAGTCAAGATTGGTTGAATTGCTGAAGAGAAGGCTCATAGGTTACTGTGAGTCTTCTTTTTTAATATAGTGACCAAAATAGATGGAGGTAGGAAAATGGTTATTGAGACGTTACTATTAACGGAAGAAGAGAATGAAGGGATATCTACTGGCGAAAAGAAAGCGATTGTACGCCCATCAAAACGAGTCTATGAAAAGGGAGATTTGCTGGTTCTTCAGCATTTTGTGTTTGCTCAAATGACAGTAAAGGTAACGGATGTAGCCGTTCTGGAGGATACAGGATACGTTGTGTTGTCGATTGAAAAACACACGTGTGATCTTTGTAAAAGCGGATTAGATGCATTTATGATGCATGAAAGCGAAGGGTACCACTACCATCAATCGTGTTTTGACAGAGTTATAAAAGAGCAAATCACCCGAAAAACTCCCCCATTTTACGAAATTAAGTTTTGTACCTGTGGGACACGATTTATTGCTAAACGTGGTAAGGGAAAGTGTTCGCAACATTGCATGACGTGTGCGGAGAAACATGTCTTGGACGACTATTTAAGCAAATACTGTGAGCCGTTATGATGTCCTAAATTTAGATAGTAAGCAAAGCCATATTCATTTTTAGTTTTGTTCAACGTGCTTTTAAGAATTTGCCTTTCCGAAACGGCGGTGGCGGTTGGAGTGCAGGAAAGGCAAATTCTGTTTTTTCTCTTGGGGCATTGCCAAAAAGGGTTTATCTTTGGCGATGTCACAAGAGAAAAAAACCTAGGCGCAAGACCTAGGCTTTTAAACTATGTGTGTGATGGTAGTACGCTACAATGTCTTGAATGACTTGGTCAAAGATGGATTCGTCGTCATAAACATACAATACATATTCTGACCAGGCATCTGTTAAAAAAGCTTCAGTGATAAAATTGCGAGGGATAAATACTGAAAGTTCCATCATAAATTCGTCATTATTTATCAGTTCATGCGCATTATGTCTATCATATGCTTGTTCATAAAATTCGCATGCCATCAAGTTTGCAGCGGTTAAATCTAGGTCTTCGCTGTGTTCATATACAACTTCGGTTGCGAGATGTTTTTCATAGATACAAGGGCGAATTTGAAACGTAGCGTTATAAAGAATTTCGGCGCCTTGTTCGTAATCGAGAAAGGAAAAAGTTAAAACGGATTCTTTTTCTTGGAAGAGTGTTTGTAACCAGCTGAAATCGGCAGTAAGTTCATTTACGGGTAATAAGGATTCAAAAAATCCGCGTACGTTGGTAGCGTATGTCCATTTCCCTGTTCCTGTAAATCCAAGTATAAAATCATGAGGAATAGTTGTGTTTTGAATGTGCGCACATATTTGTGGGTATTCGTCCGACAGGATTGTGTTGTAATCGATACGAACTAATTCGCTCTCCATTAATTGTATTAATGATACGAGCTCATTTGGGTATTTTTCCATGATTTTTGCGGGTATAGTAATCGTTCCAAATGCATTTGACATATTTGCCATTTTTTCATCATTCCTTTTAAATGGTTTTTTATTTAGCTTTTCCTGGATGTCACATAGCACGGCATATACAAAAAGATAGGGAATGCTGTAGTAAAAGTTTTTCAGCGGAGCGTTTTTGAAAAAAGTTTTACGCCCCTATCGTTTTGTATATGCCGTGCTATAATCCGGTATGAAAAGATAAATGAGTAAAAAACCATTTAGAAGGAATGAGAGGCTTGCGTAGTAAGTCTTCCCCGCAGCGGTGGAGGCGGCTGGAGCGAAGGGGATTGTTGAGAGAAGCAGGCATTGCCAAACACGGTTTTGTTTGGCGATGTCGGCTGAAAGAAACAAAGAAGCACCTGATCATGATCTAGGATTAGATCACAGTCAGATGCTTGTTTATTTTTTTTCTAGCGGCTTGCCAATCATTCATTTTATCCTTATAGGCTTCCACTTCATCCCTAAAGAATAATCGTATAACTCGTTTTTCGGATTCTTTAATCTCAACGGCGGGTATTATCTTTTCGTTTTTTACAGACTGTTGGAATGCTTTGATGGTTTGCTCCGTAATTTTTCTTGCTTCGCGTGTTGAGATGAGATTTTCTTTTGCATATTGAATGAATTCATCTCTATTCAATTTGTACACCCCCATGAATTAAATATAGCATGTAGATTCAAATAAATACATAGGTATATAGGTATGTAATATTATTGTAAAGGAATGGTAATGCTAGCAATACATACATGGGTATATAGGTATGTTATGATGAGTATATAAGTAAAGTCCTAGCAAAAATAAGAAGGAGAGGAGGTAGAGCATGGGAAACAGCTTGATAAACGACACACAAGAATTCGAAATTCGAAATAGTAATATGAAATGTCAAAGAGAGGAAATGCTGTCTCTGGTTGCGGCGTGTTGTCAGAGTGCTGATGATTCAAAAGACTGTGAACTTGGTCTAGGGAATCATTTACTCTACGTAAGGGAAGGAATCTATTTTTGGTGAATGGAGGAATAATAATGGTAAATTCATTAGCGGTTAATATATGTTTTAGTCAGTATGATAATGACTCATTGCGAATCGATTTAGCGAGTACTACATTCGAACTCCTGATGACTTGTACAACACAAACGAACGAGATTGAGGATTTCAAGGATATTCGTGGATTTACAGAAACAAAGAATAACGAAATTCGTATGATGCACGCCTATAACCTGATTATTGCTATTAATACAAAGCATAGCTCGGCCATCAGTTTACTTATTGAACGAGGTGTTGTACAACCTAAACCAGTTTACTACCAAAGCGAAGGGAACAAAATGCTGGCATTTTTCGAGTTAACAAGTCATGCAATTGAGCAGAAATGCAAAATTATCGATGAGGAAGAATTTTTAGTGATGTCCCTAAAGGATATGGAGGAAATACTTCCAGGCATTGAGGATATTAATAACATAGAGGCAGAATGGGTGTACAAAAGGAATTTTTTATACAAACGAAAAATATCTTTAGAAAAAACAATATAGGAGGGCCTGCAGGTGAAGAAAAGAAACAGAATGAAGAGAATTATAGTGATGCTAGCAATGATTCTAATAGGTGTTGGTGCCACGTATAAAGGCGATATTTTATCTTTCCTTGAAGGAGAGAATAAAACTGTGCAAGTGAATCGTAATGAAGCGCTTGCGGATGTATCGTTCGATGGCACCAATCAGGTGATAGCAATCAATGATAACAAGCCAGATTTTAAGGCAAAGGATCTAATGCTAGAAAAAGGATCGTGGCAAACGTTTTCGAATTTGGACGATTTAAACCGAGTGGGTGTCGCCAATGCGATGCTAGGAAGAGAACTAATGCCAAAAACGGATAGAGAGGCACTATATGTAGATCCGACGGGATGGAGAAACAAAAAATTAGCTTCCGGCTGGCTCTATAATAGGTGTCACCTAATTGGTTTTCAATTGACCGGAGAGAATAACAATCTTAAGAATTTAATGACCGGTACACGTAGTTTCAATACGCCAGGCATGCTGACATATGAAAATAAAGTAGCAAGCTATCTCAGAACCACTAAGAATCATGTCAGATACCAAGTGAAGCCAGTTTTCAAAGGGAATGAGCTAGTGGCACGTGGGGTTCAAATGCAGGCGCAGAGTGTTGAAGATAACCGGATAGCATTCAATGTTTTCGTTTTTAACGTAGAGCAGGGTGTGGACATTGATTATTCGACGGGAAAATCGATGTTGAAATAAAAAAGGAGTGAATGAAATGAATAAAAACACAGTATCAAATGAAACGACGTATAAGACGCTTTACCAGAAATTTTGGTTTGACATTACACTGAAGTTTTTACCATGTAGCTTAATCGTTATTTTAGTAGGATATAGGCTTACTACCGTACCACCAGTTCTTAATTTTTATTTGATTCTTCATCTTTTGCTATTGGGTATTATAGTTTTTGCTTATACCTGGCTTTCGATGGAATTGATATTTACATGGATAGACATTCGGAAGAGAAAAATACAAAGGTAGGAGATATGAGGATGAAGCATAAGCAAGGTTTGATTATAGATAATTTTGCTGGAGGCGGTGGAGCCAGCACAGGTATTGAACAAGCGATGGGGAGACCTGTAGATATTGCAATCAATCATGATTTGAAAGCGATTGAGATGCATCAAATGAATCATCCGGACACGAAACACTATTGTGAGAGTGTCTGGGATATCGATCCTGTAGCGGTTACAGAAGGGAAAAAAGTAGATTTACTTTGGGCATCACCAGATTGCAAGCATTTTTCAAAAGCAAAAGGTGCGGTTCCAGTTAAAAAAGAAATACGCGGTTTGGCTTGGGTGGTTATCCGATGGGCACTCCTTGCCCCCCCAAACATTATGTTTTTAGAAAACGTAGAAGAGTTTCGTACATGGGGGCCTGTTAAAAATGGAAAGATTGACACTGATAAGAAGGGTGTCATTTATGAATCATTCAAGCGCATGCTTTCGACGGGGATAGAGCGAAACAACATTGGTTTTAGGCAGTGTTGTAAGGCGTTGAAAATAAAAACAAACAGCGCGCTCGCTGATCGGCTTGTGGAAGGGCTCGGCTATAATGTAGAGGATAGAATTATTACAGCATGTGATCATGGAGCGCCAACAAAGCGTAAGCGGCTATTTTTGATAGCTCGTAGAGACGGTAAACAAGTTGTTTGGCCAAAGGCTACACATGGAGATCCTGAGTCTGAAGAGGTTAGGGTGGGTATCTTAAAACCGTGGAGAACAGCAGCTGAAATCATTAATTGGAAAGATTTAGGGAATTCTATTTTTAACCGGAAAAAGCCCTTAGCAGAAAATACGATGCGCCGTATTGCTCGAGGTATCCAAAAATTTGTGTTGGATAACCCAGATCCTTTTATTTTAAATGACGAAGTAACCCTAACTTTATTGGTAAACACTTCGGGGCATCCTGGTTCAGCGGTAAATGAACCACTTCGAACTATCACTTCAGGAGGCCATCATGCGTTGATTAGTCCATATTTAGCTAGAATAGGACAAACGGGATTTGGAAAAGATGCTTTAACTTACTCGATGAAGAAGCCGTTAACGACGATAACAATGAAAGCGGAGCATTTGTTAATTGCACCGGTTATGATTCAAATGGGGTATGGCGATTCTGAGGGCAGGCGAGTATTAGATTTATTCAAACCGATTGGAACGATAACTAGTGGTGGGAACAAATTTGCTATAGGCGCCGCATTTTTAACTGAATATGGCGAGAAGCATCAAAGTAACAATCAGCAGGCGAATGATAATAGTAACCAAGTACATGCGTTCCTTATGAAATATTATGGTGCAGACATAGGTCAAGCGGTGAACATTCCGTTACATACGGTGACGGGAAAAGCTCGATTTGCCTTGATAACAATTAAGGGAACGTTATATAGAATCGTTGACATCAAAATGAGGATGCTTCAACCACGAGAATTGTTTGCGGCACAAGGTTTTCCTGAAGAATATGTGATTGAACATGATGCCTATGGCAAGAAAATATCGAAATCAGAGCAGATAGCCAAATGCGGCAACTCTGTGTCCCCACATCCAGCTGAAGCAATAGTTAGAGCGAATTGTTCAGACATTGCACTCCCTGGTCGTATTAATTATCAAGACGCATTGTTTCCACCAGTAGAGAGAATTGGGTAGTTGGAGAACATAATTGCTAGTCATTGCGTCTGAATATTCAATGAAAGGAAGGGTGGTTATGGAAGAAAAGGATTTATATGAACCAGTAAAGAATTGGCTATACACAAAAGTCGGATGTACAGATGTATACGCAGAGGTTTGGGGATGTCGATGTTCTCGGCATCCAAGGCGTGTGTAATGTGCGGTTTAGGGCATTATATGTATATTGCGGTTCCAATGTCAAAATCAGCATGTGATCAGCGTTTTAGAGGTGTTGTCTAAACAATATGGGATTGGTGTGTTGCTTGTTAATACCGAGAATGGTAATATTCGTGTCGAACGCTCTGCAAGGTTTAACCGAACTGCAGTGTTACGTCGTAAACGAGGCTTGAGGTCTATACGCGAGGGAATTGAGGCTTTTAGTAAAGATCAAATTGGTGGTTCTAAGGGTGGAGAAACGATGACGAGTTATAAATACACACTAAATAGCATCAAGAAATGTTTGCGAGAAGAATTGCGGAAATATGAATATAAAAATGATGGATGGATGACGGTAGATCAAATTTTAGAATCATGTGAAACGTACTACGCTAAACCAAGGACTTCCGTTATGCAAATTCTTCGGTTTGATGATAATAAAACGTGGTGTGAAAGCAGGAAAGTGGGGCGTGTATGCTATTTTAGATACAAAGAAACCTTGAGAAAAGGGAAAATTTAGTCTGCTTTATGATATAATCTAGATAAACTTGAGAGAGAAAATATTTTTGGAGGGAATCTAGTGATAAAAGGTGCAATTGAACAAGTCAAAGAGATAAAAAAAATTACTGCGGATATGATTAACATTCCATTAACATATCTCCTTTTTTTAGGTGCATGCTTTTTGTTATGGAAGCCAAGATATATTGAGTTAATAAATGTTTCTGGCTGGATGCCAAATAATATTGAAGAAATTATTTTAGGGATTTTCAATATAGTTTATGGAAATATTGCTACAATATTGACTATTCTATTCGTATGTCTCCTTTTATTAACTTTGTTAGACCGTTACACTCCTATTTTCAGTTTTTTTCACTATTTTAAAGTAGAGTATGCAAATAATACCACGGTTGTTTGGAATCAATATAGCGCTATGAGAAGATTGCTAGCGATTATAGTAAGTTTAATCACGCAATTCTGGATATATTACTTTACAGTAAACGTTCTTTTCAATCCCTATGATTTCGCTGGGAATTTTTTTCTGAGTGAAACACCCCCTGGTGAGAACAGTCTAATTTTGAGCAAATATTTATCAGGATCTGCATTAGCGACAATGAATTTACTTTATGTTTTGAATATGTTGTGTGCTATTTATTTTATATTTAGGGCTATATTTGAGATTAAATTTACAACTAATAAATCATTTCTTAAATCAGATGATCTATCTCTTTACATAAAAATAAACAATTTTTATGCAACTAGTAGCACAAATGAACGGTTTGAAATGATGATTCTGAAGAGAGAGTACAGGAAAAAACAAGAATTTTTATTGGTGAGAGCACAGTTATCTCCAGTGAGGTATAGATATAATAATTATAATGAAAACTCTCAACGGATCATTGAGGAAATTCCAATCGGGAAGCGATCATACGAAGTTTTGGACAGAACTGATAATTTATCAGATATAGTTTATTACTTTGAGGCTCTGAAAGAAAAAAATAATAGTCAATTAAAATGTGACTGATTTTCCCTTCAGTATCAAAACTTATGATGTGAGAGTCTGAAGGAGATTACTAAAATCTGAAATGACATAATTTAGATATAATAGTGATATAATGAAGTAGAGTCTTAGGTAATAAACACTATAGGGAGGAAATATATATGGGGCAAGTAGCTGAAAGAAAAAAAAGTATTTATTTCATATGAATGGAATCAGCAACAATGGGTATTAGAGTTTGCAACAAAACTTCGTAGGGAAGCAGGTATAGATGTGGTACTCGATGTCTGGGATTTAGAGCCAGGCCAGGATAAATACTCCTTTATGGAATCTATGGTGACGTCAAATGAAGTTGATAAAGTTTTACTTATTTGTGATGCAAAGTATAAAGCTAAGGCAGATAGCAGGTCGGGAGGGGTTGGCACAGAGGCACAGATTATTACTCCTGATATATACAGTAACACATCACAAACAAAATTTATTGCCATAATTGCTGAGGGCTCAAGCTTTGGTGATGTTCCAGTATTTGTTCAATCACGGATTCATATCAACTTGTCAGATGATATAACATATGCTGATGAATATGAAAAGCTGGTGCGACATATTTATGAGATGCCGAAGGAAGTAAGGCCGGCTTTAGGGGGGTTACCAAGTTTCTTGTCCGCAGAAGAGTCAGTAGACACTTTTAAACTCCAATCTATTGGGAAGGATATTCATCGTGTTATTGATACTAATAAGCAAAAAGCTCAAAATTTATTTACTTCCTTCGTAGAAGAGTACATTGAAATTCTAACAGTAATATATAAGGAGACCGAAAGTATAGACAATGAAGAAGAGTTTTCAGATGAAGTGACCATGAAAAATCTTGAGAAAACAATTAAACTTCAACAACCATTGCTAGAGGCTGTGCAAGTGTTATCTGAAGCTGGTCTGTTAAACAGTGAAATGGTTATAGATTTTATGGAACAACACTTTGAGCTGGCATATAAATTAAAAATGAGTACAACTAGCAAAGAATATTATTTTGACCATATATACTTTATGATGCATGAGGCATTTTTAATTATTATAGTTTATTTAGTTAAGTACAAAAATTATATCGAAATAGGGAATATACTTAATTCTAAATTCTATTATAAAGGCGTAAGAAGAGATGTAGCTTATGGATATATACGGTTTAAGAGCGATAGTTTGAGCAGTCGCAATACCCGTCTGAAGTTAAATCGAATATCTATTCATGGTGATATTCTAAAAAAGAGATTTTCACCTAAATTCTTTGAAGAGTTAACTGTGGCGGATTTGTTGCTGTATTATGTGCCGATATTAAACCCTATACAATATCCGCAAGGGTGGTGGCCTGTAACCGCACTTTATGCTGATGAAAACAATATTACGTTATTCCGAAAATTAAAATCTAAACACCATTTTGAACAAATGAAATGTATTTTTAATATTGATAGTGAGGAATTTAAGAATAAATTGCGGACCGAGTCAATCGGATCGTTCCATTATCATATTCCTAGTTTAGTAGATTATATTGATGGTGTGGATAATTTATGCTCTGAAGTATAGTGATTATAATGTAGTTGAGTCAATTATGACACATGCTTTAAAAATTCTACAAATGATATTTATGAGGAAGAGATGTGGTATAGATGATTTTCTTTAGTCATAACAATAAGGATAAAATCGTGGTAGAACCTATAGCTGTCATTTTTGGATTTAAAAGGCGTTAAGCTTCTAAGCTAAATGGCGTTCACAGAGTTAGAGGAATACAAATGATTAGCACGAGTAGTATTCCTTTGTTCTTCGGTGTCAAAACTTATAAGTTTTGACACTCTTTTTCATGTGGGGTGTTTCCGTGTTCTTTGAAGTGTCATAACTGGGAGTCGAAAGTTTTAGATGAACCCAATATTAGCAAGGTTTTCTAGTGGATTAATGGGAGAAATACGCGACAATGGTTCTCCCATATTTACATATATAAGAAAAAAGAGATTGCTTCAACATGTATAATATGCTACATTTTAGTTTAGCAATGTAGCTAAACTACAAACTAAAAAGGGGATTAACAAGATGAAAAAGGGACTATCACGAGTACTATTAGTCATGATCGCCATTGCGATGATCGTGTCTACGATTCCAGCATACGAACCGCATGCGGAACAAGGCGTACCACCAACAGAAACAACGGTAGAAAGCACACCAGAAAAAAAAGAAGCTGCAGAAGAACCAACTGAAAACGAGGAACAACAAGACGCACAAGTGACAGAAGTACCTTCCGTGAAGGAAGATGGGGATTGGAAAGATCCTTACTATGATACCGTAAGAAGAACGAGAAGCGTTGCCCTAGAGAAACCAGAAAAAGCAACGATTAAAACCGTGTCGAATGGTGTTGGAACAGGGACAGGTGTGATGAACTTGTCATGGAAAGCGATGCCAGGCGCAACGGGTTATAAAGTGATTATTGGAAACGGCTATAACTACGAGTATTTTACGGTAGGGAATGTGACATCCTGGACGACGAAAGGCAAAGGTATTTTTCCTACCAAAGCAGAGTTAGACAAGGGATTGTATCGCTTCCATACCGATGGAAAAGGAACCGAACTTGCGAATGATCCGACTCAACTCTATGAGAATACCTTCAAAGCAGGGACGACGTGGACATTGCGCGGTCAAAAGAAATATATTGTGCGTGTGTTAGCGACGTATACGAGTGGCGATGGGCCAACATCAGATATTACAGAAGCCGTGATGCCACCAGAAACGTTACCAGCGAAACCAGAGAAATCGACAATCAAAACGACATCTAGTGGTGCGGGAACGGGAACGGGGCATATGGATATTACTTGGCAAGCAGTGCCAGGTGCTATTGATTATAAAGTAGTCATCGGTAATGGTTACAACTACGAATATTTTAATACAGAAAATGTGACCAATTGGTCAACCAAAGGAAAGAATATATTCCCAACACAAGCGGAAATAGCGAATAAACAATACAAGTTCCACCAAGATGGCAAAGGTGTAGAATTTGCGAGTGATCCACGTGCATTATATGAAAACGGCTACCAAGCAGGAAGTACCTTTGGCTTACGTAACCAGAAGAAATACATCGTGCGTATTCTAGCTGTTTACCCATGGGGAGACGGTCCAACATCGGATATCACGGATGCAATCATGCCAATCGAGCAAATGGCAAAACCAACGGTAACCAGTCATCGCTCAGAAAATGATGAGAGCACTGGCTACCTCAATGTAAGTTGGCAGCCTGTAACCGATGCGACTTCCTACAAAGTTGGGTTATTCAATGGATTTAACTATCAGTACGTAAATGTAGGTAAAACAACGAACTGGAGCACCAAAGGGAAGAAATTGTGGGCAACTAGCAGTGATATTACGAATGGTAATTATCAATTGCATACAGATGGAACAGGTAGCGAGCTGCCGATGGACCCAATGAAGACATATACTGCAGCGAACAAGGCGAATCCAAACGTGAATTATAGTGATCGACTGTTTTACTATACTCGTGTGATAGCTGTATTTGAAAATGAGGAGAGTCCAGTATCCGAAGCAACCACTTTGACAATGCCTTTGCCAGAAATGGATACCTTAGGTGTTAATCATGAATTAATGGATGAAAAGGAAGGTAAAGTTTATTGGGATTGGGAACCAATAGTAGATGCAAAAGGCTATAAAGTATGGCTGTTTGATGGTAAAAATTATGTGTCCTTCGATGTAGGAAATGTAAACAGCTGGACAACAGAGAATCAAGGCATATGGCCGACAAATCAAGAAATAGCACAAGGAATTGGCAAATTACATGAGGATGGATTAGGCAGCAATATCTCTTCTACTCCGAGTAAAGTATATGCCAATAATAAATCGACGTATAGTAGTAACATGATATGGTCAAAAGTATCTGCATACAATGATGAAGGTGAGACGATAGCCTTTTCGCAAGGGCTTACTGCTCCAATGATTAGTAATGCATATGTTGAGGAAATCGAACAACAAATAATGGAAGAGACCTTAGCGAATATAGATGTGGAAGAGGTGCAACATTTAGCGGAAGACATGGGGGTCTTAGTAAACGAAGAGGAGCTTGCCATTACTGATTCTCAGATGGTAAAATTATTAGAAAGTCAAAATATAGAAGTTCCAATTGAGCTAAAACAAAGCTCTATGCAACGTAAAACCGGAGTAACAAAGATAGTTAAAAAGAATGGTTACGTAACCGTCTATCTAAGTTCTACAATGTTAAAGGTTATAGGTGGCACCAGTGCAACAATCGCCGGAGTTTTAATTGCTGTTTCAGGAGTACTTACTGGGGGGCTTACGTGGATTATAGCAGGTGGTATTGTATCAACAATTTGGGTTGCTGGTTCAGAATTTATTAAACATGGTATTTGGATCAAATTCAAAAAAAATAAAAGAGTATCATATGGGAAACAGTAGAAGGAGGATGGAATGGAAAACGCTAAAATAGCTGTCATATTTGGCATATGCTTATTCCTGGGTGCTGCCATTCAGGTTATAGGATTTTTGATGCATAATAATATTTTATCTACAATTGGAAGTATTATTATGGTCTCTGGATCATGTTGGATGTTCTTCCAAGTGATACGTGAAAAAAAAAAGAAAATAGTGATTTCATTTCAAAAGGAAAGCAGTGATTTAATTGTTAAAAATTAAAATATTGCTAGCTATTTTGGTTATAGACTTTTGTTTTATGGGAATTATAGGAATATACAATGATATTTCCTACTTAAGTTATCTTTCTGTGATAGGGGTTATAGTGGCTGTAATTCTTGGTATGATTGTTACTGGGAAACGAAAGTGATGTAAAGAAAGGGGCACTGAAAGAATGTGCCCCTTTTCTTGTGTATCAAAAAGTGGATAGTTGTCAATAAAGTAGACATCTAAATAACAAAGAAACACTTAAAAATGGTGTAAAGAAAAACATAACCATAAAAAATGGTAGACTGGCTGGAAAATTACATCCTAAAACAGGTGTTAAATTTGATGCCAGCGGTAAAGCTATTTGGGGTACAAAATAAGCGAAGAAGGTAGTGAATAATATGAGTATTTGGGAAAAAGATAGTGACAAGCCAGGCCCGTTGACACACAAAAATATTGAATTAGCAGAAAAAACATTTGGTGTCACATTACCCAAGAGCTATCTTAAGGTATTAAAAAAACAAAATGGTGGTTATCTAAAAACGGATGCCGTTCATGTTGATTTTGTTAATGATGATGGTGAGGGTTTTATCTTACTTGATTCATTATACGGAATTGAACCAGATGAGGGTATTCTGGAAACAGAGTATCTTAAAGAAGAGTGGGAAATTACGAAAGATAATAGCATTCTGATTGCGGGGGATGGGCATTCATTTATAGCATTAGATTATGAAAGGAACCCCTCATCGCCTGAAATTATATATATAGACACAGAACGCGGTGATGTGCACAAAATTTGTGATGACTTTGATAGCTTGATGGACTTAATGTTTACGGTGGAAGATGACGATGATGAAGAACATGATGACATTTATATACCCACCCATGAAGAAATAAGAGCATGGGCTAGCTCAACAAACATGAATGAAGTAGCTAATGGCGTCTACACGTGGATTCAAGATTTTTCTATGGTAAAAGAAGACAACTTGTTATATAAGGCCTTCGCTAAAGTTTTCGATGAAGGAACAGAGCAGCAAAAAATTACTATTGCGGACGCAATGAGAACAGAGATAGAAAATGAAACGATTACAAACCAAACTTTGATAGATCTCTGCCTAACCTTACTAAGAAAAGAAGCTGGTTTAGATTTTACAATATACAAAGAAATGATTGAAGAACACTTAGCTGACAAGCGACAAGCTTAAAGCTAAATAGGCTAAGCATGTAAGGTTACGAGAAATGAGTTTAAGAGAGCGTATCATGAAAATGGTACGTTTCTTTATTTTATAGAGCATGTCAAAAAGCATGCTTTTTGATACATACAGAAAAGAATGGAAATCGCGTCCCAAAATATCCGGAAATGAATTTTGAAACATGTTGCTCTCATGGTATACTTTTTGATATAGGTTTAAAGAAGGAACTATTCATCAAAAATATGAGATAAGGAAGGCTGAATTAGGGATGAAGCTTAACCAAAAACAAATAGAAGAATCGGGAATAGCGGGATTGAAACAGTATTTAGTAAAGTGTCCATTAATAGATAGTGATTTACCAACTAATGATAAAACGGCTTCTTTTGATGGTAGTCTTACATTGTATAGTAAGCCAGGGCTAGCGAAAAAAGATATGAAGGGTAATATTCCTATTCAAATTAAATCGACGACATCTAAAAATGTTAAAAAAAACAAAAAAAAATATCTATATCTACAGCAGATTTAAGAAATTACTACAATCAAAATGGAGTTATTTATTTTGTCATTTATGTGAATCCAAATGAGCCGAGTGAGACGCATATATTTGTTAAGGATTTATTACGAATTGATATAAAAGAAATAATGGAGGGCAAAGATCATCAAAAATCTATAATGGTAGAAGTGGATGATATTGAGAGAATGTGGATGACTTTAGAGATGTGCTTGCAACATTTCTTCTTAATCAAGATTTCCAAACAAAACACAGCTTAGAAATTAATCCAGGAGATGGAAATGAAAAACTTATAATGAGGTGGGTGGCTGGACGGGCTAATCAAACTGATTTTTTGAAAAAGCATAGTGTACCTATATATAAGCAAGATGGAAATTTGAATATCCCTGTAGGTAGGGTTAGGCCTGAGAACATTCGTGTGATAACGATGAGTGAGGAAACAACAGTAAAGATAAAAACAGCTAATTCTAAAACTATGCAAGGGAAGAAACAAATTTTTGATAAATCTATCATGAAAATTTGGTTTGGCGAATGGGATGAAAATGCTATTGAATTAAATCTGGAAACAGGATATATAAAATTTAATACAAAACTAAGGGGAAGCATTGACAATATACTTGACATTTTGAAGTTAATAGAAGATTTAGAGAATGACGAAAGTTTATATGTGGATGGTGTTGAGTTGATACCTAATAAAAATAATAGTGTTAAAAAGACAGGTGTATTTGATGATGGGAATAATCTGCAGGAATATTTCACGGATTTAAAGAGGCTGTTACTCTTAAATAAAGTGCCGTTAGATTTTGAATTTTTTTTCGCTCAGTGATAGTGAACGAACTGTTTTAACTCAAATGGTTAATAGATTTTTGATACCTGGAGAAGATTCGATTAATGAATATGATTTTGCAGGGTATCGTTTACATTGTTTAACACTAGATAAGAATGTATTTAATATATTCGATGAAGAATTTATAGATAAAGTAGCTATATTTGTTGATTCAGGGGATGATTCCGAGCAAGTAAGAGTTAGCATATATACTACGTTGAAGGCTGATAGTATTGTTAGGTTTCCATACATTAATTATGACGGCATACAAAAGTCAATTAAAATGAGTGAATTGAATAATGAAAGGGTAAAAGAAGGTATTAATTTGTTAGCTTTTCAATTTATCAAAGCTTATGATCAGAAATTAAATCAAGATTTTTTGGATATTGCTTTAGACATATTGAATGAAATTCCGACTGCAGATGATCGAAATAGTGCGTTTGCAGTGATGAATAAAGCTCAAATTTTCAAAAGAAGGAAGAGCATTCCAATCGAATTGATTTCTGATCTTTTGAAAATTAGTGAGTATTACAAAGGGGACTCCTTAATTCAATTTGGGATAAGCATCTTATTGGATAATAATGAACAAGCAAATCAAATTTTTGGTCAGTTAAGTGAGGATGAGAAAGAAAATTATCTAAATATGCCTATCTCAATTTTTTTCAACGAAGAAAGTGGTGTATTGCCGTCCAAAACTTAAGATATATAGACACGTCTGAAAAAGGCGTGTTTTCTCTTTGAAATAAGCGATGTTTCTGTCTATTTTTTTGTCTAGAATAGAAGCCCTGTTAATTGTGATAATTGGACAAGAAAAGAAAGTATTTATTTTTCATGAAATTCTAACCTGGATCACAGCTACTTTTCTTCTTTAAGATGTAATATGAATGTATAAGCTAACAACAAGCAAAATCCATTTTCATACTTTTCCCCTGAAGCGTGAGAATGTTAACTCCCTTTTTGACCGTCGCGGTTACTCCCTTTTCCGCGGTGGTTTTTTTGTGCGCTAAAAATATGTCTGATAAGGGTGTACCCTAAATAGACACTTACGTTTTATTGATTTATGCTAATTTATAATGTAAAATTAGGGTGTAAAATAAATAAGCTACAAAAAGGAGTGATTTTGAGCATGAAAGTAGCATATGCACGTGTAAGTTCCACTGATCAGAATTTAGATCGGCAATTGGAAGAATTTAAAAGTCATGGCGCGGAGAAAATTTTTGTAGAAGAAAAAAATCTGGCGCCGATTATATTAATCGGGAAGAATTTCGAAAAGCGTTGGATTTTGTTCGCGAAGGTGATTTTTTGATGGTAGAGGCCATCGATCGGCTGGGTCGTGATTACGCCGAAATTATTCAAACGGTCAATGTGCTTAAAGAAAAGAACATTGGTCTGATGGTCACGAGCATGCCGTTGCTAAGTGAGCCGATTGGCGATCCACTTTTAGATCGCTTTGTGAAGGATTTAATTCTCCAGCTCCTTGCGATGATAGCAGAGCGAGAAAGAACGGAAAGTAAGAGACGGCAAGCCCAGGGGATTGCTATCGCGAAAGAAAAAGGAGTATATAAGGGCCGGCCAACTTTATATGCTGCAGATGCAAAGGACCCGCAAAAACAGGCAGTGTACCATCAAATTGTAAGAATGTTAGAAGAGGGGCTTCCTATAAAACAAATTGCAGAAAAAAATCGTGTGACACGGCCAACGATTTATAGAATCAAGGAAGAGCTAAATACTATAGAAGAAACATGTTATGAAATCGAGAAAAGGAAGTGATGCGCTAAAATTACTTCTCAATAGTAGCACCGTTAAAGATGGCGACAATAGTGATAACCATCAAACTACAGTCAAGCGATTGATGATTATTTTTTGCCGTTAAACCTTATTCAATATGGGTTAGTTTACTTTTCTTTGTTTTGTTGTTATAATGGAGTAGAAAATAAGATACTCATATTCACACCCAAACACCCTAGCTGTTACCGCAGCTAGGGTGTTTATTTGAGGTTAGAATGAAGTGTCGCCTACTTGTTGTTATTGCGCCGACCTTCTAACATGTGTTTGAAAAACGCAATTGCGCATCCAACCACAATCGGAGCAATAATACTTGAAAATAAGATACTCATATTTCACACCTCCCTTCAGCGAAAATGTTCGCCTGAAGGTAGACGACTTTTTTATTGTACCATAAGAAAAGGAATAGAAGTACTTTCAAAATGCAGATTTAGCATGGAATAGACAGTTAGATTTATAAAAATAACCCAGAGCAATCGACTAATTCGTGAGCCCTGGGTTATTTTCATTTATTTTTTTCTTCGGCTTCGATTTCAGAAACACTTTTGGCGGCACCTTCGGCTTCAAATTCAGGTTTTAACATCATCAGTAATTTCCCACTTTGACTCAATGCTACTTCAAAATGTTTGTCATAGATGCCGGCATCAAACCATGCATCCTTATCGTTATTAACATAGCCTTCCACATGTGGAATACCAGTTGGATTGATGGTAATATCGGTAAAATGAACAGATTCAATATCATCGTAATTATAGCGAATATACTTCTCGATACGAGGTTGTTCTTCTTTTGCAATCGTGTCGATCGCTTTTTCTTTTTGTTGATGATTCACAAATAGCCATCCCCCTGTTATTATAATAAGTAGTAGCAAAATTATGGAAGTATACAATATCCATTTTTTCATAGCGTCACCCCACTACTATTATAACATAGGGAGGAGTCTTTTTATGAGCAATATAAGCGAATTGCAGTATTTTGGCTTGTCAGATAATATCTATAAACATAAATATTTGAAAGTCAATGTTGTGGCTCCATTAACGAAAGAACGGGAAGAGAAATTGACAACGATGATTTTAGAAGATGCGTCTCGCTGGGTAGTAATAGAGTCAGTAGATAAAGACAATGGGCTACAGGCAGCAGCCGTTGTGCGTTTAAAAGAGTATCGCGATGTTTGCAATGGGAAATTGAAAAAAATTTGAAAATATCGTCTTTGTTTCGCGTGGATCGCAAGAATTGGCGGATTGGGAAACCAATGCAAGTTTGGCCACAAAAAAAATGCCGGAGTATGGGGATCAGTTTTTTGATTACCAGGAGTTTATCAAAGGAACATTGCGAAGCTATGATACCGAAGAATTTAGCTTTACAGGGCATAGTCTAGGTGGGGCACTCGCACAATATGGTGCTGTAAAATATAATAAGCAAGCCACCACTTTTGCCGCAGCGCGATCGTTTAATAAATTAACGGCAGAGGAACAACAACAAGCACGTGATGGTGCTTATTTCAACCAGATTAAGGATTATAGACATACTGGCGATGTCGTTGGATCACTGCCACCAGGCGCCTTTGTCTTTTATCAACAATTTATCAGTGAAAATGCGAGTGGTAGCGATCCGTACAATGCACACATGCCTACCGGATTTCGTGGTCAATTCAATAGCAACGGATCAGTGAAGCTTAAAATATCTCCAGATGACATTCAACGTAGCGCGCGGGAATTACACGCGATGGCCGAGGATATCACGAAGGTAATCCGAGCGCTAGAGGACTTCCGAGAAGATGAAGCTAGGGATATGAAAAAGCTCCAGCGTGATTTGGAAGATGCCACCTTTGGCGGAGAGTATGATTTGTTGATGGTTTCGGAAATAGACGATGCGATTCAGGAGGTCGCGGTACACAAACGCGAAGGGATTTATCGATTACATAACGATGATTTAACGGTCCAACTAATCGAAAATTTGCAATCACATCAAAAAGAATTGCTAACGTTTTCGGATGCAATCGGTCGTGCTGCGTATGAAATGCAACGAAATGATCAGGAAGCTGGCCAAGATTTAGCACGGTATCTCGGGGGAACCGTTGGCGCACTGAAAGCATCAGCAAGTGAATTAGGCAGTCAGTTGGCAAGCGTTGGGAAGGTGTAAAGATGGATAGACAAATACAAGAATTAGATAAAGCAATAGCTAAAGCTTTTGAGACAGGGGCAAGTAGCTTGGCATATGCGCTACAAGCAGATAAAAAGGAAATTGAAAGAGCCAGACAAAAAGCGAGAATGCAGCAGCAGGTGCAGAAGCGAACGAATCTGATAGCAGAGGAAAATTGGCAACAACTCCAGCGATTAAATGCGAGTTTTGACGGATGGCAGCACACGATGCAAAAGCTGGAGCGAAAACTAGATGAATCCTTTGAGAGTCGAACAGGGGAGGCTATCGTGGCCAAGTTGATTCAGGAGAGAAAATATCTTTGCCAGGATGATGCGTCTGATTTTGAGAATGTTATTCGTAGCGCTAGAATGTTTTAACGACATGGCCATAAAAGCAACCAATGAGCTAGATACCCTTAGAGGTGTCTAGTTTTTGTGTTGTATAGGCGCATTTTAAGGCGATTAAAATGTTTTGTATTGGTAAAGTGTTAGCTGATTTGATTCAGGAGCGGCACACTAAAGATAGTTCTTTTAGTGACTACTAAAAGCGAACGTATGTTTGTATAATAAGAGGGTGAAACAGTTAATTACGAAAGGATTGGAAAATATGGGGAATAGTGATTATATTGTTTTGGGAGATAAAAAATACTATAGAACGACGGCACCAATCCTAAGTGAAAAGCGATGGGCTGAAATGGAAAACTTGGTAAAAGATTCGATTCATGCGGATACTATACTAGAGTTTGTTTTATGTATTGGCTCATATGAGGAAATTATCCGAGGAAAAGCATTTTTACTCAATGAAAGCTTGAGATCTTTTCTAGTCAATCATCGTGTAATTATGGCAAAAGAGATTGTAGAAATTAGGTATCCTGAAAATAGAATTCAGCTGGAATTGGATCTCGAACTGGAGGCTGAAAAATATGAGTGGTAAACAATATCATAATATGAAAAAATGGCGTGGTTTCTTTTTGAGCCAGCATATTGAGCAATTAGAAAAAGTGGAAGATGAATGGGAAGAAGTGATGAGCGAGGAACTAGTTTATCAAGTCTTAAATAGTGTCATACAAAATCGTTCTACACTTGCTATTCAGCAGCATTCATCTGATTTATCGCCAGGTCCTTATATTATTGGCCGGATTGCGGCCGTCGAGGGTGATTTGCTACATGTGCAAACAAATGAGAATATTCAAGTCATCGAATTAGAATCGATTCGTTATGTTGAAGAACGTAAGTTTCAGAAATGGTTCGAAGCTTAAAAGGGCATTGTTCGTGTTTAGATGGAATTCTCCTGGTCGATCGCACGCTACAGCCGGACAAAATACGTAAAATATCCGAACAATACTCGGCAACGTTGGTTCTTTTTCGTCTTAAATGCCGAATAATAGTTGCTATGCAATTAAAAAAGCCAGTATCTAGAATACTGGCTGCTAGCACATAGAATGTAGCATAAACCCGTCTGAATATGCCAACATCATAATTCCATTATACACCATTTACGTAGAGAAGTGAATTAGAATTCAACTAATTTTTCAATCAGTCTTATTGACCGGAATGTTCAAAATAGAAATAATACGTAATATAATATATTAGTAATACATTATATTACGTACATTTTCTTAAAATGAATCAAGCAAAATATGTTCAATCTCACGAGCGCTGTATCTTTTCAGACCGAAGATTATATATTTGTTAGCCTTTTGTGTTCGCCTATAGAACGTTTTGCGGTCTATTTGATACTTATAAGGGGTAGAACCAGCATCTCCGAGTAAATCGGACATTACGTAATATTCAGAATACTACGCGATGCCCGACATGCCTTTTTATTATAAATGTATTCTCTTGTTCATATCAATATGAAACTCTCCATATGGATTGATATGATTGTAAATCATGGGCGTTAGCGCCCGATAATCTTCAGCTTCCATCTTGTTTTGCCATTCTTTTTTACGTAGCACCGATTGGATTTTTAGTGTGTTCATATAAATCATGCAATTCTGTATGAGTTGGAGACTGAGCATCGCTATTTCTTGTTCTTCCAATTGGTTGTGGCGAATTTCGCCACCTTGGCCAAAAAAGACGAAATCACTTGCGGAATGCCAGTTTTCCACCGTATTTAAACCGGAATGAATTTCTTTTCGTAGCTCTTCCGACATGAGATAGTCGCATAGAAACATCGTTTTTATCACTTTACCTAATTCTTGAAAAGCGAGATAGGTAGGGTGCGAACTATTTTTGGAAAATTGCTTTAAAATAGCCTCGGTATCTGCGGTATTGATACGTAGCGCTGTCGCATACTTCACCATTTCGTTATACTGTCTGTGAATAAGATCCCAGTTGATGGCTCGCTTCGCAATAACAGGGGAGATATGCTCATATCGATCACTAGCCGATGCTTTATATAACTTTTGCGCATGTATATTTTTGAAACGTGATAACAATTCATAGCCTAGCAAGTGGCAAAATGCGAACCCTACAGCGCTTTGACCATGTGTATCTACATAATTGCGATCCACTTCTTTTGCTGTGCCATGATGAAGTAAGCCATGCAGCATCGCTGCTACTTCCGATGATTTTGGCGCATTCACTTGCGAGTGAATACACATGGATTTTTCTTCAATATGCCAATAAACAGATACGCCAGGACCACGATATCTTGGGAACCATTGCGTTCGTAGATTTTGATCGTAAGCTACGACACGAGAAGAATCGGAAGCGCAAGAAGTGCTACCCTTGCCCCATACACTCTCTGTACGTTCTGTTAAAATGGCATTCACAATTTTTTGGTTGGCCGCTTTTAAATTTTCGGTATGAATATACTTCCGTTTAACATACAGCAAATCTTTGTAGCTGATGTCCGGACTACCCGATGATACACGTCGTATTCCCGTGTTTGTGCCAATACCATATAAGCATAACAACAACCGTTTTTGAACAGTTTTTCGATCCAGACGTTCATACGTAGCAAGGCTTTGAAACGTCGTCGAAAATCCTGTTCGTAAATCTGTTTCTTTGATAATATCAATGAGATTCGTCATCCACCAACGATCGGTAATTTCTTTCTTCAGATAGGTGAGTTGATGTGGATCCGGACTTAATTCATTTGATGCGACGGCAATCCAACCGTTTTTCTTTGTCAATATGTTCACTTTCTTATTATCTGGCATCGTTGTGTCCAGTAGATGAAGCTTGTCACGTAGCTGCTGCTGTAAACTGTCTATTTTTTCTGCGCCATCTAAGGGCAGCTGAAGCGTTTCATAGTGCTGGACACGATTCTCTTCAAAGTCAGCAGGCAAATAGTCATCTGGATTTCGATAGCGAAAAGCGAAGGATACCCAAATTTCACGACATTTCAACTTATCTTTTAACGCATGTAAGACACATATTTCATAATTAATGCGATTGATTTTTAGCTCACCATTGCTATCTTCTTTAATGACCAAGTCATACCATTTCTTAGGGATAATTTCTGGACCAAGTGGAATATCTTCTGAAGAAGAAAAGGTGATTTGTTTGGATGTATGATATTGCCGCAGTAAGTCAATCGCTTGAATGACGGGTTGGTGCAGGTGGTTATTGGATTTAAATTGAAGCGGTTGCAATATATTCGTCACAGCGGAACGATAGGAACTACTATAGGAATTCCGTATACACCAGTGTACTTTCTCTTGATAAATGGAGTTTTTATATTTTAATTCCTTGACAATATCCCCTACTATTTCTGGAGATGCTACGGAAAAGAGCGTGTCTTTGATAATCCCATTGGGATTTTGGAGCGCACTCTCCAATAAATGGACCAATATTTTATTCTTACCAAATACTTTCTTTACTTCTAGTATTAATTCCATTTTCACTTTTTTCTCCGCACGACCATCGATTTTATGGATGAGTGTAATGAGTAACTCTACAAGGCTATCATGCAATTCCCTTATCTTTAGCCAGAAAAAAGCACTCAGTAATGTATAGCGAACAGTCTCATTATGCCGACTCACTTCTGTCTTATCTTCGGATGTGGCCCGTAGTCTATATTTTTGCAAAATCTTAGCAGGAATATCCGTAAACAAATGATCTGGCAACTCTAAGTCGAGCAGTGTTTGCAGTTTATTTAATTCCATGACTAGGGTGGCTTGACTAAGGCGGCCAGGCCCTAAGCTTAATCTTCTAAATGTGATTTTTGTTGTATCTTCTTTGTCGTTTTCCTCATCTTCTAAATCTCCCCAGTAGGCTAGTAAAGCATCCATCTTTTCCAAACTAGTAGCAGAAAGTTGCTGGTAGGTTGTTTGATAAAACTGCTGCTCTTTTTGCCGAATACGGCCACGTACTAACGTTTCTATTTGCCATTCCGAAGGGATGCTTATTTTTTCTATGCGGTATTTCCTATATATCTGTTCTTTTAACAAGTCTACATCTTGGTTGTACTCGTATATGTTGTCGTCTAGCCAATCTTGCAATGATTTTCTATCCCCTTCATTTTCTTCTCGAAAACCGCAAAATTGTAAAATTTCCTGTCGCTGCCGGTAGGCGGTTTTGGAATCAAATTGGTACGTTGTAAAAGCGTCCGGTGACAGTTGCAACTGCTTCGCTATAAACAAAGGCATATCAGGTGGAATATCTTTCTTTTCTACTGGGAATTGATGCTCCATCTGAAAATATTTTAGCATCACAGCAAACCCAATACGCGTAGCTCTGTATTTCGCTGTAACAAACGCCATTTCTCGACCGCTCAATATAAAAGCTTCTATTTCCTCATCAATCGTCCATTCTTTTTTCATGATGTTTCCCCTATCCATTTTGTTAGGTCAAAGATTTATTGTGTAAATTATATCAAATAGAGGAAAGTATGCAAAGGTTACTTCCAGATAAATAAAGATACTACAAGCTGCTTGAAAATGAACGATATAGACTGTTTTTTCGCATAAACGAATAGAAATGCTTGACGTTCCACTTGCAGATGTTTATATTTATAGATAGATAAGTATCTATTTATAAGGAGGTTTATTGTGACGTATGAAGAAACTGCTCGGCTTTTTAAGGCAATGAGCGACCCTAAAAGAGTTCAAATTATTGATATTCTTTCCTGTGGGGAGTTGTGTGCGTGCGATTTGCTTGAACATTTCGATTTCACGCAACCTACATTATCTCATCACATGAAAGTTTTAATGCAAGCGGGTATTGTACAAAGCAGAAAATCAGGAATCTGGCATTACTATTCCTTAAGGGATGCATCTATATTGAAAGTACAACAAGTTCTAGCTTCTTTTTTGCAAGAAAAAGAAGTGTGTGTTTGTAATAACATACACAAGAAAAAAGAGCCTATAAGCTAATGCTAGCCACTGATTTTGGTTGGAGAGAATCCCAACTATGACTCAGTATAAATGAAACACACCAGCGAGTAATATCTGTTTTTCGCTAGTAGTAAGGGGGAATTATGCAAATCATACTCGCTATTTTAGTTTTTATAATCACACTCGTATTTGTTATCTGGCAGCCTAAAAATCTATCGATTGGCTGGTCAGCATGTGGAGGAGCTGTTATCGCACTACTAGTAGGTGTTGTCACGCTCACAGATGTCGTAACAGTAACAGGTATTGTCTGGAATGCGACGTTAGCTTTTATTGCTATTATCATCATTTCTCTTATCCTGGATGAGATTGGCTTTTTTGAGTGGGCCGCGCTACATATGGCAAGACTCGCTAAAGGGAATGGTATTTTAATGTTTGTACTCATTGCCATTTTAGGAGCTTTGGTAGCCGCGTTCTTCGCGAATGACGGTGCCGCTCTAATTTTGACACCTATCGTGTTGGCCATGGTACGTGCACTTAAGTTTGATGAAAAAAAGGTATTTCCGTTTATTATAGCTAGCGGATTTATTGCCGACACAACATCACTACCACTAGTCGTCAGTAATCTAGTAAATATCGTTTCTGCAGATTTCTTTGGGATCACGTTTTCTCAATATGCGCTTATTATGTGGATACCCAATCTTTTTTCTTTAATTGCAAGTATCCTTGTATTGTATCTTTATTTCCGACGAGCGCTACCGAAAAGATACGATGCATCGGAACTCGTGACACCGGCTTCAGCAATCAAAGACATGAAAATGTTCCATATTTCTTGGGGAATATTAGCTGTTCTAGTTACAGGCTATTTTTTAAGTAGTTTCTTGGAAATCCCAGTTTCCTTTATCGCCTTATTCATAGCACTAACCTTCTTGTTACTTGCTAGAAATAGTCAAGCAGTCCATACTACAACGGTTTTAAAAGGCGCTCCTTGGAGTATTGTATTTTTCTCCATTGGTATGTATGTTGTGGTGTATGGTTTACAGAATGTTGGTATTACAAAAGTGTTAGCAAGTGCTTTGGAACATATCGGAAATTATGGCTTATTTGCAGGCACCATAGGCATGGGGTTCATCGCAGCTATCCTGTCATCGATTATGAATAACATGCCTACGGTGATGATTAATGCCTTGGCTATCGATCACACTTCTTTTAACGGAATCATGAAAGAAGCGATGATTTACGCGAATGTGATAGGCTCTGATTTAGGTCCAAAGATAACCCCTATCGGTTCTTTGGCAACCCTTTTATGGCTGCATGTTTTAGCGCAAAAAAATGTGAAGATAAGCTGGGGCATGTATTTTAAAATTGGTATTGTTATCACCCTTCCCGTCCTATTTATCACACTCGTAGGTTTGTATCTATCCCTACTCATTTGGAATTAATGGAGGCTTGTATTATGAAAATTATTATTATTGGTTCCGTCGCTGCAGGAACAAGTGTGGCGGCAAAAGCAAGAAGAAACACGGAAGAAGACGAGATTGTGGTATACGATCAGGATACCGATATATCCTACTCTGTTTGTGGGATTCCTTATTATATTGGGGGTGAAGTTCCAACATTAGATACCCTAACACCAAGAAATGCAGCATGGTTTCAAAAGCGCTATAACGTCGCGATTCATACGGAGCATCGTGTCATGAAAATTCATCCTGACCAACAAAAAATTGATATTTTAAATCTGAAGACAGGAGAAACAGTGGAAGATTTCTACGACGAATTGGTACTTGCCATGGGAGCAAAACCAGTGACACCTGTTGCCTTTGAATCATTCACAGATGCTAAGGATATTTTCCATGTTAGAAATATTCAAGACGCCAGCACGATACACCACTATATCAAGGAGACGCAACCGAAAACAGCACTCATTGTCGGCGCTGGGTTTATCGGTCTAGAAATGGCCGAACAGTTACAGCAGAGTGGTATCGATGTGACGATCATACAGCGTGGGAATCAAATAATGAAACATCTTGATAGGGATATGGCTTTTCGTGTACAACAAGTATTGGAGAAACAGGGTGTCAAAATCACTTTAAATACAACGATAGAGAAAATCAAGCGCACAGATAAAGAAAAACGTTTGGCAACGATAGATAACCATGCATGCGAAAGAGAATCTGATATGATTATTCTAGCAGCTGGTGTAATACCAAATACGAGCTTATTACATGGAACCAATATAACACTTGGAAGCTCTCGTGCTGTTTCCATAGATGAAAAGATGCGAACGAATATCCCGCATATATCAGCTGTTGGTGATATTGCAGAAAGTTACTCTTTAATCACTGGAAAACCGTTATATCGACCTTTAGGTTCAACAGCCAATAAAATGGGCCGGATTGCTGGAGATACGTTAACTGGCGGATTATTACAACACCGTGGAATTCTGGGTACAGGGATTGTACGCGTTTTTGATATGGTCGTTGCCTATACCGGGTTAACCGAGCAGGAAGCACGAGACGAAGGTTTTGAAATAGAAGTGCTCTACAATATCAAACCTGACAAAGCAGATTATCTTGGTGGAAAAGAGCTCACAATTAAAGCCATCGCTGATCGAAAAACAGGACGTGTTCTAGGTGCTCAAATAACAGGAACACAGGGTGTAGATAAACGAATCGATGTGTTAGCAACAGCCATCACTTTTAAAGCAACAGCAGCGGATCTATTTCACTTAGATTTAGCGTATGCTCCACCATTTGCAACAACAAAAGATCCTGTGTTGTATACTGGGATGGCCTTGGACAATGCGATACATGATAACCCATTGATAACACCTGAAATGCTCATTAGGAAGCAAAACGAAGGCGAGAAAATGCAAATTATTGATACACGATCCAAAAAGCAATTTGAAGCATCTTCTGTCAAGAATGCTATACACATTCCTTTGTCCGAACTCCGAGAACAGGCAACATTACTTGACCCCACTGTTATTACAGTAACCTACTGTAATAAAGGCGTAACCGGCAATGCAGCCCAGAACATACTGAAAAACAAGGGATTCCAAACAGTCTATAATTTGTCTGGAGGCAACAAAAACTACCAACTATATTTACAGTTGATGGGTGACTAAATGATAGTAAACGGTGAAAGATATGCTTTTGTATGGAGAGCATGTTTTTCGCCGTTATTTCATTGTACGTTAAATACACATTAAATCTTGGCGATGATTGCGGAACGAGAAAGAATGGAAAGTAAGAGAAGGCAAGCACAGGGAATTGCGATAGCGAAGGAAAAAGGCGTCTATAAAGGCCGGCCGATTTTATACGCTGCAGATGCAAAAGATCCACAAAAACAGGCAGTATACCATCAGATTATGCGAATGTTAGAAGAAGGTTTGCCAACCAAACGCATTGCGGAGAAAAATCGAGTAACAAGACCGACGAGATATCGGATTAAAGAAGACTTAGCCACGATGTCTACAGAAGATCAGTAGACATAGCTTGCTTCGCATTAAAAATAAGGCCACTATCCGTTATTAAGATTGTGGCCAATAGTAAATAATAGAAGAAACTCGATTCATAAGATATTCCACTCATTATAGTCAGAATATTACGTAATGTCCGATTTGCTCGGAGATGCTGGTTCTACCCCTAACAGCCTGAGATTTAAGTTATTTCAAATAGTTTTTCCTTTTTCAAAAGCTCTTAATTTTTATGTCCATTTTGTTATAACCATTCCAGTATATTAATTGATTTTTGTATGAAGTATAGAATAGATAATTTTTTCCAATTCTATTTTATCGAAGTCTGTGATAGCTTCATTAACAAGATAGTATTCAAAGGGATAACTACTAAATTCACTCAAATAAAAATCGCTGATTAATAAATCCGGCGTGAAGGGTGAAGCATCTGTTGTGTCAAAGAGGATGTTATATGGGAAAGATGTGCGTAATTTATGTTGAATCTGTACCTTCTTATCCCAACTCAACACGTCAACTCTAATATAAATTGGTGGTTCGTAATTTTTGATTTCAGAGCAAGTGATGAGAGCATCATATATACCAAGTACAAGAGCTTTTTTATTTCTAATCTTGTAGTAATAAGATGAACATTTGCTAGAGGATAGAGCTTTTTCCAAATTGTTAAATAAACCAAGATAAAGGCATTTTTTTTGTGGGGATTCTAGTTGAGGAATAAAGTCAGTGCTATCGAAATGAGGGTTAGAGGAACGTATGATTAGGGATAGCACACGCGCTTTAAGTAAAGTATTACCACTAATGAAGCTGGGAATATTATGCTGAAAAAGAGCATCCATAATCTCGTGAAAGATAGACCATTCTTCGGTGTGTCTTGCCTGGTGAAATAAAATAAATTCATTTAAAAAAGGGGAAAAAGGGTGATCAGACACTAAAAAACTTTCGATAATGGATAGCTCAAAATGAACTTCATTTTGATAAAAAGAGTCAGGTATCTCCTCTCGTTTAGCAATGACATGACGTCTAGAACGTTTTGTGAAAGTGAGAGGCACTAAGCCATCTACAAAACGATGTTGCGAGCGTCTCTTTGCTAGTATGGTAATCCAGTGCATTAACCATAACTTCTCTACGATAGAAAACGTGTTGTGTAATTGTCGCTCGATAATCTCAATTTCTAGCGTTGCCTTGTCATATTCGATTGGTAGGGGGATTTTTTCAGATTTATAGATTGTCCAAAAAAGTTCGTGAAAAAAGCGACGGATTGTTTGTTCCGAACCAACGATTGTAAGTGGTTTATAAATTATTTTCAATTCTTTTGGAATAAGCCATTTATTAAGCTGTTTAATCTTATTATAAATGGTGGCTCTACTGACAGAAGCTTTTTTAGCAACATCGGAAACAGATGATTGTTCTTCTGAAAAAATACTGAAGAAGATAAATGAAGAGAGGCTTGTTTCAAATAAATGGATGAGAAGTTTATGAAGTGTGAAATTTTTGGAGCGAACAAAAAGCAACATATGATTTTCGGTTTTAAAATACGATGTATCATCAATGCTAATAAAGAATGTATTCAATTGCTCTAAATAGGAGTAGGCAGAAGCTGTGCTTATCTCTAAATCACGTAACATTTGTTTAAAAGCTATTTTAGGTGAGTCTAAACTGTACAGCATGATTTGAATCATTTTATTCTTTTCTTTGTCGAATAAGGCATTCATGTGTAAAACTCCTTTCATAAATATGTCTAAATTATTCGTAGCATTCTCATTCATTCTAACATTTTTTTACAAAAAATATCATTTCAACAGAATTTTTCGCTTGAGTGATGCATTTTAAATTAATTATTAGTTTTTAATCTTTATTTTTTTACATATGAGAAGAGGTTTTGTGTGTACAATAATAATATAAGTTAGAGAAACAGAAAAAAGAACAGGAAAACTAAATATTTGAACTATACAGTTAGTATATAAGTTCACAAAACGTTCGAAATATTGCTATGTGAACCATAACCACTTATGTTTTTGAAAAAAAAAAAGTGTTAAGATAAACAAGTGAGGTGACTTGTGCTTATTTGTAAAAAAGGAGGTGAGAAAATGCCATATCAAAAGTTATTTGATAAACATGTGATTGGTCGACAATTTAATAGTTGCCAGCTACTAAAATTGTTAGTAGGCAACAACTTATACCCCATAAATCATGAAATAATCCGAGTAAATAAGCAGGATGTCATTTTGAAAGAGGGTAATAGACACAAATACATGTACTTCATCCAATCTGGCTTATTTAGTGTAGCGAAAGAAGGACGAATCAAAGGTTTTTTGAAGGAGTCTGAGGTGATTGGTATGACAAATATCTTAGTAAATGAAGAATCTTCTTTTACTGTCACAGCTTTAACTGGCAGCTTGTTATTGAGATTCACAAAAGAAGATGTGATGTTAAAACTGGTTCACCTACAAGAAGGTCTCTTCTTTTTATATAACGATATAAAAATCATGAACCAATACATGATTCAACGAGATTTACTACAAGTTACTGATGCGAAAGATAGGATTAAGGTTAATATTGCTTATCTTGGGAAACTGTATGGGAAAGAAGATAAGCATCATATTATTTTGCCGAAAGTTTTTACTAAAAAGATAATTTCCAATTTTGTAAATGTAACATCGACAACTGTATATAAAATTTGTAGAGAACTAGAAGAAGAAGGTTTTTTGGGAAAAGACGGGCAGGATATTGAAGTTAATAAAGAGAACGCCGTTTATGAATTAGCTATTGTAGACGAGATGAATAAAGAAAGAGAGGCTTTCTTTTAACCTAAATTTAGAGGAAGTTGGTCTTGTGCCAATGAAAGAGGTGATGCTGAAAAAGTAGTATATATATATAGGTACGACAGATGAGTAAGAAACAGAGACAGGGTCTTTATCAACAAAAAAAATAGTAAAAGAGGGAAATTATGAATAATAAAACAAAAAAAAATATTAGTAGGTCTAGTGGCATTTAATGTACTAGCATCTGCTCCTTTAACCACAATGGCAGCAAGTACAAATGAAATAGCGCCTGTTGGAGTTTCTAAAAGTTCAACAGATACTCGAGCATTAACGGAAAAAAATTTAATTGATATTAGTAATCTCGGTGATGGCGCTAAATTAGGTTACTCCACCTATTCTGATGCAATTACTTTGACACAAAATGGAGTCTTTTCTAATGGATATATTGTAACAAAGCAAAAAATCAATTTGAAAAATAGTTTTACTTTAAAAACTAAGCTTGGTATTGGAGGTGGAGCATCCAAAGCTGATGGTATTTCATTTTTTATGCAAAATGCTAACACCCCTACATTTGGGCCTATAGGGGATGATATGAGGCTTAAAGGTGTTTCTAATACGCTAGGAATAGCTTTTCGTCATCAAACATGGTACTCTCCGGCAAGAAATAATGTGAGTTTCTATACAAAAGATGCTGGATTCTTCGGCTATGTTAATTCTTTTCCAAGTGGAGGTAATTACGATTTAACCATTAATTGGAATTCCTCTACTCAGACACTATCCTATGATTATAGTGGGATTGTCAGAAGCTATAAAGTCACTGATATGGATAAAGTTTTCGGTGGGACAGAGGCGATTATTGGATTCACTGGTGTTATAGGTGAAGGAACTAATACACATGTGCTTTACAATCCAACATTAACTGTCAATACTGGTAAGGAACCAATAATTGATGCGTCAGACAAAACCATTAACGCTGGTGAAAATTTTTCTCCTTTAGATGGGGTTTCGGCTACAGACGTTGAAGACGGCGATATAACTAATAAGATTAAAGTCATTGATAATAATGTAGATACAAGTAAAGGTGGATCTTATAATGTAACTTATTCTGTTACAGATGGTGGTGGTAACACTACTACTAAAACAATCCAGGTGAATGTTAGACCGAAAATGCCTGTTGTTCAGTCAATGAAAGATGGAGATACAACAGTCACTATAACAAATACCAGTCCTGGTGCGATGGTTTCAATGATTCTACCAGATGGAACTATACTAAATAAAGTAGCCGGTGCTACTGGGGAAGTTATTTTTACGACCCCTTCACTAGTAGCTGGAGAGAAAATTAGAGCTTATCAAACTGAAGGTGGGCAAGGCAGCTACAACTATGAAAGAAAGGTTGAAATTACTAAGCCAACTATTCCAGAAATCAAAGAAAGTGATAAGTCGGTAACAGTGAGTGGAAGACCTGGTGCAACCATTACACTCACTTTCCCAGACGGTACAGAGACATCAAAAGCGGCAGATTCGAATGGAAATGCGACATTCGTATTGAATGATATAAAAGAAGGAGATATCATTAATGCCACTCAATCTAAAAATGGACAAGTAAGTTCTGTATCAACAGTGACTGTTGGAAAAACAGAGATAACCGAAGGAACAATCACAGCGAACGATTATACAATTGGTAAGGACAGATATGTAAAAGGTGCTTTAACTGGTGATGTAGTGAAAGCACAACTGGAAGTGAACGGAAAGAAATTCACAACAATCAATGTATCTGGTAGCACATACCAATACTATGCTAAAAAAATAACATCACAAAACCAACCGATCAAGTGTATATCATCGGTTATGATGCAACAGGTAAAGTACTACAAAGAACAAAAGTAAACGTGAAAGCCGAACCAGTGACAACAGGAACAATCACACCGAATGCATATGTTTTAGGAACTGATACGTATGTTAAAGGAACATTCACAGGCGACGTAGCGAAAGTGAGCATCACAGTGAATGGAGTAGTTAAACAAACAATTAACACACCAACATCACCATTCCAATACTATGCGAAAGATAAAATATTGAATCTTACAGACGTTGTAACAGTAACTGCATATGATGCAACAGGTAAAGTATTAGATACAAAACCAGTAACTGTCACAAAAAACAACGGTCAAGCAGGAAACGTAATTGCAGACAGATACAAACTTGGTAAAGACAGCTATGTAACAGGTTCATACACTGGTGATGTAGCGAAAGTTTCTCTAGAAGTGAACGGAACAGAACTACAAAAAATTAAGGTAACAGGCGGTAAGGTTAAATACTATGCGAAACCACAAATCAATTCTACAACAGATGTAGTAAAATTGAACGCTTACAATTCTGCTGGCGTACTAGTAAGCTCGAAAACGGTCTTAATCAGCGCAACGGAAGGTACAGTGACAGCGAACGAATTTGTCCTAGGAACAGATGCATATGTCAAAGGAGTTGTTACTGGAGATGTAGCTAAAGTCGCACTTAAAGTGAACGGTGTTGTGAAATCAGCTATTCCAGCAACGGCAGGATCATACCAATACTACGCAAAAACACTCATTACTTCAGAGACAGACGTAGTAGAAGTTGTTGCATATGATGCTATAGGCGAAGTTCTTAACACAGCTACTGTACAAGTAAGCAAGCCAGCAACTAACGAAACAAAAGGAACTGTCACACCACAAGCTTTCAAAATCGGTACACATTCCTATGTTGATGGTACGTACACTGGTGATGTATCTAAAGTGGAATTGGAAGTTAATGGAGTTAAATACAGCCAAATCCCAGCTAACGGAAATGTTATCCATTATTATGCGGCAGGTTTAATAAAAGATGGGACAGACGACGTGAAAGTAAACGTTTATGATGCAGCAGGTAAATTATTAGACAGTAAACCAGTAACAATTAACGTAGCAACAGGAACAGTGGCAGCTAACGGAGTAAAAGTTGGTGATAGCTATCTAACTGGAACAGCTACAGGTGACGTTTATAAAGTAACATTAAAAGTAAACGGTACAGATCAAGCAAGTGTTGCCTTTGTTCAACCAGATGGAACTTACAAATACTACATCAAAGCCCTCAATCTACAACCAACAGACGTTGTAGAAGTAATCGGACTTGATAACCGTGGTAGACAAATTAATACAACTCCAGTAACAATTACACAATAAGATAACAGAAGCATAAGGGGGGGGAGCTTTACTCCCCTTATGTCATTAAATGAATGAGGTGCACCAAAAATGAAAAAAAATTTTAATCGCAGGAATAACAGCCTCAACGCTCGTATTTGCAGGCGCATGTGGGAATACAGAAGACAATCAAGCTAAACAGACAAAAACAGAAGAAACAGTCAAACAAACATTCAAAACAAAAACAGTCAACAATATCGATATGAAAATCGGTGACATCAAAACCACAGAAAGTGTGAAAAAAGACAAAAATATGGTCAGCATCGCGATGTCCTTCTTAAATAATGATAGTGCTCCAGTAGGTGTTGGCGCTGGTGATTTCAAAATTAAATCTGGTGACAAAACTTATGACATTTTCCCACAAGGGAATAACTTTGGTGATGAGTTCAAACCAAATGAAAAACTAACAGGAAAAGCCTATTTCGAACTGCCGAAAAATGTGAAAAATGGAACACTCTTATACGCCCCAATGGGTAAAGAGCAAGCAAGCTGGTCTATTACAATTCCAGAAGCGAAGTAAAAAAAACCAACCAGAAAGGGTTGTCATATATTGAAATTAGTTGTTATAGGATTAGGTTATATTGGACTTCCAACCGCAATCATGTTTGCCAATCACAATCAAGATGTTTTAGGAATTGATGTGAATGAGAAAGTGATTAAAGAATTGAATACAGGTAAGATCCACATCGAAGAACCAGGATTGCAAGCGGAACTCGATAGAGCTGTTCAAAATGGTACATTCAAGGCTGGTTTGGTTGTAGAGCCGGCAGATACATTTATCGTATCGGTTCCCACACCGAACAAAAATGACGCCTTGAAATCATGTGATCTAAGCTACGTTTTATCCGCAGTAACCAATATTTTACCGATTCTCCAAAAAGGAAATACCATTATTATTGAGTCTACTATTGCTCCCCGCTCTACTGAAGATCACATTTTACCACTCATTGAAAGTACAGGTCTCATTGTAGGAAAGGATGTCTTTCTTGTTCACTGTCCTGAGCGTGTGCTACCAGGTCAAATTATCCACGAATTAATCTACAATAACCGTATTATTGGTGGTGTCACACCGGCATGTACTGAAGCTGGAAAGAAAATCTATAGTACCTTCGTGCAGGGCGAATTGATTGAAGCGACAGCATCAACAGCTGAAATGTCAAAATTGATGGAAAACACGTACCGCGATGTGAATATTGCCTTAGCGAACGAATTGGTGCATATTTCTGCGGAGCTCAATATCACCA
>NZ_AODL01000030.1 GCF_000525995.1 Paenilisteria riparia FSL S10-1204 | reverse complement strand
GAAAAACGCCTTACTCAAAAGTCCTGTATTTACGCGTCAAGGAACTGCACGCGAAGTGGGCAGAGGGACATATCCAAAACTGGTCACTCGTCATGAACCAACTTCTTCTTTTGGATTCTCTTAAGAATCGTGTGTCGCATTACATTTCTATTTCTTAATTACACACTTTTCTTGACAAACCCCGCATCACAGAAAAAGATAATGATTCCTAACAAATTGTGGTTTTAAAACCAATAATATTTCTATTCTTTAAATAAACTTCTTTTATTCCTTCTAGAATTAGAAACAACAATATACTAAAGATAAGTAGGCAAGACCATGGCCATGGTCTTGCCTACTTATCTTTAGTATATCTTAAACTCGTTAGCATTGTTTAAAAATGATACCTGCAAGCAGATAGAAAAGTTCAAGGTAAAAAATCAACCCATGACATCTTTCTCTAGGAAAGATGTATAAACTAATCTATTCTATAATTACTGAAAAACAACAGCAGTCAATCTCGGCGAGTAGGTTAAATGCACATTGCTAGCTTGCCCTGTGACCCCAACTAATCCTACATAAGCTGATGTCCCTCCAAAGAACTGGTTTAAATCGTTAAGCCTATAACTAGATGTTACACCTCTATAAACATAACTCAATGTCTGCGTGGATGCAGTCCATCTAACGTGTAAATCAGAGTTTGTTCCAGTTCCTGGTGTGGTATTTACATAATTTTTGAAGTTACCATCATAAAAACTTACACTATTTCTAGGAGGAGAGTACCATGATTGATGTCTTAAACTAATGGCTAATGTTTGGCTCAAGCCAGATACCCCCAAACCATCGCCGGAACCACCGAATGAATTTGCTGATGGTGTGTTTTTTATAACAAAAGAAACACCATCCCCTTGGCCACTTCCTATTCCCAACGTTGTATCAAATACAAAATCATGTGTTAAATCTATTTTTTGAGAAGTCATAAGAGCACCTAAACTAAACTGCTGATTATTAGTTAATATGTTTGCTGTGGCTACTCCATAATTCTTATTCAATGATACATTAGTATATGCAGCTGCTTTTGTAATATTTATCTTTTTAGTATATTTTTGTGTCCCATCTTTGCTGTAAAAAACAATATCAGTGCTACCTACTCCATTAATTTTAAACCGAGCAATATTGTTATCGTAGTTCAAGTACTCAACAACATTCTTATTTTCTGAATGTACAGTCTCTGAGTTTACAAATTGTGCTCCATTTTTAAATTGAATATCAAACCAGGGAGAATTCCCACTGTTTCTATAATTAACGGGTAATGTTAGTGTTGAAATATCATCTAAATTGTTAATAGGGGAATAATCCGCTGGAAGCCAAGAGATATATCCGCCACTAAAATTCCCATATTCCGAAAAATTCCACCATTTCCCTAATTTGTCTAGGGCCTCTCCGCCCATCCTAGAAGCAATATTTTTATACTCAGCAGTGCCATCAGGATAAATAATGCCGATTCCACCTACATTTACTCCAACAATATAGTTTCTAGCATCATAAACTGGTGCTCCGCTTGACCCTCCCATGGTATCTAAGTCATCATAAACCAGTGTTTTCTCATTGTATTCTTTTATATGTCCGGTTTGAGTGCCCATTTTACCACCTAAATCCCCATGATAACCCGATATTGTAATTGGTAAATCGGTGAAAGAAGAAAAGCCAGCAATACCAGTTGCACCTACATTTAAGTTTCTATCTAACTTAACAATAGCATAATCATAATCAAAACTAGCTTCTTTTTGATATTCAGTAGGCAATACCATTGCTTTAGCTTTAGCTGAACCAAATGGCACAACTCCTGCATTAAAACCAGGATAAACAGTTATTGATGAAGCAAAACTTTTAGTCGCTGAATTATACACGACATGTGCCGCAGTTAGCACTGTATCAGGTGATATCAATACGCCGCTTCCAATCCCTCCTCCAGAAATCTCTATAAAGACCATACTGTTATAGGGGGCTTTTGTAGTATCACCAACGATAATTCTGTCATCAGATCCAATAATCCATCTAGGTGTCTTTTTCAACTCAGCCCCTTGAGTTGAAATTGGATAGCCTATACAGCTGCTTAATAAAGCAATCCCTAACAACAATTTTAACACATTTGATTTTTTCATTTTTCCCGTCTCCCTTTATGAATAATGATCTAGTACATATAACAGGTTTCCAATCTTAATTTATTACGATACTAAGGGCCCTAAAAACTATAAACACAGTGATTTCTCTCCATTCATTGGCATTTCTATGCCATAAGGTGCGCTCTAATAAATTGATTGAAGCATAAACTGTATGTCCTAGATACTATCTAGGTTACTATACAAAATAAAGAAGGGAAATCCGTTATTTTCAAAAAATACATATATATTGTGAACATTTCGCCACATTTTAATTATCTAAAGGAAATATAACCTTGATTGCATTGTATAATGCTTAGCATCCTCGATACTTTGCTATCAAATGATTTTCTTTCAAGTCATACGAAGGATACCTTCAGAAAAGGAAAATTGATGCCCAACGAAGCCTAGTTTGGAGAGAGTCAGTACGTTAATATTAAAAATATTTATACAGAAAATTCTGTTAACTTCCTATAATAAAGGTTATGTAAACTAGAAAAAATTTATGGTCTTCCCCTATTCTTGATAGCATGCTATAATTTAGACGAAGAATAAATTGGTGTGCTAGCCACCATAAAATGCTCTCAAGCTTGGAAATCGGTTTGGGGGCATTTTTTAGTCTTGCTTCTATTACTTGAAATGATCCATGTAAAGATAGTATGGAAAACTGAAGAAACAAAAAGGCCTTCCAAATCCCCGTTTAACTTAGCGAGAAGATTGGAAAGCTCTTTTTGTGATTAAGTTTGTCGTGCCGTGGCGTGGCACTGTGACAATATGTTTTTTCTATGTTTGGTTTAAATCCGGTCTTGCATGTGGCGTGCGGACTTGGTGTGATTTTGTTGAGTGGCGTAATCTTAGTTCTAGAGACTAAGGGACAAAATAAATCACGGTTGTTCAAGATGTTGAAATGGTTGAATTACGCTTTGACTATTGCAGTGTTTTTACTTGGATAATCTTCAGAGGGGGTGCTTAACGGCTCCCCTATTATTATACCCAAAATTAAGATATTTATTTGGATTTGGTATGCAGACTTAGACAATTTCGTATTACATATCGAGCAATAGTAGCTCAATCTCCCGGCTGCTATAGCGTTTGAGCTCGTACACCAGGTATTTGGTGGCTTTCCCTTTCGTATACTTATAAAAGGTCGGACGAGTGATATTATATTTGGCTGCGGCTTCTGTGCAGGAAATTAGCTCTTTTGGAAGCTTTCCTGCTGGTAGTAATGAGCCGTCATCAGTCTCGATAAAACTATGTTGTAGGAGATGCGTCTGCCAGGCTTTACGGTTAAAAATCTTCTTTTTGTATGTGTATAGGTGTTTGAAGTTTTTATCGCCGTATGTCGCTAGTGCGCGCCTTGCGACGCTGTTAATATATCGGTACTTAATCCCTTCATAAAGGTGTCGAGCAATCCAGCGATCAGTAACGCCTAAATAAGTAGCAATTTCTTCAGTGGATACGTCAAATCCATTTCTAAAGGCTTCATTGTAATCGCGTGCGATCTCTTCCAGGCTAGCAGAAGATGTGGCCTTTACGAATTCTGGACGTTCGTTTTGAATCATACGAACCCTCCTTTTCATTCTTCATAGTCATATTATACGCTATGACGTAATATATAACAATTAAAAATTACAACCATTGGTCAATAAGGAAAATCAATCTAACTCCCCTACTTAGCAATCAAGCAACTACATAGTTTCACCTTATAATTGAATTAATGTGTGTTTAAAAGGATAATTAAAGTAGCAGGCAATAATTTATAATTAAGGTAGTATCTATTAGATAGTGGTGAATCAAAAATATTAATTATGGTAGCAGATAAATATTCGAATCAATCAATAATTACCTACTACTTTAATTATTATCCTATTAGACATTAGAGTAGTAGGTAATTTCTTAATACAACAAGGTAGATATTATACTTTGGTGAAATTTTCAGATTCCATTTTATTTGTGCACTTCAACATAGTTATGTTGGCATCTTTTTTTTTCAAACTAGCATATAAAATTCCATGTAGCCAGTATTAATATGTTGATGTCGATACACGTAAATATGAACATATGGATCAACATGGACGTACATATAGCCATGAAAATTCTGCTCCCCTGCTCAGCAATCAGTCATATAATAAATTAATGATTACTCAATAATTAAAGTAGTAGGTAATCTATCAGTAATTACGGTAGTAACTAATAGATAGCTTTAACTAGTATGAGTTAGCATAAATAAAAATATTAATTAAGGTAACCTTTAATTATTGTCATTTTAACAATTAAGCTAGCTATTATGTTTATAATGATATTTATACACATCAACATATTCATGTACACCAACATATGGAGGCGCATGAATATGTTGTTTCCTTGGAATTCAATATGCTAGTTTGAAACCACATCGCTGCTAACATAGATATTAAGAGTCAATGGAAAAAAGCATGCTATGAATCTTTTAACGGAAGCAGAATGACTCCCCCATTCCAATCAGTCCTACTATGAATTTTCAAATTAAAAATTCCACTTAATTAAGGTAGTACATAATTATAAAATCATATAATTAAAGGATACCTTAATTATATTTCCTTTATTTAATTGAGGTAGTATGTTATAATATTAATTAAAGTAGTACATAAAAAGAAAAGGTGGGATTTTGATGAAAGCAAAAGTTTATGTAATTGGTAACTTCAAAGGCGGTGTAGGTAAAAGTACTGCAGCGCAAATGTTAGGTTTTGAATCAGCAGTAGCAAAAAATAGAAAGACACTAATTATAGACCTTGATATGCAAGGTAACACATCTGACGTTATGAATCTGACACAAATGAATTTTAGCAATGATGAAACACTTCTTGATTATGAGTACACGATTGCAGATGTTCTAATGGAAAATGTCCCTGCAAAAGACGCCGTATATCAAGTTGTAGAGAACCTTGATATTCTGCCAGCAGATATGTCCTTCGAAATGTATGATGATTGGGTAAAAAAAGAATATCCAGATTCAATAGATCAATTCAAATACATGGAATCACGCTTAGCCCCATTACTTGAGGAGTATGATATTATTTATTTAGATGTTCCCCCTTCCATATCTGTATACAGTAAGTCTGCTATGTATTTAGCAGACTGGGCAATAGTTATTCTACAAACTCAAATAAAATCAATGAGAAATGCCATGCAATATTTGGAATATATGGAGTTTTTCACAGAAGAATTTGGCACTAATTTAAGGATTGCTGGGGTAATACCATTTATGCTTGAAAGCGGCGATGCTGTAGACAAGGAAATGTATGAGTTAGCAAAAGAAACATATCAAGACCACCTGTTGAAAAATGTAGTTCTAAAAAATGCACGACTTAAACGCTACGACGGATCTGGCATAACCATGGAAAAAACTATGAAGGGCAAACTAAAACAATGGGATAAACGTTGCCACGAATTATTTATTTCCATCTTAGATGAGCTGGAAGAACACGAGACTTGGTATAACTAAAAGTGAGGAGGAGATTATTTTATGGCTGATATCAAGGATTTGAATATATTTGGCAACAGAAATAAAGGATTAGCACAAATAAAAAAGGCGGCACAACAAAAAAAGGCATCCGATAAGGAAAATGAAGTCAACTTGCCTGACACTGAAACAGTAGAAACAGAAACAAAGACTCAAGAAAACGAAGCCTCCTCCCCTACTCCAAGTCTCGAAAATATAGAAAGAGAAGAGACAAGTAAAGCTACAAAACGAATCTACAGATACCATTAGCAACACACAGCAAACAGTACAATCCGAAAACACCCCTGTGAATTCGAATGAAGAATCACCGAAGGTAGTACAAGTCAAACGTAAAAATAAAAAAAGGTGCAGGTGCACCAGTAAGAAATTTTGATCGTGTACATGTAGCATCGCAACCAGTAAAACTTTCAGCCATTCTGAATTCTACATCGAGAATACTCTCTGAAAAATATCTTGCGCAACATACTCGTGATGAGATTTTAAGAATTGCTTTAGATGATTATATTAAAGTCAACTTTACCAAAGAAGATAAGCGTGACCTTATTAACGATATCACGAAGGAATTAAGTCTATATAGAGAAAAAAATCCTACAATTCCTCAAACAGATGAGCACGGGAATATCATTCAATCTACAGAAGAAATAGAGGCCAAAACAATGAATGATCTAAGAACAAGCTGGGGATTACTCAATAATTAAAGTAGCAGATAATTAAAAGAAAACACTAATTAAGGTAGCTCTTAATTAGTGTTTTCTTTTAATTAAGGTAGTAGGTATTTTTAATTAATGTAGTAGATAATTATATAATTAAGGTAGTAACTAATAGCGAATTAATGTAGTAGATAATTATCTATTAATTACAGTAGTAGATAATATAGTATGTTAACTGGCACAACTTTAAGTAAATATGAATATTGATTAAGGTAGTAGATTAATCTATAAAACCTTTAATTATATGCTACTTTAATTGCTAACATTTTAATAATTAAGGTAGCTCTTAATTATTAATTAAAGTAGCGCATAATTATATAATTAGAGTAGTAACTAATATGGAATTAAGGTAGTCTATAATTATATTCTTTCAAATGTACTTAAAGAACAATCTCCTTATACACCCTGAAACACTACAGCAACAGCCTGTGTAATTATGAGTATTTATGGTAGTACTTAATTAAATAATACCCCCTTTTAGGGACTACCTTAATTAAATCTAGAGAGAAATAAGAGTAGTAGATAATTAATAATTAAGGTAGCTCTTAATTATTAATTAAAGTAGTATATAATTACAACTTAAAGATGATTAAGGTAGTACTTAATATCTGCGTGTAAAATAAACCTTTGCAAAAATATATTATCTCTGTTATCTTGGTGTTAAGTAAAAAAATAATCCGGTAATCGAATGTATTGGCGTACATTTGATACCGAATCATTAAAATATGTGATCCCAATCAGAATCCATTATGGCTTAATTTTTTGGCTTTTAAAAATTTCGTTTCGCAGCGGAATTTTATAAAAAAAATTATAGCACATTTCGGCTTATTTAGCAATGCTTTCTAACTGATTTCAAATGCTAATTCAGATCATTGGGACACATGGGTTTCTTTGATGTGAATTGCTATAGACAAACTATGAAAATAGTTGGCAATCTCACGTAGTTGCCAACTATTTTTTATTGTGATAAAAATTATTTTTTAGAAAGAAGGCTATTGAAATGGGTTTAGAAAGACTAAATAACTACCAAACATTCGAAACAGAGAAAGAGTTACGAGAAACAGTTGATACATATTTAGCTGACTATAGACTTAATACATCGACTCGCCTTGTATTAGAGTATATTACAGCATGTGCGATCCGTTATAACGGTGCATGCACGATATATCGCGAAACCATCGCAACTAAGATCAATATGACAGTGACAACAGTGTCCCGTGCACTCAGAACTTTGCGTGAGCTTGACATGATCGCTGTTATACCAAGTTACCGTAAATCCATCAATGGTGGGAGAGGTGCGTCTATTTTTCAAATTCTTGCTCCTGTCACACAACATGTTACTCAAGATGACACGCACCGACTTACTAAAAAAAGCATGGAAAAGCCTGTAGTGACAAGCGATGACACAACCGAAAAAAAAGACGTATCTTTATTCTCTAACTTATCCCTTACCAGTTCTAAACAGTTATCAAGGTTTTCAGATTCCCTAATTCATTCTGTGTTTATCGAATGCTCCAAAGAACCTGGCATGAATAAAGCGCTTTTCCAACGTGTTTTAGCTGAAGTTCAAGTTAAAGAAAGCTATACGTCCATTGCCAATCCATCCGCATACTTGCGTGCTGCTGTTACAAATGCGCTACATGCCGCACAAAAAGAAAAAAAGAACAAAACATTGCTGCAGTCCCTAAAGAAAAGTCGGCCCACCAAGCAGTCAAGATACCATTTGTTCGAAAAGAAGTCTTGCCAGATTGGTTTGACAAGTCTACTCCTGCCCCAGTGAACGCTGTACCGGAAAAAAGTAAAACGCAATTAAAGCTTGAAGTCGAAGCTATGCGACGTAAACTTCGAGGAGAATCTGTATGAAAAAAACGCAAACATTAGTCTGAGTAGGTATACCAAATATTAACTTTTTCTGACCAGAATCAAGCCTTTTGTCTATATTTCTATGAAATCATATCTGGATTGTTCAGTTACTTGACTTAATTCTCAGCAATTTAGAACAGAAATCTTATGATTTATCCTTGTAGGATCAAATTTTTAGTATTTGTTAGATAATTCACTTTGCTAGAAATAAGGAACATTTCTACTCCTACATGCATTGTAAAGTTATTATAATCTTAAGAGTATGGTCAGTGTGAATAGCTATTTTTACGTTCACGAACGAAATCGTTACGTTTACGAACAATATGGTTTATTAGATGCTTTTTATGATACGCTTGATTCATATAGATAATCTATGGATATTAAGTAAGGTGGGTATTTGCTGGCACACAATGATCCATTAGATTTCTATAATGGTGAGATAAAATGATCTCTGGAATTATTAGATTATTTTGTTTTATCATTTTATGACACAGCAGCAATAGATAGAATGCAAAAGGGGTGAAGGCGTATGTCGCCATGGGTGATTGGAGATTAATGTTGTACTAATTGGTTAATAAGCGAGATAAGGATACGAGGATGATTATGATAATCTTAAATTTGGACGAATGAAACCGCGATTTATGTGATTAACTGCGGCTTTCATTCGTTATTTTTTCCCAATCCTTTTTAAAATCTTGTAGTAATTTCCAACGTTCAAGAGCTTCTAAGGCAGCATACATTTTTTCTACAATCTCATTAGCTTCTTGTTTCTGATTTTTAGCCCAAAGTAACTCAGCATATTTCATTTTCGCTTGAATTAAATAGTCAGACTGCTTATACTTCCTTGCGTTTTCTAAGGCTCTCAATACATAGGGTTCAGTTTCTAATATTTTTCCACGTTTTGAAAGATAGAGACAATAGTTTAATAAAATTACAGTATCCAAATTCACGGAGTTTTTATAGCCTGCGTATTTTTTAATTTCTTTTAGCATTTTGGCGATGATAGTTACTACAGCATCTTCATCCAACACATAGTATATATTGGCCATAATCAGGATATCGTTGTAATACCAAACATCTTTTTTCTTCTAATTGCTTCCAAATAGGATCAGCGAGTTTCTTGGCATTGTCAAATTCTTGTTCTTTGTTGTAGAGTAAGAATGCTTCTAAAACGACCCGTAAATGACCTAAAAAAGATGTGTTATCTGTTGCGCCAGAAGCAATTAACTTATCTCTAAGATCAGTAATTCCTGTAGAATTTGTTGTGTCTTTTAAATTGACAAACTCATGTATGAACTTTTCCTTCTCAGACTCCTGATACCCGTTATGAATATAAATAAATTCATCAAAGGATAAATCGATTCTTTCCAGAACGATCGCCACTTTTTCAAAACTAGAATCTTGCTCTCCTTTTTCAAATCGTTGGGCATTCGATTTCGCCATTACACCTTCGTACACTTGGCTACGTGGCAAATTCAAGTTTTCTCGAATGAGTTTAAATGTTTTCCCGTATTTTTTTGCTTTCATGCAGCTCACTCCTTGAAATAATATTTTACAGAGGTACCTTTTTTCGGGTACTTTTAATTCAGCCCTATTTTTTGTGCTAGAATTGTTGTAGGAGGTGATTTTGAATGATTACATTGCTATTGGTAAATGCCGCAACAATCATAAGTGTGTTCAGTAATGGTGTTATTGGTGGATAGATACATATCCTACCGATAAATAAAAAAAGCAGCCTATCACAGCATAATAGGCTACCTTTAATCTAAACTAATATTAAGTTTAACATATTATTCTATTTTTTTATAGAAAAAAATTTCGATAGCAAAATCCATATGTAATCATGGTTTTAACCAAGTTTCTTGACAACGTTACCAAGCAAAAAATAACTTTTTCACAAAAAGTATTTGCAAAATTGTAAAGTTGATGCTACAGTTAAGGGGTTCAAGAAGCATGTTGCCGATTTAAATTAAACGAGAGGCCCAAAGATAACTTGACTTGGCGGAAAAGTTACCTAAGAGCCCGTGGCGAAAGCCACCAACCTACAGCACACACTGAAGGTCGTCTCAATAGAACATTCTATCAGATATAGATGCGTTTGGGAAGGAATGTCTGTTCTTAGTTATATACTTTATTTACTAGGGAGAGACTGTACTTTTTCAAATACGAATATCCACGGTATCTTTGTATACTTTTACGAGATACATCTATGTTTTGAATGATTCTAATGAAGCGCTCTATCACAAGCTGTGGTAGAGCGCTTTTTTTGTTTTAGTTTAATCGTCAGCATGCCGATTAGTTAGGTGAGGGGGAAATATATTTTGGATTTATTTACTTTGCAAGAAGAAAAAAAGGATCTACAAACTAAAATTAATTCCAATCCAGAGAATCCAGACGTGCCGGTTTTACGAGCTATGCTTGTCTCAACAAATATACAAATTGCTGCCACTAAAACCAGTGTTCGGAAGGAAATCATCACTAAGGGGAGCACAGTGAAAAAAACAACTTTCCCTTCCTATGCGAAGCTCGTTCATTCTAGTAACGGGAAACGTTATCGTCAACGTCGTATTGTCGCTCGAAAAAAAACGGACATAATCACCCCTCGTGATTTTCAGTTCGTCGATCGCGTATATGTAAAATTATTTAATCGTGAAGAGTGGATTGTTGATCTCGCATCGTTAGAACATCAATATGAAGATGTAATGGCAAGGCGTCTTGCGCCTTCTTGGAGTATTGTGCCTTTTGTTGATTTATATTACGAGGTTCGTAATATCCGGACCTTTAAAAATAAAGTTATTGCAAAACGCCAAAATCCGGGGCATGAACTCCGGTATCAGGAGGGCTTTTGCCCCGCAAGTCTTGGTTTATAAAAAGGTATCCACCGTGTATGTACGGAATCATCTCCTTGCACGAATAAGGAGCCAAAAGATTTCCGTAAATTATGTAAAATAGCTTGATTTATTGTTCATTGACAATTTTCCTAATAGGAATATAACAGTTGTAGCAGGGGACTTCGCCCCGATAGAAAGGGAATTAGAACCTGTTACCTAGCATGTCGATTGGTACTATATATGCTAGATAGAATCGTTTGGTGGGAGCTCGATAAACCACCGTACCCACAGGTTGACCGTAAAACGCCATAAACGGTAAAACAGTATCAGATGTTTCTAGCACGCTTTGCCATGATCCATCGTTGGATGGGGAGCAGGCTGCTATGATGGGGCATAGCTTGCTGATACAGGGTTAGAGCGTTCCGGTTGCCTTAAACGCTTTTGATTTAATGATTTTGTACATATGCGGTGGATACGCAAAACATGTGCTTTAAAAAATCAATTTTTATGCTGTTAACGAAGCAGGGTGTTTTTTCCGAGTTTACCCTTTTTCTCGTTTTTTTTCCCTGCTTCGTTAACAGCATAAATCAAATAAGGGGAGAGTATTGATGCGTAGGATTATTAATGATAATGGTAGCATAGACTATTATTTAGTTAAATTTGAAAATCTATCTTTTACTGAGAAAATAAAATACTATTATTGGAGCATAGAGAATGCTAATTTCACGCAGATATTTCTTTTGTTAGTCGTGATCGGTTTTCTGATTTGGGTTAGTGTTAAACTCATTAATCGCCTAGTAAATATATCAGATGAAAAAGCTAAGAATCAGGCCATACAAGCGAAATTTAACTGCAAGTCTAATGAATATACCATACTAGAACCAAAGGAAGAACGCCTACAAGATGAGTATGCTGTATTAGCATTAAGTTCTGGAGAGTATTATTTAATAGCATTCTCTGATTGGAAACCACGGAAGATTACAGTCAATGAGCCTTTGAAGTCATTTGATGAAAGATAGAAAAGTCAGTGATGTCTGTTATGTTGTTAGCGAAGCAGGAAACTTACAATGATTCCCCCTAAATCATTGTGGCTTATCCCATTCCTGTTTCGCTAACGGCATAACAAAATATATTTTTGAAAGGGTGATAGTATATGAATTTTGAATTTTTTTTAGGGAAGAAATTAACCACAGATGAAATCAATCGAAAGATTTACAAGAATAAACGTCTAATTACTATTTACTTTGCTCGGTATCACAAATAATACTTGGGTTTTACAGGATTATCCTGTAAAATGAAGATAGAAGGCGGGGAACAGATATGGTAGTAGCAGAAAAAGAATCAGGATCAACAAATCGAAAAAACAGAAAAATACGTGTTTGTTGAAAGTTTACACTTTTTACTGGGCATTGATCACCACGTATTAGAATGTTTACCGTATAATAAGCTAGAAAAATGGTATATTGATTTATTTGAAACACTACAAAAAGAGGGGATGATGGAAGATGCGGAAAAAGAAATTATGGATTGTTTTAACAAGCGTAGTGCTCGTCGTTGGAACGGGAACGGGGATTATTTACTCACAACAGGCTAAAGCACAAGAAGAATCTAGAATAGAAGCGCAAAAAGCTAAAAGAAGCAGCTGATATGCTCGAAAAGCAAACAGCTGAAAAAGGAACCAAAGCAAAAAATGCGGTAGCAGCGCTTTACTTTGATGACCAAAAAAGTATTACTAGCAGATGGTTATACACCAGCTAAGGCAACGGAAGCGAAACAGCTAGCTGAAGCATTGAAAAATAAAGAACTAAAAGAATCGCTCGTTAGTGAAATTACAAAAGCGAACGTTTTGTATGCTTCTATAGAAGGAACGCAAAAAGCGACGTTAGCATTGTTTAAGGATGCGAACCAGAAGGCGTTAGCTACTGGAGTGGATGCGGCCAAACTTGCAGCTGTAAAAAAAGCGATTGATAGTGTGCCACAAAATCTAGCCAAATCAAATTTGAATAAGAGTTGGACAGTTGCTACCAATTTGATGAAAGTAGAAGTGGCGGCGAAGCAAAAAGCAGAAGCGGATCGTGTAGCTAAAGAACAAGCGGTAGTTACTAGTAGTGAAAAAAGTAACGAAGTTGAGACGCAAGGTCCAACAGGCAGTTCTTCAAACACGCAAGGTAGTGGATCAAGCGCGAGTGCATCTGCGGGCGTATCAAATGATAATAACTCATCATATTCGTCATCTGGTTCAAAATCAAATAGTGATACTACCAGCAAGAATTATGCTAGCAATGAAAAACAACAATCAAGTGGTAGTGGTAATAGTGGAACGTCGAAGCAAACTCAATCTGAAAAAAATACTAGTGTCGAAAGTAAGCCTAAACCTAAACCCGATGGGAATGTAGCACCATCTACCCCGAAACCTAGCGCTGGTTCAAAAGAATGAAAATAAAAAAACAAATGAGCATGGTGAAACTTTATCTGACACAAAAGAAAATTCGAATGGTGGGGAAGATCATTATTGGGGATGGGATTAATCGAATAGAAGAGAATTAAGCATTCAAATTTGAATGCTTTTTCTTTTGCTTAAAAATAAGGAGGTCAAAATGGAAATACGTGCGCCAACATAACAAGTAAGAGGGAAATTAGATAAAAATATAAAATAATGGAGGAGTTTATAAATTGATTAATGTATTGAAACCGAATAAATTTGTCTTGTCACTACTAACTGTAGTGGCTCTTTTTTTACAAGTAATCTTATCACCCATTGCTTCAATAGTTGCGTCGGCAGCAGAAGCAGATAGCTTTGTAGTTGGTTCAACGGACAGCGGAAAAGTTATCACGAGTTCTGTTAATCCAAGAGGTGCAATGCTACGCTCCATAGGTAATTCTACAGGGAAAATGAGCGCTTGGTATGGTGGTTATGAAACGTCTACAGCTTATATCACTGTAGATGGAAAAGCGGCATTCTGTATAAATCCTGATTTGCCGTTTCCAATTAATAGGGAATACGCGGAAAGTATTTTTAATGATGAAGGTGTCTATAATATCATGTATTACGGATATCCCAACAATGGTACATCAGAAAAGAATTACGTTGATACGTATGTTGCGATAAATGTTTATTTAGGTTCATTTGACAGTCCTTCTATGAAGAGTGACGCTGGGGTTAAATACTTATTGGATAAGGCTGCGGCTAAAACTGCGCCGATGGGTAAATTTAGTATTGCCAATAAAGTACAGACAGCTAAATGGAATCCTGCTACTGGAAGACAAGAAACAGAATTTTACCCTGCCACATATCAAAGCGCAGGTGGAGATAATTTTTATTATGTTCCATTACAAGCTGGAATAACTGTTGTAGATTCTAGCGGTGTAAGCTATTCGGGAACAGCTTCTGCTAAAATTCCAGCTACACGCGATTTTAAATATACTGCAGGACCAAACTTCAGTGGAACTATTAATGCAGATATTTCGACAGATTTACGACCTAAAACAGGTTTAAAGTTTACTCCTAAAGAAGGAGGAGTACAAAATCTGTTAAGTGCAGGTAGCGTTAGTGATCCAATTTCAATAACGGGCGTGAAAGCTACTTTTGTTGCGCAATTGGGCGATTTGGAAATCGTCAAAAAAGGAAACGACACAACATCATTACTTCCAGGTGCAAAATACGAAGTACGTAACAGTGCAGGCACAGTTGTTGCAACACCAACGACTGGAGCAAATGGTAAAGTAACAGTTTCTGATCTATTGCAAGGAACGTACACTGTCAAAGAAATCACAGCACCAAACGGCTACTTAGTAGCAACAGCTTCGCAAAACATCACAGTGAAGGCAGCTGAAACAAGCCAAGTAACATTTACAAACACAGCTGTATTAGGTCAAGTAACTTTAAGTAAAGAAGACAGTGAAACTGGTGCAAAAGCACAAGGGGATGCAGTTCTAGACGGAGCTGAGTTTGATATCCTAAATGCTTCAGGCGCCATTGTGGATCATGTTGTCATTAAAAATGGCAAAGCAACATCGAAGAAATTACCATTAGGTAATTACACAGCTAAAGAAACAAAAGCGGGTGTGGGTTATAATCTACAAACGAAAACATTCCCATTCTCACTAACATATAAAGATCAAAACACAGCATTGGTTCTAACAGACAAAGTCGCAACAAATGACGTTATTAAAGGTAAAATTGAAATCAACAAATATTCGCATTCCAATGAAGGCGGATCAGGTTTCCTTGGAGGATTGGCTGGGGCTGAATTTACAGTTATCCATAAAGCGACAGGTAAAGAAGTAGCAAAAATTATGACGGATGCAAACGGCCATGCCATTACACCAGACCTACCATTTGGCCACTACATCGTGAAAGAATCGAAAACACCAGCAGGATTCATTAAAATTGGTGATTTTGACGTCGAAATCAAAGAAAATAATAAAACACTCACTTACAATGTGGTTGATGGTGATCTAAAAGGTCTTGTTAAAATCATCAAGAAAGACAAAGAGACAGGCAAAACAATCCCGTTAGCTGGTACAACATTCAAAGTGAAAGATCTTAAAACTGGCGAGTTTATCTCCCAAAAAGTTAACTATCCAAAACCAACAACGATTACAGAATTTGAAACAAATGACGAAGGTTACTTAGTGTTACCGACTGAATTAAAAGCCGGTAATTACGAGTTATATGAAGTTAAAGCACCAACTGGCTATGCTTTAGATAAAACACCAGTGAAATTTGCCGTGACAGATAGCACAGTCAAAGATGGTGTCATTACAGTAGATTTCTTCAACACAGCTCAAAAATCGATTGTAAAGCTATCTAAAACAGGTGAAGTATTAACAAGCGCCAACCAAAAAGCAAGTAAATATGGTGACGTAACAACTGGAGAATATACTCAAAAACCACTTGCTGGAGCTACATTTAAATTTGTAGCGAAAGAAGATATCGTTACAGAAGATGGCACGGTTCGCTATGCGAAAGGCACTGTAGTTGCGACTGGAACATCGGATGAAATTGGCCAAATTGCAACAGAAGCCGCCTTCTATACAGGAAAATACGAAGCAGTAGAAACGGCCGCACCAGCTGGTTACGTAATTGGCGAACCAGTCGCGTTCGAAGTTAAATACGCTGGCCAAGATATTGCGATCACTTCCACATCTGTAAAAGCTGAGAATGCGCTACAAGATGTTGCTGTGAAAGTATTTAAAGAAGAACAAACAGTTGCTGGCTGGATGAACGGAAAACCTGTTTATGGTCAACAAGCAGCCAATGATAAAGTTTTTGGTATTTACGCAAATCAAGATTATACGTACAACAACCAAGTCATTATTGCAAAAGGTGATCTTTTAGGCTATGCAACAGTGAAAGACGGCGTTGCAACAATCCGACAAAAACTAGCAAACGGTAACTATACACTTAAAGAATTGGATGCAGGAACAGCACACAACATCGATACAAACGCATACGATTTCACACTAGAAGCAAAAGATAATGCAAAAACATTCAACATCAGCATTACGAAGGACAAAGTCCTATACGGCGAAGAAGCCACTAAAGCAGTTAACGAAGTTTCCTTAGTAAACGAATTGGCAAAACAAGATGTAGAGTTAGTCAAAGTAGATACAGAAACAGAAGCGCATGAAACAGCATTAGCTGGTGTTTCTTTTGACTTAGAGCAACTAAAAGACGGACTATACGTTAAAGTAGCAAGCTACAAAACAGATAAAGACGGCAAAATTGCTTTGTCTGCGATTCCTACAGGGGAGTATCGCTTTGTAGAATCTAAAACACTTGCTGGCTATGTCCTAGATACAACACCAATCAACTTCAAAGTAAGTGCCGCAACAAACGGTGAAAAAATTAGCCTAAAAAAGGTAAACAAACGTATTCCAATTGAAATCGGTACAAAAGCAACTGGAATCAACGGCGAGAAAGCATTGCTTCCATTAGCGAATACAACCTTAGTCGATCAAATCGATTATAAATGGTTGATTCCAGGTAAAGAATACACGGTGGTTACTAAAGCAGTCAATCCAGCCAATCCTAGTGAAGTTTATGCATCAACGACAACTAAATTCACACCAACAGCATCGCATGGCACATACGAAGTGAAATTAACTGTGGACGGTAGAAAACTAGTTGGCAAAAATGTTGTATTCTATGAATATCTACAACGAAATGGAAAAGAAGTAGCCAAACACGAAAATCCTAGCGATAAAGGCCAAACTGTACGATTCACGAATCCGAAGCTAAGCACACAAGCAACTTTTGAAAATGGACAAAAAGCGACAGATCCAACAGGGCCGGTGAAAGTGAAAGACACCATGAAGTACACAGACATGGTTCCAGGTAAAACAGTCAAAGTGATTACGAAAGCAGTGAACGTGAAAACGGGTGAAGTGATTCAAAGTAAAACAACTGCCTTCACACCACAAACTGCGAACGGAAACTATGTAGTAGAAATGATCTTGGACGGCAAGAAATTAGCCGGACAAGATATCGTATTCTATGAGTATTTCTACACGCCAGATACGAACCAGCTGATCGCAAAACACGAAGACAGAAATGATAAAGGTCAGACGGTACACTTTAACGAACTTAAGCCAGTAAAATCAGGATTCTTACCTACAACAGGGGATTCAAGCACAGATATCATTATCCTTGCTGGAGTTCTTGCATTGTTGGCTGGCAGCACTTTGCTAATCCTAAATAGACGTAAGAAAGCAAACGAATAAAAAAGCGGAGACTGACAAGTAATTGTCAGTCTCTTTTTAGATGGAGATGATAAATATGTCAGATGGAGACCAAATCAATGATGCTCAAACTTTTGAATATAATGAGCTTCCTGAAAAAAGCAGTCATGCTTTTTTAGGTGTTACAGAAGAAAAGGCCCATCCAACAATACTGTTTGATTCCTTTTTTGAAATCAAACAGAAAAGGAACCTAACTTAGATTATTAAATTGATACCCATTTCCGTTTAAAAATGATAGTGGATGGAGCGCTTCGTCAGGCATTTGATCGTATTCTCGCATATTAGCTAGTCGGCACATTTCATTTTGAAATATGTAATAATATTTATCAAAGCGATTCACAAATAAATTGTTGTCAATAAGCGTTTGAGGATTGATAGTGAGAACAGGTATACGTTGAGATTTTTGATGGATGTAATAATTTAAGCGATGGTTTCCATCTATTACTACCTGGTTGTGTTTTCCTTCACCAATGAGCTCAGTTATGAGGATTGGAAAACCGGAGCTTAGGTTCTCGGTAAAGTTATCAGGAGCTGTCCAAAAAACAGTGCCGGAATCAGTAAATTCTTTGTAAGAAATATACTCCACGTGGTCTTGATAATTATTCGTTTTTAGAAGTTCTATCAACCTAGAAATTCTAAACTGGATAAGTATTGTACCAAATGCAAAGTGAAAGGGTTGCTGGAAAAGTTCTGGTTCATCAGTCAAGGCTTGTAGTATTATTTGTTTTATTTTTGGGTCTCGAAATTCTGAGATAGCGTCCTTGTCTGCTTCTGAAATATGCCTAATCCAGGCTGTTAAGTAATTCTTTTGTGTGTGAGGGTTAGAAAATATTTTTTGCTCATGAAAGAAATCATATAATGTATTGTAATTAATGGTGTATTCTTTTAGACTTATGAAATCTACTGGCATACTATACACTCCTTTTTATTTTAGTTGTCTATAAAATATTAGTGTACCATATAATTGTTTAATATGGAAAATAATGAATATGTGTTGTAAAAGAGTTTGGCTTTGCCAGTCTCTTTTTTTTGAAAAAATTATCGTGTAATAAAATTTACTTTACCAGGGGAGTAGTGACGATGGGGAAAATAAAAAGCAATCGATTATCACAGTTTATTTTAGGAGTTGTGGTAATTCTTTTACTTTGTACGATTAGCACAGCAAGCGTATCCGCAACGACGATATACTATACGACAGCTGATTTGACGGTTCGTACTGGACCAGGAACAAATTATAAAGCGGTCGGATGGTTAAAGAAGAACGCGAAAATAAGCAGCTTAGCGAAATCAGGAAAATGGCACCGGATCACATTCAATAAAAAGAATGCGTATGTATCTGGTAGCTACTTAACCACCAAAGCACCCAAGCCCGTCACACCAGCAAAACCCAAACCTAAACCAACTCCAGCAACAACAAAAGTGTTGTTAAATGTTCCACTAATTGCGCAGAGACCAGACCTACCAACGGGTTGTGAAATCGTATCGTTGACGATGGTCTTAAAATATAAAGGTGCCAAAGTGGATAAAGCAAAGCTGGCCAGAGAAATGCCACGTCATGCAAGTGATCCTAATCGTGGTTATGTAGGGAATCCGTATACTTCGAAAGGGTATACGATTTATCCCCCAGCACTCATGAATCTAACAAAGAAATATGCAGGTTCGGCCGTCAATATGACAGGAGCGTCTAATGCGACGCTAGAGGCGAAATTACGAGCAGGCAGACCAATTGTCACATGGGTCAAATTAGGTGGATTTAACGTCCACTGTGTGGCGCTTACAGGCTATGACAGTGGCAACTATTACTACAATGATCCATGGACAAATAAGAAGAACGTTAAAATTAGCAAAACAGCCTTTAATAAGGCATTTAGCGCGTTATCAAAGCGTGCATTGAGTTATTAATCTACGATAAAAATTTGAGGGAGTACACAATGACAAAACAACAAACTATCATCAAAAAAACAGGTCTAGCAGTCATGACTGCGATGACTGTATTATCATTAGCAGCATGCGGAAATGGTTCTCAAGGAGCTACAGAAGAAAAGCCGAAGGAACAAGAACAAGTAAAAAGTGATGTCACTGATGCAAAAGATAACAAAGACAAACTTTCATCGGAGAATTCCTTTTCTGATCCAGAAGTCGCCGCAAAAACATTTATGGATATTGTTTTTAAAGATAAAACAAGCCGTATCAAGGAACTAACACATCTAAGCCCGGAACAATTTAAAGAGACAGAGTTAGATTTGTTCCGTAAAAACGGTTCATTACACATTCCAGAAGATTGGATTCTACAAACGCCTTCTGGATCTACCTACACTTCCAATGAAATTCTAGAAGGCTACGCAAAAACAATGGTGGACATGTATCAAGATATTGAGGATTACACCACGATGAGCAGTGAGGTTACGGACGATGGTGCAGAAGTGAAAGTTTCTGTTCGAGGTCTGGCCGGAAAAGGCTTAGGCCAAGCATCACGTGAGATTACTGAAAAATATCTGGGGCCGGATGCATACAAGTATAACGGAACAGATAGTAAAGAGTTAAACACGGTGATGCAGCTGGTCAATTTCTGGAGTTTATCGCAATATTACGAACGTGGTGGAAGCACGCCAGTTGTGCAGGAACCAATGATTTTCACTATCTATTTCGAGAAAAATAAGAATGGGGACTATGCCCCGAATGAAGATACATTAAAAGAGCTTTATAAAGGTGCTTATGGAACGAATGATTATCAAGGTAGTGGATCATCAGAATCAAATGATGAGATAAGCAAAACGGAAGATTCCAATGACTATTAACAATGAATCAAAAAAGCCGGAGAACTGGGGCGGATTACTTCCAGCATTTTTATTGGATGGTGGCAGGTATGTGCATGTATACCGCATAAAAGTTGTACATGGCTTCCGGTGTAGTGAGTTGGAAGAAGTTATCTATGTTGCGCCAACAGCAAGGGATAAGTACGGCAATCAATTGTTAATCGGTTGCCAATAAGCGAGGAGAAGGAACGAAAGAGCATCCTACGGGTGCTCTTTTTGTGATTATGGAGGGTAAAATGATGGCAAAAATATTTGAGGTAGAAACAACAGAAGGCTCTTTTTATGTGAAGGCTAATAGCGAAGAACAGGCGGAAAAACATATTTTGGAGCATTATTTTGATGATAATGTTGACTCCGATGAAGTGTATGAGGTTAAACGAATTTCTTTAGCGGAAGCAATGTCAATTGACACCAGCGGAGAGCGAGGAGAAGACGTGTTGAGTTTGAAGGCTGTATTTGATGAAAGTCCTAGGAATCCAGATATTTTAACTTTACCTCGGGAATTAATTTCATAGGGAAGAGCAGTAACGGTGGTACTTCACCAAAAGCAATAACAAAATGGAAAGGAGGAGCAACTATTAACAGGAATCAGCAAAGCACACCGAAAAAAACGAAGCGGTTTTTAGTCCGGTGTGTACAAAAAAGTGGCAATAAAACCAAATCAATATATGCCATTATTGATTTTGAATCGGAAATTTATCCTGATCAAGCAGCACGAGCTTTGGATCGGTGGCATGAGAAAAAAGGTGATTATCAGGTATTGCTACAAAATGAGCAGAACGGCAGTATTACGGCGAAGCATCTCAACGCTTTTTTACGACTGGAGGTGCACACGCGTTACGCATCGGTAGACCGAATTTTTCGTTTTATTTTATCTGAAGATGAGCGGCTTGAGTTGAGCAATCTCATTAATGGTCGCTATTAACGAGAAAGATGTCCGGCGTTTTACTTGAAAATATTGATTCATCAGAAAGGCGGTATAAAACATGGGAAATAAGCAATTCAAGGCTGTACAAACGTTATGTTCAGAAGGGAAAGTTTTTAAGAGAGGTAGTGTGTATGAAGCGGTGTACACGAAAAACGGATACTACAAACTGTACGCTGAAAACGGCTATTTCATTTTCGCGCCTTACCTGATAGATCGGGTCATGGATATTTGGAAAAATCATTTAGTCGAGATTCCACATTCTAATTGATGCCATAATTCTTTCTTTGAAAGTAGCTTGAAATAGGCACTAAGCGGAATTAAAATTGACTGGTGAATTTGTATTCATCCAAACGGGTAACATAGGAGGATTTCGAATGAGTAAACTGAGCGGGAGCCAAAACCGATGCCTTGCCAATATGATTGAAGTGTATCAATACTTCAAAGAGCACAGTGTATACGAATATGAGAAAACGCATCCTTTTGAGACTACAATTTATAGCTTAGCAGGCATTGATTTTGAATCACCAGATGGAAGCGATGCTACAGCTGAAAAAATATTTTATGAATTTAGTGAGAAAGAGCAGATACAAGTGATACAAAAATTTGCCGATTGGGCGTTAGAACAGGAGGAAGCGGAATGAGTGGAGATACTGAAGAATTAAAGGCTGGCGATAGAGTAACGTATACTGAAATGGTCACAGTTCACATTGTAAGAGGCGATGATGTTCGTATTGAACTAGATTCGGGCGAAGAATATTGGACAACACGAGATAATTTAGAAAAGTGAAGGTGGTGTAAGTAAGAATCATGGCAATGAAAACATTCAGAATGTATGCGGATGGTATTCATATGAAAACGGGTAAAGTGTTTGAAAAAATGTATATTGGAAAATTTGATATTGATGAAGAAAGACCAATAGAAACAGATGATCCGCATTGTTTTTTGAAAATGGCATCAGATTGTATAGATAAATCAAAGGATATGTATGGATATATCGATGGAACTGAAATAAAACCTGGTCGCTTTTATTGGTTGCCAAGACCTGTTGTGGATTCTTCGGCAGAATTGCTCGCAGATAGAGGACGAAAACGAATCAAAGATTTTGAATGGGAGGAACAAGCATTTGACACAAATCATGTATGAAGGAACGGTATATGATGTCCTATCTCCAGATTCACTGAAAACAGGTAGTAAGGTAATACTGTTAGCCACATATACAGAGGAGGATGGATGGACGCCTTGTTTGGATGGGAAAGGATTACTTGTTGAAATCACAGGGTTCCCAAGCATTTCAAGGGCTCCATATCTTAAGGAAAATGAATTGAACTTTGACTTCTTTGAGTTGGATGTTGATTACTATGTCGTGGTGGAAGAAAAGAGAGTAAGATCATAGCGATATCTGATAGGGAGGATTGCCATGGGTACGAATTTATTTTATGAAGCTGAAAAAATAGTAAGTCGTGATCATGTAGCAACCCCAAGGTTCGTGGTCGAGAATATATACAGTCTCATTGATATACCAACATTTAAGAGTTTGTGGTTTCCGTTTAATCATTATGATAGCCAGTTTAAATTGATGGCGGATGAACTGAAATTGAAGTATCGTGCAACACACATTTTTGATGATCTAGGGAATGATTTTTTTACTACCGAACCGCCGCCCAATTGTGACCTTATGATTAGTAATCCACCTTTTTCTGAACAAAATCGGATTATTGAACGGAGTTTTGAGCTTATTAAGGAAAATAAAATCCAGTCCTTTGCTTTACTTTTACCGTTGGCGACTTTAGAAACTGAAAAACGTGCCAACTTATTTCAGCAGTTTGAGGATAAACTGGCTATTTTAATATTTAAGAAACGAATTAAATTTCTAGGTCATACAAGTAGTTTTAATCGTGGCTGTTGCTGGATATGTTATAACATACCTGCGTTGAAGGAACGGCCGATTCAATGGGTGTAGAAGCAATTTGTATCGAACAACGAGACATGGTGTAGGAATAAATCCTACGCTTTTTTTATTGTCTTTTTGAAGGAGGTGAGAACGATTGAGAACATTACTAGATTTTTTATCGGATAATCCAGTGACAAATCTTATGGACAGTATGCCGTTTTATGTGTGGTTTATTTTAGCCGTAGGATGTGGGTTTGGTGCTTATTTTTGGCATAAAATAAATAAAACGAAAGAAGGAGCAATGATACATGGCAACATTGAAAGCAAAGCGCGACATGGCAGCATTAGCAAAGAAAATTTGTGAGGCGCAAAATATGGATTATGAAGACTATTGTTACGCGCGTGATTTAGAATTGGTAACGAATAATATGAACTTGTTACATGTTGGGACCCAACCGACGAAACACAAAGCATCTACGAATACAGGGCATGGAACAGTACCAACACCTACCTCCAGTGGGGAGGTGACAAAACATGATTGAAACGGCAAAGTTCCACATCAATAACCTTATTTATAAGGCATTCGTTATGGGAAAAGCGCCAGAGGCAATCGCAAATGATATCTTCACAGATATCCTACGTATTTTACAAGCGGCGGTTGGAGCATATGCTGGAGTGCAGTTTGCGTTGGCGTGTATCTCTTACATGTCTAAGGATCAAAATAAGCAAAACCAGGCCAAGGATCACGCGGTACATGTACTTATTGGACTCGTTGGCGTATTTGTTGTACAAGGTGTCGTGACTTATTTCGAAAGCAAAGCCAAAGGCTGGGGTTAACAGAAAGGGGCTGTAAATCATGGGAATGACGATTCAAATTACAGATATAAGTCCTTCTCTGCCGTCGTCTGTGTTCAAATGCAATCATCCCTATTCAATCTTTGAAGGGGCGCAACGACTAACCGTCCTAGAAGAGAGGGCCCAAGAAACGCAAACGGCAGGGAAGGTAACAATACAGATCTTTGAAGATAATGAGACGGATGCGACATATCATGATGATATGAGCATCGGGGAAGACAATGGCTATGCATTAATCAGTTTCGTGGAAGAACGCTTGAAGGCGCTCTATCCTGAAAACGATGATGACATAGCTATTTTTATTGAAAAATTAACCGATGCCTACACATACGATACAAGGCAAGTGGAAGTCAGCGAACCAACAGAGCAGGAACAAGAAGAGACGACAGTGGTTGCAATTCCAACGGAAACAGTGCCGGACGAAGCTCAGAAACAAATAGAAGTGGAGCCGAAGATAGAAAAAACGCATAGAATCAAACGACCTTCGCTACGTGTTCCATGGAAGAGAATAAGTATTATTGCAGGGGTAGCCCTAGGCGTTTTAACGATTACGATCGGTATTATCTTCAGTGTGGCAGCATATCAAAGTAAATCCCTTGCTGAAGAGGAGCCTAAGCGTGAAGTGATTCAACAGAAATACGCTGCGCTCATTCGAGATAAAAAATATACGGAGGCGGCCGATATTTCACCAGAGCAAGTGTTGGACATTGAAAACTTGATTGTTGAACAAGGTGATATTGATGCCTTACGAAAATTTCAAGAGTCTTATCCAACAACGGAAGGGGCTTTTGATTTGGCCTGCTTGGAGAAACATTGGGATCAGGTAATTACTTACCAAAAAGCAAAGCAAACAAAAGAACGACAGTACATGTTGGCCTTTAGTTACCTGAAGGTTGGTAATGTGGGGGAAGCGGAGAAGAGAAATGCTACCCTGAAGAGTAGTACCCTGAAAAAGCTTATTTCGGATTATCGCATTTTGACGAATAACATCGCGATAAGTGAGAGTAATTTAAAGAAGGCCGGTCTTTCAGCGGGAGAAAAGCAATCGTTTACTTCCAATTTGAAGGAGTATAAGGCACAACTTGAAACGTTAGGAGAAGAATAAAATGAGTGAAGAAACAAAAGAAAGAAAACCATTATGGAAAACGAAAACATTTCTCGGTAGCTGCGTAGCATGTGGCATTTTAGCTGCTAGTGTAGGTGGTTATGCGATTTTTCAGCAAGATGATACAACACCAAAGAGCATTGTCACAAAAGATAAGCAAAAAAGTGTGAACGATGGCAAGCGCACGAAACAGCCAGTGACCATCGCTGAAGGCAATGAAGATCCTTCGACACAAGCGTTAGCACGGTATGGTTTGGCGCCTGAAGAAAGCGTTCCTGGTCTTCAGGAGCATATGAAAATGGCAGCTGCCACAGCCATTCTGACGACGCCGATTGTTTCGTCAGCTGAGAAAGAGCCAATTGTGTTGGCTGATAGCGGCAACGTACCAGTTGTCGTTATTCCATCAACGGCACCTACTGTTTTACCAGTAGGACCATCTATTAATCCACCAACTGTGCCTACCATTCCGACGTCTCCAACAGAACCAGTCATTCCGTCCATCCCTGAACCGCCTATCATAAGGGAAGCACCAGTGTTGCATGCATCGAATCAGGTGATATCTCTTGGTTCGGACTTCCACCCGCTGGCAGCTGTTTCTGCATCAGACGCGCAGGAAGGGGATTTGAGCCAGCAAATAGAGGTCATGACGAATCAGGTGAACACAGACGAAAACGGAGTGTATGAAGTCTCCTATCGCGTTTCCAATAGCGCGGGCTTGACGACCACACAAACGATTCAAGTAGTGGTTAACAGCAAACCGACACTTACTTTAACAAAGAACGAGATTACACTAGATGTCAATACACCTTTTTATCCAAGTAGCTATGCTTCAGCAACGCATTGGCAAGACGGAAATATTACAAGTAATATTGTAGCGGTTGGTGGGATTATCAATACAGCGCAAGAGGGCGACTATCAGGTTATCTACACTGTTATGGACCGTTACGGTTATGAGAGTCAAGCTACGCTGATTGTACATGTTACGAATGAAGCGCCAGTCATCTATGCAGCCAATAAAGAAATTGCTATCGATAGTGTATTCGATCCATTGGAAGGTGTTACAGCTACAGATAAGGAGTCGGGAGACTTAACGCACCAAGTACAAGTGATTGAGAATACAGTCGATACGAGGGTTGAAGGAACCTATCATGTGACGTACGAAGTAAGTGATGGGAATGGTAAAACTACACGTGTAACGATTGATATCGTTGTTCAAAACGATGCACCAGAAATTCAAGCAGCGGATCGCACAGTTTCGATAGGCACTGTTTTTGATCCATTAGAGAATGTGACAGCTTCCGATAAACAAGACGGTGATTTAACAAGTAGTATTCAAGTGACAGAAAATACAGTAAATACAGAAATAGAAGGAGAATACGTGGTTAACTATCAAGTGGCAGATAGTCACGGTAAACAAACAACAAAAAGCATTCTTGTCCGTGTCATCAACGAAGCGCCTGAGATTCAAGCAACGGATTTAGTGCTTCCTTTAGGCACCAATTTTGATCCATTGGAAGGTGTCCTAGCCAATGATAAAGAAGATGGTGATATTTCAACTAGCCTTGAAGTGCTAGAAAACACAGTGGATACAAGTGCAGTAGGCGTGTATTCCGTAACGTATTCCGTCACAGACAGCCGAGGGAAAAATACGCAGAAAACCATTTCGATAACCATAGAATAATAAGATGGCAGCTCTCTTTTTGAAAGGGAGCTGTCTATTTATACATAAGTCAGCAAAGAGACGGCATGATTTTAAGGGAAAGGAGGTTTGAATATGAAACTAAATCAAAAACGGATTCGTGCTTTTTATTGGTCTATATTACTGCTGTATGCATGCACTTTATTACTTTTCCTACTTGGTCAACCTTATTGGGGGAATGTAGGCATACCGGCGTTAGGAATATCGCTACTAATCCTAATGGAAAAACGATCCCATTCACAAAGCGAACAAAAATTTCGTAGACGGTTTGGCATAAAAGAAACAGCAAAGGATACTGGCATCGCGGCGCTCTCCCATTTAAGTAAGACTAGCTTGCAACAATTAGACGATATTGTCCAGATCGAATTACAGCGTGCCTGGCTAGGAAAAAGGAGAAGAAGGCGGTTCGTACAGCTGGCCACAGATATTGATGAACTGCTGTTGCTTTATAAACAACAGGAAATAAATGCGCAAACGTTGGAACGGATGCGCATTAGTGTTATGACGGAGCATTTTCTATCGATGGCGAAGAAAATAGACGAAGTATATCGTACCAATGATTCTAATGTTTATGCAGTCATTGCTGACTTTGTCCGTTACCAAGTAGAATTTGAAGGGACTGCTATCAAAGTTTGTATGCCAATTATTAAGACTATTTAGCAGAGGGAAAAATAGAAGGGTGGAAATTATGACAGAAAAGAAGCAGGGATTAACAAAGAAAATAGAAGTAATGCAACAAAAATTCAAAACGTTTCTGGATTCAGCCAAGGGTCATCTGAAGCAAAAAGAAGTACATCAGATATTGCGCTATAGTACCTTATTTGGCGCCCGAAAATGTTTGGTATGGATATGCAATGTAGGGCTATTCCTACTATGCTATTTAGCGGTATTACAGTTTTTGAAATTAGTGCCAGGTATATTGGTAGAACATATGGAACTTTCGCAAAAGCAAGCGCAACAAGTGGCAGATGTGGCAGGAGTGCTTCAAAATTTCTATCTGACACTTGTCATGAGTGGGTGGGCACTATATTGGATTGTTCGTTTTCTTAAGTGGACAGAAGGCGCAGGATCTGTGTGGACTAACGCCAAAACGCATGAATCAATGCTTTTTGGGACGATGATGCCTTATTTCACAGGCGCCATCTTATTCATTATGGGAACTCCGGTCTTGAAGATATATTCCGATTATCTCATCGGATGGATGGCACTTGCGATTCTATGCATCGTGCTTAAATGGATTGAAAGATGGTATGTATCGCGGATACAGCGTAGCATTTTCCAAGATAAACAGAAGGAAAGAACACTCTATACGGATAGTTGGCAACACCTTTTGGAACAAGAAAAGGTGTTTTTAAGTGTATCGAGCTCGTGGCAACCCTATATTGAGGAAATCTCTAGTTCTTTAACGAAACACAAGGTATGCAAGGCAGCTTCAAATATTCAGGCATCTTTTATAAAACATAAGCCGAAGGATCAACCAGCGTCGGAATGGATGGCTGACATTAGGGTTAAGGGGACATGGATACATTGCTACAAATACCAGACGGTGGAGTACTTGCCATCCGGTAAATCAGGAAGTCCAGAATTGCCAAAACTGAAAATATACGCCAATACATTTGAAATGGAAGGGAAGGAAGTTCATTGGTTAGGGGAGCATCTTTTTTATGTCGAGAAGGAGCTAGAGCCAGCTTTCACTGTACAGCTGAAGGAATGGTGGAAAAAGCGAAAGCGATTAGGGGCGCATAATTGACAGTTATGATACATCAAGGAAAGGATGTGATAACTGCTATTGAATGGATTACTGAAGGTAAGAAAATTTTAGGAGAGTGATTTTTATGGCGGATGGAAAATCAAATGTAAATCTGGACTCGACGTTAGATGATTATCTAAGTGGAGAAACACATACTTTATCTGAATCTCTAGCGGAGCAACAAGCTAGAGTAAACCAAGAAAGAGCTGCTACTTTTGACAAAACCTTTTATGCAAAATGGAATTATCCTGATTTTCCAACGTTTTATAGAGCGTTGGGAAAAAGTGTTGCTGATCCAAACTTCCATTTGACTCCACAGGAAGGTGGGTATCATGTGAATGGAAATGGGGATGTTTCAGAACTAGGTGCCATTCTTTACCCGACAATCAATAATTATGACTTATATCGTTTAAAGCAGGCTGCGAAGGATATAACGGCAAATGTGGAGCAAATGACGCTTGATGTTGCATTTGCCAATTACAACGAGTCTTTGAGTACGAAAGCGGAAATGATTGAAAATGCATTGCGAGAAATTGAACGCAATCCGGTGGATGGTGATCAGACGGTATGGACTGCTGATATTCAGAAACTAAAAGATCGGAGGCAGGATATTCAGTTACAGGAAGTACACATTTTAGAAGATGCACAGCAAGACTATGAAACCATGCAAGAAGAGGTGCGAATAGTAAGGTCAGAAATAGATCAGCAGCTGGACAGCCCCTTGTTTACAGAGCCGTTGTGGAGTTATCATCCTGAAACGGATGCAAGAACACTCACTATCAACTCGCTTCGAGATCTAATTCCTTATGCCAAATATGAACGAGAATCAAGAGAAAATGTAGCCTATCGTTCTTATGATGATAGCCTTATATCACATCGAATGGCAAACGGAAAGCAGGAAGACGAACAAGTATACAAGGATCAGCATTTGAAAGAATTGGATGCCATTGCGAAAGAGTACGACACGTTCAATCAGGCATTACTTGCAAGTCCAGCTGGTATGGAACAGATAAAAGCCTTTTATGAATATACCAAAACGGGTATCTATGCCAATAGTTCAGATGGAGAAGAGCCAACATGGTTAACGATTCAAGATATCGAAAAATACTGTGTATCAGATACAGCAAGAGAACAGCAACCTGAATTGGACCAAAAGCAAGCACAAGGAATGCTAAGCAACCTCGACGGAGCTGAAAAGGTAAATAAACCGACTCCTGAAGAAGTCCAACAAGATATCGAACGGGAAAGAAGCGAAGAAAATCAACTGCAGCAAGCTACGGAGGAATATGCCACTTATATCCGAGATGCGATGGCACATGGAAAAGTAGCATCGGATAAACACCTTTTACTTGATAAAACACTGACAACTGCAGAAGCTTTATCCATGCGTCAAGAAGCAATAGCGGCGGAGAAAGTGTTTGGCAATCACAAAGGACTGGAGAAAGCCTTTTTAGAACAATGGAGCGATAAAATCGCATCTGTAGAACGCCATAGTACATCTATTCAACAGAAAGCCTTTTTAAACAAAGAATCACTGGCTTTAAAGGACATGTTGGCTCCAATTTATAATGACATGCAGGCCGAGAAATATGGTATTCAAAATGATAAAGCCTTCTCAAAGAATGATATTGAGAAGGTTTTTTCTAATGGAGACAAGACGTCTAAGGAAATCTATGCAAGTATTCAAGCACATCGAAATGAGGCTGTTCTTGATTGGGGGTACACAGGGTCTAAATCAGAACCCGAAATAATGTCCTATGTAAGGGATACAAATGACATCCTCACAGATCAGTTGAGCAAAGAGGAATCCTACTTTTTAGATACAACAGGAAAAGAAGTAATTGCGAAGCAACTAGAAGACGGCGGTTACGAGGTGTCCACGATTAATGGGGACAGCTATTCATTAGAAATAATGAGTGAAAAGGAAGCGGGCGCTTATCTTATTCGTGAAAACATGATCGCCGTCGATAAAGATTCTCTAGAATATGCCAACAAGGCACTTGCGCCAAAGAATACAAATATAGAGCAGACACTCACGAAGCAACAGGAAAAAAGTGTAGCGCGTTCACTTTAATTGAAATCAGAGAGGAAGTAAAACATATGGCAATTCCATCATTAGGCTTATTGACTGAAGTCAGCAAGCCTATTTTAACGGTGATAAACACCAAAGAAGAGAAAGTATCGTTGCAGATGAAAGATGCGTCGGATGAAGTGTGGCAAACCTTAGAAGCTATGGAAAGGTTAGGTGAACCTGTATTCATCCCATACAATCGTCATACCAACGAAGTAGATTGGTCGGAGGTGAGCGCATTTGGTCAGTAAGAAAAGTAAAGAAAAGACACCTGAAGAAAAGAAGGCTGCGCTTGATTCTATTGTTCAAAGTATGAATCAAGCAATTGATCAAGTGACTAACTCGGATGAAGAAATACGAGAGTACCTCCAGTTCATGGGACGATTTTATCAATACTCCATGCGAAACTCTGCTTTGATTCATTCTCAATTTCCATATGCAAAGGCAGTAGGATCGTTTGCTTTCTTTAAGAAAGCAGGTTTCTTTGTAAAAAAAGGAGAGAAAGGTATTGCGATATTGTCTCCTGTACAAGTTCCTAGCAGGTTTACGGCGGAGGATGGAAGTGCGAAACGAGTTGATAAGGCCACGAAGAGTGAGCTTGAGGCCATCAAACAGGGACGCCTAAAGCTCTTGAATAAAGAGTACACTTCCTACAAACCAGGTTATGTATTTGATATTTCCCAAACAACGGCCACACTAGATGATTTGCCTAAGTTGTTCCCGCAAAGGTGGGCAGAAGGGGACGTGCCGGATTATCCAATCATGATAGAAGCGCTAGAAGGGTACATGAAAACGATTGGTGTGACATATGGTCAATGGAGTAATGAGGAGCTAGGGGCGGTTAAGGGAGGCTATAGCCCAAGTAGTAAGGAAATTTATACGAATCCACGAAATCCCCCCTTACAGCATGTAAAAACACTAATACATGAGCTGACGCATGCAACGCTTCATAATGAAACGGAATTATCGCCAGCTGAAAAGGAATTTCAGGCCGAGCTGGTAGCTGTGAGTGTGTGCTCCTACTTTGGTCTAGATACGACCGATTACTCGCTACAGTACTTGCATAATTGGAGTCAAAATTTAGAAGCAGAGCAGAAAATGGGGCTGCTACAGGACGTATATAAGACTGGAAGAGTTTTTATTGAAACCATTGAGCCGGCCTTAGTAATGGCAAGAGATTCTTACCAAGATAAGGCATTAGAACAGGGGTTTGCTAGAGTTAATGCTTATTTAGAGCAAGCGGAAGAAGCTACATCTTACCAATATTTAAATAGCCTACCCGTTATTTTTGATTACGATCAAAACTTGAAACCAAGCATTGCCCCGGTAAGTGATTTGTTTGAAGGGAAAGGCCTCAAAAGTGGCCGAGAGTATTTAGAGGAAAAAGTGACGGAATGGCAGGACGAACGTCTGGAAGATCAGACGTTAGATGAGTGGCTTGCTTATGGAGCTCTCCATAAAGGGCTTCCGTTGCAACTAGAAGATATCCAATTAGATGCATTGTATATCGAGGACTACCAATTCGATGAGTTAAGCGATCCTATTCCGTCTATTGAAGAAGCAAGGCAGTTGATTTTGGCAGGTATCCGCGAAATAAATACAGAAGCCGTGTTCGTGGATTCTGTGGAGGTAGATGCTACACAAGGCTTACTATTCGATGATGTAAAAAATCTATACCGGACAAGGGCCCAAGGAACACCATTTTATAATGGCCATCAAGAAGAGGCTAGACAAGTAAATCCTAAGTCGTACTTTGAAAGTATGTTGCGACATTATAACGATGCATTTCCTTTGATTACAACTTGGAAAGAAACGGGCGTTGATGATTCTTCAGAGCAACGCACGAGTTTTGTCATACATGGCGATACCAAGATAGAATACGCGCCATCAGATAACATGATCCGAATCGGCCATGCCTTCGATACGGGTCAGTATTTGATGACGGAAGAGTTGGACATCAATGTAGTTAACCCTGAAGAAATAGAATCTCGTGTTATGGCGGAGATTCAGGAAGGATTGGATGTCAAAGAAGCGTTGAAAAAATCGAGGTCGTACGTGGTGAAGAAAAAACTTGAATATGGCTTAGGGCTTGATATTGCCTTTGAGGAGAAGGATTTGGAGAAGCTCTTTGATGGGCAAAAATCGGAAAAAGAAATCTATGCAGCGATACAATCCCATCGAAACGAAATGATTGTGGATTGGGCCTTTAATGAAACTAAACCTGCAGAAGTGATTGAATTATATGAGCAGGAAACCATGTACCATCTTCGGTCCCAAGTTTTAAATGGCCATCGATTCTATCAAGTGGGTGAAGAAATGGAGCTCCTGCTATCTGTGAGCGATAAATCGCCAAAAGAGTACGCTTTAACAACATTCAATCAGACGGGACCAATCACGGATATTCAGATGGGATCTTTGGAGGAAGCGGCTAAGATTATTACAGAAAAGCAAGCAATACCTGTGAAAAAGGAAGCGATGCAGTTCATGCAACAAGAAGCTGAAAAACAACGCGGGAGACAGCTGCAATTAACGCTACAACAAAATCGTGTCATGGAAAAAACGTATCAAAAAGAAACCGGAAGAAAAATGTGAGGGAGAGTTGAGGATGAGTTTTAACCTTAAAAATCAAACAACATTGACAGGGCATATTTCGACAGATATTTATTTCAAAGAAGTAGGGGATAAGAAAATCCCCTACGCTTTTTTTGTAATTGCTGTGAAACAGAACTATAAAACAAACGGCGCGTATGAAACGGATTTTATTCCGATTGTGGCATGGCGTCAGCAAGCGACGTTTCTCCAAGATAACGCGATGAAGGGGCAACTAGTAACGCTGCAGTGTTCAGTCACAACAAAATCTATGAATGTTGGCCAAAAACGAAAAACAGAGATTGGCCTTAAGCTAGAAAATTTTAGTCTGCTAGAGCATAAACAAGCTGTCATCATTCGCCAAACGAATAAGAACATGCAGGTGTATCCAGAGGATGCGTTTCCACCAGAGGATGTTATGTCCCAATTTGACCAGGCGTATGGCGTTGAAGGGATGGATCAAAGCGGATTCCCTAACGGAGGCTTTGCGTGATGGATACCTTTGCGTCGCTGCGTAAGTGGCTGCCAAAGAAAAATATTAGAAACGCGATTTTTATTATCTTCTTCTGTATCGCAACGATTATAGGAAATGTTGTCTCTTCAGGGATTTTACAGTTTGACCTTTTGTTTTCTGGCAAATGGGAAAGCGGAGGGGTACCGTGGTGGACGTATATAAGCTTCCATATGGTATCTTTTTGGTTTCTCTACCTTTTTCTTTACATTGCTTTCTTTATCGGCTCCTGCGTCTTCTGGCTGCAACTGAAGAGCAGTTATGAGTCTTTAGAAGAGGGGAAGAAGGGAACAGCGCGTTTTACGTATTTAGAAGAGCTACTGGAACAGTATAAAGCGGTACCCATGAAATCTAAAAATGATGAAACGTATCCCGGCCTAAGTGGAACGCTAGTTTCACGGTATAAGAATAAAGCGCTCATTGATGACGGCCCTGCCCATAACTTAATTATTGGTCGATCCCGTTCGGGGAAGGACCAAACGAAGGTGTTGCCTGATATTGATTTGTACTCTAGGTCAGAAGAAAAGCCATCTATGGTTATCGCCAGTACCAAATATGAGAATTTAGCTGGTGCCAAAAAAGTACTTGAAAGACGTGGTTATGATGTATCTGCACTGAATTTGATTCATCTGGATTATTCCATGATGTACAATTGTCTGGAGCTTGTGAAGGATGCGTATAAAGAAGGGGATGTTGACGAAGCGATTGAGTTATGTAAAACCTTCTCTTATCCCCTTTACCACAATAAGAATGCTAAGGAGCCAGTGTGGGAAGACACCGCAATGGCTCTTGTGAATGCAATCATTTTGGCTTTATGTTACGAGTTTATCGAAAAAAGCGATGACGTTTCCAAAACCGAAAAATATGTGTCCATGTTTGCTGTAGCAAACATGCTTGTAGAGTTGGCGGACCCTGATGAAAAAGGGGAAACGCTCCTGGAGAAATATTTTGCTAGCTTGCCAGCTGGAAACCCAGCTAAAATTCAGTATTCAACAGTTCGTTTGGCAGAGGGGCAGATGCAAGCGAGTATTTTTGCATCCACTCAGGCTAAGTTACAAAAATTTGTTGCCCCTAAAGTTGCAAAAATGATGGCTAAATCAAGCTTTAAATTTGAAGACTTGTCTTATTGTGAAAGACCACAGGCAGTCTTTTTAGTATTGCCTGATTACGTAGAAACGAACTACATTATTGCATCTACATGGGTGCAACAAGCTTATTATGTCCTTTCTAAAAAAGCGAGTGAGGAGCCAGGCGATAAATTACCTCGTCGTGTACGAATGGTATTGAATGAATTTGGTAACCTTCCCGCTTTTACGAACATGGGAAGTATGCTTTCTGTTGGTGCTGGACGGGGGATTTTATTTGATTTTTACATTCAGGATTACAGTCAACTGAAAATACTCTATGAAGATTATGTAGCGAAGCTTATCAGTAGCCAATCGATGAATCGTTTTTTTATTCTGTCTGGAGATTCGGACACACGAGAGGACTTTTCAAAGATTCTTGGACCAAAAGAAGTCACCGTGAAGAGCAGGAGTGGCCCTGTCTTTTCGATTCATAAGCAAATAACGGAATCAGTAGATACGCGTGCACTCTTACTGCCAGATGAACTTGGGCGATTAAGAGAAGGCGAGAACGTCATCGAACGATCTGTGAAACGGCAAGACCTGAAGGGAAACCCTATCACGCCGTATCCGATATTCAACCAAGGAGCAACACGCTTCAGTTACGCTTATGAATATTTAATGGACCAATTTGATTCCAACATAAAATATACCGAATTAGGTCTACCAAAGGTGGTTTCATTGCCACTTGATAAATATAGTCAAGAATTTATTAGGCGGATTAAACAGCCACTCATGGATGACATAGAAAGACAAAATGCATTACTTGAAAATGAAGGAGGCGTGGAAGCATTGGCAAATGATCCAAACGCAGGAATTGATCATATCTATACGGATTATGATGCAGAAAAAGTACCCGTTGATTTAAGTGAGCAAGAGGTTGTGAAACTTGCTGAAGAGAAAACACCACTCGATAAAAAATACACACCGATGGAGCAAATGGTGATCTACACCATGGCATTAGAAATGTACCCAGATGAAGAAGATACCCTAAATGAGTTTGAGTATGTGGAAGACTATCTTGAATTTATTCAGATGCCAGAACATCATGTACTGAAGCAAAAATATGAAGATAATAACTACTTTGTGAAGTGAGAATGAAAAAAAATAGGAGAGAGGAGGCAAGGAATCGTTGGACGAAATCACCAAACTGCTCATAAAATTTAATGATTTTTTACATGTCAGTGGCCCTATTTGGCATGGCATACGTTACATGACTTGGGGATTTATCATTGCATTGTGCGCACTGGTTGATGGTTTAGAGGGTGTTTTAAATGCTGTCTATGATTTTGGAGGTTTTTTTAACACCAAAGCAATTCAAGAATTTCAAAGGCAGTGGTCGCCCGTATTTTGGGCAATAGGTGCCGTTTGTTTAGCTTGGTTCTTCATACGTTATATGAAGAATGATGGTGCGAGTTTAAAAAAAGGGGTTTGATAACTTCTTGTTTGGACTTGGAACCATCGTGTTACTAGGCACACTAATGACGACTTTAAGTGACATTACCTTTGACATGGCCAAGGCGGTGAAGCGAACAGATTCTACGGCAGCCTATTCGATTGTACGAAATAACGTGACGGATATCATGTTGTTTGACGAGGACGGATGGAAAACAACAGAGTTAAAGGAACCGAACCATTTCTCAGACAAAAACATCCGTTACTTAGATATTGTGGAAACAGTAGATCCATCTGCCAAGTTTCATGACCCAAGATCCATGCAACTTATGAAAAATAAAATCAATATGGAGTCAAGCGGAAAGCTTAGTATGAAGGCGCTCGAAAAAGGTTGGATGACATGGGATGAACACTATTATCGTTATATTTGGCATCCCTTCCTGATAATCATTGAACTGTGCGTCATGGCCTTGGTTCTATTTTTCACCTCATTCAAAACGGCGAGGCTCATTTTTGAATTAGGTTATAACCGTATTATTGCCTATTTCTATGCATTTACAGACATAGAAGATGGACAACGAATCAAGAAAATCGTTAAAAATATTTTTAATCTGTTTATCACGATAGTCCTTGTAGCGCTCATAATAAGGTGTTATTTCTTCTTCACAGAAGCCTTAGCGCTAGCAGATATTGGACCATTACCGCGGATTGTTTTGTTAATTGCGGCTGGTTGGGCCGTCATGGATGGTCCGTGGATTATTCAGGCCTTAACGGGTGTGGACGGCGGACTAAATTCCGTTGGCCAAAACATCATGGGTATGTACGCTGCAGCGAAAGGCGCGAAAAGCCTAGGTGATGGCGTTAAAAAAGCTGGGAAGAAAATGACGGAATCGGGCAAAGAATTTGGCCGAGACCTAGGCGATGCATTGATGCAATTTGGCGGTGTTACGGCTGGAGCAGCTGCTGGTCTGAAGGGTGGGCTGAGTCCGAAGGGGCTGGATGCCGAGATGGATGCCCGTAGTGAAAAAGATGGGGAAAAATCAGCATCTCTCGAAGATGAAATGGCTAATACTCCAGTTAATGTATTGGCTGATCCGAAACCAATCGGAAAACAACAAGAGGACGATATACATGCGGAAAATCCAGTACCTGCAGCAAATGATGGACAGCAACCAATTGATCAAGAAATGAATGGCCTAACTCCTCCACCGGAAGAACCAGGAGGCTGGGAAGCGATGCCGGAACCACACCATCAAGATATGGGCATGCCACCTTCCAATGATCCTGGTTTAGTCATGGATGATCCAGGGCCTTCGACGATTAGTAATCAGCCACCGATGGATTACGACATGCAAGGGTTGGAGCCACCAGCTCCACCGCACGAGGATATCTCGATGGGGATGCCGCCAGATGGCGCTATGTCTGTACCGATGGAACATCACGATGTACACGCATCGAGCGGCGCATTGAATGGCAATATGCCACAAGCGTCGAGTGGAAGCGTCATTACGAAACAACCGTCGCTATCTTCCGAAATGCATCAAAAAGCACAGGCTGTGATGAATAGTCAACAACAGCCACTATCGCAAGCGATGCGTCAAGTAAATAACGCGAAGCAAGGTATCGATGTTCAAAACCCAGGGATGAAACTTCCGAATCACGAACAACTTGGTCGTATGATGCCAGGGCAAATTCAACAAAGTCCGGGCAAAATTGATTTGATGGCCACGCAACAAAAGTCTGCTTTACCACCGCGTAATCGACATAATCGATCGATTTCGCAGAACTTGAAGGCTGGTGTGGACAGCAAGATTGGGGAAGTTGGGTTGAAATATTCTGAAAAGGTCAATCAGATTCAAGAAAGTGATGCTATGAAACGCGCGCTATCTAAGAGTGATGCAACCCATAATACAGTGAAGAGAGCAACGCAAAAAGTAGTGAACAAAATAACGAAAGAGAAGGAGTGATCACATGGCGCGGTATAACATTCCCACAGAAGTACAAACGGAATTAAAAATGGGAAAGCATTTTATGTTATTCGATGTCATTATTCTAGCTTCTCTTGGTAGTATCGCATGGTTGACGAAGGGGTTCGTATACGAGCCCCTTCAATATGTTTACGTTGTCTACGCCATATTGGTAGGGTTTTGGGTGACACGAAAGCCATCATCCAATCCAGGGAAACGGAATTACCAAGTGATGCTGATTGCATTGCGCTTTAATCGTACGGTGTACCATTCAATCGATATCAATGCGCTGGAGGATGAAGAAATATGAAATTTAATGTGAAAGAGAAGGAAGAGAGCCTTCATAAAGTAGAAGTGAAGGCGGGTTTGGAAGAAGATACGACACAGTACGAAGAAAAAGCTACGAAGAAAAAAACATTCTTGTTTTGGGGGAAGAAAAAGAAAAAGGAAGAAGCAGATGGATATGTCTCGCTAGATCAAGAAATGGCGACCGTTACCAAGGTACGTAAGGTAAGAAGGAAAAAAAATAAAAAATACCACGAAAAAAACAACAGAGGTGTCACCGCTACTTGGTTGGGGTGGAACTCCAGAGCAATCTTTTGTGCGCTATAAGACAGGTTATTTCGAAATACTTCAGATACGCGGATATAACCTTTTTGGCATGTCCGTGGATGATGTCTATCGATTGATTGATTCCTTTACGAATTTTTCCAGATTGTATGTGAAGCCTTTTAAAATCATGTTGATGCACTTCCCTGTACCAACGACGAGGCAACAGGATTATTACAAGAAGGTGATACAACAAACGAAGGTTGTGAACCATCAGAAGATACTCCAACGGAAACTTGCTGAACATCAACACATTGCAAACCATCGATACAATAAGGAGTTTTTTCTGGTTCTTTATGCACCAACAGTGGATCAGCTCCAAGAAGAAATTATGTCGATTGAGCAGTTCAGTGGTTACTTAGAAATCAATCCAATCAAAAAGCAGAAGAAGGTTCATATTGTTTACAAATTAAATAATATGAACTCAAGAATTTTAGTGAATGACTAGCTCAGAAACGCATGAAGCACGGAAAAAGAGTATTTATCAAAAGAAGGAGAGGATCATGTGGTTAGTACTGCTACATTAGAAAAACGAGGCTATGATGTGCCTTTCTTTGGCGAAACGCAGCCACAAGGCGGGATTTATTTTACGGAATCTGCCATACGTACAGGTGACGGTTGGTCTGCCAGTTTGTACGTGGCAAGATATCCACGAGAACCACAAGAGTTTTGGATGAACCATTTCATGAAGGATAAGGATGTTATCGTGACGATGGATGTGGGGACGCAGAACTCAGAAAAGATATTGGAACTGCTGAACAAGGGAATGCGAGAACAGAAGGATCGGTATCGGGAAGAGAACGATGAAAGCGCCAAGGACGATGCGTCAGACAAGTACCATGAACTAAAAGAGCTGTCCAACGCGATTCGTCGTGATGGCGAGGTACTGAAAATGGTGATGTCGCGTATCTTCGTACAAGCGTATACACAGAACGAGTTAGAAAAACGAATCATGGAAATAAGGAAGCGATTAGAGAATGACGAGTTCGGTTGTACGTGCTTGCTCATGGAACAAAAAGAAGAATGGCAATCCTTATTCACAGATTACGATACGCAAAAATTTATGCCTAATAGACGCGTAGGGAAAGAAGTGCCAAGTGAAGCTTTTGGTGCTGGCTTTCCTTTTAACTATGTTTCTTTAGATGATGAGCGTGGCCAGTATTTGGGCACGTCAAGCAGTGGTGGGAATATATTATTTGATCCGTATCATTTGGATAATCTCTATCGTAATTTTTACAACACTGTTATTCTCGGCCAAACAGGTTTTGGTAAGTCTACGTTACTGAAGAAAATTATGATGGACATAGCAGCTAAGGGATACTATATACGAGGCTTTGATAAGTCGGGTGAGTTTACGGATTTAATTAAGTTATTGGGTGGGACCATCATTAAGTTGGATGGGTCGGAAGGTCGTATTAATGTGCTGGAAATACTGGCAACTATCATTGATGAAGACACTGGAGAAATCGACGAGGCGGGCTGTTTTTCGCAGCATTTATCGAAAACGGCAGTTTGGTATCAAATATTAAAACCAACAGCGCAGGACGATGAACTAGACGAATTTGAGCTGCTGGTATGGAGTCTGTATGAGAAATGGGGATTTGTTGATGAGGACAATGGTGTTATCAACAAAGTGACCGGTCTTGCTCCTAATAGATATCCCATCCTAAGTGATTTGATTGCGTTGATAGAAAGCGAGCAACGGAAAGAAAATACGGCGGATCGTGCGAAACGATTAGAGAAAATTACACTAACGATTCGCAAGCTGTGCCGCGTACACAAACGAATCTTTGATGGGCATTCGACCATTCCAGATGTGACATCTCAACAAATCGTATTTTTCAATATTGATGGCCTGTCATCGATGGATAAGAAGATTGTTGACGCGCAAATGTTTAACGCGATCAACTTGTTTTGGGGCGCGCTCCTTCGTAATGGGAAGAAGCAAAAAGAGCTGTACGAGAGTGGTCAAATTGATTTTGATTTTGTCTTGCGAAATGCACTCATCATTGATGAGTGTCATAACATTATCAAGCCACAAAATCCACGTATGATTGAATATATCTCCGATATTCAACGCGAAGGCCGTAAGATTTATCTTGGCGTATTTATGGCCACACAGAGCTTACGTGCTTTAGTTCCTGAGAATGCTTCGCCTGAAATTTTAGATAAGCTAAAGGAAGTATTTGAGTTTACACAGTACAAATTTTATCTTCACTTTGATTCAAATGTTCTTCCACTGCTGAAGGAAGTGTCCGGAGAACAGCTTACAGAAAGTGAAATTGCACGGATAGGAAAATATAAAATGGGCGACACGCTACTATCTATTTCTGGTGGAGAAAATTACGAATTCCACGTAGATGCATCGAAAGAAGAGCGGAAACTATTTAAAGGTGGTGGACGAGATGACGAAGCAAACCAAAAGGAAGTTGCCTAAAAAGGGCATCATCGGTTTTTTCTTGATTTTGCTGATACCTGGTGCCTTAATTTTCTATCAATGGATACAACCAGATGTTCCTAAATCATCTAAGACAAAAGAAACGGTTGTGGAAGTTGGCGGTGGAAAAGAGGCGACGGATAAGCAGGAAAAAGAGGAACCATATAAATATCATTATAAAAAAAGATGTCGATGCTGCCAAAGTAAATGCAGAATCTTTTGCGCGTGCGTATACCGCATTTAACGGCGCGAGGCCCGAC
>NZ_AODL01000029.1 GCF_000525995.1 Paenilisteria riparia FSL S10-1204 | reverse complement strand
GCACCGATTCTTCCGCGAAATCAGGGGTATAAACGGCTATTTTGCTGTAACTTTCTTTATATGTAGGCACAATAACACCTATATCTTCCAGCCTCAGCAACTCACTAAGCGCATCGTTTACGCCTCCATTCGCAATATCCAAGTTCGTGTGCGCCGCGTATACTGTAATATCATGTTTAATTAACTTCTTCACAATTCGACCTTCTGGTGTTGCCATATCTATCTTTTTTAGCGGACGAAAAAGCAACGGATGATGTGCGATAATCAAGTCTACGCCTTTTACAATCGCCTCGTCCACTACATTTTCTAAAACATCCAATGTGAACATGATTTTACGGACTTTATGACTTAAATCACCAATTTGTAAACCAATCGGATCGCCTTCCATCGCATATTTTCGCGGAGCAATACCTTCTAAAATCGCAATATACTCGTATCCATTTGCAACTTTCATCGTAACACTTCCTCTATCAGCTTTATTTTCAGGTCCAATTCTGCTAGCTTCTCTTCGTTTTTAGAGCTATTTGCGTCAATTTTGCCACGAATTTCTGTCCAATTTGCCAATTCATGCTCCCATTTGGCATGAAAAACCTCGGATTTCTCCCGCATCAAAAACGGCCCTAATAGCAGTTCCGCATCAGAGTACGTCACTTTCGCTTCGCTCGGTTCTAACACTAAAATTTCATAAATCTTGTTATCCTCACGTAAAATGGACTCGGCGACCAGTTCCCATCGATTGGTTTGCGCCCACTCACGCAATTGATGCGCCGCGATATTCGGCTGTAAAACTAAACGTTTCACCCCGTCTAGTTTCGCTGGTTCCGCTTCTAAAATCGAGCGAATCAAAGCACCGCCCATTCCTGCAATTACAATCGTATCAATGGCATCTCCTGATTCGATAACAGCCAAACCATCTCCTTTTCGGACGGCGATTTGTTCGGTCAAAGCTAGACTCCGTACTTGTTTTGTTGCTGATTGGAACGGGCCTTCCACAACTTCACCGGCAATAGCAAATTCTGCGAGTCCTTGTTGAATCGCATAGCAGGGCAAATACGCGTGATCGCTTCCAATATCAGCAATTCGTGCCCTATTCGAGACATAGGACACTACTTCTTCTAATCGTTTCGACAATTGTTGTTCATTCAATAAAAAACACCCTTTGTAAAAAAGAGAGCGCGATTGTTACGCACTCTCCTCTGAAATTTTTATTCTAAGAAATCCTTGAGTTGTTTACTGCGGCTTGGGTGTCTTAATTTACGCAATGCTTTCGCCTCGATTTGACGAATCCGCTCACGTGTAACACCAAAGACACGGCCAACTTCTTCCAGCGTGCGAGTACGTCCATCGTCTAAACCAAAACGGAGACGAAGTACATTTTCTTCGCGGTCTGTTAGTGTATCGAGTACGTCTTCCAACTGCTCTTTCAGCAATTCATATGCTGCATGATCCGATGGAGATGTAGCTTCCTGGTCCTCAATGAAATCGCCCAAGTGTGAGTCGTCCTCTTCACCAATTGGTGTTTCTAGCGACACAGGTTCTTGTGCAATTTTTAAGATTTCGCGTACTTTTTCTGTCGGTAAATCCATTTCTTCACCGATTTCTTCTGGAGATGGATCACGGCCAAGGTCTTGTAGCAAGGAACGTTGTACGCGGATCAGTTTGTTAATCGTTTCGACCATGTGAACTGGGATACGAATGGTACGTGCTTGGTCAGCGATAGCTCGGGTGATGGCTTGACGAATCCACCATGTTGCGTAGGTACTGAATTTGAACCCTTTATTAAAGTCAAATTTCTCAACAGCTTTCATCAATCCCATATTACCTTCTTGAATTAAATCAAGGAAAAGCATGCCACGACCAACATAACGTTTCGCGATACTTACGACGAGACGTAGATTGGCTTCGGCTAGGCGGCCTTTCGCTTCTTCATCGCCTTGTTCGATACGTTTCGCTAAAGCAATTTCTTCGTCAGCTGATAGCAAATTAACACGACCGATTTCTTTCAAATACATGCGCACAGGATCATTTATTTTAACGCCTGGTGGAACACTTAAATCGTTCAAATCGATTTCTTCTGTTTCTTCTTTGATTAGCTCTGCTTCGTTAGGGTCAGCATCCTCTTCATCATCCGCTACCTCTATCGATAACTCGGTTAAAAGTTCTAAAAAGTCATCCATTTGATCACTATCTAATGTAAACGGAGCTAGCTTGGCAGCAATTTCGGCATACGTTAGGGAACCCTTCTTCTTCCCGTCTTCAATTAGTAACTCTTTTGCTTTATCTAATTTCAAGTCTGCTTCTGGTTTTGTATCTTGTACTTTCTTAGCCATAGTCTGCCATGTCCTCCTTCCAAAATAATCGTTAAATGAGGGTACGGTATTCCTTACCTCATTCCCCGATTTTAAAACACCGGGCAGGAGGCTGGAGCGCATTCATCTCCGTCATTAAATCTTCCGTTCCGATGCTTCTTCGCTGTCGCTACGCATAACTTCTTACATGGTCGGGGATACGACTCCCTCCCTGTTTTCAGTCATCACATATAAATATACGCTCCGGTACTCAGATTTGCCTAGGAGCTAAACGCGCTCCGGCCTCCTGCTGTTTGGTGGGGCTTTCGTGAATTGCTGGGATTCTTGAGTGGTGCTAGTTGGGTATGTTTTTCATTGTGGCGCGCATGGTGGTGATGGTTCTGGCTAGTTCTAAGGCTGCGGGCATGTCGCCTTGTTGAGTTGCTGTTAGTAGGGCTTGTTCTTTTTCTTTGATGTCGCGTTCGATGCTGGATTTCTTTAGACTTTGGACGTAGTCTTGATATTCTTCGATGGAGACGTCCGTGTTTACAGTCATCATTTCTAGTTCGCTGACTAGGTTGCGAGCCATATCGTCTTTGAGCTGATCCATTAGTGCAAGTGGGTTAGCGTCGTTTCCTGAAGCATAGAAGCCGATTAGATGGGTGTACAGCGCTTTGTAGTCGTCATGGTAAAAATCAGTTTGGTGTTCTTCTAGCAGGTTGCGAATCTGGATGAACGCATCGCGGTCTTCTAACATGTATTTTAGTAAGCGTTTCTCCGATGTTAGGCCTGCGGATGGGACGCCACTCGGTTGGGCAAAACTGAATTGCTCGTAAACGGGGCCGCCATCGCCTTCGTAGCTTGAATACTCGCCATAATTTTCTGGTGGAGGGCCACCGTAATCGTGTAGTTTAGGCTTCACGATTACGGTTTGTTGTAATTGTTGTTTTAGCGCCTCCATCGATAGGTCAAACTCTGAACTAAGTTGTTTTAAATAGAGTTCACGTTCTACGGCCTGATCCAACTTGCCAATTTCAGCAAGCGCTTCGCCTAAGTAAGCTATCTTATCGGTTTCGTTTTGCAAATTTCGGTTTCGTTTGAAAAATTGCAGTTTAAACGCTGTCCACGTGAGGCGTTTGTGTGTATAGATTTCTGCGAATTTATCGGCACCTTCTGAACGAATGAAGTCATCAGGATCTTTACCGTTTGGCAGTTGTAATACAAAGACTTCTAGTCGGTGTTGTTCTGCCAACATAGTTCCTGCTTTAAAACTCGCTTCAATTCCAGCGCGGTCACCATCATAGCAAATAATAGCACGGTTCGTTACGCGTCGTATCATTTGAACATGTTCTTCTGTGAGTGAAGTTCCCATCGAAGCCACGCCATTGCTAAAAGTAGCCGATACACTGGAAATAACGTCCATGTAGCCTTCTAGTAACAGGATTTCTTCTTTCTTTCGAATCTCCTGCCGTGCATCAGAAAAATGATATAAAATATTACGCTTGTTAAAAATCGGGGTTTCCGGACTGTTCAAGTACTTTGGTCCATCCTCTTGATTGAAAAGACGACCCGAAAAACCGACCAATTGTCCTCGGTCACTCTTAATTGGGAACATAATCCGATTTCGGAATCGATCCACTACCTCACCATCATCGCGCTCCGTTAGCAAACCACTTTCTACGGCAAGAGCCAAATCAACCTCTCGCTTCTGCAAAAAGGTCGTGACGGTAGATGCGTGAGCTGGCGCGAAACCAATTTCAAAATGATCTAGTTCTTGTTCGCTCATTCCCCGGTCAAGCAAATACTGTAGTGCCTCTTGCCCTTCTTCGGTTTCCATCAACAGGTAGTGGTATAACTTACTAGCTAGTTGATGAATTTCGATCATCTTACTTTCTTGGCTGTCAGATTTATTTCCAGGCGTACTATTCCCTTGCGAAATAGCCACGTCTAGCGGGATATGGCTAAATCTGCCACTTTTTTCACCGATTCCACAAAAGAAAGTCCATCAATCTGCATAAGGAAAGAAAAGACATTGCCTCCTTTTCCGCAACCAAAACAATGGAAAATCTGTTTCTCAGGTGACACGGAGAACGACGGGGTTTTCTCGCCATGAAAAGGACAGAGCCCCGTATAATTGCGCCCTTGCTTCTTTAATTGTACGTAATTGCCGACAACATCGACAATATCGACTTGAGAGCGTATCTCATCAATCTTTTCTTCTGGAATCCGTTGCATCTTTATAACCTCGCTTTAATAAACGTGTCCAGCTTGTGTAAAAAGTTCTCGTTATCTTGATTGTTCATTGCTTTTGGACCTTTACTGTACTTGCCTTGTCTGCGTTCTTTCGCGTGAAGATACCGTATATCAAGCATCATCGCTATCTCGCTTTCCCGATATTCCTCACCACGGTTGGAGAATGTCGCCACTCCTTTTGCTAAAAGCATGCTCGCAAGACCAATATCCTGCGTAATCACAATGTCACCGCTCTTCGCCAAATTCAAAATGCGCATATCTGCAGACTCCTTATCTGTGTCTACAAAAATCCATGTTTCACCATCCGGCAAATTCACAGAGTAGTGATTATACGACGCAACAAAAGTAAGCGGCAATCCATAGCGATCCGCTAAAATACGAATCTCCTCTTTCACTGGACAAGCATCTGCATCAACAAAAATAGCCATTTATTTGCAACCTCCTTCCAGTTGTAAAACCAGCATCCTTTGAGGTTTCCAAAAACAAAGGCGTTATTCAAAAGCCTATTACACACAAAAATATATTATAGGCGATTAAAAACAAAATTACCATTGTTTTAACCGCTATAATATATATATTCGCCACAAAATCTAATTTTCCTTCTATAATTCTAAATTTTCATCAACAATTTCACCAATATGCATTAAAATATCGTTTGCTGTCTCTTCAATCGCTTTATTTGTTACATCTAATACGTAGCATCCGAGTTTATTCGTCAGCTCCGTAAAGATTTCTAGTTCCTTATCAATCCGTTCATGACTCGCATAATTACCGACACCACTGAGTCCAATCGATGCCAAACGTTTTTCACGGATTTGGTTTAGTTTTTCTTTACTGATTTTTAGGCCGATAATTTTGCTTGGGTCGATTTCGAATAGTTCTTCAGGAACGTGCGCTTCTGGTACGATTGGAACGTTTGCTACCTTCAAGCCTTTAAGCGCTAAATATTGGGATAATGGCGTTTTGGAAGTTCTTGAAATACCGATTAGAACATAGTCAGCTTGTAAGAGGCCGCGTGGATTTCTGCCGTCGTCATTTTCCACGGCGAACTCTATCGCAGCGACTTTGCGGAAGTAAGCTTCATCTAGTGAACGCACCATGCCTGGCTCTGAAAGCGGCTTGATTTGATACGTTTCTTCTAGTTGAGCAAGAAGCGGTCCAAAAATATCAATGATTGGTACGCCAAAGCTTTTAGCCGTTTTGTTTAATTCATTGCGCACTTCCTCAACGACGATTGTATGCACAATAATGCCATTGTTCACAGCTACTAAATCGACAATTTCCTCAATCATATCTAATGTGTCTACATGGTGGAATCGATGAATGAATTGTGGGCTCTTACCAAATTGCATTAATGCGGCACGTGTAACAAGTTCCGCGGTCTCCCCAGTAGAGTCTGAAACGACATATACAGCTGGTTGTGTCATAGTAAAATAGCTCCTCCAGTAGGCTCAGTGTGCTGGCTAGTGATGCACCAACACACCGGCATCTAATAATCTATTTGACGTTAATATCTTCAATTCGCGCAAATTCTTTAATAAAACTAGCAAGATCGAACAAAAGCGCTAGACGGTTATTCCGAACATTTTCATCGTCGCTCATTACCAATGTATTTTCAAAATAAGCATCGATAGCTAGACGAAGTCCTGCAAATGCTTGCAAACGCTCGACAACATTCAAGCTTGGATATGCTTGTTTCAACTTTTCGACTGCTTCAAAAAGCTGGGCTTCCGAATCATTTTCGAATAGAGCAGGATCGATTTTTGTTTCGGTTTGGTATTTCTTCGAGATGTTGACAACGCGTGCTAAAGCTTCCATCGTTAGGCGGAACCAGTCAGCATCACGATGTTTATTAAGCAATGTTGCGCGTTCGATAAGCGCTGGCACAACGCTTAAATCGCTACCAATCACAGCATCGATAATATCATGACGCACTTGGTTTTCTGCCAAAATCGCGCGTAAACGGTTCTTTAAGAACTGTTGCACTTCTTGGAAAACTTCTTTACTTGGCAAATCATCCAGACCATCAGCGCGTTCGATTGCTACGACATCTTCCAAAATGTCAAGAACGCGAATGTTCCACTGTTTCTCTTGGATAATACGCATAATACCTAAGGCACTTCGGCGTAAACTAAATGGATCGGCAGAACCTGTTGGTACAATACCAACACAGAAGAAACCAGTTAATGTTTCTAATTTATCAGCAACGGCAAGTAAAGCACCGATATCACTTTGTGGTAAGTTGCCTTCTGCTGATGTTGGCATGTAATGTTCACGAATCGCCGTTGCCACTTCACTGTCTTCGCTTTGAAGTAATGCGTATTTCTCACCCATAATACCTTGTAGTTCTGGAAATTCGCCAACAAGATTGGTTACTAAGTCAAATTTATAAATATCGGCGGCACGCGACACTTTTTGTTTTTGCGCATCTGTCATATTTAATTGGTCCGCAATGATTAACGCTACTTTTTTCACACGAACCATTTTCTCTGTTAAAGTACCTAGTTTTTCATGGAAAACAATGTTTTTAAGTTTTGCTACGGCTTCGTCAATTGTGATTTTCAAATCTTCTTGATAAAAGAAATCGGCATCAGACAGGCGCGCACGCAATACTTTTTCATTTCCTTTAGCCACGGTTTCTAAATGTTCGTGATTGCCATTACGCACGGTGATGAAGTATGGGCGCAACTCGCCAGCTTCGTCCACGACTGGAAAATAGCGTTGATGCTCCTTCATTGTCGTAATCAAAACTTCTTCTGGCAACTCCAAATAGGCTTCGTCAAACGTTCCGTGAAGTACTGTTGGATATTCGACCAAATTGTTTACTTCTTCTAAAAGGTCCGAATCCATCGGGATTTTCCAATTTTCTACTGCTTCGATTTCTTCGATTTGGCTAACAATCGCGGCTTTTCTTTTTTCAGCATCGGCAACAACGAATTGGCCAAGCAATGCTTCTTCATACGCTGCAGGGCTTGTGATTGCTACTTCTTCACCTAGGAAGCGATGTCCGCGTGTGGTGTTTCCAGTAGTAACATTCGTGATTTCAAACGGAATCACTTGATCTCCGAACATCGCAATCAACCATTTAATCGGGCGGATGTAACGCAAATCATAACTCGCCCAATGCATGCTAACTGGAAAAGTCATTGCCAAAATAATTTGGCGCATTTCAGAAAGTAAGTCTACTGTGTTCGCACCTGTGACTTCTTTTGTTAAATAGATATATTCGACGCCACCTATTTCGCGGAATTCTAGCGTATCTGGATCAACGCCTTGCCCTCTTGCAAAACCTTGTGCAGCTTTTGACCAGTTGCCGTTTTCATCCTTGGCGATTTTTTTCGCGGGACCCTTGGATTCTTCCACGCGATCTGCTTGTTTTTCGGCGAGCGCTTTTACGATGACAGAAAGACGGCGCGGCGTTGCGTATACTTCTGTTGTTTCGTAGGCTAAATCATTTTCCGCAAGCCATTTTTCGATACGTTCTTGTAGTTGTTTTGCAGAAGCTGTAATATATTTCGCTGGCATTTCTTCCAAGCCAATTTCTAATAGAAAATCTTTACTCATGATCTGCGCCCTCCTTTTCTTTTAACAACGGGAAGCCAAGTTTTTCACGTTCTGTATAAAAAGTTTTCGCAATGCGACGTGCTAAGTTCCGAATTCTAGCGATATATTGCGCGCGTTCGGTTACAGAAACAACGCCTTTTGCATCCAATAAGTTAAAGGTATGCGAACATTTCAACACACAGTCGTAAGCAGGGAAAACAAGGCCTTCTTCCATTTGGCGCCCTGCTTCACGCTCATACGTATCAAAAAGAGACAATAACATGTCACCGTTCGATGTTTCAAATGCGTATTTCGAGTTCTCATATTCGGATTGGTAGAAAATATCGCGATACGAAATACCTTCTGTCCATTCTAAATCAAATACATTTTCTTTTTCTTGGATATAAGAAGCTAGACGCTCCAAACCGTATGTGATTTCAGAAGTAACCGGCGAACATTCTAGCCCACCGACTTGTTGAAAGTACGTGAATTGCGTGATTTCCATCCCATCAAGCCACACTTCCCAACCAAGACCAGCACAACCAAGCGACGGATTCTCCCAGTTATCTTCTACAAAACGAATGTCATGTTCTAGCGCATTAATTCCTAACTTTTCAAGCGAACCTAAATACAATTCCTGAATATTGTCAGGAGAAGGCTTCATCACGACTTGAAACTGATGATGCTGGAAAAGACGGTTTGGATTTTCCCCATAACGACCATCTGCAGGACGACGGGAAGGCTCCACGTAACCCGCTTTCCACGGCTCAGGCCCAATCGCTTTTAAAAATGTATACGGGCTCATTGTTCCCGCACCTTTTTCGACATCATAGGATTGCAACATAATACAACCTTGTTCTGACCAATAATCTTGTAACGTACGAATCATTGCTTGTAAATTCATTTCATCCACCTCCATAAAATTAGGCATATAAAAACCTCGTCTCTATGCCTCCTAAAAAGCATAGGGACGAGGTACTCTCGCGGTTCCACCCTACTTGAATTTGTAGATAAATCACAAATCCCACCTTGATTTCGTTCATGCTCAGGGATACCTTCTTAAGAAGATTAACGCTCGGCTTACACCAATCCCGAACTCGCTTAGAAAAGAGCTTCTTCGTACTACTTCCCATCATCGCATCTATTCAATATACCTTAAAATTTACCCTATTTAGCCTAAAAAGTCAATCACTATCTTCCTCATCTGGCTTATTTGTCAACAAAGCATCCCAATTCTTCATATTATTAAGGAACTTCTTGCTCTTCAAATAAAGTCCAGAATACTGCTCATAATACGTGTCAATCGCGCGCTGCACTTGTTCTTTAGTCTCCTGCTTCACATCGATATTCCCCAATCGGTCCAACTGGAAAATGTAAAACAGACGCAGTAACTTCACCACGTTTTCCGGCAGATGCATTCGATATTTATCCTTCTCAAAGCAACGGTAACAGACAAGCCCATTCGCGTATGCTGAAAAATCAAACGGTCCATCCACATGTCCACAAATCGCGCACCGATCCATCGTTGGATAAAGCCCCAATACCGACAACATCTTCATTTCAAAAATCTGAGTCAAAACCTGCGGTTCATATCCTTCATCAATATGATGCAAAATTTGATAAAATAAATCATAGAGCCCCGTACTCGCTTGCTGTTCCTCCGTCGATTTGTCCAACAACTCACACGCATACGTCGCATATGCCGTTAAGAAAATATCTGTCTGAATCGAAGAAAAAGAAGTTAGCGCCTCCCCTTGCTGAAGCGTCCCGAGCCCCCGATTCGGATAAAATGTAAAAACACCATTTGTGAAAAGCTGGGTAACTGCTGCTAATCGGCTTTTTGTTTTTTTCGCGCCACGAGCAACTAAGCCTATTTTGCCGTATTCTCTTGTATAAATAACGATGATTTTATCGGATTCGCGATAACTAGTCGTTCGGATGACAATTCCCTCACATTTTTCCATGCTTTTCACCTCTTCCTATCCCATTATACAACAGCTTTTGCAAAAAAACGTAACTTTTCATTTATTTCAATCGAGAACTATTGTACAATGAACATATCGACATAAAAAGGGAGCGTTTGACATGATTGTATTATTACTTATTTTCTTCGGTTTTCTACTATTTCTTTGTTTGATAGCTTTAATTGTCGGAGTTGTTTTGTTTATTGTTAGAAAGGGCAAAATGCTTGGCGCTTGATGATGGCAGGCTCGCTAGTTCTTGGTTTCATGTTTTTTGGTGGCTTCATGGCTAACATAATTCTGGCAGCACCGATGGAATATCAGAATAATTCGATGATGATGCACGATGACTTAATGGATGGTTCAACATACGATGACACGGGCGGTAGCGATGATAGTAGCTCCTATTATGATGATTCAGATGAGTACACAGATGACTGGGGCGATGGTGAATATTATGCAGATGACTATATGCAATACAAAGTTGGCCAAGCCGCTGAATTTGAAGATGGCACTTGGGTTACTGTTTCAAAACTGGAGAAATGGGCAGGTGATTCCGAGTTCCAAACACCAATGTCCGGCTTCTATGTAAAAGCAACGATTCTACTTGAAAATAGAGGAACACAAAACGTCAACTTTTATGCGGATGAGTTCCAAATTTATGATCAAGATAATTTTGATGGCGAATATATATATAAAGAAGATTGGCAACTATCCTTAAAACCTGGCTCAAAAGCCACCCGGACTGTTTACTTTGATGTATATGGCAGTGGACCATTTCATATTGTACTGTCGGACGTTTCGTGGAGTGGAAATGTAAAGTAAGAACACGCGAAAAGGGAGATACAAACACTCGTATCAGCAACAGCTGATATTAGCGTTTGTATCTCCCTTTTTCAATCCTAAAAATTTCTATATGCTTAGTAAATTTCTAAATATTGATCGCGTTCCCACTGGTGGACAGCCGTCCTAAACATATCACACTCAATTGTTTTCGCTTCTACGAAATGCTCTAAAATATGTTCGCCTAAGCCGTCAACGATAACATCATTTGATTCAAGCTCTCTTAATGCCATCGCTAAGCTTTCAGGTAAGTCATAAATACCATGCGCATGACGTTCCTCTTCATTCATGCCGTAAATATTACGGTCTACTGGTTTTGGTGGTGTTAACTTATTTTTAATACCATCTAAACCTGCGCGAAGCAATACAGCCATCGCTAAGTACGGGTTCGCTGCTGGGTCGACGCTACGAAGTTCTAAACGTGTACTTAAACCACGCGAACTTGGTACACGAACGAGCGGGCTACGGTTTTTACCAGACCAAGCAATATAACAAGGTGCTTCATAGCCTGGAACTAGACGTTTGTAAGAATTGATTGTCGGATTTGTCACAGCAGTGTAACCTTTTGCATGCTTTAACATACCTGCTAAGAAATGATAGGCTGTTTGGCTTAATTGCTCTTCACCATTCTCATCGAAGAACGCATTTCCATTTTCATTAAATAGGGACATATTAAAGTGCATACCTGAACCATTTACGCCGAACAATGGTTTTGGCATGAATGTCGCATGTAATCCGTGTTTACGCGCAATCGTTTTTACCACTAGCTTAAAGGTTTGGATATTGTCACAAGCAGTAACAGCATCCTCATATTTAAAGTCAATTTCATGTTGCCCTGGCGCTACTTCATGGTGGCTAGCTTCAATTTCAAAGCCCATTTCTTCAAGTTCTAATACAATATCACGACGACAGTTTTCACCTAAATCCGTTGGTGCTAAGTCGAAATAACCGCCGCTATCGTTCAATTCCAATGTCGGTTTGCGATTCTCATCTAGTTTGAAAAGGAAGAATTCGGGTTCAGGTCCTAAGTTAAAATCTGTAAATCCTAAATCATGCATTTCGGCTAATACACGTTTTAAGTTAGCACGCGGATCCCCTGCAAAAAGCGTTCCATCTGGATTATGAATATCACAAATTAGACGTGCAACCTTGCCTTTTTCGGCTGTCCATGGGAAAACTACCCACGTATCAAGGTCTGGAAATAAGTACATATCGGACTCTTCAATACGAACAAAGCCTTCGATGGAGGAACCATCGAACATCATTTTGTTATCCAATGCTTTCGTCAATTGGCTAATCGGAATTTCTACGTTCTTGATAATTCCTAGAATATCCGTGAATTGCAAACGGATGAATTTCACATTTTGTTCGTCTGCGAAGCGAAAAATGTCTTCTTTAGTATACGATGTCGTCATAATTAAATCCCCCTAATATTTTGATATTATATAAACTTTTTAAAAGTAAATATCTTCTGTTAGAACCTCGGCAACTGTTGCTTTCCAGAGGCATCTTGTTTCACAAAGCGACCAGCTTGTTGCATTTCTTTGCGTAAGATCTTGCGCACATCTTCATCCGTGAGTGGTGTTTTCTGTTCATCCTGCTGCATTTGGTACATTTTCTTAATTCCTGCAATATTCAGACCATCATTCAAATAATCTTTAATCTCAAGTAATGTATCGATGTCTTGAAGCGAATATAACCGATGATTCCCTTGATTTCTTGCTGGGTGTATTAATCCTTGATCCTCATAGTAACGAATTTGCCTAGCTGTTAAATCCGTTAACTTCATCACAGGGCCAATTGGGAAAAGAGGCATCGATCTTCTAATTTCCTTCTCACTCACGATTTTTCCCCCTTTACAAAACAGCATTTTTTCATTTGTTAGTTGCATTATAATGTATGTAATATCTTTTGTCAAATTTATGTTAGATAATCTAACATAACCAGAAAACCTCTCATATCAGTGCTTTTGCTACCAAATAAAAAAAAACAGCAAAAATAAATTTACTGTTTTTTTCAAACTTTTTTACACCTAGATGTCATACCGGTAATTGTAAAAGTCCACGTTCTATTAGGCTTGCCATTGCTTGTAATACAGCAATTTTTACGTGTTCATAGGTCAGACCACCTTGAACATATAATTGGTATGGCTCGCGAATTGGACCATCAGCAGTCAATTCTAAACTAGCGCCTTGAATAAATGTTCCTGCTGCCATAATGACATCATTTTCATAGCCAGGCATATAAGCACCTTCGGGAGTTACGTGCGCATTGATTGGAGACGCTGATTGAATCGCTTGGGCAAAAGCAACCATTTTTTCTTGGTCGTGAAAAGATACACTTTGAATAAGATCCGTTCGCGATGCATCCCAGACTGGATCCGTTTTGATTGCGCATGCCGCTAACATTCCGGCTGTGAACCGCGCCCCTTTTATAGCTTGTGAAACGACATGTGGCGCTAGAAAAAAGCCTTGGTACATTTCTAATAAGCTATATAAAGATGCGCCTGCTTCCGCTCCGATTCCTGGTGTCGTTAAACGGTATGCGCAACGTTCTACTAAATCACTGTGTCCCGCAATATACCCTCCAGTTTTCGCTAGCCCACCACCAGGATTTTTAATTAAAGAACCCGCAATCAAATCTGCACCAGCTTCAATTGGTTCTGTCATTTCGACAAATTCGCCGTAGCAATTATCTACAAAGACAATAACATCCGACTTTATTTGACGAACATGAGCAATCATTTCTTGTATTTGCGCAATCGTGAACGACGGCCGGTCTGCGTATCCTCGCGAACGCTGAATACCAATCATTTTTGTTTTCGCCGTTATCTTTCTCCGTACCGTTTCTAAATCTACTGCACCGTCTGCAAGTAACGGCACCATGTCATATCCAATCTGATATTCTTTCAATGAACCTATGCCCGCACCCCGAACACCAACGATTTCTTCTAACGTGTCATATGGCGCGCCTGTCACATATAACAAATCATCTCCAGGTCGCAAAACGCCGAATAAAGCTGTCGCAATCGCATGTGTCCCAGAAATAATTTGCGGCCGAACTAACGCAGCTTCCGCTTTGAACACATCCGCATATACACGCTCTAATGTATCTCTGCCATCGTCATCATAGCCATAACCTGTTGAAGGCGTAAAATGAAAATCGCTAACTCTGTTTTTCTGAAAAGCTTGCATGACTTTCCATTGGTTTTCTAGTGCTATCTGCTCGGTTTCTTGTTGCAATGGCAAAATCTGTTTTTCCACTTGACTAGCTAATGCTTGTAGCGGCTCAGGTATTTGATTAAAAAATGTTGTCATTTCCTCGGTTCCTTTCGTGCTTGATACCCTTTTAATTGATAATTTTCCGTCTCCTCATCAAATGTTTCTTCAATGACGACCGTTTTTTGTTTGTATTGATATAACGCATGTCCATCACTCACCGGAATCGTCACAATGTACGGTTGCCAAATTTGTTTAATCTCCCATAACATATGCTCTTTTAAAATGGCTTGGGAGGATGGCTCTAGTGCACTAATTTGGACATAGTTCGGCTGCGTTGGAATAAAATAAGGTAACTGCTTGTCCGCTTTATTATAGATCGTCAAAATAGGAATATGTTGCATCTCCAGTTCTGCTAAAAGTTCAAGTACCGTTTTTTCATGCTGTACATAGTCTGGATTCGAGCAATCTACCACATGCAACAGTACATCAACATTCGCAGTTTCCTCTAGCGTCGAGCGAAACGCAGCCACCACCGTCGTTGGCAAATCCTGAATAAATCCAACTGTATCCGTCAAAAGTGCCGTGTAACCTTGCGCAAATCCTAGTTTTCGCGTGGTCGGATCAAGTGTCGCAAACAACTGATCTTCTTCCAGCGTCTTCGCGTCGCTTAAACGATTGAACAGCGTCGATTTACCAGCATTCGTATAACCAATCAAGCCGAACCTGAAAATATCCTGATCATTTCGCCTTGCCGTCATCCGTTCTCGGTGTTTCACAATAACGTCTAGCTGCTTCTTAATATCCACCATCTTTTGCCTAATATGGCGCCTATCCATTTCAAGCTTCGTTTCCCCAGGGCCACGCGTCCCAATCCCACCACCAAGCCGTGACAAAGAAATTCCCTGTCCGCTAAGTCGAGGTAATAAATACTGATACTGCGCCAAAGCCACTTGCAATTTCCCTTCTCGCGTTTTGGCCCGCATCGCAAAAATATCTAAAATCAACTGCGTCCGATCCAAAATTCGCGCATCAACTACTTTCGCGATATTTCGAACTTGCGTCGCACTCAATTCACTATTAAATAAAACGATATCGACATCCATCTCTTCCACAAATGCCGCAATCTCTACCAATTTTCCCGAACCGAGAAATGTTGCCGGATGTATTCGTTCCCGTTTTTGCGTTACTTCACCGACTACGTCTGCCCGCGCCGTCTTCGCCAACTTACCCAGTTCTAGCATCGAATAATAAAAATGTTCCTCACTTACTTTTGGCAATTCACAGCCAACTAAAATCGCTCTTTCCATCGCTTGATGTTCGCCCCTCTATTCTTGACCTCATGCCTAATCGTAGCATAAAAGCTAGCACATGAAAAGCCGAATGTTCATGGCGCAACATAGCACACACAAACATTCGGCTGGGTAATCATTTTGTTATTCTGATTACTTATTCATCATCTGATTTCAATGCCACATTTTTTTGCGGCGAAAATGTTGATATCGCATGTTTAAACACTAGTTGTTGCTTACCATCCACATCGAGTAGCACAGTAAAGTTATCAAAGCTAATAACACGTCCGCGCAACTGGAACCCATTTGTTAAAAACACTGTTGCCAAAATTTTCTCTTTCCGCAATTGATTTAAATAATGATCTTGTAACCCTTGCCCACCTTGTTTCATATTGAATCTCTCCTATTCTCTATCTTTATCAGTTATCTTTATTTTAAACGAAATGCGGCAGAACTACAAATCGCACTCCCTAAAAAAAGATTCTTTTTTCTATGCTAGTTTCAAATACCCTTTTTGGTTATAGTTAAAACCCTTTTTTCCTTGCTAAAAACTGTTTAATCTCGCTTGTAATCACGCTTTCCATTTCTGGTTGATCGACATCAAACCAACGCACATCCATGCGATTTCGAAACCACGTTAATTGCCGTTTAGCAAAGCGCCTAGAATTTCGTTTTAATAAAGTAATCGCATCCTCCAACGTTATATTGCCATCAAAGTATGTAAACAGTTCTTTATAACCGATGCCACGCACCGCTGGCACATCGCGCAAACCACTGTCGTATAAAGCTTTTGCTTCCTCTAACAGCCCTTGCTCCATCATGATATCGACACGTAAATCAATCCGCGCATACAAAAGTTCCCGTTCGCGTGTCAGCCCAATCAATAACGGAGCAAACTCGCTCGCCTGCTCTTCTTGGCTCTGCAACTCCGAAAACTTCTTACCCGAAAAATGATACACCTCCAATGCACGAATGATGCGTCTGGGATTGTTCGCATGCAGTCTTTCCGCACTTTCAGGGTCCACTTTTTGCAACATGTCTAATAATTTATCACCAGATTTCTCTGCTAAAGCTTCACGATAAGCCGCGTCGCCCGCTACCTCAGCGAATGTATAGTCATAGAGTACAGATTGGATGTATAAACCGGTTCCTCCAACGATAAACGGAATTTTTCCAGATTGCCAAATGTCGCGAATAAGGCGATGTGTTTCCTTTTTAAAAATGGATGCATCATATGGTTCACTTGGTTCGGTAATGTCGATTAAATAATGCGGAACACCAGCCATTTCTTCAAGGGTTATTTTAGCTGTGCCAATATCAAGTCCCTTATACACTTGCATCGAGTCACCGCTTATGATTTCACCGTGGAACTGCTTGGCTAGGTTAATGCTAAGCGCTGTTTTCCCAACCGCAGTCGGACCAACGATAACAATAACTGGAATCTTATCCAAAAAAACCTCCCCTTTCGATATCTCCAATGTATCATAAATTAGAGATTTGTAAAGGGAGGTTAGGATATCATGCCTATTATTTTTTAATGCCAGTCTGCTGGTTCACGAGCATCGGCAATTTGTGTTTGTAATTCGGTTACAAGTTTTGCTTTTGTTTCTTCATCCCACCGGAATAACTCGTCCATATCTGCGATAACAGCTTCTTTCCATTCTAGCAAATATGGCATATCGAACAGTAAGTAACCCGTGCGACGTAGCAAAAAGTCAATTGGATGTACAACAGATTCGTGATAAATCGCGTAACGTAATTGCGCATATAAACTATTTGGTAACTCGGAGGTACCTTTTTCTTTATGTTCTTGCGCATAGGTGAAGACAAGATCAATATTAGAACCGTAGCGTTTCGCTAGTTCACGCCCTTCTGCTAACGTCCAGCCAAAGCGATTATTGCCTTCTTTCGCTTTCTTCTCAATGAAAGCATCGATATTAGCAGAACCACCGACATCGCCACCCGAGATTGGTAAATGATGCGTTTGTACCGTTTTAAACTTCTTGCCTGTTTCTTTTGCGAGCGATTTGGATACCTCATCGAGTAGTTTCTCTGCCATTTTACGATAGCCAGTTAGTTTTCCACCGGCCATTGTTATTAAACCACTTTCAGAGAACCAGACCTCATCTTTACGAGAAATTTCAGATGGATCTTTTCCTTCTTCATAAATGAGCGGACGCACGCCAGCCCAGCTTGATTCGATGTCATTTTCGCTGATATGCACATCTGGGAACATATAATTGATGGCTTTAATTACGTATTGGTGGTCTTCTTCATTTGCTTTTGGATTAATCACCATTTCATCATACACTGTATCCGTTGTTCCGACATACACTTTCTTCTCTCGCGGAATTGCAAATACCATGCGACCATCTGGTGTATCAAAATAAACAGCCTGTTCCATCGGGAATTTCGATTTATCAATGACAAGGTGAATCCCTTTCGTTAAGCGAAGATGTTTATTGTTAGTCGTATAATCCATTTTTCGAACTCGGTCAACCCAAGGCCCCGCAGCATTAATCACACGGCTACCTGTAATATCGAAAACTTTACCCGTAATCAGATTACGCGCTACAACACCAGTCACATGTTTTTTGTTATCATAAAGAAAATTCTCTGCTTTAGTGTAATTGATAACTTTCGCTCCTAATTCGACGGCTTTTTTCATCACTTCAATTGTAAGGCGGGCGTCATCTGTACGGTATTCCACGTAATAACCTGATCCCTTCAAGCCATCTTTCTTAACAAACGGATTTTTAGCTAATGTTTCTTTTGCAGATAAAATTTGGCGACGTTCGTCTTTTTTCACGCCTGCTAAGTAATCATAAAGACGTATTCCGAATGAAGCGCTTAATTTACCCATATTGCCGCCTTTGTGGAACGGTAGCATCATCCATTCTGGCGTTGTTACGTGCGGGCCATTTTCATAAACGATAGCACGCTCTTTTCCCAAATCTGCCACTTCTTTAATTTCAAATTGTTGCAAGTAACGCAAGCCTCCGTGCACTAATTTTGTGGAACGACTTGAAGTTCCTGCTGCAAAATCTTGCATTTCAATAAGCGCCACACTCATGCCGCGTGACACCGCGTCTAATGCGATACCTGCACCTGTGATTCCTCCACCAACGATGACTAAATCAAATGTCTCCTCCGCCATCTTCGTTTGAATTGTCTCTCTGTCAAAAGCTGAAAATAATTGCACCATTCTCGTTTCCCCCTTCAATGTTTAAGCCTATTTATTATCTGTTTTCCACTTTCGATCCAAAATGAAACCGAACACAAAAAAGGAGAGACTACAAAATAAGCGATTGCGCTCGCTATTTGCAGTCTCTCCGTATCTCAGACAATAAGTATTATTAACTTGTAACCAATTATAGTACACCGCTTTAACAAAAGTAAAGCTATTTGTTTCTTTTTTTTCGAAGTTTCACTGCCTTCTCCGGAAAATCCGTCATAAAGCCAAGCACGTTTTCACTAAAAAGCGTTTCGATTTGTCTGTCCTGATTTGCCGTCCAGCACCTTGTTGGAACACCTACAAAGGCACCATTATTACGAATCTTATACGGAGGGTTGATACTGTCTAATCGTAGCCCCTCTTTTTGCTCCAATGCCTCTTCAAATTCAAGGCCTGTAATTGCTGAAAGTTTAATCTCCGAATCTAATTCGCGTAGCCTTCTAAGCGTTTCTATGTTGAATGAGCAAAATAAAAAGCTAAGGCTCCCCACATTTTTTTTGCACTGCTCTAATACTTTCGCTTCGATACCGGGATAATCGTAAACATCAGTCTTTAATTCAATATTTAAAATTAACGGGTATTTATTTAGTGTTTGGAGAGCTTCTTGTAAGGTTGGAATCTTTGTTTTCTTAAATAAAGCCGCAAGATGTTTACGATAACCTTGATGCGCGTCTAATTTTTTTAGTTCTTTTAGCGTTAGTTCACGTACCAGGCCTGAGCCATTGGTTGTACGATTGACAGTATCATCATGAATAACTACCGGGACACCATCCTTAGATAATTGTACGTCTAATTCAATGCCATCAGCGCCGACCCTTACTGCTTCTAAAAAAGCGGGTATTGTATTTTCTGGATGTGTCCCTTTACTGCCTCGATGAGCAAATATTTCTGTCATCTTCTTCACCTCGTCATATACGTCATATTTCATTCTTTATTATACATAGATATGACCATTGTCTCAAATTTTTTAAAAAAACCGATTATTTTGCCCCCTATCGAATTACAGTCGAGCGTGGATGTGTTATTATAGGGTATGTAGTTGGACACATTGGTTGACGAAAATATAATTCGGAAGCTAGTGATATCATTTTACCCACTACGGATTTTAGCAAGCGATGGGAAACATTCTTTCCATATAGATTTGCAGTTAGGAGAGATTGCATGGAGAGATCCGCTCGACATAAAAGAAAATACGTACCGAGCATAGACGGACTTCGAGCATTGGCAGTTATTGCCGTTATCGCGTACCACCTAAGTTTTGGGTGGGCTTCTGGTGGTTTCCTAGGAGTTGACATCTTTTTTGTTTTATCAGGTTATTTAATTACGAATATTTTATTAACAGAATGGGAAAATAACGAACGGATTGATTTAAAGAGATTTTGGATTGGGCGTTTTAGACGGTTGATTCCCGCAGTTTACTTGATGATTGTAGTTGTAGTCGTTTTTGCAGTTATTTTTAATCGACCGTTACTCGCAACTTTACGTGGGGATGCCACAGCTTCGTTTCTTTACGTGAGCAATTGGTGGTTTATATTCCATAATGTCTCTTATTTCGACTCATTCGGGATGGCCTCACCATTGAAAAATTTATGGTCGCTAGCGATTGAGGAACAATTTTATCTAATCTGGCCCTTATTTTTATTTGGTGCCTTGAAATTTATCAAAAAACCAAAAGTGATTTTGCGAATCATTATTATTGCAGCTATCCTTTCAGCAGTATGGATGGCAATTCTTTACTCTCCAGATGGCGATCCTAGTCGTGTATATTACGGCACCGATACACGAGCCTTTGGTTTGCTACTCGGTGGAGCACTAGCTTTTGTCTGGCCGTTTACAAGACTTTCGCCGAACATTCCGCGAAAAGGCAAATTAACAGTAAATATTGCTGGAACTGTAAGTATCTTGATTTTCTTGTTTTGCGTTGTTAATTTGAATGAATATGATTCCTTCTTATACCGTGGTGGTATGTTCTTAATAGCAATTAATGCGATTGTGATGATTGCAACGATTGCCCATCCTGCTTCTTATCTAAGTAAATTGTTTAGTTTTAAACCATTACGCTGGATTGGCATGCGATCATACGGCATTTATTTATGGCACTATCCAATTATTACGTTGACAACACCAGTTACAGAAGTCGGCACACCAAACTTGATACGTGCAGCCTTACAAGTAGCTGCAACATTAATTATCGCCGAGTTGTCTTATCGATTTGTGGAGACACCGATTCGAACAAATGGATTTATCGCTTATATCAAATCTTTTCGTTTCCAAAATCTATTACATTGGCGAGGTTATCCTGTCGGGAAATGGGCACTAACCGCAAGCCTTGTTATTATTTTAGGATTTTTCGCATTAGGTATGAGCAACTTAATTCCGGTTAAATCAAATGCAGAAGGCACACAAAAAACAAGTGTCAAAACAGTCACGAAAACTGAAACACCAAAGAATAGCACAACACAAGAGACAGTAAAGAAAAAAGCTACGGCACCACCACCTAAAAAAGAAGTCGCAGCTACACCACCAGATCAAATTAAATATGTCAAAACCGTTGCTATCGGTGATTCACTTATGATTGATATCCAACCTGTCCTAGAAAAAGCTGTTCCAAACATCGCGATTGATGGACTCGTTGGACGTCAAATGGTTGATGCGCTAAATACGGCAACCCAATACGAAAGCTACAACGCAAATGGCAACGCAGTAATTATCGAACTCGGAACAAACGGCCCGTTCGCATTAAAGAAAATGGAAGAACTTGTTCAAATGTTTGATAAAGCAAGCATCTATCTCGTAAACACACGTGTTCCTCGTCAATGGGAATCAGAAGTTAATGAGTCCATCAAGAAAATTGATTCGGAATACGACAATGTGACACGTGTAGATTGGTATAGCCTTGCCGTCGACCATCCAGAATATTTTGGTCGCGACGGCGTCCATTTAACGAAAAAAGGAGTAGCGGCATATGTCAATTTACTAACTCATAAAATGGCAAACAAATAAAGAAAAGGAGTTTGGCAATTTCGCCAAACTCCTTTTTAGTTATAAAAAAACTAGTCGCTCCTGTTCGTTGAAAAGCGTTCGAATTTCCTTAGATTGAAACAGCGCATCTTGTTCTTGGTAAAATAAATACAACATCAACACACGATCAAAAGCGATACTAATCGCAATACTTTTCGGGCGAACTAACGTTTCTCTATGTCTTTTGCCTTTTAAATCAATATAAAAACTTCGCCCCGAATCCCAATCCGTCTCCAAATTAATGGAATCTGGCTTCTGCTCATTTTCAAAACTATACAAATGTTTTGGTATGTGCAATCGCAAAAAAAGACCTAGTGCTCGTTCCACTGTTGCAACATCTGGGCTCATATCATAGTCCGTATCACGCAAATACGCTCTGATTTTATGCACATATTTTTGCCTATAATGACTACGCATTGTCCATAGATAAAAAGTCCGAGCTCCCTCGCATTCGTCAGAAAATGTTGCTAAATGCTCTCTTTCCAATAATTTTGCCTGTCTGCTGCGAATGTAAAAATAATGCCATTGTTCACTTTTAGATAATCGCTCACGCTCTAGTCGATAATAGTCTTCATCGCTTTCGTGGTAAGTCTCAACTCCATTTTTAGTGACAATAATTTGCTCCCCACGTTGCTGCAATAATCGACAAATACGCTCTAATTCCATAAACCAAATTCCTCTCCTAAAAACTATTCCTCCACTTTCAAATAGCCATAATCCATGAGGTTTTTGATAGAGGCGACAATCCATAATTCTTTTTCTACATGTATACGTCCTTTTAAGTAGTGGCGCAATCCATAATCAATAATTTCTTGTTGCTTTATTTCTTTCTCGCAAACTATTTCAAATGATTCAATAACGCTGTACTTAGCAGTTTGCTGAATTTCTAAGTTTTTATTTATCTTCTTTTTTTGGATTCCTTGCAGCTTATTTATAGCCTCATTAAAACGCTTCAACTTAAAATCCATTTCATTTTGATGCATAAACGACAGGTTGTTCATCTCATTCCCACCTTTCCATAAACTTCTTGTCTACTATAGGTGTTTCCGCTTTCACCATAAAAAGGAAAAGAAGGCCACAGCTTCAGTGACCTTCATCGTTGTGTATATATATACAATCTAACACATTCCTGCTAAACTGTAAATGTTTTTACAAACTATTCCCCGAAAACTTGTGGCCATTCTTGTTTTTTTGGCTAGAAAATTGCGTGCCAATTCTTGTGCACCTTCTAAACTATGACTTGCCGCCCAACCACATTGTACTTCGTTACATGCAGGAACTTCTGTAGCTTCCAACACATCAAGCAGTGTTTTTTCCAAAATAATTAGCACATCATCATAATCCGTATGGTTAATCAGCGACATATAAAAACCAGTTTGGCATCCCATTGGGCTGATATCAACAATCTTATCCGAATGGTTACGCGATAACTCAGCCATCAAATGCTCTAATGAATGCAAAGCGGGCATTTCCATATGTTCTTTATTAGGTTGCATAAAGCGCACATCGTATTTATAAATTTCGTCACCATGTGTCCCTTTTTTTTGACCAGCCAGCCGAACATACGGGGCCTTTACTTTTGTATGATCTAAATTGAAACTTTCTACGTTCATTTTTTCAGACATAGTACAAACAATCCCTTCTTTTTAAAAGAACGATTCCTAGGACGGACTTCTATATTAGGAATCGTTACTTGTTATTATTCTACCGTACTTTCGGCTATGGGGCTAGCGATAACCATGTTTCTACCGGAACGCCTTCTAATTGCTCATCCATTACAAATGAGCCGTTGGAATAACGATCAGTCACGCGCAAGTTCGCAACATTTAAGTCTACAACTACGTCTTTGTTTGTAGCAATATGAATGATATCGCTATTATCTGCTAAATCTAAACTAATAAAGCGATGCGGGCTATTTTTTAGTTCGCGTAACATGAGTAAGCCGCGCTTAGCACGCGAAATTGGTTCGAATTCGGATAATTTCATTCTTTTTGCTGAACCGCGTTGTGTGATTAGGACAAGATCTTTTTTCTCGTCTGATGCGATAACCGCAACTCCTGCTACAAAATCTCCTGCTTTAAGGTTCATTGCCTTCACACCAGCTGTACGGGCGCCCGAAACAGGTACTTCGCTAACTGCATAACGTAATCCATAGCCATTATGACTTGCTAAGAAGACATCTTCTGTACCATTAATGACAGACACAGAAAGAAGCCTATCATCTCCTTTTAAGTTCATTGCCATCAATGTTTTCGAGTAACGTTGTGGCTGATAATTCAGTACCGCGGACGCTTTTATCATGCCATTTTTTGTTGTGAAGAGGAAGTTATCGGTTTCACTGAATGTCTTCATTGGGATTGCAGCAATGACATCTTCGTCTCCAGAAGCATCTGTGACAAGGTGGCTAATGTGCTCGCCTAAGCTCTTCCACTTAATGTCTGGCAACTCATGCACTGGACGATAAATATAATTCCCCTTACTTGTAAATAAAAGTAATGCATCCATTGTATTCATCGACTGCACAAAAATCGCATGATCGGTTTCTTTCATCGACAAATCTTCCCCGTTAGAAGCCGCATAAGAACGCATACCTGTACGTTTCACATAGCCTTCTTTCGTTACAGAAACAACGACTTCTTCGCTGGCTACAAGCACTTCTGTATCGATTTTGATTTCTGTAATTTCATTTTCAATGCTTGTCAAACGCGGTGTTTTGTAAGCTTTCTTAATACCTTGCAGTTCTTCTTTCAAACATTGAACAAGGTTCGCTTCATCACCTAAAATAGCTTCTAGTTCAGCGATTAATTTCGCCAATTCTTCTGCTTCTTGTTGTAGTTGCGTAATATCGGTATTTGTTAAGCGATACAATTGTAAAGAAACAATAGCCTCTGCTTGCTTTTCGCTGAAATCATAATTCGTTTGTAAATTTAACTTCGCATCTCGTTTATCTTTAGAACCACGAATAATACGAATGACTTCATCCAGAATAGACAAAGCTTTCATCAAGCCGTCAATAATGTGTTGGCGAGACTTGGCACGTCTAATATCATATTCTGAACGTCTCGTAATAATCTCTTTTTGATGCGCAATGTAGGCATCCAACATCGAAATAACACCCATCAACTGCGGACGTTTATTAAAAATCGCCACCATATTAAAATTATAGGAAATTTGCAAATCGGTATTTTTGAAAAGGTAGTTCAGTACGCCGTCAGCATTCGCATCTTTTTTAAGTTCGATAACAATACGTAATCCAGAACGGTCTGTCTCGTCACGCACTTCAGAAATGCCTTCGATTTTTTTATCGATTCGCAAGTCATCCATTCGTTTCACAAGTGTTGCTTTATTGATTTCATATGGAATTTCTGTAATAACGATTTGTTGGCGTCCTCCGCGCATATCTTCAATTGTCGTCTTGGAACGAACAACAACGCGTCCTTTTCCAGTTTCGTATGCTTTTTGAATCCCATCGATACCTTGAATAATACCGCCCGTTGGAAAATCTGGACCTTTAATATATTTCATAATGTCGCTCGTGGAACAGTTCGGATTGTCCAGTCGCTTCAACACGCCATCAATAACTTCCGTCAAATTATGTGGTGGAATATCAGTCGCATAACCTGCCGAAATCCCCGTGGAACCATTCACTAACAAGTTGGGAAAACGACTCGGCAATACCGTCGGCTCACTCGCCGTATCATCAAAGTTCGGAACAAAGTCGACCGTCTCCTTGTCCAAATCGCGTAATAGTTCCGCCGAAATTTTCGAGATCCGCGCTTCCGTATAACGCATTGCAGCAGGCGGATCACCGTCCACACTCCCGTTATTTCCATGCATTTCAATTAGCGTATTGCGGACTTTCCAATCTTGACTCATCCGTACCATCGCTTCATACACTGAAGAATCTCCGTGCGGATGGTAGTTACCAATCACATTACCGACCGTTTTCGCCGACTTGCGGAAACCTTTTTCTGCCGTATTGCCTTCCACATGCATCGCAAATAAAATCCGTCGCTGTACTGGTTTCAAACCATCACGCGCGTCTGGCAATGCCCGTTCTTGAATAATATATTTACTGTAGCGGCCAAATCGATCGCCCAGCACTTCTTCTAATGCTAAATCTTGAATTTTTTCATCTGGAGAACTCATTCGCCTGCCTCCTCAATAATCATGTTTTCATTTTCTAAAATGCTTTGGTCTTCTTCCAATGTAAACTCGACATTTTTCTCAATCCAGTCACGTCTTGGCTCTACTTTGTCACCCATCAATGTCGCCACACGACGCTCAGCGCGCGCGAGATCATCAATCCGTACACGTATCAGCGTTCGCGACTCTGGATTCATCGTTGTGTCCCATAGCTGGTCAGCATTCATTTCACCAAGTCCTTTGTAACGCTGAATGATATAGCCTTTACCAATTTTCTTGATGGCAGCGTCCAACTCGTCATCCGTCCAAGCATAGGCCATCACTTCTTTTTTACCAGCACCTTTACTTACTTTATAAAGCGGCGGCAAAGCGATGTATACTTTTCCAGCTTCCACAAGCGGTCGCATATAACGATAAAAGAACGTAAGTAGCAACACTTGAATATGCGCTCCATCTGTATCGGCATCGGTCATAATGACGACTTTATCATAATTACAATCATCCACTTCAAACTCAGCGCCAACACCAGCGCCGACCGTATGAATAATCGTACTAATCTCTTCATTCTTCATAATATCTTGCAATTTCGCTTTTTCCGTATTAATAACCTTGCCACGCAAAGGTAAAATCGCTTGAAAACGGCGATCACGACCTTGTTTCGCCGAACCGCCAGCAGAGTCACCTTCGACAAGATACAATTCATTTTTTTGCGGGTTGCGCGATTGTGCTGGCGTTAATTTACCGGAAAGCGATGTTTCAGAACGTTTGCGTTTCTTTCCGTTTCGCGTTTCCTCACGCGCTTTTCTAGCCGCCTCACGTGCTTCGCGTGCCTTCACCGCTTTTTTGAGCAACAACGCCCCAGCTTCTGGATTTTCCGCTAGAAAATAACCAAGATGTTCCGCTACGACCGCATCAACCGCTGGACGAGCTTCTTGCGTCCCAAGTTTTTCCTTCGTTTGTCCTTCAAATTGTAACAAGTTTTCCGGAATTCGAATCGACAAAACCGCTGCTAACCCTTCACGAATATCGCTGCCTTCTAGGTTCTTATCCTTCTCTTTTAAAACACCAACTCGACGCGCATACTCATTGAATACCCGTGTCATCGCCGCCTTCATCCCAGCTTCGTGCGAGCCAGCGCCCTTCGTTCGAACATTATTAACAAAGCTCAAAATATTTTCTGCGTAGGCATCATTAAATTGGAAAGCCATCTCTATTTCAATCGTATTATTTTCACCTTCAAATGAAACAACAGGATGCAAAACGTCCTTGCCCTCGTTAATATATTCCACAAAGTTCTTCACGCCGTCTTCAAAATGAAACTTCTCTTCCATCCCGATACGCTCGTCTACCAGCTCAATATCCATGCCTTTTAACAAAAATGCTGATTCGCGTAGTCGTTCCGATAAAGTCTCATAATTATAAGACGTCATAGAAAAAATCGTTTTATCAGGTTTAAAACGAATCGTCGTTCCTCTTTTGTTAGTTTTACCAAGCTTGCGCAACGTACCAACTGGTTTACCACCATTTGCAAAATCCATCTCGTATGTAAAACCATCTCGGTGAATCGTCACTTTTAACCATTCAGAAAGCGCATTAACAACCGAAGAACCTACACCGTGCAAGCCTCCACTTGTTTTATAACCGCCTTGACCGAACTTACCGCCAGCATGTAATACCGTTAGAATAACTTCAACAGTCGGTTTTCCTGTTTTATGCATACCGACCGGCATTCCACGACCTTCATCCGATACACTGACACTTTCATCGGTATGCAATACTACTTTAATTTTCTTTCCGTAGCCAGCTAACGCCTCATCTACAGAATTATCCACGATTTCATATACTAAATGATGCAATCCGCGCGCATCCGTTGAACCGATGTACATCGCAGGACGTTTACGAACAGCTTCAAGCCCCTCGAGTACCTGAATCGAATCATCATTATATTCATTTTTTGAACGACTCATCCTTTTTTTCTCCTTCCGTTTTATGCTTTATCTAGCTGTTTACCCATATCTACAAGCTAACCAAACACATGTGCTTAGCCACTACCTTATCAGAATAGCACTATCCAACAAAATAATAAAGCCCCATCAACAAAAAATTTTAGACAAGTCAAAAGCCTCTATCAACAAGAGGCTTCTACTCGCAACTATTTATCTAGTCTACCACTATCCCTTACCAGAAAGCAAATACTCCACCATAATACAGCGATCCATAATGACCGTATGCCCTCTTTCTTTCAAAAAATCATACGCCGTTTCATCCGAAATTCCAGACTGTGCCCAAAAGACATCTGCATCTATAGCGTCAAATTCTTCTGCAAGCGCCGGCAAAAATTCCGACCTCCGAAAAACGTCCACAATATCAACATGTCCTTCAATATCCGCAAGGCTTGCCACTGCTTTCTCACCTAGCACTTCGTCTACCTTAGGATTCACCGGAATAATCGTATAACCTTCTTGTTGCATACGTTCCGATATTTGATAGGACGTCCGTTCTGGATTATCACTGAGCCCAACAACTGCAATCCGTTTTGCTTTGTTCAAAATCTGATGAATCTCCGCTCTTTCAGGATTCAATATCGCCATCGAAATCCCCTCCTATTACGCCTATCATAGCGGATAAGTTTAGAAAATAGCAAGCTATAACTTCACGTTTCACTTATTTCGCCACTTTTTCTCGAAACAAGAAAAACTGTTCTAAAATAATCGCAAAAACACTGCCGACGATAAGTCCGTTATTTAATACCGCAACGACTGCAGCTGGCAAACCTTGTGTTGCCGTTGGAGATAAGAACATCACGCCAACACCTACCATCAATGAAATACCGATAACAAGATACGCATTGTCTTCTCCGCTCGTAATGTTTTTTAATTCTTTTAAAGCCATAACGACCATATTCGAGAAAAGTACGAAAGTTACCGCATAGCCTACAGGAGCTGGCAACGCGCTCATGACGTTCATAATCGGAGGAAAAAGCGTTATGCCAATGACCAGCATACAGCCAATCAAGAACGGTTTAATCGATTTTTGTCCCGTTTGCGAAACAAAGCCCGCCGCACCAGAAATCGGTACCGAACCAATCGCTGAAAATCCGCCACCAAGTAGTTGGTTTACACCAGAGATAAGTCCGCCGCGTTTATACCTGTTTGGATCACTCGGTTTATTTCCCGCCACAATCGTTTCCATCAACCGAACAGATGCGACTAAATTCGTAATCAGAAGTAGCGTAATGAAAATCGCGGTTGTAATCACACCTGAATCAAATGTTGGTGGACCAAAGGCGAATAATTTCGGCATATCAAACCACGAATGCGCCTCGCTAACATGCGGTGCTTTTCCAGCAACTAAAAACAAGCCCCAGCCTAGTATCAAACTAAAAATAACCGAATATTGACGTAACCACATTATTTTGGAGCGACCAAAGGCGAATGTGGCAATAATGACAATCGCGCTCAGCAATGCCATCCAAGGGTCCATTTTTGCATGATTCGCAGAGATTCCGAACATCCCCTTCATAAAGGAGCCGCTAAGTTGTAAAACGAGTAACATCAAGTACACAAAGGTGACAGTTGGCGTGAATAATTTAGCGAGAACGCCGATAAAGCCGCTGACAGCTAAAATAATGAAAAATACACCACTGACAAGCAAGCCGCCAGACAATGCCTGTAACGCCTCAATATTCGATGTATAAAGCACACCAATAAATCCTGCGTAAATAGTAAAAACGCTCCACCACAAACCTGCGGGTCCTTCATGAATGGGCAACCGGTGTCCAAGCAATCCTTGCAATAGCCCCGCAATACCTAAAACAAAAATTGTGCGCTGCATAAAGCCTGCCGTATCAGCAGCACTTAACTGGTATAAATCGGCAATCGCAATCGGCGCCACAATCGCAGCCGCAATCATGAAAATCATCCATTGCAAACCAGCAATACCTACTCTCATCTGAAAACCTCTTTTCTTTTGTGTTATTTTCTGATATTTCCTGCAATGGCAAAAAACTTTACAACCATTTATTTTACGCCATATTTGTAAAAAAGTCTATAAAATTCGGCGAAGCGTAGTATTATCTCATCTCTTTTTGTGTTATAATTGCGAAGATACATAGTTCGAATTTAAAGGGGTTTCGTACACATGGAAATGATTATTTTACTTTGCGTTATAGCTTACATTCTCGGTTCCATTCCTTCAGGGTTATGGATTGGAAAGATTTTTTATAAGAAAGATATTCGTGATTTTGGCAGTGGAAACTTAGGCGCGACGAATTCATTCCGTGTTCTTGGTGTCAAGCCTGGTATTGTTGTCACTGTGATGGATATTTTGAAAGGAACAGTTGCAACGCTCTTGCCGTTTTTCTTCCAACTCGATATCAGCCATCATTTTTGGTTGCTAACTGGAGTCTTTGCGATTATTGGTCATAGTTTTCCGATATTTGCTCGTTTTAAAGGTGGAAAAGCCGTGGCCACTTCGGCTGGTGTGATTCTAGCATACGCTCCGTGGTTATTTGTAGCCGCGCTCCTGATTTTTGTCATTTCACTCAAGTTAAGCAAATTCGTGTCGCTAAGCTCGATGATAGCAGCTACCAGCGCATTGATTATTTCGATTTTCTCGTTTGATTGGATATTGGTCGGCATCATAGCAGCCATCGCAGCATTTATTATTTATCGCCATATCCCAAACATTAAACGCATCAAAAAAGGCGAAGAGCCTAAAATATCATGGATGTAAAAAGGCTTGGCGCCCATATGAGTGCCAAGTCTTTTCTTTCGTTTAGCCGATAGTAATTGTGTATTCGCTATTAAACGTAGCACCAATATCAAGCGTTTCAATCGCCTGTTTATCTTTTAGTTCAACAGACGAGCCTTGCGTATCAGCAATACCAAACCACGGTTCAATACATAGGAACGGCGTGCCAGGTTTTGGCGTCCATAAACCGACAAATTTGAAATCTGGAAACACTACTTTAACAAAATGACGATTTTTGCGAGAACGAATCGTCACTTCATTTTTTGTAAGTCCTTCAAAAATGAGCGCATCATTTCCGAATAGCTCGTAATTTAGTGGTAATTTCTTCGTTTTTCCGATTTCCTTCTTCTCGCCAGATAAATAAGCACCAGCAAGCGTTAACGAATCAAGTTGCTCCTCCGCGCCAAAATCAAGGTAATAGTCTTCAAACGTTTCACCAGCAACAAATGGCACATTAAACGCTGGATGCGCGCCGATAGAGAAGTACATCGTCTTGTCGTCTAAATTCTCGACATGATACCCTACATGAATCGTGCCACCATCTAATCTGTACGCAATTTCTAATGCAAAACGGAACGGGTAAATCGCTAAGGATTCTTCATCATATTCTAGTCGTAATGTAATCGCCTCACCACTTTGTTTCACCACTTGAAAAACACGATCTCGTGCAAATCCATGCTGTCCTAAATGAAAAGCCGCGCCATCTACGAAATACGTATCCTCCACTAATCGGCCAACCGTTGGAAATAAGACCGGTGCACGTCTTGCCCAATATTCACCATCGCCATGCCATAAAAACTCTTTTTGCGAGTTCTTATCGAAAATACGCGTTAACTCCGCGCCATCTTCTTTTAATTCTACTAATAATGCATCATTTTCTAATTTTAACATCGTCTCGTCACCATCCAAATGAAATCGCTCTATTTGATCCCATATGCCTTCTTGTTTTAATACGGTTCGTTGTATTTCTCCAAACAAATCATAGTGAGGATAACCCGTGTGACGGCTATCAATCCACTCTGGCTTAAAACCGTACGACGCGCCCCATGCCTTTAACTTCTCGATATCCGCGCTAGCCGCCTTTGTCACCGTTTTTGAATCTGGAAAGCGTTCATCTAACCAGTAATGCGTCAAAAAAGCGATTTCGCCACTGTCCGCTCGTTTTTTCCACGCTTCTAATTCTGCTCGTTTGACACCAAAAGCCATTCTCTCACCTACTTCATTGCTTCTAAATACGCTTCATGCCATTCTGGAAATGTTCGGCGCATACTTACCGGTTTGAAATCGTCTTTACGAACCGCTATATGCTCTGTTTCACCAGCTATATGTAATTGCTCGCCGTCCTGCTGCCGAATTTCATACCCATAAACAACTCGAAAACCATCATAAGACTTAATCCACGTTTTCACGACCGCTGTTTGCCCATATTTCATCGCCTGCTTATACGAAATATGCACATCCAATACTGGCGAAATATAGCCCTCTTGCTCCATATCAAAATACCGCAATCCTATACTCTCTAAAAACTCGGTACGACCAATCTCCATCCAAACCAGATAATTTGCATGATATACAATCCCCATCTGATCCGTCTCTGCATAACGCACGACAATCGTCGACTCCTGATACTTCACAAGCATCCCTCCCTATACTAATTCTACCATGAAAAAAACGAGTCTGGGACATCACCCAGATAAATCGGCTACAAGCGCTCGATTTATGTAAAGCAAAATTTTTCGTCTTACCCAAAGAATGGCTCGGCGGTTTTGCTTTATTTTGAGTTTTGTCCCAACCTCGTTTTTATTCTTTAATTAATGATTTTTTAGTTTTTCTAATTCTACTAGGAATTTATCATTCAAAACACGAATAAATGTCCCTTTCATACCTAGCGAACGAGAATCGATAACGCCAGCACTTTCTAGTTTACGCAATGCATTAACGATTACAGAGCGTGTAATACCAACACGGTCAGCAATTTTTGATGCTACAAGCAAACCTTCTTTGCCGTTCAACTCATCAAAAATGTGTTCAATTGCTTCTAACTCACTGTAAGATAACGAGCTGATTGCCATTTGAACAACCGCACGACTACGAGCTTCTTCTTCGATTTCTTCCGCTTTTTCATGTAAAATTTCCATGCCGACAACTGTTCCACCATATTCTGCAAGCAGCAAATCTTCATCTGTAAAATCATTTTCTAAACGAGAAAGAATCAATGTACCAAGACGCTCACCACCACCTACGATAGGAACTATTGTCGTTAAGCCCTTAACGAATAAGTCGCTATTTTCGATTGGGAAGGCTGTGTATTGACTAGACACCTCTAAGTTTGAAGATGTTTCATTCACATTAAATAGGCTGTTTGTGTACTCCTCAGGAAATTGTCGCTCTACTAACATTTGTTTCATACGTGCATTTTCGATGGGCAATACTTCAGAATAACCTAAAAGTTTTCCTTTACGGCTTACTACATAGGTATTTGCTTCGATAACATCAGCTAATGTATCTGCCATTTCTTTGAAGTTAACCGTTTTACCTGCTGCATTTTGCAACATAGCGTTAATTTTTCTTGTTTTTGCTAATAAATTCATTATTAGTCCTCCTAAAATTTTTATAATATGAATTGCGTTAAATCTTTATCCTTCATAATCGTAGCTAATTTGTCATTTACATAACTTTCTGTTACAGTGACTGATTCAAGTGTAATCTCAGGCGCTTCAAAAAGCAAATCTTCTAGTAGCTTCTCCAAGATAGTATGCAATCTTCTAGCACCGATATTGTCCGTCTCTTGGTTAACATGGAAAGCAATCTCAGCTAATCGTTCCACGGCTTCCTTCGTAAAAACAAGTTCAATATCTTCTGTCTTCATTAGTGCTTTATATTGTTTAATTAGCGCATTATCCGGCTCCGTCAATATCTTAACGAAATCTTCTTGGGATAACTTATCTAACTCAATCCGAATTGGAAAACGGCCTTGTAATTCAGGAATAAGATCTGATGGCTTAGACATATGAAAAGCTCCAGCCGCAATGAATAAAATATATTCCGTATTTACAGTTCCGTATTTTGTTGCAATTTGTGAGCCCTCAACAATAGGTAAAATATCTCTTTGAACGCCTTCACGCGAAACTTGAGCATTTCCCCCGCCTTGTCCGCCACTTGCAATTTTGTCTATTTCATCAATAAAGATAATTCCCATTTGTTCTGCTCGCAAAATAGCTTCTGACGACACTTCATCTTGATCGATTAATTTCGATGCTTCATCTTCGAACAATACTTTCCGTGCTTCTTTCACTGTCACTTTACGCTTCTTCGTTTTAGCCGGGAACAAACCTGAAAACGCGTCTTGCATCCCGCCCATCTGATCCATACCTGTACCTCGGAACATATCAGCCATTGGACTTTGCTGTTCTTTGACTTCAACGGTGACATAATCATTATCTAAATCCCCGTTTTTTAATTGCCATTCGATTTGGCTACGTTTCGAACGTACTGTATCATCTTCTGGCTCTGTCTCTTCTTCTTGCTGTTGATTTCCACCACCAAATAGCATTTCTAAAGGGTTTTGCGATGTTTTGTTTTTGCTTTTTCTTGTTTGGTGCAAGTAGCTTCACAAGACGCTTCTCTGCATTTTCTTCTGCTTTCACACGAACGAGTTGCATCTTTTCTTCTTTTACAAGCCGAACAGACACCTCCACTAAATCACGTACCATCGATTCTACATCACGTCCAACATAGCCGACTTCCGTAAATTTCGTTGCTTCTACTTTAGAAAATGGTGCGCGAACAATTTTGGCAATACGGCGAGCAATTTCAGTTTTTCCGACACCTGTTGGTCCAATCATCAAAATATTCTTAGGAATTACTTCATCGCGTATATCATCTGACATCAATGAACGACGATATCGATTTCTTAACGCAACGGCTACCGATTTCTTAGCACCAGTTTGCCCGATGATGTATTGATCTAGCTTTTCAACGATTTGGCGTGGTGTTAAATTCATATTTGACAAATCGATCCACTCCTTTACAATTGTTCTACGATAATATTGTCATTCGTAAATACGCAGATTTCTGATGCAATATCCAGCGCATTCTTAGCAATGTCCTTTGCCTCTAAATTATCATCGTTAAATCTTTTCATCGCCCGACCAGCCGCAAGCGCATAATTGCCACCGGAACCTATTGCCAAAATGCCATCATCCGGTTCAATAACCTCTCCAGTTCCTGATACTAACAACAACTTCTCATCGTTCATCACGATAAGCATTGCTTCTAGCTTACGCAACACACTGTCACTACGCCACTGTTTCGCGAGTTCAACTGCCGCACGCTCTAAATTTCCATTATACTCATTTAATTTGCCTTCAAATTTCTCAAATAGCGTAAAAGCATCTGCTACAGAACCAGCAAATCCCGCCACTACTTTATCATGAAAAAGGCGTCTTACTTTTTTTCGCAGTATGTTTCATCACGACAGAATTACCAAGTGTTACTTGACCATCGCCTGCCATTGCAGATTTCCCATTATGACGAATCGCAAATATCGTTGTCATTTACATATGCCTCCATTCTTAAAAAATTAAGCTCTCGGATGATGTTTCATATACATATCCTTTAAATGTTCTTTCGTTACATGTGTATAGATTTGTGTGGAAGAAAGGCTTGCGTGTCCCAATAATTCTTGAACAGTCCGCATATCAGCACCATTATTTAATAAATCCGTCGCAAATGTATGGCGCAACATATGTGGGTGAATTTTCCTTGTCAGCGCAGCTTTCTCGATGACCTTGCTTAAACAATAACGAATGCCCCTTGGGGTTAGTGGATCTCCATAGTGGTTTATCAATAAATAGTTATGCTCTTTTTGATGGTGTTCCATTAGCACATTACGGCTACCAATTGTATAATCATTCACAGCATCCAACGCAAAAGCACCAAAGGGAACGTATCTTTCCTTATTCCCTTTTCCCCTAATTAAAATAGCTTGGTAGGATTGATCAATATCAGGCAATAAAATACCAGCGCATTCGCTCACACGAATCCCAGTTGCATAAAGTATTTCTAGTAAGACTCTATCACGTAAAATTAACGGGTCATTACTAGCATATACAACATCAAACAAAGCTTCCATCTCTTGTGAATAAAAAAAATTTTGGCAAACGTAACTGCTTCTTCGTATGCGATACTGTTACAAAAGGGTTTTCTGCCATTACGTTTTCTCGCAATAAAAAGGCATAAAAACTGCGCAAACTTGAAATTTTCCTAGCTACGGTTGTGCGAGCAAATTCCCTTTTGCGTAAATATGTCAAATACAATCTCACATCAGCATATGTCACATCCATAAATGTTGCGATAGCTTCTTCTATCATAAATTGATGAAAGTCTTGAATGTCGTGAAGATAGTTAATATTAGTATGTTCTGAATAATTGCGTTCAGTGCATAAATAATTGCTAAACTCTTGCTCCCAATTCCGCCCTGTCATCACATCTACACACCTCTCAAACAAGTCAATCGTAACACACATGGTGTGATGTTGCAATAATTTTATACATTTTTCGCAACCTTTCGAATTGAACCTAGAAAGTGCAAATTAAACGGACAAACGTCAAGGAGAAGCGGTTTCCACAAATAGTTAATTTTTCAGTTTCTTCAGATTCTATCGCTACTACTTCACTTTATAGTACAAAACACGTAACAATACGACTCCATGTCACACATAAAGCCGTATTGTCAATTTCTATAAGGTAGGAATTACTTGTTTTACCGCTTCAATGGCGCGATTAGCATGTTGTTCATTTCTTTCTTGTTTGCCGCGAATACGTTGCGGTAAGTCTGGGAACAAACCAAAGTTCACGTTCATAGGCTGAAATGTCTTCATATTCGTATTGGTAATATAGTATGCCATACTACCGATTGCTGTTTCTGGCGGGAAGACGAGTAGCGACTCACCTAATACAAGACGAGCAGCATTAATTCCTGCTACTAATCCACTTGCAGCTGATTCTACATAGCCTTCAACCCCCGTCATTTGTCCAGCAAAGAATAAGTCTTGACGCTCTTTTAATTGATATGTTGGCAATAAGACTTTTGGTGAATTAATAAAAGTATTCCGATGCATCACACCATAACGGACAATCTCTGCATTCTCTAATCCAGGAATCATTTGGAATACTCGTTTTTGATCACCCCATTTTAAATGCGTTTGAAAGCCGACCATATTATACAATGTTCCTGCAGCATCATCCTGACGCAATTGCAAAACAGCGTACGGACGTTTACCAGTTTTGGGATCTTCTAAGCCAACAGGTTTCATAGGTCCAAACAGCATCGTCTTAATCCCGCGTTTGGCCATAACTTCAATGGGCATACAACCTTCAAAAAAGATTTCTTTTTCAAATTCTTTTAACTCTGCTGTTTCAGCTGTTACTAGCGCTTCATGAAATGCATTAAACTCTTCTTCTGTCATTGGGCAGTTAAGGTAAGCCGCTTCTCCTTTATCATATCTCGATTTCAAATACACTTTCTCCATATCAATACTGTCTTGCTCGATAATTGGTGCAGCAGCATCATAGAAATAAAGATATTCTTCACCAGTTAGCTCTTTAATTTTCCCAGCTAAAGCTTCGCTTGTTAGTGGCCCTGTAGCAATAATTGTTGGCCCTTCAGGTATCTCTGTAATTTCCTCATGATGAACCGTTACATTCGGATGTTCTTTGACTTTCTCTGTAACATATCCAGAAAATTCATGACGATCAACCGCTAAAGCACCACCTGCAGGAACAGAGGCCTTGTCTGCCGCTTCAATAATAATCGAGTCTAACAAACGCATTTCTTCTTTAATAACACCTACAGCGTTCGTCATGCCATTAGCACGCAACGAGTTACTACAAACTAATTCTGCAAATTTGTCAGTATGATGGGCAGGTGTTTGCTTTACCGGCCTCATTTCATATAAGTCTACTTTAATCCCGCGTTTGGCCAGTTGCCATGCTGCCTCACTTCCAGCAAGACCAGCCCCAATTACATTAACTTTCTTTTCCATTATATCCTCCTGTTCAGTACACTAGCAACGCACAATAAGTTCCACTATTCCAAAGGTTCTTATTGTTGTGGCTCCTCTTTATAATCACAATGCGTACATTGAACCTGCACGCCTTTTTTCAGTTTCTTCTCAACTAACGCTTTTTTGCTGCACTTCGGACATGGTCGCGAAATAGGTTTGTCCCACGAAACATAATCACACGCTGGATAACGATCACAACCATAGAATATCCGTTTCTTCTTACTCTTACGTTCGATTACCTGTCCTTCGTTACATTTCGGACATGTTACACCAATTTCTTTCACAATTGGCTTTGTATTACGACAATCCGGGAACCTACTACAAGCTAAAAACTTACCGTATTTCCCCATTTTGAATACCATTGGCGCACCACAAAGATCACAATCAATTCCTGCCGGCTCATCTTTAATCTCGATTTTTTCCATCTCTTTATCTGCACGCTCTACATTCTTTTCAAAGCCTTGATAAAATTGATCGATGACTTTGACCCATTGCATATCGCCATGTTCTACTTCATCAAGTTCTGCTTCCATGTTTGCTGTAAATTGCACATCTAAAATTTCAGGGAAATAATCGCGAATAAGTTCATGAACAATTTCGCCTAACTCAGTTGGCACAAAACGCTTATTGTCTAGTGACACATAGTTCCTTCTTTGAATCGTATCTAAGGTTGGTGAATACGTAGAGGGCCTTCCAATACCAATTTCTTCAAGTGTCTTTACTAACCGTGCCTCTGTAAAACGTGGTGGTGGCTGCGTGAAATGTTGGCGCTGTTCTAAGGATTGCGACTCTACTTTATCACCTTTTTTAAGGTCGGGCAAAATATTTTCTTTTTCCTCTTTGTTGTCATCGTTACTTTCAACATAGACTTTCATAAATCCAGCGAATTTGATTTTCGAACCATTCGCACGAAACATGACGCCATTGTTGTCTAGGTCCACCCGCATAGTATCCAAAACAGCTGGAGCCATTTGACTTGCGATAAATCGTTCCCAAATAAGGCGATACAATCGTAATTGATCACGACCAAGATATTCTTTCACTTCTTGTGGCGAACGCATTGCACTTGTTGGACGAATAGCTTCATGGGCATCTTGCGCACCTTTGGCCTTCTTGTCATTACGCTTATTAGCGCGCGCAAACTCTTTTCCATAATTCTCATTAATAAAAGTTGCTGCTTCTTGTGTCGCTGTATCTGAAATACGCGTAGAATCGGTACGCATATAAGTGATTAAACCTACCGTTCCTTGCCGACCTAGCGCAATCCCTTCATACAGTTGTTGGGCTAACATCATTGTCTTACGCGTACGGAAATTCAACTTACGTGCCGCTTCCTGTTGTAGTGATGATGTCGTAAATGGTGCCGCTGGATTACGCAGGCGTTCTTTTTTTACAACATCTATGACTTCAAACTGCTTGCCTTTAATTGTTGACATTACTTCCTTCACATCATCTACATTGGAAAGCTTTTTCTTTTTACCATTCATACCATAAAAATTCGCTTGGAATTCTTTCTTACCTTTTTTGAAGTTTCCATCAATAGTCCAATACTCTTCTGGAATGAAGGCCTTAATCTCATTTTCACGATCTATAACTAATTTCAAAGCCACTGATTGCACGCGTCCCGCACTCAGTCCTTTTTTTACTTTCTTCCATAGAATAGGACTAATATTGTAGCCAACAAGACGGTCTAATATACGGCGTGCTTGTTGTGCATCCACTAAATCCATATCGATTTTACGCGGATGCTTAAATGATTCTTTTACAGCATCTTTTGTGATTTCATTGAAAACAACGCGAAGATCGTCTGTTTGGTCTAAGCCTAAGCTATTCGCAAGGTGCCAAGCAATTGCTTCACCCTCGCGATCTGGATCGGCTGCAAGGTAGACTTTCTTCACTTTCTTAGCTGCTTGTTTCAATTCTTTTAAAATAGGACCTTTTCCGCGAATTGTAATATAGCGCGGTTCAAAATTATTTTCTGTATCGACCCCCATCTGGCTTTTTGGTAAATCACGAATATGCCCCATGGACGCTTTTACTTTATATTTCTTTCCAAGATATTTCTCAATTGTCTTTGCTTTTGCAGGTGATTCTACTATTACTAAATAATCAGCCATTGTTCATTCCTCCCTAATTTGGGATACGCATTTAAGACAGCGGAGCGCGCCGTATTTACTTATATTGGCATTCAGCTTCCGTTTTCTAAATAGTCTCCAACTCTGAATTACAAAATTAAACTTGTAATCAGTAGTAAATGTTATCCTTAGTTGTGCTATTTGTCAAACCATTTTTACTTCTGCCACTACATCTATGTGTCAGATAATGATGATTCTTTAGCCAACTTATATCAAATAGGTGAGAAATGCAAGCTTAATCACTTAAAAAGTAGAAATTTATACTGTTCAACCTATTTCTTCTATTATATCCGTTGCATCCATAACTAATTTTGCTCCTTCTTGGATTAGCTTATTCGTTCCTTCTGAGCAAGCATGCAGAATATCTCCAGGAACTGCAAAGACTTCCCGATTCTGGTTTAAAGATGCATCTGCTGTAATTAGCGAACCGCTTCTTTTCTCCGCCTGCACAATAACGGTTCCCAGAGATAAACCACTTATTAATCTATTCCGTTCTGGAAAATGCCACTTTCTTGCAGTCACATTTGGCGCATATTCGCTAATAACTAAGCCATTAGACACGATCTGCTCAAACAATTGTTTATTATCAATAGGATAAAATTGTAAAAAACCACTCCCGATTACTGCAATCGTGTTTCCACCGACATTTAGCGCCTCTCGATGGGCCTCCGCATCTACACCTAAGGCTAAACCACTAACAATCGTATAAGAGGCTTTACAAAGGGGTGGAATTAATCGCCTCAGCACTTGTTTGCCGTAATTCGTCATCTTACGCGTCCCAACAATAGCCAACTTCTCTTCCGAAAGCAAGCTTCTTCTTCCTTTTAAAAATAGCAATAATGGCGGATCATACAACTGAAATAATAGCTTTGGATAATCCTCATCTTTATACGTAATAAAATCGATATTGCATTGCGTTAACTCATCCAAAACTGTTTCAAGTTCAAAAGTATAAAATTCTCGCTTGAAACGTTCATGTTGGCTATCTTTCATTCCTAAATAAATCGCTATTTCATCCGCTGACCACTCCTTCACTTCCGATTCAACTTCCCTAAACAACTGACCTAACTGCTTGATTGATAGCGATGGGCAATATTTCATATGCAATAGCCAATACCTCATATACTGTCAACTCCTCTAAGTTTTCCCCATTTTAACTGCTATTTCTTCTTTTGTAAATTGTCTCAAAACAAATAAAAAAGCAATATCGAAAGTATAAAATGTATCTTTTTTAAACAAAAGATTATTTTATATCACGATATTACTTTTTGATTATGATTCATCGGCTAAAAAAATATTTTTAACTGGTGCAAAAGTCAGCCGATGAATCGGACAAACGCCTTTACTTTCCAATCCTTTTAAATGCTTTTTCGTTCCATATCCCATATTTTGCGAAAAGCCATAACCAGGAAAAGATTTATCATAAGCCAACATCATTCTGTCACGCGTCACTTTCGCAACAATAGAAGCTGCTGCAATTGAAATACTCTTGCTATCCCCTTTAATCAGAGATAACTCATTTTTGCAGTACTTTAACGGCATCGCATCTATCAAACAAAAATCTGGTGGCACATCAAGGTTATCGATAGCTTCGCGCATCGCTAATTTTGTCGCCTCATAAATATTTACCTTATCTATAACTTCATGCGACTGCACTCCGATTCCTACAGCGACAGCGGTGTCCATAATCGTAGCGAATAACTCATCACGTTTTGCCCCACTTAACTGTTTCGAATCATTAACACCTACAACGCTAAAATTTTCTGGTAAAATTACAGCTGCTGCAACAACTGGACCTGCAAGAGGACCACGCCCAACTTCATCAATCCCTGCAATCATCTGAAATCCTTGTAATCGCGCCTCTTTTTCATACTTTTTCATTAGCTCAAGTTGCTCTAGTAAAGCTCGTTGTCTTAGCTGTTCCCGCTGAAATGATGCTATCAAACGTTGGACGCCTTTTCTTTCATCCAATAAACAGGCTTGAAAAAACGGATCCTCCTCTGTATAAACGGTCTGCAATTTTTCCTTAATTTTTGCTATTGTTTCTGCCATCTAACTCGTCCTCCACTGCTAACAAATCATCAGGGAAATCAAAAGACACACGCCCCATTTTCTCTTGTCGCATCTCTCGTACTAGCAATTCTGCAGCACGAGAATAATCTGGATCACGATATCTATCAAAAATCCCACGCCTTTCTGCTACTAACGCCAAAATTTCAGTCATATCTTCTGGCAGATTGTCAATTTGTAACCAATTCTGCAGTTTCTCTGGATAATGCTCTTCCAAAAAGCGTAATCCAAAACCAGCGATTTCTTCCATATGCAGTAAATCATCTTTAATCGCACCAGTTAATGCTAGTTTATAGCCAACTCGTTGATCTTCAAACTTAGGCCACAAAATCCCTGGAGTATCTAGCAACTCCAAAGTTTTACCAACTTTAATCCATTGCTGCGCCTTCGTTACACCAGGCTTATTTCCTGTTTTTGCAATATTCTTCTTGACTAAGCGATTAATTAGCGTAGATTTCCCGACGTTTGGGATACCTAAAATCATTGCTCGAATCGCTCTCGGTTTCATACCACGACTACGTTGACGCTCGAATTTCTCTGCCATCAAAGCTTCTGCAGCACGTTCGATTTTGTGCATGCCTTTACCTTCTTGAGAGTTAACAGCCACTGCAAGCAAGCCTCGATCAGCAAAGTGTTCAATCCACTCTTGCGTCATCTTTTCATCTGCTGTATCCGCTTTATTCAATATAATAACACGCTTCTTTTGATGAATAATTTCTTCTAACATCGGATTCGACGAAGAATACGGAATTCTTGCATCAACCAACTCAAATATTACATCTACCAACTTCAATTTTTCTGTTACTTCACGACGGGCCTTTGCCATGTGACCCGGAAACCATTGTATTGTCATAATAAACTCCTTCTAATTAATAAACTTTGCATGCTCTAATGGCCAATAGCAGAGCGGGGTTGTTCCAATAATTTTTGATTCTGGAATAGGCCCCATAATACGGCTATCCTTGCTTGCGCGCCGATTATCGCCTAATACAAACACTGTTCCTTTTGGCACAACGCCGCCTGGAATCATTTCGCCAGTACTAAAATCATCAGTCAACAAGCCATCTTGTAACTGTGCTTTGTAGCTATCTAAGTACGGCTCATCCTGTTTTTTCCCATTTATGAATAACTCATCGTTCTTGTATGTAATTGTATCCCCAGGAAGCCCAACCACACGTTTCACATATTCCCTATCCTCATCTTTAAAAATAACGACATCAAACCGATTCACATTGCCAAAACGGTTAATAATCACACGATCTCCATCGTGCAACGTCGGCATCATTGACGAACCATCTATCATTATCGGAACAAACAAATAAAAACGAATAATTAAGGTCAAAAAAAGGCCTAGTACAATCGCCCATGTCCAACTCCATAATCGTTTTAAACTCTTTTCTTTCAACTGGCATCTCCCCTACATCTCTAGCTATTCTCAAGGTACATATCGTTAAGTATACACTAATTCCATACATAAAAAAAGCTTGTACACTATTGTACAAACCGACTTTTTAAGAAAGTGGTAAACAAAACAGTTGTCTTGCCTACCACACCTTTTTTATTTTTGCAATGATTTTCCAAACGAGATGACTTTACCCAGTACTTTATCCTCGTCTATAAAGCCAATATAGCGGCTATCCTTACTAATTGGACGATTATCCCCTAGAACAAATAATTTGCCTTTAGGAACCTTTGTTGCACCGCCACACGCTGGAATTGTCGCAAGTGAAAAGTTCGGATTCCCTTGTGCACCATCGTTTAGTGTTGTTAAATAACCATTTGTTAAATCTTTTTTCTCTGAATCTAAGTATGGCTCATCATATTTCTTGCCGTTAATATACAATTGGTCTTGTTTATACTCTACTGTATCACCTGGTAATCCAATAACACGCTTAATATATTCCGTATCTTTCTCATCTGGTGCCGGGAATACAATAATATCAAATCGATCTGGCCCTGTTACTTTATTAATAAATAAGTGCTCACCATCGTGCAACGTCGGGTACATCGAATCTCCAAAAACTGTAACAGGTGAAATTACAAAATAGCGGAGTGCCATGGAGAGAATAACCGCAATCAGGATTACTTGAACCCATCCCCATATCGCTTTTCCTTTGCCACGACCATTTTTTTTAGTCTCATTAGTCTCACTATCCATATCCTCTAGTTCCTCTCTACAATTACTACTAAACACAGCTTTAAGTATAGCATGAAATCCTTCTAAAAAAACAGTATAAAATGCTGAGCAGTAGTAATTCTAATCCATTTCTAATAAAAAATATCTATCCTAACCACTGTTTACCCCATTATACAAAAGAAAAACGCCAACATCCAATAAATGGACACAGCGCTTTCTAATTTATTATGCAGAAGTTTTAATTGGGATTACGGAGCCATCTTCTAATTGAAGTTGAGGTTCTGCATCCCCTGTAACAGCTTCTTTTGTAATAATACATTTCTTAATATCATCACGTGATGGAATTTCAAACATGACTTCTAGCATGATATGCTCAATAATCGAACGCAAACCACGTGCTCCTGTTTTACGGGCAATCGCTTCTTTAGCGATTTCTGACAATGCTTCTGGCTGGAATTCTAATTCTACATCATCCAACGCTAACATTTTTGTGTATTGCTTCACTAGTGCATTCTTTGGTTCTGTTAAAATCGAAATCAAAGTTTCTTCATCCAGTTGCTCCAATGTCGCAATGACAGGCAGACGACCAATGAACTCGGGGATTAAACCGAATTTTAACAAGTCTTCTGGAACCACTTTAGAAAGATAGGTTTCATTTTCTCTTAGTTGTTCATTCTCTGTACCAAAACCGATAACTTTCTCGCCAAGGCGATTCTTAACAATTTGTTCGATACCATCAAATGCTCCACCAACGATAAACAAGATATTTCCTGTATCGATTTGAATGAATTCTTGATGTGGATGCTTACGCCCACCTTGTGGAGGAACGCTTGCTACAGTACCCTCTAAAATTTTCAGTAAGGCTTGTTGCACACCTTCACCAGAAACATCACGCGTAATAGATGGGTTTTCTGATTTGCGTGCTACTTTATCGATTTCATCAATGTAGATAATGCCTTTTTCGGCACGTTCGACGTCAAAATCAGCAGCTTGAATCAGTTTTAGCAAAATATTTTCCACGTCTTCCCCAACATAGCCAGCTTCTGTTAAACTAGTCGCATCTGCAATCGCAAATGGAACATTTAGCAAGCGAGCCAATGTTTGTGCTAGCAGAGTTTTACCACTACCAGTTGGTCCGATAAGACAAATGTTACTTTTTGAAAGTTCTACTGCTTCTTCTGATTTCTCGTTTTTTTCATTGGAATTGATACGCTTATAGTGATTATAAACCGCTACTGCTAAGGCTTTCTTTGCACGATCTTGGCCAATAACGTAGTCGCTTAAAATGCGGCGAATCTCTTGAGGCTTAGGCACATCGCCAAAGTCTACAAATTCCGACACATTCAATTCTTCTTCGATAATTTCGTTACATAGTTCGATACACTCGTCACAAATATACACGCCAGGTCCTGCAACTAATTTGCGCACTTGGTCTTGTGTTTTGCCACAAAAAGAACATTTCAATTGTCCTTTTTCGTCATTAAATTTGAACAAGGTTTTCACCCCTTCTATTTAAGTGTTTCATAAGCATCCTGCCTTCGTAAAACAAGCTTATGTCTTTTCATCATATCATTAGTCTGTGAGAAATGCTATTAAGAGCTATTGATGGATTACGTGATTGTATGGTTCACTTCTATTTGGAGCTCTAATTTCAGCTAAAGGCTCCTTATTATGACATCAAAAATAAAAGACGGAAAGCACAAGTCGAACTCATGCCTCCCGCCTCATACATTTCAATGAATTATTACGCTTTCTTTATTCCGCATCTTCTTCTTTTACTTCTTTAGGGGCAACTTCTTTTGCACTTTCAACTAAAAGATCAATTGCTTTGCGGATTTTAAGGTCTGATTTCAATTCGTTCATATCACCTAGTGCAGCGCGTACTGCATCTACTTCCATGCTGTATTTATCAGCTAATGTTTTCACTTCTTCTTCAATATCTGCCTCTGTTGGCACAATGCCTTCAGCTTCAGCAATTGCTTCCAAAACTAGGTTTGTTTTTACGCGTGTTTCAGCGTCTTTTTCCATTTGTGCGTGCATTGCTTCTTCTGTTTGACCTGTGAACTGGTAGTAAAGTTCTGGAGTTAATCCTTGTGCTTGCAAGTCTTGCGCAAAGTGATTCATCATATGATCTGCTTCATGGTGTACCATTGCGTGTGGAATATCCACTTCGGCATTTTCTACCGCTTTAGCAATAGCGTCGTTTTGTTTCGCTTGTGACACGCTGTCCTCTTTTGCTTCTTGTAAGCGTTTTTGTTACTTTTTCTTTCAGTTCAGCAAGAGTTTCCACTTCTTCATCGATGTCTTTTGCAAGTTCATCATCTAGTTCTGGAACTTCTTTTGTCTTCACTTCGTGCACTTTAATCTTGAACACTACGTCTTGACCTGCAAGCTCTTCTGCGTGATATTCTTCTGGGAATGTTAATTCGATATCTTTTTCTTCACCAGCTTTTAGACCAACAACTTGTTCTTCGAAGCCAGGGATGAATGAACCTGAACCAAGTTCTAATGAATGATTGACCGCTTGTCCACCTTCAAATGCAACGCCATCTTTGAAGCCCTCAAAGTCAAGAATCACTGTGTCTCCATCTTCTGCTGGAGCATCTTCACGTACAACAAGTTCCGCTTGACGTTCTTGCATGTTTTTAAGCTCTGTTTCGACTTCCTCATCTGTTAACTTAGCATCACGAGCCTCTACTTCTAAACCTTTGTAGTCGCCAAGTTTCACTTCTGGTCTAACAGTTACTTGCGCTGTTAATACCCAAGTTTCGCCTTTTTCCATTGATTCTACATTGATTTGTGGGTTATCCACTGGATCAATACCTGACTCTTCAATTGCTGCAGCGTACACTTCTGGTAGCAAGATATCTAATGCATCTTGATATAAAGCCTCTTCGCCAAAACGTTGGTTGAAAATTTGACGCGGCACTTTTCCTTTACGGAAACCTGGTACGTTTAGATTTTTACGAACTTTTTGGAATGCTTTATCCAATCCTGTTTTTACTTGTTCTTGACTCATTTCGAAAGTTAATGTTCCTACATTACCTTCTGCTTTTTCCCATTTCACTGACATGGTATTCCCTCCATACATCTATTTACTGGTTATTAGTCTTGATTCCTCAATACTTATTTCAGTCACACTCATACATAATAACATAAAACTTAGCGACTTGAAAACTACAATCCTTCACTTAAAGCAGATAATTTTGCTGTACCCGCTCCATTCTTTCAATAAACGCCAAAGCTTCTATTAGTTGTTCAGGGTTAACATCGATATTATCTTGCCATTCGTTCCCGTATAATTGCGATAACCACTTGCTATATGCCTCACTCCAAAGCGTAATATCTTCAGACGGAAAAGCAAATGGATACATAATGAACAGATGTTGCTGCACAATAACAAGTAACTGCTCCAGAAAGCTCGGGTTAGAATGCTCAAAACGCCGTGTCAAAGCATCGCTTAATTGTGCAGTAAAGTCATCTTGACTTAGCATCGGAACCTTGCTCGGATTGAACACGTCATCCATGCCAGCTTTACGAACAACAAACATCGCGTCCACTCTTTTTTCTTGTAACAGTTCAAATATCATCGATTTTACAAAAGGTGATGTCGTAGCATCGGCCAAAAAAGTTTTGAACGGTAAAATATACGACTCTACATCATGGAATCGCGCCTGTTGCAAAAATTCCAGTTGTTCCGGCGTACTCCACTTTGAAAATTGTTCAATCTTTCGTCTAGGCAACACTTTTTTAGGAAATTGAACGACATTATTTGGCGTAGCAACTACCTGTTCTGTTTCCTCTAATAACGATTCCTTTTCCAACTGTTGTTTCACTAAACTAAAATAGGTCTCCATATCATCCAACTGCAAAAAGGTAGCGGATAATTCGCCTAATACTTTCTTGTTATGCCCATCCATCATCAAAAAGGACTGTCCTATTTCTTTCGCGCTCGCAAAATCGGCTACTGCGTTATAAAACTTCACTAAAGCATACACCACTTGCTCATTACAAGGTCGCTCTATGTATGACCGTTCCAAAAAGCGCTGTACCTCTTCGACTTCCGATTCACGAACTGCTGCAATACCCTCTTTCAAAAATGTTTCCACAAGTGTTGGAAAAATAAACTCTGAATCTTTCATCACATAAACTCCTCACAATAAAACTATCAGTTGCATTCCTTAAAAAGCTATATATTATATCTATAATACACGATTCTTATGTAGTTAACATCCCTTTTTTATTTCATTTTTATTACTTTCTTTCAGCAATCTGTGTTACCATAAGAAAAAGCGTAGCACATCGCCACGCTTTGAGGGCATTGGAATCAAAAAAAATCTTCCTGCTTACAGTGTAAAATTTCTGCTAAAATTGCCGCCTTTTCTGCAGATAAGCGTACCATCCCTTTTTCCAAGTTAGAATAGCCGGAACTGTACTTATAACCCATACGTCTTGAAATAAAAGCTTGCGAGATGCCTAAAGATTCCCTCATGCTCCTTACTTTCTCCCAATCAATCTTTTTCTCTGCCGTTGACACCATACCTATCGCTCCATTCTACTCAATTTGTGTTTATAGATACTATAATATCAACTCTTTGCGATAGTGTCAACCGCTATAAAACTCAATTCGTGTAATATATTAGCTGTTTCGTGTACATTATGATATAATATTTTCTAAAAGGAGTGATAATATGTCAAGTTTGAGCAGTAGACTTACAATTTTACGAAATAAAAAAAGGGTGGTCCAAAGTTGAAACCGCTAAAAGATTAGGATTAAACGCTACATCTACGTATGGCAACTGGGAATATGGTATTCGTGAACCAGACATTACCATGTTACGCCATATCGCGACTACTTTTGATGTATCTGTTGATTACTTAATTGGGTATGCCGAAGAATCTTCTTACAAACCTAGTACAATTGTGAAGAAAAACGATGTGCATGAAAGACTAGAAAAAGTGCAGGAGAAGTTGCGCTACGATGATGATTTACTTTTAAGTGGCGCACCTCTAAATCCAGAAGTTGGTACTTTTATTGATGACTCACTGAAGTTCGTACTAGAGCAGGCACACAAGTTGAATGAACAAGCAGGTAAATAATACTTATACGCCTCCCTTTTAAATAACATAATCTAAATTTCCTAATATTTTTAGTTTAATTATGTTTTAAATGGTGCATTTAGTGGAAAGGGGTATAAGACTATAAATATAAATAAGGGAGGCGATCCTATTGTCTCATTGGTATTTCCAAAAAAATAATAAGACAATTGGTCCACTGACAGATTACGAACTAAAAACGCTCTACAAGAGAAAGGAACTGACGCCAGACACGAAAGTAAAACAATCAGAAGACAGCGAATGGCAATTATTGAAAGATACGCCACTGATTCATGATCACACAGAATCTACTCATGAAAAAGATTTACATACCAAGCCAACCAACCATCGCCCCCATGAGAAAAATGGCATGCAACATTTAGGCATAGGTGATATATTTGCGGATGTCTTCAAAAAACATCCTAAAGCAGATAGCGAAAAAGTCTTTATTGCAGGTACCATTTACACAACACCCGAGGAAAAAGATATTGCAGGTTCTTGGACGCGGCCATTCTTATTCTCACGTGTATTCCTTGCTTTAGCAATTACTTATTTATTACTTTATGCTTGTACTTATTTCTTCGCGAATTCAAATACCATCCCAGGTTTGATGGTTATTGGTTCTTTTACAGTGCCATTCTCTGTACTCGTACTATTTTTTGAAGTAAATGCACCGCGAAATATTAGTTTTTTTGATGTTTTGAAAATGTTCTTTATCGGTGGTGTAGCAGCGCTTGTTGCAACATTAATCCTATACGATGTGATTCCTGTTGGGAAATTGAACTACTTTAATGCATTCCTTGTTGGTATCATTGAAGAAACTGGGAAAATGGTAATCGTTGCGCTCTTTATTGTAGCTCTTCGTCCAAAATATATTTTGAATGGTTTACTTATTGGTGCGGCAGTTGGTGCTGGTTTCGCGGCATTCGAATCACTTGGTTACGCGTTTAACTATAGTATCGAAGCTGCTGCTGTATTCAAAAACCTACACTTTGCTGGAAACACGATGTTAAATATTATTTTCTCTCGTGGCTGGCAATCCGTTGGTGGACATGTTGTGTGGGCTGCTATTTCCGGTGCGGCGCTTATGATTGCGAAAGATTCTGATGCGAAACTTGGAATGCGCCATATCTTTACTGGCAAATTCTTTGGACTTTTCATTATTCCCATTGTCCTCCACTTCCTTTGGGATTGCCCTTGGAACCCACTTCCGCAAATCGCATTTAAACAAATCTTGTTAATCATTGTTGCTTGGATTGTTATCTTCTCTCTTATCAACAAAGGTTTACGCCAAATTTCTGGTAAGAAAGCTACGAACTAAACAAGATACAACCCATTTTATCTTTTTTGGATAGAATGGGTTTTTTTGCGCTTCAAAATAGTGTACAATGAATGAATATCATCTGACTTGAAAAGGAGAATCGTTCTATGCGCGCATCTTTAAGGAATTGCAAACGGATTGTTATCAAAGTTGGTACAAGCACTTTAATGTATCCGAACGGCAATGTAAATTTACGAACTATTGAGAAATTAGCGATGGTTCTCAGCGATCTTTGTAATGAAGGTAAGGAAGTCGTGCTTGTTTCTTCTGGAGCCATTGGTGTCGGTTGTCATAAATTGCAACTCCCAACGCGCCCCACAGAAATGCCCGATCTTCAGGCGATTGCTGCAGTCGGTCAAAGCGAACTAATGAATATTTATAATAAATTGTTTGGCGAATATGGTTATACCGTCGGACAGGTGCTACTAACGCGCGATGTCATTGACTACCCTACTAGCCGAAAGAACGTAATTAATACTTTTAATAAATTGTTAGAAAATCGCATTATTCCCATTGTGAATGAAAATGATACAGTTGCAATTGAAGAAATCGAGCATTTGACTAAGTTTGGAGATAACGATCGTCTGTCTGCTATTGTTTTGGAAGTTATTCAAGCTGATTTATTGATTATGCTTTCGGATATTGATGGTTTTTATGATAGTAACCCAACTGAAAATCCAAATTCGAAAATGTTTACAGAAATTCACCAAATCACCCCTGAACTGCAAAAGCTTGCGGGCGGTAAAGGCTCTGCTTTTGGTACTGGGGGCATGTTTACAAAACTCGCCGCGGCAGACAAAGTTTTGAAAAACGATAGTAAAATGGTGCTGGCGAATGGAAATAAGCCCGCGATTATTTTTGATATTATGAATGGCGAGAATATTGGAACATTGTTTGCAAAGGAAGCACTAGTAAAGGGGGAAACACGACAATGAGTGGACTTGTAGAGATGGGAAAAAGGGCGCAAGTGGCTGGTTTGACTTTAGCCCAAGCGAAAACACAAAAGAAAAATGAGGCGCTACTTGCACTTGCCGAGCGTCTAGTTGCTAATACAGCTATTATTTTAGCAGCAAATGAAAAAGATTTAGCATCAGCTGCTGACAACGGTGTAAGAGATGCTATGTTGGACCGATTACGCTTAACGGCTGAACGAGTGGTTGATATGGCGGAAGGCGTCAAACAAGTTGCCACACTTGCTGATCCAATTGGCGAAGTAACGCACATGTGGAAAAACCAAGCCGATTTAACGATTGGTAAACAACGCGTTCCACTTGGTGTCATTGGTATTATTTATGAATCCCGTCCAAATGTGACCGTTGATGCCGCAGTTCTTTGTTTTAAAACTGGCAATGCGACGATTTTGCGCGGTGGTAGCGAGGCTTTTCATTCTAACATTGCCTTGGTAAAAATTATTCGCGAATCGCTTGCCGCATCTGATTTCCCAGCAGATGCTGTGCAGATTTTAGAAGATACGTCACGAGAAACGGCGCAAGGTTTGATGAAATTAAATGCATATCTGGATGTTTTGATTCCACGTGGCAGTGCGCGACTCATTCAGGCTGTGCTTGAAAATGCAACTGTTCCTGTCATCGAAACTGGGACAGGTAATTGTCATGTTTACATCGATAAAGAAGCGCAACAAGACATGGCAACCAAAATTATCGTGAACGCAAAAGCAAGCCGGCCTTCCGTTTGTAACGCTGCAGAAACCCTTTTAATTCATGAAGATGTCGCACGCGCTTTCTTACCTTCCATCGTCGCAAAATTACGAGAAGAAAACGTCGAAATCCGTGGCGATGAGCAAGTAGCCGCCATTATTCCAGATATTATTGCTGCGACTGAATCTGATTGGGAGACCGAATTCGCCGACTATATTTTAGCAATCAAAATTGTTCCAAACGACGATGCTGCTATTGCACACATTAACAAATATGGCACCAAACATTCAGAAGCTATCGTCACAGACAATTATTTCACTAGCCAGAAGTTCCTCCAACAAGTTGATGCTGCAGCGGTTTACATTAACGCCTCTACCCGTTTCACAGACGGTTTTGAGTTCGGTTTCGGAGCCGAAATTGGCATTAGCACACAAAAACTACATGCCCGAGGTCCGATGGGATTGAATGAACTGACGTCTACGAAATACATTATTTATGGTGAAGGACAAATTCGAGAGTAGCTTAAAACAGGATTGGCAATTTACGCCAACCCTGTTTTTTTATACCAAGCTACAACATCTTCAAATACCGTATATTTATTAATTTCATTGGTTAGTTCATGTCGTGCCCCTTCATAAATTTTTAGCGTCACATCTTCTATACCCGCCTGCTCGTATTTAACGGCTAGTTTTGGGACATCCTTACCTAAATGTCCCACTGGATCTTTACTTCCGGAAATTAGTAGCAACGGCAGATTTTTTGGTGTATTGGTAATAGTTTCTGCGTTTTGCGATTGCTCTATACCACGAAGTAAGCTGTGATAGAATCCTAATGAACCAACTACTTGTCCACCCAACGGATCTTCCATGTAAGCTTGATGCACCGCTGCGTCCCTAGAAAGCCAGCTAAATGGGTGTTTTTCCTTCGCAAATTCACGATTAAATCCATAAAACGATAATTTATGCAAAACTTTGCTGCGTTTGTTAGCATTGCTTTTCGCCCTCAAGTTTGCATAAAACAGACCTGTTCGCAGCAACGAATCTGGTTGCAAACCACTTCCTGCCAAAACTGCCGCGTCGACATGGTATTTTGTTAAGAAAACACGTGTCACAAAGCTTCCCATGCTGTGGCCAAAAATAACATGCGGTATCTCTGGGTAACGCATTTTTATAAAATTAGCCACGATTTCTTCATCCGCTACCATTGCATCAAAACCGTCTGGATACGGTAAGTGTCCTAAATTTTCCGTATCTGCAGCGCTCTTCCCAAAACCACGATGGTCATCCGCAATGACAATAAAACCTTCCTTGTTCAAATACGATGCAAATTCAGCATACCTCGCTCCATGTTCTGCCATTCCGTGAACAATTTGCACAATACCAACAGGCTTTTTAACGTCCTCCCAGATATGTACATGTAGTGGTAATTCATCATACGACATTATTTTTAATTCGGTGTGCATAAGACCCCTCCTCTTTCTTACAAATATACGCTAATTCCTACTCTTTACCCAATCATTCTACCCTACTATGGCACTTTTTACACTTGTTCATATTATCACAAGTGTGTTAAAATGAAATTATGAATCAAAGGAGATGTTGACATGACAAAAGATATCGCGCACTTACAGATGTTTGACTACGTATTAAAAAAATATGGTAACAAGGAACTTTTTGCAAACACACGTATGGTTGTAGAGATTGATGGCAAGCTTTGGACAGGCGATTTTCTAATTTTAGATGACTGTCATATCATTGAGGTAGATTGGGCGGATAATGATTATACGCAGGTCAAATTAACTCGTGAAGCTATTAACGCAACTTTTGATGAAGCTATTCAAGTGTCTAACGTGAACGTAAGTCAGAACCGTATTGATGCTAAGATTGCTTCGTTAAAACATCCAGAAATGCTGTATCAAGAAATAAGTCGTTTCATCGACGCCGTAGATAGCCAAGAAACTGGCTTGAAACCATTGTTATACAACGCGTATTGCTTGGATACACGTGTGAAATTACCATTCTTAGATATTTCCAATAAGGAAATACGCTTAGTATCTTTAACTGTATAAGTTAAGACGGTAGCCTTTCACTAGGTTGCCGTTTTTTTATATGTTACAATATGTTCTTAAATCAATACTTTCTTATTTCAACAACTCGATAAGAATGTGCTACACGAAAGGAGTTGATTGTTTATGATGAAATGGTCCCGCTTATTTATCGTCCTTTATTTCATCTACATCTTTTTCATTTTCCAAAGCTATAAATTCCTTATTTTGAATGTATCGTTAGCCTATATTCCACTCGAATTAGCTAACTTGGCTTGCAAAAAGAAATGGCACCCGATGATTTTTTGGCCACTGACGGCTTTATGGCTATTATTCTTTCCAAACTCGCCGTATTTATTGACCGATTTCTTCCATTTGGAGAACTTACGTGTCAATGCAATGCAAATTGGTGTTTTTTCGAATGATCCGTTTATTTGGAAGCATTTCACTGTGATGACTGTGGGTATTCTATTTGGTCTCTACACTGGTTTTGTCTCATTGAAATGGATGTTAGACGCTTTGATGGCTCGTTTTCGAACTACTACCAATGCGGTTGTCTACTGGGGAACATTTGGCGTTATTATCGTGCTTTCTGGCTATGCGATTTATCTAGGACGATTCGCGCGTTTACATACGGTGTACTTGTTTACAGACCCTATGTATGTGATTCACCAAATGCTTGATGCGTTTTCGTATGAAATGTTTTATTTTATAGCTTGTTTCGTCGTTATCCAGATAGTTATTTATTTCATATTCATAAAATTTCCCAATAAAAAAGGCTAGCGCTTTAAGAAACGCTAGCCTTTTTTTAATCATCGGGTGTGGATTTGCACCACACAAACTCATATTTAAATCTTAACTTGTTTAAATGTACTTTATACTGTTGCTTTGCTTCGAAGTTCTTTGCAACTAAATGCGTCTACCTATTCCGCCACCGATAATGATTATTTGACAACGATATACATAATATCATGAATTCCGAATAAATGCAAGCTTTTTTTTTAAAATAACAGCCGAAGTAGTGCCATAATTATGACGCCTATAATGACTGTCCATAGTAAACTTCGCGTGAGCAAAGAGATAATAAATGTTGCAATGACAGCGATTAATTCTAGCCAATTAATTTGAAAACCTTGTGTACCATTTGACATAAAGCTTTCAAAGACTAACGCACTAAAAATACAAATTGGAATATAACTAAGCCATTTTTAAAATCGGTGCTGAAATCTTCCGGTTGCGCATAACAAGAAATGGTAGCATCCGCGGAATCGCCGTAACAAGACAGCAACCGAGTAGCATCAACAAGAAACTTGGTGTAACACTCATCGGTCTGTCACCACCCCAAGGGTCGCCACAATAATAGTGGATAACACAACCGCTACGTTACTAGAAACAACAAATGATAACCCTATCATGAAAATAAGCATATACAAGATTAGAAATGCAATGTGGCGCAGTTTTGACTTAGGAACGCTCTGCAATTGGAATACGAAAAGTGCTACAAACATCGCTGTGAGTGCGAAATCAAGTCCAAATAACGCTGGATTAGGAATTAGCTTGCCAACGATTCCACCGAGTGCACACGCGGCAATCCATACGATATACGCCGTCATATTTAGTCCGTTCATCCAAGCCGCATACATCGGCTCCTTTTTTGCCAGTTTCATCGCCGCAACACCGAAGGATTCATCTGTGACAAGAAGGCTGATACCAATATTTTTAAACATGGAATCTTTTTGAAAATGTGGTGCTAATGTAGCTCCTAATAGAAAATGGCGAAAATTCACAATGAATGTCGTCACGATGATAGCAAGTGTTGTACTGTTTGTAAGTAGCATTGCGCAAATAATGAACTGTGCGGCACCAGCATATACAAACACGGCGAGCAAGGTAACTTCTAGCACATTTAAATTTGCCGCAATCCCCGCAACTCCAGCAGCAATACCGATGCTTATATAACCAAGTAATGTCGGTATGCAATCTTTTACCCCTTCTAAAAATGAGCCTTCAGAAATTTTTCTGGCATCTAATCCCTCCCCTTTTACTTCTTTATTATCCTACCAAAATTACAGTACGGTGACTAGGGGCTATTGACTTTTTTTGGTTCTGATTATATAATAAAACAAAAAAATGACTTCTGAGTCAAATTATGACCGCAGTTATTTTTATGAAAGGTGGCCTCTAAATGAATTGGAAGGAACAGCAAAAGTACGACCGAGAACAATTAATACTTGCCGAAGCAGAAACCATGTTATTTCAAGCCGCGGATAACACGATCAATATGGATGCACTTGCGCTTTCTGTTGGGATTTCTAAAGGAACATTATATAACCACTTCACCAATAAAGAGGCAATTATTACACGTATTTTAGAGCGAAACGCGCAAAACTTGCTACAGATGATGCGCGAAACAATGATAAATGTAGATGATAGCAAGATGAAATTACAAACATTGTTACGTACTATTATTCGTAATCCCTACTTCACTTTGGTTTTAAAAAATCAACCAGATATGAGCCAAAGCAACGAACTCACATATCTTTTCGAACGAGTTATAGAGGAACTTACCCTACTTTTTCGTCATCTTCAAGAAAAAAACATCATTGATTCGGTATACCCAGCAACATTTTTAGTAGCGCATTTTATGCATCTATTTGATCCAACTATCTTTCGGCATTTACTAAAAGAAGGCGTTTTGGAAGACCATATCGTCGACTTGACCGAGCGCTTCTTTTTCCAAGGAACACAAAAGGAGATGTAAACATGCAATTTATTACCAATGCAAATTACCACTTTATTATGCACCAAGCTTTCAATGCGTATCATGGCGCTATTAATACGAATGATGAAAGCGTCAAAAATGCCTTGCGATTCTCATGTATCGACAAAGCAAGAGCGATTTTTGAAAACTTAACAACCGAGCAAGATGCTTTAATTGGCGAAATTTTTCATATTCGTTCTGAAGAGGAATTAGAGACGTTCGATGCCAAACTGCAGAACTATTTAATCCCCTTTCCAATCATTAACGAAAAAACTGTCAAAAAGCTATTTCCAAAGGTGAAAAAACTAAAAGCGCCTGATTTACCAGCTGAACAAATAAATCGCCTTGTTTTTTGGGGCTGGAATGACACGGGTGCGCAAAAGAAATTTATCATCGCGCAACATGACAATCAACTTGTAGCCGTTCATGGTAGCTTCACACTTATTTCCAAAAAAGGTATCTGTGCTTTTTGTCACCAAAACGAGCGTGTTGGCTTGTTCAAAGCAGATATAAAGTCGAAGGGGAACAATGATAATTTCCGCGCTATCGGCCAGTACATTTGCGCAGATAGCCTCACGTGTAGCAGTAATATCAAAAACGAATCTCGACTCCTAGAATTTATTAATGTATTAAAAGCCTAACTTTGGGTATACTAGTATAGAAAAATCAAAAGGAGGGCAAAAAAATGGCAAGAAAACCAAAAATGCTTTTTGTGAACTTAGCAGTAAAAGACTTAGACAAATCGGTGGAATTTTTCACAGCATTAGGATTCGAGTTTAACCCCCAATTCACCAATGAAAAAGCAACATGTATGATTTTAAATGAAAATACGTTCATTATGTTACTAGTAGAAGAGTTCTTCCAAAACTTCACCAAGAAAACAGTCGCCGAGCCTGCAACAACTACCGAAGCAATCATGGCTATTTCTGCAGACACACGTGAAGAAGTAGATGAAATCGTAGAAAAAGCACTTGCAGCTGGCGGAAAAGTTTCTAATGATAAAATGGACGAAGGTTTCATGTACAGTTGGAGCTTCCAAGATGTTGATAATCACTTATGGGAAGTTATTTACATGGACCCAAGTACGATAAATGGCTAACTTATAAAACGAGGCGGGAATTAAAAATCCGGTGCCTCGTTTTTTATTACGCCTTTTTCTAAACTAATAAAATAAACGGTTTAAATTAGCTATGCATCTACCATTGCTATTCCAAGTGTTTTTCGATTCTCTCATACATTGGCTTTTAAAATTTATTATGTTCCCTTTTTATTCAAAAACTTTATAGTTTAGGCTTGGCAAATGAATAGATCCATGATACAATAAATCTTGTGTTTTGGAGGAATACCCAAGTCTGGCTGAAGGGATCGGTCTTGAAAACCGACAGGCGGGTAAGACCGCGCGGGGGTTCGAATCCCTCTTCCTCCTTTCTTAAAAACAGCTCATAGATTAAAGTGAGTTGTTTTTTTTATGCGCTCTTATAAAAAGTTATATTTATTACCATAAAAAAATAATTATTCAAACCCAACAATCCCATTATACTGATATTAACGTGGTTTTTGTAACTTTTATAGCTATAAAATATATTGCTTTTCAAATTTAGTTAATGTATAATACATTTTGTTAATATTTTGTTAACACTTTAACAAAATATTAGAGGGGATGTTACAACATGCAAGTAAAGAAAAAATATCAAAAATGGCAAGGCATATTTCTAATCACAATATTAATCATTGGCTCCGTTTTCTTCCAGAGTTTTCTACCCATACAGGGACAAGCCATTGGGAAGGCAACATTGAACAAAGTTTCCATCACTTATCCAGATGGACAAGATTATATTACTGCTTTTAAAGATACAGCCACACTTCACTTCGATGTAGAGCTACAGCCACTTACAAAAGGTGATAGTACTACAATCAATTTTGCCGCGGATAATCACATTGGTTATAGCAATACGAGTTTTAATATTGGCGAAGCTTACACGGTTACTCCATCTGCATCTGGGTTAACAATAACAGCGCTAAAAGACACGAAAGCAACATCGACTACTATAGATATTCCATGTAACTACGTTCAAAACACCACCTCAGAAATCACAAAATCCCTTGTGTTTACCATGCAAGATGTGAGTCAAAGTATTAATATTTCAGTAAAACCCTACCAAGAAACAGTTCCTGAAAACGAATTAGTAAAGAACGTTTGCTTTGGCTTTAATCCTGACGGCACTATTTCTTGGGGCATTTACTACAATTACAATAAAGTAAATATTGCAGGAACCCCGTCTTTTCCATACACATTCAAAAACAACATCGGCCCTGGTCAAAAACTAATTCCTGGTTCCATCATTGTGTATACCGTAAGTAGTCCTAAAGATTCTAACAATGTTCGCAACTTAGATCATGATGCTTTTGACTACGACATTGATTATTTCATAAAAAGCCTTGGTACAATGGCTAATAATGGTTTCTCCTATTCTAGTGATCATTTCAATGGCTTCCCTACAACAACCGGCAGTTATGAAGCGGGTACCAATGCCTATATGATTTTCTATTCCACGGAAGTTACCGATTCAAGTGTCGGTGTATACACAAATGATGTTTCTATCCAAGGAACGCTTGCTGGAAGTGGTGGGCAAGATATAAAAATTCAAGATGAATCATTTGCATCGATTACAGCTCCTGCAAGTGGAAGTGGAGATAGCGGCGACCTAATTGGTTCTGTCACTTTCCAAAAAGTAGACAAAGATAATCCAACACTTGGTCTGGCAGGTGCAATATTTGCCGTTCAAGATAGACAAGGTAATGAAATTGCGACAGTTACAACAGATAGCAACGGAAAAGCAACGCTAGATAACTTGCCATACGGAAGCTATAACCTTGTCGAAACAACTGCTCCTGATGGCTATGAACGTAACGATACGCTTATTCCGTTTGAAATTTCAGATAAAACACAACTTGTTGATTTAGGTAAAATCACGAATACGAAAAAAGATAACCCAACCCCGGTTAACCCAAGCGAGCCTGATACACCTGATACACCGGACAAACCAGACACGCCAGCAGATACACCAATAAAGCCTGATGAGCCAAAAACACCTACGAAAACTCCAGATACACAGAAAACACCTACATTAGTTCCAGATACAGCAAAAACGCCTAGTCCAACAGAGAAAGCGCCAACTGTCTCTACAACGACCAATGAGAAGCCTTTTACTTCTAATTCTTCCCTACCTCGTACAGGCGATTCACATGATATGGTAGGAACTTTGGCTGGACTTACAGCGATTATTCTTGGCTACGCCCTTTACAGGAGAAAATAACATCTGTCAGAGTCTGAGCAATCAGACTCTGGTCTTGTATATGTCTTCAAAATTTGCATTTGTAACTTGCACTAAATCCATTGGTGCAATCGCTAACTGAAGCCCTCTTTTTCCCGCTGAAATAAATAATTGTTCTTGATTTTTCGCATCATCTGCAATAAATGTTGGGAACCGTTTTTTCATTCCAATTGGTGAACAGCCACCGCGTATATAACCTGTTACTTTTTCTAAGTCTTTCATTGGTAGCATTTCTACTTTTTTGTTTCCGCTTACCTTGGCAAGTAATTTTAAATCAAGTTCTTTATTCGCTGGAATACATGCAACGATAGTACCCGTTTTATCGCCTTCTGCGACAAGTGTTTTATACATTTTTTCAGGTGACACATGCAACATTTTAGCAATTTCGGTTGCATCCATATGCTCTTCCTGTATTAGTATTTGACGTAGTTCGTAATGGATTTTTTGCTGATCTAAAATTCGGCTAGCATTAGTTTTGGCGATTTTTTTATGGTGATTCATTTTCTTCACTCCAGTTTTATGAAAAATAGCGGTATTCTTAGAAGAATAACCGCTACAATCAAGATTATTTAGCTGATAATAGCATCATCAGAAACCGCTTCTTTAGAGTCCCATTTGACGATAATACGTACCGTTTTTTTGCGTTTATCTACTTCTTCGTAACTTTCCGTGTAGAGCTTCCGTTGATACTGAATTTGCTCTGCAACAAAGCCTGCTTCTAATTTAAAGGTTGCTTCGCTGTTTCCTGCTAATCGCGATGTTACAAGCTCACCGCTTAGAAGCAATTGCAGTTCGTCTTTTTTTTCACTGACAACTGATAGATCACCAAAGGATGCGCGTTTAAAGAAATCAGCAATGGCTTCCATTGTCTCCAAACGATATTCTCGAGCCAATTCTTTTCCCGCCCAGTATAGAATATGTGGCGTTTCTTCACCAAGTATGTTCGGTACTAACCTGTCGCGAATTAATTCATAACCAAAAACTGGTATCATTTTTCCATTTACAATTTCTTCATTTTCTGTCATTTATAAATACCCCGCTTTCTACTCCAACTATTATACCCAGAAAATCGACAAAATAGAACTAACAACATCAAAATTTCTAAAAAAAGCTCCAAATCCATCAAAAAGCTTGCGAAAACCGTTAAAAAATAAGAAAATGAAGTGTGTAATTAAATTATCTATAGTATACTTTATTCTAAAATGAAGAAATTGAGGCGAAACGTGTGAAAAGAGCAATTGGTTTTATTGATTCGGGCGTTGGTGGATTGACAGTTGTTAAAGAAGTCCTAAAACAGCTCCCTCATGAACAAATATATTATCTTGGTGATACCGCACGTTGCCCATATGGTCCGCGGGATCGCGATGAAGTACATCAATTCACTTGGGAAATGACAAATTTTCTGGTCGAACGAAATATTAAGATGCTAGTTATCGCGTGTAATACGGCTACAGCAGCGGCGCTCGCAGATATTCGTGCGACATTAGATATACCAGTTATCGGGGTAATTCAACCAGGCTCAAGAGCGGCTCTAAAAGCAACGCATAATAATCGTGTTGGTGTCCTAGGCACAATCGGTACCGTTCAAAGCATGGCGTATCCTAAAGCATTAAAAGGGCTAAATCGTCGTGTCGAAGTCGATTCGCTGGCATGTCCTAAGTTCGTATCGGTCGTAGAAAGTGGCGAATACAAAAGCGCGATAGCCAAAAAAATTGTCGCTGAGTCCCTACTACCGCTAAAAAGTACGAAGATTGACACGATTATTTTAGGTTGTACGCATTATCCTCTCCTTAAAACATTGATTGAGAATTTTATGGGCTCTGATGTTGCGGTGATTAATTCTGGTGAGGAGACGGCTAGTGAAGTTAGTGCGTTGCTTGATTATCATGATTTATTAGACCAAGACGATAAGGGCGTACAACATCGTTTTTTTACAACGGGTTCTGTGTCCATTTTTCAAGATATTGCGCAAGACTGGCTTGATATACCAGACATGCATGTGGAACATATCAAATTAGGAAATGAAAAGGGAGTGTACCAATGAGATTCGACGGCAGAGAAAAAGGCATTTTGCGACAAGTAGAGATGGTTCCAGGTTACATTAAACATCCAGAAGGCTCGATTTTAATTACAGTTGGCGATACGAAAGTGATTTGTTCAGCTTCTGTAGAAGATCGTGTCCCACCATTTATGCGTGGTGAAGGTCGTGGCTGGGTTTCCGCAGAATATGCGATGCTACCACGTGCGACAGAACACCGAAACATACGCGAATCTTCCAAAGGAAAAGTGACAGGCCGGACGATGGAAATCCAGCGCCTTATTGGTCGTGCATTGCGAGCAGTTGTTGATTTAGATGCACTTGGAGAACGCACGATTTGGTTGGATTGCGATGTGATTCAAGCGGATGGCGGGACACGAACAGCATCCATTACAGGGGCTTTCGTGGCAATGGTGATTGCGATTGCGAAACTTCATGCGGCTACACCTTTTGCAAAATTCCCTGTCAATGATTTTCTTGCAGCTACAAGTGTCGGCGTTTTAGAAGATGGCACGGCGGTTCTTGATTTAAATTATGTAGAAGATAGTGCCGCAGCTGTCGATATGAACCTTGTTATGACTGGTGCAGGACGCTTCGTCGAACTTCAAGGCACAGGCGAAGAAGCAACGTTCTCTGAGGACGAGCTAAGCGAACTTATAACACTTGGCAAAAAAGGAATTGCTGAACTGATTACCTTCCAAAAAGAAATACTAGGCGAAGAAGTGAGCCATTTAATTGGAGGTCAAGTATGAAGAAACTAGTAATCGCAACGAATAACCCCGGCAAAGCCAGAGAATTCGAGAAACTATTCGGCGTGCACAGCATTGAAATTTTGACATTATCCGATTTTCCAGAGATTGGCGAAATCGAAGAAACTGGCACGACTTTTGCAGAAAATGCGGCGTTAAAAGCGGAAGCCGTAGCACAAAAAATAAACCAAGTCGTGATTGGTGATGACTCAGGCTTGATTGTCGATGCCTTAAATGGCGCACCTGGAATATACTCTGCGCGTTATGCTGGAAATCAACATAATGATGCAGACAACAACGAAAAGCTTCTAAAAGAGCTTACAGGCGTTCCTGCGAGTGCGCGACAAGCCCGCTTCCACTGCACACTAGCCATTGCTTTCCCTGGCGAAGAAACACAATTTTTCACAGGCGAATGTGAAGGTTCGATTTTAACAGCACCACAAGGCGAGAACGGTTTTGGCTACGATCCCCTCTTTTACTTGGCGTCGTTTGACAAATCCATGGCAGAAATTCCGCCTGAAGAGAAGAATAAAATCAGCCACCGCGCAAAAGCTTTAGAAAAAGTTGCAAAAAATATAGACCAATTGATAGAAAAGATTGTATAATGGTACAGTAATGAAAGATGGGGGAGAAAAATTTGAAATTACTAGTAGTTAGCGACAGTCATCATGAACGCGACTGTCTCATCCATTTAAAAGAGAAATATGAAGGCGAAGTTGATGCGATGATTCATTGCGGAGATTCCGAACTTGAGAAAGATGATCCTGCCATTCAAGGGTTTCATACGGTTCGTGGGAATTGTGACTTTGGCTCTGACTTCCCGAATGATTGGGTTGGCGAAGTCGATGGATACCGCATTTTTACCACACATGGGCATCTGTATAACATTAAAATGACATTGATGAACTTGCGTTACCGCGCGCGCGAATTAAATGCCGACTTTGTTTTCTTCGGTCATTCACATGAATTAGGCGTTGATATGTTGGATAATACAATTATTTTGAATCCAGGTAGCATATCCCTTCCAAGAGGACGCATCCATGAGAAAACATATGCATTAATTGATGCAACCGATGACGGCGTTAAAGTGCGCTTTATGACGATTGATGACAAAGAACTAACCGACCTAACACAAACATTCCCGCTCGTGAAGAACAATTAGTTTTTCCGGCGGGTTTCGGTGATTAGTGGCACTAAAATTGGATAAACTTACAACAACATGAATATTTTTCGAAAATATCGCCTAAAAGCATTGACAAATCGGCAAATAAAACATAAAATGATACTTGGCTGTGAAAATTGTATAGCGTGTCCTGATAGCTCAGCTGGATAGAGCAACGGCCTTCTAAGCCGTCGGTCGGGGGTTCGAATCCCTCTCAGGACGTTAGTAAACTCGTTGGAAACAGCGAGTTTTTTATTTTACTTTTTTGAAATCAATTAGGAACTGAAATTCGGGGCAGATTTGGGGCAGGATTTAACTTTATTAAAATCGACCCATAATAAAAAGCGACTAGCTAGCACTTTAGTAGTCGCTTTTTATTTACCTCATGTTTAGGATGATTACAGAATCAGTATATCAGATTCATTTGAGGAGCAAAGCTCTAATTTTTATCGTAAGTGTATACCCCTCAATATGGTATTTCACTTATCCCATAACTGGCAGGGGTATTCAGGAGGATCTCCATCCCTCACCCTTTTCCTATTTGAAAGGATAGTATCCTGCATTATGCTTAGAAATTGATGGAATGCATCAAAAATATCTTTAAACTCGTATTTTCCCATTACCCCAGCTCTATCAGCTGTCATATAAACTTCAAATGTTTCTCCATTTTTTTCGATTCTAATTTGATATTCTTGTCTGTTGTTTTCTGGTCCCTCAAAAATGGAATACCTTAAGTCTTCATAGTCTAATATTTGAATGTCATCCTCTAAAATCTTTTTATACTCTTCCATTAAATCACGGTTCATTTTGCTACCTCCTTTAAAAGCCCTAATTTTTCATACCAGTCGACCACAGTTCCTAGTTGAATCTGAGTACCTCCGCCTGCTCCAAAAACTTCTGCTACTTTTCCTTGTTGGGGATTCGCTATATCGTCCAAAGTAAAATTATGTTTTCTCATCCCTGTTCTTAAGTTGTTTTGCATTGCAGGCGGGAGGTTTTCAACAGCTTTTTTTACATTTACCAAGTTTATATCTTGAACCACTTCATATTGGTAATAGGGTTTTATACTCTCTGGATACGGTAACCCTCTGGTATCATACTCGAGAATTTTACCATTTTCCACAGGACTCGTAAATCTTCCGAAAGAATCTCCGTACCTATCAATAACTTGTCCAGCTTTCAAATTAGCATTTACTGTAATCGCTTTTCCTGTTTTATCAACAATAAAGCCATCTGCTTCTGGCCATTTTATATTTCCAAAGTCGTCTAAATACCTGGGTGAGCGAACAAGAACTCCTCCCTGCGCTTCATAAGCGATTTCTCCACTAGCTAAGGTGATTTTTTTTCGGAACAAAAGGCTTTACAACCGCGCCAACTTCATCGCCTAAAGTATTGATTTTAGAGCCAGCACTCACTTCTCTCACGTTTTTTATCTTGCTGAAATCGTTAATCCCTCTTGTAATTCCGAACATACTGGCCAAAAATATAGTGGTACTAGCTAATCCATAGGCATCTCCCTTTTTATAAGGCTCTAAATAGCTAGACACGATACCATCCCAAAACATTCCCATTGTTCCAGATGGATCACTACGTAAGTTTTTCATCAGCATTGCAATGCTTTCTAGTTGCTTCTCTGGATGTTTCAAGCTTTCTATCGCTCTTTTTCCGAATCCGAAAATAGAATCTCTTGTAGAAGCACCGATTTGGCGTACTTTATTTCGATCATATTGGCGATAATCTTTCTCTATTTTAGAAGCATGCGTGTGATCCATTTCCATCAACGCCGCATGTCTTGGCTGATTCGGTGCATCGCTTCGCCTTCCTCTTGCTGTAATTGCGTCAACTTTTGTCTCAGGTAATCATCTAAGTCTTCCATCAATCCTTGATTATGACGCATGACCCATAGCTCGTCTGGATCATCTGGCAAGGTTCCAATACTCGGTTGCGGCACGCGAAACACATCACTTTTCGCATGATCTAAAATATCACGCTGGGTTTCTGCCAGCCTTTGAAGTCCACGGGCATCGATTAACATATCCCGATTCCGATAGGTTGGACTGTCAATCGATTTGAGGTTCGACACATAGCTTTCCAGGTATGTATAGAGCTTAGTCACCGTTCCCTGCTGCCGGGAAATATCGTCTCGGTGGGCGCCGAATTCAATGGAAAGGGCATCCGCTAATTTTCCTTTTTGTTTCCCCACTGCATCTTGGACATTCACCAGAACACTATCCAGCGTTTCTAAACTTACCTTCATTTTGTGCAAAGATGTCAGCACTTCCTCCAATTCCCCCATATTTAGTTTGAAATCCATCAGCCTTTGCCTCCTAACTTGGCATCCGTTTCGATGAACTCACGCACTGCGGTTTGGCTATCCACAAAAGCTTGTTTTAACTTCGTAAATTGGTCCGCTTTTATTTCTGTTACTAGTCCTTCTTTCACTTCGATGTAGCGTGTCATAAAATCAGGGGTGACTTGCTTATTCAATGTATCCATGGTGTGTTGAATCCTTGTGGCTTCAGCTTTGAAATCTAACGCGGCTTGCTCTCCCATTTTTAATTGTTTCAAAACCCAAGCGGTGTCTATATCAATTGGCGTTGACATATCCTATCTCCCTCCGTAAAGCATTCGCTGTCTGCTCGCAGTAGGAAATCATGTCGTTGGCTTCCGCTTCTATTTGATTCAGCCTATGTATCATTTTTTCCCCTATTTCGTGGTTTTCATCTTGCATCCCGTTTTCCCTGTTCTTAATAGCATCCTCTATACTTTCTAAACTATGTTTTCTAGCAGAAATCACATGTCTAATCTGTTCATAATGTGGCATAGGGCACTTCCTCTTATGTTAGTATCTTCCAATATCCATTATAACAAATATATACAAAATAAAAAAGACTCCCAAACGAGAAACTTCATAAGTCAGTCGATACTTCCTTCATCACCCGCATAGTTATGGAATACTTCCAATTTTCCAAACATTTTTAATAGGTATTTTCTTTATCCCTTAATGAGAATGAAATTTGGACGTATACTAATAAAGTAGACAGTGAAATTAAATGGTATACTGTTTTCAAGTAGACACAAAAACGAAAGGAAGTAGAACGATGTCTGGTTACAAAAAATACGATGAATCATTCAAGCAAAGTCTTGTCAACCTTCATCAAGGAGGGAAAACACAAACTTCGTTGTGTCAGGAATACGGCGTTTCTTTCACTGCGTTATCCCGCTGGGTCAAACAATATTCCGAAGTTCCAATGGAAGATGGATCTGTTCTTACAGCCAAGCAAGTGAAAGAATTACAAAAGAAAAATGCCTTACTAGAAGAAGAGAATTTAATCTTAAAAAAAAGCGATTACCACACTCACACAACGATTAGATGCTATCCATCTTCTTCGATTGTTCGTTTATGTCAGGCCTTACGTGTCAATAGAAGTAGCTATTACAAACGATATCATCAGCCACCTGCTGCACGAACAATAGAAAATCAACAACTTCGCCAACATATTTTAACTGTTTATACAGAAACAAAATATCGCTTAGGTGCGGCTAAAATACAAGTTCTTTTAAAGCGTGATTATGGTATCAATATCAGTGCCGGTAGAGTGTATCGTCTGATGAAATCCATGGATTTACCTAAAATGTCCACATCGAAACCAACCTACCGCTATCAAAAACCTACGGTTTCTTTTGCTTCTCCCAACCTGTTAAAGCAACAATTTCAACCGGAAGCGCCAAATCAAGCATGGGTAAGTGACATCTCTTATATTTCTGTCAAGCGCTCTTTTGTTTATTTATGCGTCATTTTAGATTTATTCTCTCGAAAAGTGATTGCTTGGAAGGTCAAACAAAGGATGACTGCTTCTTTAGTCACGGAAACCATTGCGCTTGCCTCTCAAAATCGTATGTATGATGAACCCGCCATCTTTCATTCGGATCAAGGCTCCCAATATACCTTCTCAAGCAGTACGACAAGCTTTGGATAAACACCGACTCGAGCCTTCTTTCTCCAAAAAAGCATATCCTTGGGATAATGCAGTCAATGAAGCTTTTTTCAAATACATGAAAAAGGAAGAACTAAATCGACGGATTTTTCAAACACTAGAAGACATAGAGTTAGCTTACTTTAATACATTGAAGGATTTTATAATTCGAAGCGACCACATGGTTTCAATGACATGCTTACACCAGATGAAAAAGAGAACTATTTTTTCCATGCGTCATCATTATTTTAGCTATTTTACTGTCTACTTTATTGACATTTGTCCAATATAGTCTTCTAAGCCGTCGGTCGGGGGTTCGAATCCCTCTCAGGACGTTTTTTGACTCATTGGAAACAATGGGTTTTTATTTTGTTCTCTTTCGGTCCTAATTTTTCGTTTATAACACAAAAAAAGCTAGGCAAAGTGAACTCTGCCTAACTCCTCTTCTCAATCCTCCAACTCAAACGTATCGTGCAGCACTTGGGCAGCGCGGATCATTTTCTTTTCATCTACTACGGTTGATACTTTAATTTCTGATGTGCTTATCATTTTAATCGCGATGTCATTATCTGTCAACGCTTCAAACATGTGGGCTGCGACGCTGGATTCGAAACCATGCCGGAACCAACGATAGACACTTTGGCTAGATTTTGTTCGGATTCGAGTTTTGCGTATTGGAGTGTTTCTTGGTGTTCTTCTAGTACTGCCAATGTTTCTAGTAGCGCTTTTGTTTTAATGGTGAAGGACAGATTGCCGTGGCCTAGTCCTGTGATGCCTTGGATGATAATGTCGACGTCGATGTTGTGTTCGGCTAATGTTGTGAATACTTTGGAGACGCGCATGTTTTCTTTTTTGTCCCAGTGAATGGTTATGCGGGTGATTTTATCTTCGAATGCGATTCCTCGCACGACTTTCGTGTTTTCCATGGTCATTTCCTCCTCAATCATGGTTCCTGCTTCGTCTTCGTGGCTGGCGCGAACTTCGAGTGGGATG
>NZ_AODL01000028.1 GCF_000525995.1 Paenilisteria riparia FSL S10-1204 | reverse complement strand
CAAGTAAGCCGGGTAACTATGAAGTAACATATGAAGTAATCGATACTGACGGAAACCAGGCGACATTCACTCGTACAATCAAAGTGACAGAAGCCCCAATCATCACCGGAGAAACAATGACAAAACTGAATCCAAACAGCGTATTTGATCCAATGAGCACGATGCAAGCAACAGATAAAGAAGACGGAGATATCACAGCAAAGATCCAAGTCGTGAGTAATTCAGTGGACACAAGTAAGCCGGGTAACTATGAAGTAACATATGAAGTAATCGATACTGACGGAAACCAGGCGACATTCACTCGTACAATCAAAGTGACAGAAGCCCCAATCATCACCGGAGAAACAATGACAAAACTGAATCCAAACAGCGTATTTGATCCAATGGGCACGATGCAAGCAACAGATAAAGAAGACGGAGACATTACAGCAAAGATCCAAGTCGTGAGTAATTCAGTGGACACAAGTAAGTCAGGTAACTATGAAGTAACATACGAAGTAACCGATACTGACGGAAACCAGACGACATTCACCCGTACAGTCAAAGTGACAGAAGCCCCAGTCATCACAGGAGAAGCAACGACGAAACTGAACCCAAATAGCGTATTTGATCCAATGAGCACGATGCAAGCAACAGATAAAGAAGACGGAGATATTACAGCAAAGATCCAAGTCGTGAGCAACTCAGTGGACACAAGTAAGTCAGGTAACTATGAAGTAACCTACGAAGTAACCGATACTGATGGGAACAAGGCGACATTCACTCGTACAGTCAAAGTGACAGAAGCCCCAGTCATCGCAGGAGAAACAATGACGAAACTGAATCCCAAAAGCGTATTTGATCCAATGAGCACGATGCAAGCAACAGATAAAGAAGACGGTAATATTACGAAGCAAATCAAAGTAGTGCGCAATAATGTCGACATCAGCAAACCAGGCACGTATAAAGTAATGTACGAAGTAACGGATAAGGACGGAAATAAAGCAACTTTTGAACGTATTGTAAAGGTAAAAGCAATGGAAAAGAAAGATAAGCTTATTGTCCAGCCAGTACTATCAGCGCTAAACCTAAACACACAACAACCAACACAACTATTATCACCATCAAAAATCAGCAAGAAATTACCGAAAACAGGAGATAAAACATCGCAAGCAATAGGTTGGCTCGGCTGTGCATGTATGGCTTTAGGGAGCCTATTATTTAGACGAAAAAAATAAATGAATAAAAAACGACGATTGTTAGTCTTGGATGAATCCAGATTGACAATCGTCGTTTTTTTGCTAGCCATATGCGATTTTGAACTAGTAATTAAGATAGGACTGGCTATTAGCTGGTCTTTTTCTAGGTTATGTAAAAGAGAGCGATTAGAAAAACGCATCGATTAGGATATGTTGACATCCAATCGATGCGTTGACTTCAGGGTATTGAGTCCCGTAGGAAACTAGCCCTCGGTAATGAAATGCTAATGATTTTATTTACCGGACAATTTTAAATCTACTTGATAATTTTTCGAATTAGTAGCATTTATTTTAGCTTTATCAGCCTCAGTGCTTACAGTCCATTCGAGTTTAGCGTTATCGATTTTTTTAGCAGATGCTAATGTTGGAATATAGAACATTAGGACAGATTCTTTACTGCGCCCTTTATCGATTGCTGGTTCGATGTTTGTACTACGCTCTTTAGAAATTTTGTATTCAGACTTTCCAATTGTTAGCTTTGCCTCATTAAGAAATGACTGCATTGTTTGCTTTGATGTATTTTGTGCACGGAACTTGATTCTAACAATACCTTCATCCTTTACATCTGACGCTTTGATATTGGCATTATTTCGTTTAACGACGGTCACAAGTAGTATTTGTGATTTAAGACCTTTCCAATCGTCGCTCCAGTTCGGTGTGTAATAAGCTTTTTCATCTTTGGCAGCTGTTTCAGATTTCTTAGTTGTATCTGTTTTATCCGTTGCATTTGAATTACCACAGCCCGCTAATCCAGCTCCCAGAATAGCAAAACATAGTAGTAAAATGACGCTCTTTCGCATGTGTAATCTCCTTTAAGTACTATTTTTTCGTCCTTTGATTAGTATAAGATATACAATAAATAGTTTCAAGAGAGATAGATTAGGTTTTCTAAAATAAAAAACCGTTTTTTGTGACAGTTTGTTCACATTCTGCTAAACTCCAGAGCGATTGAAAAATTTAAAACGTTAAATCTAATGCATTATAGTTATAATCGGGAATATAGGTAGAAATGACGGAGATTTCTAAAAGTTATTAATCTCGTTAAATTAGGCGAAAAAAGGTATACAAAGAGAGTACCTGAAAAGCCGGATGCGCTTATTTTGCCTGCAATACTTTTCCCATCTTGTAGTGCCCGCCAATTTTGGGAATTACAAACTCCGAGTCGACCGAATGAAATCCCATTTTCTCATAAAATCCAGTCGCAATGACACGTGCATTACACCAAAGCAGATCGGCGTCGCGACGCGCGAGCTCTTCTTCCGCAAATACAAGCACCGCTTTTCCAAGCCCTTGCAGGCGTAAATTCGGATCACTTGCCATTCCACGTAGTCGATATTGCTTTTTCCCATCAAAATGGTTATCTGCTTCTTCATAAAAACTCCCAATCGCCACTAAACGCTCCTTGTCATCAAAAACACCGACATGAAATGCTGCTGCATCGTCATCACCAGGGTACACAAGTGCTTCCACTGGATGATCTGGAATCAACACACGGTGGCGTAAATCATGCGTCTGATTAGCCTCTATAAACTGAGTTTTCATCTATACCATCCCTTTCTCTTTGGAATGATTGTACCCAATTTTGCACGATTTAGCAATGATTAGTGAATCGCTATCATTGAGAAATTTTTGCGAATTCTGCTTCACGTAAAGCGACACGTCTAACCTTACCGGAATCTGTTTTCGGCAAGCTTTCTACAAACGCAATCCGTCGCGGATATTTATAAGGCGCAGTACGATTTTTTGTAAAGTTTTGCAATTCCTTTACGAGCACATCATCTCCATCATAGCCGTCTTTCAAAACAATAAAGGCCTTGACTACAGTTCCACGAATCTCATCTGGACTTGCGACAACTGCAACTTCCTTCACGGCAGGGTGGTGTGTCAGTGCGTCTTCCACCTCAAACGGCCCAATCGTGTAACCCGAACTAATAATAATATCGTCATTCCGACCTTGGAACCAATAATAATCGTCCTCATCACGATACGCGCGGTCGCCCGACACGAAATAATCTCCGCGAATCGCTTTTTCCAAACGTTCAGGTTCTTTATAGTATTCTTGGAATAAGGCGGGGAAATCTTTGCGCATCGCAATATCGCCAATCTCACCGACACCAACAGGCTGGCCGTTTTCATCAATAATTGCCATGTATTCCGGCATAATCGGCTTGCCCATCGAACCCGGACGAATCGGGAAGTCGACCAGCGTTCCAATCAACAGTGTGCTCTCCGTTTGCCCATAACCATCCCGAACTTTAATATCAAAATTATCTTGGAAAACAGTAATCACTTCGCGATTCAGTGGTTCACCAGCAGACACAGCGCTACGCAAATGACTTAAATCATACGTGTTCAAATGATCCGCTTTTGCCATCAAACGGTATTCCGTCGGTGTACAGCAAAGCACATTCACTTGGCGATCTTGCAAAAGTTTCAATTGTTTTGCAGGATGGAAGCGACCATTATAAATGAATCCCGTCGCGCCTTTTCCAAGCACAGATAAGAAGGGTGACCATACCCATTTCTGCCATCCAGGGCCTGCCGTTGCCCAAACCGTATCACTCTCACGAATATCCAACCAGTGATCCGCTGCAATCCGAATATGCGCATAACCCCAGCCGTGCACGTGCACCACACCTTTCGGATTTCCCGTCGTACCAGACGTAAACGCCAGCAAACAAGGATCATCCTTACGCGTCGCCACCTTCTCAAAAGTCACCGCAGCATTCTCCATCAACTGCTCATAACTTTGCCAACCGTCAAGCGCGCCACCAACCACAATCCGCGTCACAACACTCGGCGCATCCGCAATCTTATCGAACTCCGCCGTACAACTCGCATCCGCAATGACCGCCTTCACGTTCGCATGATGAATCCGATACTCCAAATCATGCGCCTTCAAAAGTTCCGATGCAGGAATAATAATCGCGCCAGTTAGCCAGATTCCCATATAAACCGCATACGTTTCCAGCAAGCGCGGCATCATCACAATCACATGATCCCCTTTGCCGATTCCTGCATCTGTCATTACATTTGCAAACCGATTCGCCGTCTCAAGCAAACGATGATACGACCATTCCCGCACTTCGCCAGCCTCATTTTCCCAAACCAAAGCGGTCTTCTCCGAGTCAAACTGCGCGATTTCATCCGTAATATTATAAAATTCAGGTGCAATCAAATTTTCAGACTTCATTTCCTATCTCTCCTTGATATATCAATTTTTTCAAAGTATCCACATAATTAGTACCTAGTACTAATACATGGTACTATATAGGGTCGGCCAAAGCAAATAAAAGGCATCCATCCCGCCCCTATGCTAAAATAAAGAAGAATTGGGAGGTAACAAGATGAATAAAGAACAATACATGCGCGAGGCGCTACAAGAAGCAGAAAAAGCACGCGAAAAAGGGGAAGTCCCGATTGGCGCAGTTGTCGTACTAAATGGCGAAATCATCGGCAGGGCGCACAACCTCCGCGAAACAACGAATAACGCCATCACGCACGCCGAAATTTTAGCTATCCAAGACGCTTGCCATAACCAAGATGCTTGGCGTTTAGAAGGCGCAGAATTATACGTCACACTAGAACCATGCCCGATGTGTAGTGGAGCCATCCTATTATCCCGCATCGAAACGGTTTACTACGGAGCTGCCGATCCGAAAGCCGGAACAGCAGGAACATTAATGAATCTACTCCAAGACTCGCGCTTCAATCACGAATGCAACGTCGAATCCGGCATACTGGCCGAAGAATGCGGTGCCATCCTAACTAACTTCTTCCGAGACTTGCGCGCACGGAAAAAGCAACAAAAAGAGTCTTAGTACCTATTTTAATTCAAAATATGTCCACTCTATCACTTTATGTGAAAAAATGCGCATTTAGCTGATGCCACTGAATCGAGCCGCCCGTCTCATTTCGCGTCTCCATGTTTTCCCTTAAGAAAATAGAACCAAAAGAACTAAACAAATTTGGGCAGAAATAGGATAGAATAAAGACTAAGTAAGACTTATTTTAATTTGGCCTTTCTCTACATATTTATGTGAATAAATAGGCATAATTTAGAAAATATGGAAAAACAAGGCGAAATCAGGGGATTCCGGGTTTTGTTTTTCTTGGGGCTTATATTTGTGAATTTAAACACAAGTAAGCATCTTTTTATTCGCGGTTTTTCACAATCATTTAATGTGTATAGTATAGTGTTGCCAAATTATTATAACGCTAACAAAACGGGTTAAACGCCCAATATAATCAAAAGGAGGAAAAAAGGTGGATAAACTTTTCTTAGCTAGACTTCAATTCGGATCAACAACCGTGTTCCATTTCTTATTTGTACCACTTTCTATTGGACTTGTATTTATGGTTGCTCTTATGGAAACGTTGTATGTTGTGAAGAAAAAAGAAATCTACAAAAAAATGTCGAAGTTTTGGGGACACTTGTTCCTAATTAACTTCGCAGTAGGGGTAGTGACAGGGATCATTCAAGAATTCCAATTCGGGATGAACTGGTCGGATTACTCGCGATTCGTAGGGGATGTATTTGGTGCGCCGCTTGCTATTGAAGCGCTACTAGCCTTCTTCATGGAATCGACTTTTATCGGACTGTGGATTTTTGGTTGGGATCGTTTGAACAAGAAGTTGCATTTAATGTGCATTTGGCTCGTTGCTATCGGAACGGTCTTCTCTTCGTTCTGGATTTTGGCAGCGAACTCATTCATGCAACACCCAGTCGGTTTCCAAGAAATCAATGGACGCGCAGAAATGAACGACTTCTGGGCACTTATTACAAACGGGCAACTGCTCGTCGAGTTCCCACACGTTATTTTCGGGGCTTTTGCAACTGGGGCATTCTTTGTCGCAGGTGTCAGTGCCTACAAATTACTTAAAAAACAAGATGTGGACTTCTTCCGTAAGTCATTCCAAATCGCACTTGTTCTCGTTATTATCGGTGGTTTCGGTACGGCCTTCAGTGGTCACCAACAAGCGCAATACCTTGTTAAAACACAACCGATGAAAATGGCGGCAACAGAAGGGATATGGGAGGACACGGCTGATCCTGCACCTTGGACAATGATTGCGGGTATCGATGTGGCTAACCAGAAAAACACCTGGGAAGTTAACATCCCGTACGCGCTAAGTTTCCTTTCCTATTCGACGTTCTCTGGTAGTGTACAAGGTATGAAATCACTACAAGCAGAATATCAAGAGAAGTATAAAGATCGCTTCGGGGAAGATATGAACTACATTCCACCAGTAAAAACATCATTCTGGAGTTTCCGTATCATGGTCCTTTCCGGGATGCTTATGATTCTTTTCGGCTTGTGGGGCGCTTTCCTTGCTTGGCGTAAGAAATTAACTACATCTAAGTTGTATTTACGTTTAATGATTCCAATGATTGGCTTCCCGTTTTTAGCGAACTCCATGGGTTGGATTATGACAGAAGTAGGGCGTCAACCGTGGGTAGTATTCGGTTATATGTCAACGGCAGACGGGGTTTCACCGAACGTCTCGGCAGGCTCGATATTGTTCTCGCTGATTGCCTTCTCAACGATTTACTTAGCACTTGCAGTTGTTCTTATATGGCTGTTTGTTCGCGAAATCAAAAAAGGGCCAAATGGACATGATCACGACGATAAAAAAGGTAAAAAAGAAGTCGTGTCTGTCGACCCATTTGATCTAAAGGGGGCGCAGTAAAATGGATTTGAATGAACTATGGTTCCTTTTAGTTGCTGTGTTATTTATCGGTTTCTTCTTCTTAGAAGGATTTGACTTTGGTGTTGGTATGTCCACGCGTTTTGTGGCGCGCAATGACTTGGAACGTCGTGTTTTAATCAATACGATTGGCCCTTTCTGGGATGCCAATGAAGTTTGGTTGCTAACGGCTGGGGGCGCGATTTTTGCGGCGTTTCCGAACTGGTATGCAACGATGTTTAGTGGATACTACATCCCACTTGTGTTCTTCTTGCTAGCGCTTATTGGACGTGGTGTTTCGTTTGAATTCCGCGGTAAACATGAGTCAAAAGCTTGGGTGAAAACGTGGGACTGGGTTATTTTTATCGGTAGTATTTTACCGCCGTTCTTGCTTGGCGTATTGTTCTCCTCACTTGTTGCGGGGATGCCGATTAATAGCGAGATGAATATGAATGCAGGCTTCTTTGACTACATTACGCCGTTCTCACTTATGGGTGGTGTGACAGTGACACTTATTTGTTACTTCCACGGCTTGCTTTTCATTACGCTTCGTACGCATGACGAAATTCGTGAACGCGCGAATCGTATTGCAAAACGGATGTGGTTTGTAACGGTTCCTGTACTTGCTATCTTCGTTGTGATGGCGATTTTCTACACAGATATTTTCGAAGTTCGTCCAGTGCTATTGCCAATTATGATTGGTTTAACGGTCGTATTTTACGTGCTTTCTGCGGTTTTCCTATGGAAGGGTCGCGAAGGTTGGGCGTTTACATTTAGTGGACTTGGCATTGTCGGAACGATTGGCTCGATTTTTGCGGGGCTTTTCCCTCGTGTTATGATTAGTTCCACAGACAAGCTTTACGATTTAACAATACACAATGCAGCATCTGGCGACTATTCGCTAAAAGTAATGACGATTGTGGCGCTTACATTGCTTCCGTTCGTACTTGGTTATCAAGTTTGGAGTTACTATGTGTTCCGCAAACGTGTATCTAGTAAGGAGAAAATGACGTACTAATGGGTAGAGATTTGTTAAAATATCAAGGTATAAAACCAATCCTTGCGATGCTAGCCGTCCTGACAGTGATTCAGGGCGCGGCTATCATTGCAATGGCTCGATATTTAGCGACTGCGATTACGACATTGTTTCACGGCGATCCGTGGAGTGACGCGCTGTTCGATTTAAGCCTCTTTGCAGGGGCTTATCTCGTGCGGCATTTTTTGAATGTATGGAAGCGGAAAATCGTCTATGACTATGCTGCAAAAACGGGAACGTTGATGCGGGAACAATTGCTTTCCAAACTGTTTCTACTTGGGCCGCGTTTTACAAGTGCGGAAGGAACGGGGAAAGTGGTGACGATGGTCATGGAAGGTGTCGCGGATTTCAGACGTTATTTAGAGCTGTTTTTGCCGAAACTGATGAACATGTCGATTATTCCAGTGATGATTTTAATCTACGTATTTATAGAAGATCGGACGTCGGGCACGATTCTAATTTTGACGTTGCCGATATTGATTTTGTTTTTTAATTATGATTGGGCTGGCGACGAAGAAGCAGGCGGATCGACAGTTTGAGACGCATCGCGTGTTGTCGAACCATTTTGTGGATTCGTTGAAGGGTCTGGAGACGTTGAAGTATCTTGGGATTAGCCGCTCGCATGAACGCAATATTGCGAAGGTGAGCACGGATTATCGCAAGGCGACGATGGGGACATTGCGGATGGCGTTTTTGTCTTCGTTTGCGTTGGACTTCTTTACGATGCTGTCGGTGGCGACGGTGGCAGTGTTTCTTGGGCTAGGCTTGATTGAAATGACGATGAATTTACCAATTGCACTTGGTATTTTGATTCTGGCGCCGGAGTACTTTTTGCCAGTTCGGGAGGTCGGCTCGGATTATCATGCGACGCTTGACGGGCAAGAGGCTGGACGCGTGATTCAAGCGATTATTGATAAAGATGTGACGGAAGTTGCGACGGATCAAACGCTAGATTATGATGCGAATACGCGATTTGCTTTGCAAAATATTACGGTACAGCATCAAGAGAATGCGCCGACATCGCTTGAAGCGGCGAGTTTTTCTGTTTCTGGTTTTGAAAAAATCGGAATTATTGGGGCAACTGGAGCAGGGAAGTCGACGATTATTGATGTTTTGAGTGGCTTTTTAGAGCCGACGAGTGGGGAATTTATTTGGAATGATGAGGAACGTGTGCAGTTGCGCGATGCGGCTTGGCAGAGTCAGGTGACGTATATTCCGCAACATCCTTACTTGTTTCATGAGACGGTGCGCGAGAATATTCGTTTTTATGCGCCGGAAAGTGATGATGCGGCTGTGGAACGTGCGGCGAACGCGGCGGGCTTGCGTGATCTTGTGACGGAGCTTGATGCGGGATATGATACGCTTGTTGGTGAAGCAGGACGGATACTTAGTGGCGGTCAGGAACAACGGATTGCGATTGCGCGTGCGTTCCTAAGTGATCGTCGAATTGTGTTGATGGATGAACCGACAGCACATCTGGATATTGAGACGGAGTATGAATTGAAGCAACCAATGCTTGATTTGTTTGAGAATCGACTTGTCTTTTTTGCAACCCATCGTTTGCACTGGATGCTTGAGATGGACCGGATTATCGTATTGGACCACGGCGCGATTGTCGAAGTCGGCACACATGCGGAATTGCTTGCAAAAGAAGCTTTTACGCCAAGTTAATTAAAGCGCAATTGGAGGAGATCTGATGAGAAAAAGTAGTTGGATTAGGCCGTACTTAAAACAAAATCGGTTGCTCTTCCTTTGGGTTATATTTCTAGGATTGCTGACGGTATTTGCAACAGGTGCGCTGATGTTCACGTCGGGTTACTTGATCTCGACGGCGGCGACGATTCCAGAGACAATTTTGCTAATTTATGTGCCGATTGTTGGTGTTCGAGCATTTGGAATCATGCGGGCCGTTTCACGTTATGTGGAGCGCCTTGCGAGCCATTCCCTTGTGCTCCGAATTTTGGAGAAAATGCGTGTGCGTTTGTACCGAATGATTGAGCCGCAAGCATTATTACTACGTTCGCGTTATCGGACGGGTGACATTTTGGGTTTGCTTTCGGATGATATCGAACATCTGCAAAATTATTATTTGACGACGTTACTACCAAACATTGTGGCGATGGTGCTTTATGGTGGCATTGTTATCTCGCTCGGCGTCTTTTCGATACCGTTTGCGATTCTGTTTTTCGCCTACATTGCGCTACTTGTGCTGGTAATGCCTTGGGTATCATTGCTTTACGCACGCGGCAAGAATGCGTACATGAAACAAGAACGTAACAAACTATATCAGAAATTCACCGACGCGGTTTTCGGCATTAGCGACTGGATGTTCAGTGGTCGTGAAAAGAGCTTTATCGCGGGATATGAGGCGGACGAGAAAGAAATGCTTGCGATTGAAACAAAACAAGCTCGTTTTGCGACTTTACGCGATTTTGTGGGGCAATTAATTATTGGGGTGATGGTCGTTTCGATGGTTTATTGGACGAATGAGCAAGTTGTTGACGGCGTGTTCGCTCCGACTTTCATTGCTGCCTTTGTTTTGGCGATTTTGGCCTTGTCGGAAAGCTTTATTCCGGTCAGCAATGCAGTGAGTGACGGTGCGCTGTATAAAGACTCACTGGCGCGACTGGAACAAATCGAAGACGCGGAACTTCTAACTTGGGAAGAAGAAGGCGCGCTTGAAAAAATTACGATTGATAATGAAAATGTAACACTGCGCACGGAAAATTTGACGTTTAGCTATGCGGATGCAAAGCCAGTGTTGCAAAAATTGGATTTTGAGTTGAAACAAGGCGATAAAATTGCGATTTTAGGACGAAGTGGTACTGGGAAATCAACATTTTTGAAATTAGTGCAGGGTGCTTTGGCGCCGACATCTGGGACGATTACGTTGAATGGTGAACCGGTGAATAAGCTGCGGCCACAAATTGCGGAAACCATTGCGATGCTGAATCAAAAGGCGCACTTGTTCAACACAACGGTATTGAATAATATTCGAATGGGCAATCAGAATGCGACGGATGAGCAGGTGGAAGAGGTAGCGCGGCAAGTGAAGCTACATGATTTCATAGTGAGCATGCCAGATGGCTATAAGACGCAAATGACAGAAATGGGTGCGCGTTTTTCAGGCGGGGAGCGACAACGGATTGCTTTAGCACGAATTTTACTACAAGATACGCCAATTGTTGTTTTGGATGAACCCACAGTTGGCCTTGACCCAATCACTGAAAAAGCGTTGCTCGCGACAATTTTTGAGACATTGCAAGGGAAATCATTGCTTTGGGTCACACATCATCTAGTTGGTGTGGAGAAAATGGATCGAGTTCTGTTTCTCGAAAATGGTACAATGATTATGAATGGAACACATCAAGAACTTTTACAAAAGGAAGAACGTTACCGTCATCTTTATGAGTTAGACAGACCTATAAAACTATAAAAAAGAAATATATGTCACAATCTTAAGACCTGTTTTCGTTAAATTGTTTAACGATATACAGGTCTTTTCTGGCGTTTTTAATCTATATATGATAATGTTTAGGATAATTAATACATTTTTTGTTATGTATATATCTAAAGTGTGCCAATCAGACACATTTTATACACAAATTAAAAATGTTACAATGTTTGGCTCAAAGCTAAACATTCTCACATACATACATCTTGATTAGACGCACGATTTGTTTTAGCCATCTAAGAATGACGATAAAGCACATTGGGCGACCCAGATTCAGCATAAAATTATACGCAGTCTGAAAGTGAAAATGAATGAAGAAGGGGAATGAAAGATGAAAAAGCTAATGAGTGTTACTTTGCTATCGATGTTGTTATTGTTTCAGTTTGTATCGGCAATTCCAGTTAGCGCTAATGTTTCTGACAAAGATTTTGTACAGGATGTTAGGGTTAAAACGCAACAGGGGAATATAGTTGATGAGAATTCACCACCTCTAAATGTTAAGGACCATGTAGTTATTACTTATGATTGGGGAAATAATGGAAATATCACCCAGCCAGGGGAAATTAGCTTGGCCATCCCCAAAAATGTTGTGGTACAGAAAGATGAAATGGCATTGGTGAGCAAGACGGGAGCACAGTATGGAAGGGTAACTGTTAACCCAAATAAGCAAGAAATGAAAATTTTGATAGAAAAAGAGATACCTAGTTCAGAAAACGGGTCATTTGAGATTTTAGCTGCATTGAATACCGAAAAAAATGCAAAAGAGATACTATTAACGTTAGACACGGGAAAGAACTCGAAGCAAGTACGGGTTCCGATAAAAGCAGAACCTAAATTACAAGCATTGAAAACAGCAATTACTACTAATATTGTGACTAGTGCAGAACTGACAGATACAAATGGAAAGGCTTTCACTGAGGCTAATAGACCAACTGTTGATACAGCAGCGCGTCTAGCATATGAATGGGCACTACCAGACTCATTAAATGCAAAGGCTGGAGACACGTATACATTTAAGTTGCCAGATATTTTCACATTGTATTCGAAAGTAACGGGCACATTGGGTGATTATGGTACCTTTGTAGCGGGAACGGACGGTACAGTAACTATGACATTCAATGAAAATGTAGAATTAGATTCAAACGTGACAGGGACGCTACAATTTAATACACGATTTGATTTGAGCAAGACAGATAAAGATACAACGCAGACGGTGACATTTCCGGTGGCCGACAAGGACAGTTTCGATTTGCATTTCATTCCGCAAAATGCAGAAGATGTGACAAAAGCAGGGACAGCGAATCGAGCATTTAGTCCAGATGGGGTGAACTGGACGGTACGCGTGAATGGACAAGAGGATGTATTGCATAACGCTTCGCTAAAAGATACGCTACCAGCTGGTTTGACGCTAGATACAGATAGCATTGAAGTCTATCGCTTACAAGTCTCTGTAGATGGCACGGCAAAATTAGATGGCTTGGCGGATGTATCCGAGTATACGATTGGAAGCAGTACAGGACAGTCATTGGAAATTCAATTTGCAGATGGGAAAAGCACGGCATACGAAGTTCGCTACAAAACAAAAATTGAAGATGCAACAAAAACGAGTTTTAAAAATGCTGCCGTGTTTACAAATGATGATGTGAAAGCTAGCACCTCGGCTACAGTGGCCATTAAGCGTGGTGACCATTTGAAAAAACGTGGTGTCTTTGATCCGAAGACAGAGCGTATCAAATGGACAATTTCCTACAACTTTGACGAAAAATCAGTAGCGCAAAAGGATGCGGTATTACATGATTTGTTTGACAACGTACACCAATTAGTGGCAGACTCGGTTGTCGTAAAAAATATAACCTTAGATGCAAATGGAAAAGTCATTGCGGGGGCAGTTTTGCCGACATCTGATTATCAAGTGATACCAACAACTACTACAACACAAAACGGTTTTGACTTACAGTTCCAAAATGATATTTCCACGGCTTACGAAATCACGTATGAAACATCGCTAAAAGACACGGCATCTGATTTAACGACAGTCAAGAATGAAGTGGAGACAACGAATACGCCGAAGGAAAGCGCAACAGTAAGCGTTGCAACTCAAAATATCACAAAACAGCTTGTTGATTCTGATTATAGTACGAAGACAATGAGTTGGGCACAACAAATCAACACAAATCAATATTCGCTAGACAATGCAGTCATCCGTGATAGTTTCGCATCGGGAGGTTTAACATTACTGCCAGAAACATTAAAATTGGTAGATCAGGATGCGGCTAATAAGCCACTCGTTCAAGGCGCGGATTACGACATAACAGCAAATGCAGATGGCTTTGTCATTACGCTATTAAACGGCTATGCTAGCGATATGACACATACATTAAATCTCACGTACGATACGAAATTCCTATTTGAGGATATTAAAACGGGAACAGCCTTCCAAAACGACACCCGACTAGAATGGGGGCAAACAGACGAAAAACGCTCGAGCACGGACACGGCATCTTTGGAACCAGACTATTACACACAAAAAAATGGCTTCAAATTAGGTGCATATGATGCGCAAAGTAAAGAAATCACATGGACGGTAGGCTTTAATTACAATTTACTAACGATTGACAAGCCTATTTTAAAAGATGCTATTCCTTCCGACCAAAAGTTGCTACCAGACACAGTGGAAGTTCACAAAATGAAACTAGGCAAAGAACCGTATAATTATTCCGATGGCGGCATTGTTGATTCATCCGACTACACGTTAGACACGGGTGGAAATACTGTTCTTGTCACGTTCAAAGAACCTATCACAGAAGCTTATTATGTCACTTTCAAAACGAGTATAGCAGATGAGAAAATTGTCCCAACATATCTCAATTCTGCCACTTTATATGACGGGGAAACACCAAAAACAACAGTTACAGGCTTTGTTAACGTGCCAAATGGCGGTGAATACGTAGCGAAATCTGGGATTCAAGAAGACGATACGCTCCATTGGACGGTGAATGTCAATGCAGGACAGTCCACGATCACCGATGCTAAAATTATTGACACACCAAAATCGAACCAAATATTATTAGCCGATTCCATCAAGCTTTACAGTACCAAAGTCCAAAAAAATGGTGCCTTCACACAAGACAAGGCGCTCGTTCCGGACGTTGACTACAAGCTGACAATTCACACAGATGGAGAAACTGGAAAGCAAACGTTCGAAATAGCGTTTACTGACACAATTACTAGCGCTTATATCCTGAAATATGATACGTATATTGATGCGGGAGACAACGAAGTAGTAAGCAACGACGTTAATCTAGCTGGCTCTAATTTAACAGATGAATCAACCAAAACAAGCGCCGACGTCATTGTTAGGTTTTCCGAAGGTTCAGGTAGCGGTTCTGCTGAACGCGGCACATTAACAGTCCGCAAAGTCGACGCTAAAACAAAAAGCACGCTATCAGGAGCAGAATTCGGATTATACAATAGCGATGGCACAGTTCTTTTAAGAGAAGCGACAACGAATGAAGCGGGAGATATTGTTTTTGCATCTATCCGTTATGGTGATTACTTAGTGAAAGAGCTAAACGCACCGACAGGCTATTTCAAATCCGATACATCAGAAGGAGGTATTACATTTAAAATGGATCAAAAAGAGCCGCTGCTAGTCATCGAAAATGATAAATTTGTAGGGGAGGCCATCTTAACAAAAGTTGAAAAAGGTACAGACAACCATTTAGAAGGCGCTGTATTTAATCTGATGCAAGGAAATCAAGTCATTCAGTCCGACCTTCAAACAGATGCAAACGGCGAAATTCACGTAACAAATTTGACACCTGGAGATTATACCTTCGTTGAAACAAGCGCACCAACAGGATATAAACTTGATACAACAGCACATCCATTTACAATTGATGAAAAGCAAACAGAACCAGCCCGAGTCGCGGTTGAAAACGAATTAATACTAGGAACACTAATCATTAAGAAACAAGATTCAATTACCAAAACACCGCTATCAGGTGCTACATTTGATTTGTTCGATAGCCAAGGAAACATTGTGTATCAAGGGCTAACCAGTGACTTCGAAGGAACCGTAACAGTCACCAATTTACCACTCGGCGATTATCAACTAATAGAAACAAGCGCACCGAACGATTATGAACTTGATGCAACACCAATACCAATCACTATCTCCAAAGCAATAACTACAGAGAATGTATATTACCAAATCATTGAAAATACATTAATCACAGGTGGCGTTACATTAACAAAAGTGGATAGTACAGACAAGGCTACGCATTTGCAAGGTGCATCATTTGAGCTTCTTGATAGTTCAGGAAATATTGTTCAAGCGGACCTCGAAACCGATGAAAAAGGTCAGATTACAATTTCTGGTTTACTCCCAGGAGACTATAATTTTGTCGAAACAAGTGCGCCTACTGGTTATCAACTAGATGAAACCCCACTACCATTCACTATTGAGAAATCACAACAAGCATTTGTAGAAATCGAAGCAACGAACAAAAAAATGGAAACTCCAAGTGAAATCGATGACACACAAGGAGAAGAGCCAACAAAACCAGATACACCAGAACCTGGTACCACAGAACCAGATACAACAAAACCAGATCAATCAGTTACTCCGGTAGAAACAACCATGACAAATCCAGCACACTTAACAATAGTGCCGACAACACAAGTACCTTTAACACCACTTCAAGTATCGGCATCAGGAGCACCCATGACAAAACCAATAACTTCTGCAAAAAACAAGACAGCACAAAAATCAAACCTTCCAGAAACCGGCGACACAGCAAATGATTTCCTACCATTGTTGGGTTATGCAATGCTTCTAGGAGGCATTCTATACACTCGCAAAAGAATAAGTAAATAAAACAAACGACAAGCTATTATCTCGTAGAAACACATTGTTTTTATGAGGTAATAGCTTTTTTGTTCTTTACTTTCTTAATCGCCAACCGCTATACTTAAATTATTATAGTTTCAAAGGGAGTTTTTATGGAGAAAAGATGGTATTATGCGATTTTAATTATATTTACGACATGTGGTTTTAGTTTTTCAAGTTGGATTTCGAGGACACCGGAATTGCGGGATGCCCTTCATGCAACGGCGGGAACGATGGGACTTATTTTATTAGGTTTGTCGATTGGTTCTATACTTGGTTTAGTACTTGCGAATGTATTTGTGCGGGCACGCGGAGGCCGTTTTGCTATTATGACAAGTGCTTTCTTTATGTTTGGTGGTTTTTTGATGTTGGCAACGGGAGCTTGGATGGCTAGTCAAGTCGTTGTTTTTGCAGCTCTATTTATTTTTGGAATGGGTGCGGGAATGTGTAATGTTTCGATGAATTTGGAAGGAACCGAGATAGAATACCGCATCAAAAAGACCATTTTGCCAGTGCTGCATGCAGCGTTTAGTATTGGGACGCTTGCCGGCGCGGGAGTCGGGGTACTTTTTATAAAATTAGGTGTCTTGGTTAGTGCGCATTTAGTGGTTGTCGCGTGTTTGTTGTTTGCGATTCTGATGGTTTCGACGCGCTTTGTGCCGGCGGGAATCGGGAAGGAATCGGCGGCGGATAAGAAAGCGAATGCGGAAGAATCGGCTGCTGATAAGCGATTGTGGCTGAATAAACGGACGATAGCTTTGGCGATTATGGGGCTGTGTTTGGCGTTTGTCGAAGGTTCGGCGAATGACTGGATTCCGCTTGCGATGGTGGACGGTTATGATGTGTCGCATAGTTTGAGCACGGTGATTTATGGTATATTCTTGGCGGGCATGATTAGCGGCCGTTTGCTGAGCGGGCGATTAATTGATACTTACGGTCGTGTGTTATTGCTTCGCGTGGCGGTAGCCTTAGCGGCGATTGGCCTGCTACTCGTTATTTTGAAAATTTCGGTCATTGTTTGTATCTTTGCGATTTTCTTGTGGGGCGCAGGTGCTTCACTTGGTTTCCCAATGGCAATTTCAGCTGCAGGCGATGAGAGCCAATACGCGGTGAAACGGGTGAGTTTGGTGACACTAGCAGGATATAGCGCTTCCCTTGCAGGCCCACCGATTTTAGGTTTTTTGGCTAATTATTTTGGTTTGCTAAATGCATTTATTTTCGTACTCATCGCGATTTGCGTTGCTGGTATATTTACAGGAAACGTTGCAAAAATAAAGAAAACAGCCTGAAAATGAGGTTGAGTCAGAGTTGATTTTCATACAAAAGAGGCACCAGTTGTCACTTCATTTCCTGTGGGCCATTTCTTCTCAGAATCCAATAGGACCTAAAGAGCGCTAACAAGAAAAAGGCACCGGAAATAGCTACAAAAATATTGATATGTATCAAGGATAGCCAAAATAGGGTCATGAGACAGCCCAATATGAAGGCAATCACTACTTTCGAGAAATGAATAAATCGAATTTTAGCCGCCGCTTCTTTTGTTTTTCTAAAATCATAGAGACTAGTCGCCATCCCTTTTAAATTTCCAGTGGTAAACAAGTTTGTATAAGGTAATCCATTTATTTTATCAAAGGATTCCCACTGAATAGCCGCAACGAAAGAAATCAATATTACGACGACGGATGGGTGTCGTTGTAGAATGGGTAAACAAAAAGCTAAAAATAACAATACTTGTCCGTATAATAAGCATAAACGCCAATGGAAGGAGGGGTTCTTTTTTAGAAAATAGTCCTTTATCCACATAGCAAAAAGAATGCCTAAAAAGAAAAATAGAATGGAGAGAAGTTTTTTTCCAGCACTTTCCCACTGTTCATGATACAGTTGGCTGAGCGAAAGAATCAGGTTTCCAGTTTGAGCGGTAGCAAATGTTTGATAGTTGATATATGTAGCTGTATTAATCATGCCACTGATAAACGTAAGTGATAGACCTACAGATGGATGTTCATGAGAAGGCATATATAATCATCCTTTACAATAAGTTAATTGGCGTGGAGGGGATTGTTTTAGCTACCCCGCCACACCTTGTTATAAATATTTTTTGTGGAATTTCAAATGCGTATCGATAAAACTCGCGATAAAGTAATAGCTGTGGTCATACCCTTCTTGCATACGAATCTCAAGCGGATACCCCTCTGGTGCAATCAAATTTTCAGGTTGTAACTGCACATGTAGAAAATTATCAGCAGTACCTTGATCGAGCAAAATGGGTATAGGTTTGCCGTCATATCCCGCCAACAACTTCGAAGCATCCCAAGAAGCCCAAGTTTGCTTATCTGCTCCAAGATAGGCGTCAAAAGCTTTCATACCCCAGGGCACATCGCTCGGATTCACAATTGGCGAAAATGCTGAAATTGCGCGGAAACGATCCGGATTTCGCAAACCAATCACAAGCGCACCATGGCCTCCCATCGAATGTCCCATAATCGATTCCGAACCATTCAAACCAAGCGTCTCGCGTACAATCGCCGTTAACTCCGTCACGATATAATCATACATTTGATAGTTCGTATCCCATGGCTGCTGCGTCGCATTCACATAAAATCCAGCGCCTTGCCCTAAATCCCAAGCCTCATCATCGGCCACCGTCTCACCACGCGGACTCGTATCCGGCATTACCAACGCCAAACCAAGCTCCGCCGCCTCTTTCTGAGCTCCAGCTTTATGCGTGAAATTGTCATCCGTACACGTCAAGCCCGAAAGCCACCAAATAAGCGACGGATTCGGAAATTTTTCCACGTTCGGCAAAAACAGACTAAATGTCATCGCGCAATGTAGCGTCTCAGAATGATGGCGATATTTCCGTTGCGTTCCATCAAATACACGATGCTCCTCTAATAATTCCAGTTTTTCAGTCATAGGAAAGCACCGTCCGAATTGATTCCCCTTTGTGCAACAAGTCAAACGCTTCGTTAATGCTTGCAAACGGCAAATTATGCGTAATAAATGGATCGAGTTTAATTTCGCCCTTCATCGCTTGCTCTACCATGCCCGGCAACTCACTGCGCCCCTTCACACCACCAAAAGCAGAACCGCGCCACACACGACCAGTCACAAGTTGGAATGGTCGCGTACTAATTTCTTTTCCAGCTGCGGCCACCCCAATAATCACGCTCTCCCCCCAGCCTTTATGGCAACATTCCAGCGCTGAACGCATCACGTCGGTATTTCCGATACACTCAAAACTAAAATCAACGCCACCGTTTGTCATTTCCACAATCACTTCTTGAATCGGCTTCGCATGATCTTTCGGGTTCACAAAGTCTGTCGCGCCCATCTCTTTTGCTAGTGTAAATTTATCCGGATTTGTATCAATCGCGATAATCCGGCTAGCACAAGCTTGCACCGCGCCTTGAATCACTGCCAAACCAATCGCACCGAGTCCAAAAACAGCAACCGTATCGCCAGCTTGAACTTTCGCCGTATTGTGAACCGCGCCAATGCCTGTTGTTACGCCACATCCGAGCAAGCATGCTTTTTCGAGCGGAGCCTCCGGATTGATTTTGGCAAGTGAAATTTCAGGAATCACTGTGTATTCGCTGAACGTACTTGTCCCCATGTAATGATAAATTGGCTCTCCGTTATAAGAAAAACGCGTCGTTCCGTCTGGCATTAAACCTTTCCCCTGGGTTTCGCGGACTGCTTGACAAAGGTTCGTTTTGCCCGAAGTACAATACTCACATTCGCCACATTCGGCCGTGTAAAGCGGAATAACATGGTCGCCGACAGCAACACTCGTCACGCCTTCCCCAACTTCGATGACAATACCGCCACCTTCATGTCCTAGAACGGCAGGGAATACACCTTCTGGATCATCACCCGAAAGTGTATAAGCATCCGTGTGACAAACCGCCGTATCTGTTATTTTAACTAAAACTTCCCCTTTTTTCGGAGCCTCTACGTCAATTTCAACGATTTCAAGAGGTTTTCCAGGCGCAAAGGCCACTGCTGCACGTGATTTCATATATTATCTTCCTTTCGCAATTGCTATTTTTAGCATACAAGTTAAGTATACTACAAGGCGCGGCGGGATAACAAAGATGCGGTTTGATTGGAAATTTTAAAAATTTCAACTGTAGTCCGAGGCTAGTAATCACAAATCGAGTATGGATAGTATCAAGAAACTACGCCAAGTCAGATTTGGTGTGTTAAATTTACATTTGTTCACAAAATTGTTGAAAAATAATAGATTTAATTAATAAAAATGCTAAAACAGTGGGGATTAAAATAAGCAAAAAAGTATGCTACGATAGTTCAGTAAGTTAATATCTCAGTATTTTTTTGCGAATCGATAAAAGTGAATAATAAATCTCTATCTCGTTTTACAAAAGCTAAGATATACAGCGAAAATATTGATTTTGTATTCAAGGGATTGAGTGACAATCAGTTTGCTACACTTCAACTAGATAAAGTAAAGAATGTGATGCATGTGGATATCAAAGCAACGACACCACATTATTATTTCTCAACGACTTATGCGAGTATAGAAGTGAGTGATGCTTCGGGGAAAGTCGTATATGCAAAGGAGTTTATTGGAAATGCAACGCAAAAAGCAGAAACGCTGGACATTCCAATTAAAGACGGTTATACCATCAAGATTACGCATCAAGAGCCAGGTCGTCTTGTTGTAACAGATATTAATACGAAAGAAAATTATAGTATGGCATCGCAGAATGAATACCTTGTGGCTGCTAACGGTTTGATAGCAAAATAATATAGAGAATGTCGGGAAGTGATAATGCTTCCTGCCATTCTCTATGTGATGAAATCGTAATCCAGATGTAACCAAACTAGAAGGAAATGATTTGGTCAATAAGGTATCATAAATAAAAAGAAATAGAGGCGAAAACATTGAAAACAATAACTAGGTGAACAAAGATAGGTTTTCGTTTTATGATCAGCGGTATATTTTTATGCGCACTGGTTTAGTAGAAACGGCTGGTCTTATGATTGAACGGGAAGTGGGATTCGAGGGGTAAACCTTGACTCCGCTTTTTTTATCGTTATAATTGGGGACAAATGAGGAAAAATTGAGGGTGACGTGGATGGAGAATGCGGTTTTTGTAATGGGAGTCGATATCGGAACGACGAGTACGAAAGCGGTGATTTTTGACGGGAATGGTGAGGTTATAGCACGGGAATCGCGAGGCTATCCGCTTTTAACGGATGATTCAGGTATGGCAGAACAGGAACCGGAGGCGATTTTGGATGCGGTTGTGACGGCGATGAATGCGGTGATGGAGTGTTCTGAGCTGGAAGCAGAATCGGTGAAAGCAGTGGCTTTTAGCGCGGCGATGCATAGTTTGATTGCGGTGGATGCTGACGGAGAGCCGTTGACGAATTGCATCACTTGGGCGGATAATCGCAGCAGCGAGGCTTTGGAACGACGAAAACGTGATTTTTACCTGCATCAAGTGTACGAAAAAACAGGAACGCCGATTCATCCGATGAGCCCGTTCGCCAAGATTTGCTGGCTACAAGACGATTTTCCTGATATTGTTGCCAAAACGGCGTATTTTATTGGTATTAAAAGCTATGTTTTGCACGCGTTGTTTGGGGAATATGTTATTGATGAGGCTTTGGCGTCAGCGTCAGGCTTGTACAACATTGTAGCACACCAGTGGGAACCGCTAGCTCTTGATATTACAGGCATTACAACCAACCAACTGCCAAAAGTAGTGACGGAAACGAAGACTTTTCAAAAAATCCTACCTAGCTGGCAAAACAAGTTACATATGGCGGAAAACACGATTTTCGTCGTTGGGAGTAGCGATGGGGCGCTAGCCAATGTAGGTATAGGTTCTGTTGGCGAACATGATGTCACGTTAACCGTTGGTACAAGCGGTGCTGTTCGCAAGCTCACGAAAAAATTCCACGTCGATGATTGGCAACGAACCTTTTGCTACGGTGTCGCGGACGGTTATTTTGTCCAAGGTGGCGCAGTAAACAATGGCGGCGCAGTCATCGCGTGGGGACTAGAACAGTTTGGCACGGAATCCGAACGTGAAAATCATGATTTTACAAGTTTTATCAATGCTTTAAAAACAACAAGTCCTGGCGCAAACGGTTTGCTTTTCCAGCCGTATTTGCTAGGCGAGCGCGCACCGTACTGGACAGATCAAATTCGTGGTAGTTTCATCGGCGTAACAATCAATCATAAACGCGCGCATTTTATCCGTGCGATTTTGGAAGGTATTGCGTTCAATCTAGCCCATGTGTATGAAGCAATCAGTGATTCGAGGGACAAGCTCTACGTTACAGGTGGCATTTCACAAAACCCGGTTTGGTGCCAACTCATCGCTGATATCTTTAACCGTGAAGTCATTGTGCCGCATACAATCGAAGGCTCTAGTCTCGGTGCAGCAATTCTTGCCATGCAAGCCTTGAACGAACACGACCAGCTTGAATTACCAGCTAAATTATCACCAAAGCAAATCTACCAGCCTAATCCAAAGAATGTTGTCCTATACGAGGAACTAAAGGCCATTTTCAAGCAAATGAACGAGCAGTTAATGAGTAGTTACGAACGCCTAATTGATTGGCAAAAAAGCCATTTCAATGGTAAGATAGAGTGAAATAACAGATAAAAATTGCATCGGTAACAAATAAATCGTGGGGTGATATAAATGAACCGTAAGTTAGTTTGGACGTTAATTGTTTTAGTTGGAATCTGCCTTTTAGGAACACTAATCGCAGTGTTAGTAAATTTGTTATACTTTACCGCATAAGAAACCCGAAGAACTAGCCATGAGTGAGCTGGTTCTTTTTTGTTTAAATTTTACAATGTATGGAAACCGTGATACTATAAATTTGTAATGGTTTGTAAAAAACTTAATAAAAAGAGGGGAAGCAAGTCAATGAAGCAAAAAATAGCGTTATTTCTAATGGCCGTCCTAGTTGTATTTTCACCAGTTTCAGCGGGAATTACTGGCGTTTCAGCAATCCAAGCCGAAGCTGCAGTAAAGAATCCGGTCAAAGTATCTTTAAGTACAACGACACCAAAACAGCGGAGTTGGGTGACACTAAACATAGCGGGTGTACCTAAAAACACTGCATACACAGGCACGATATACTATAAATCAACGAAAACAAAAATATCTGGAAAAGTGGGCGTAGCGAAGAAGTTCTACATCAGCTCAGCAACGAAAGGCTACCGCGTGAAAGTAGAGATTATCGTAAAACATAATAAACAAACGTATAAACAATACGCCTATTTCACACCGCGTTGATTTAAGTACAAATCAATATATAAAATAAGGAGCAGACCAGTTTGTTGGTTTTGCTCCTTATTTTTTATTTTCACCATTGTATCTGCTTTTTTATTGGATAATGAATGTCATTACTATTTTGACTACGCTTATTCCAGCAATTAAAACAAACCGTTATTATAATCAGCTACTTTACCATTGAAATTAATGATTTCGCTATTGTGATTTTGTCCATCAAAAATAATATCGGCAATTAGTTTTCCTGCTTCAGGAGCTGTTTTCATGAAATCACCAGTCATATTTCCGTTTAAATCAGTTGTTGTTCCACCAGGCATGATAGCAAAAATTTCAATAGGCTTAGCTGCCTGTGAAAAGTTCTGCGCTAAGCTTTGCGTTATCGTATTTAGCGCTGCTTTACTCATCTTATAAGCAAATGGATTAAAGAAGTCTGACATACCAATGGGGATAGATACATTTAAGATTCGGCCGTTATTTTTTTCGAGCACAGGTAGTAATTGCTGCGTAAGATCAAATGTGCCAAATACATTTGTTTCCATAACTTCTCGTAGCTCATCCAAGGTAAACTCGTAGCCAGGTTTTTTCATGTCACCTGGAATGGCCGCGTTATTAATCAGCATAGCTAAGTCAGAATGCTGTGAATTAATGATGCTCACCGCGGACGAAATGGTTTCAGGATGTTGCAAATCAATGTTTACATAGATCGCATCAATGCCTTCAGATTTAAGCTCATCTGCCGCTGCAAGTCCTCGGCTTTCATCACGTGCACCTATCAAAACGGTCCAGCCGTTCTTTCCCATTTGGTATGCGACTTGTTTGCCAATCCCCTTGTTTGCTCCGGTAATAAAAACTTTTTTCGCCATCACTTTTCATCTCCTGTTCTTTGTATGGTTCTTACTATAAACCACAATCGGGAGCTAATCAAATTTTAGTATATCTATTATCTGCCAGCTTCGTATTTAAAGAACGCCAATTGGAGCTATGATTGTAAGGTGAGCATTCCTTTTCTCTATTTCAACATACTAAGCAACACAACCCCAATCATAATCAACACAATCCCCGAAAGAATAAATCCCCATTCCAACAATTTTTTCTTCTGTTTAAATATCAGAATCCCACCAATTGTTGCCACGATAACACAAGCTTGTGAAATCGAGAAGCTGGTCGCAACCCCAAGTACCGCCGTCGCTAAGAACATACCAATGTTTGCAATCGACCAAGAAAGTCCAGTCATCATATTGAAGGCTACATTTTTACTAGAAATGGTAGATTTGCCCTTTAAGTTAATGCCAATAGCGCATGTCAGCATCCCGATGGCTTGTGGTAAGATGATAGAAAAGCCAGTGACATGAAATAGCTGGTTTGTCACTACGTAAAGCGTTAAAAAGAACGAAGATAAAATAACGGTACCGTAGACATGAATGGAAACCGACTCCGCGATATGATTCCCACGTTTTTGAAACCCGGTCATTACAACCCCAATTAATATTAAAATTACTGCCAAAATACCGCAAAAAATCGATTTACCTAGTGGAGAATTTGAAAATGCAGAATGGATTAATGCAATCGAAGAACCAGTCATAAATCCAGATAATAGCATTCCCGCTTATGATGCCGTGACATTGCGACTTTCTCTTTAAGAAAAAAGCACAAGTTTCTACTTGCACTTTCATAGAAATAAAGGTATATTAATAAGTGAGCCGTTTTTAAAGCGGCAGCCAATTTGTCATGCTAGATGGGGACGTAGCGGAGCCCTGTAACCCACAATCCGCTCTAGTGGGGTTGAATTCCTTACCGAGGCTTTGTACCTGTTTGGTCAGCCCTTTGTAAGTGGTGTTGACGTCTGGGTCTTGCGCAATGGGAACCTGTGAACCATGTCAGGTCCGGAAGGAAGCAGCATTAAGCAGTGCTTTCCATGTGCCGCGAGGTCGCCTGGGCTGAGCTAACTGCAGAGGTAACGCAGATGGATGCATCGCCGGAGTAGGGTGCATGGCATTAAATTAGAATATACCAAAGCTTTCTTTCATTTTTTGAGAGAAGGCTTTTTTTACATATCTGAATCTGTTTAGTATTTTTTTCGGTTAATCAAAAGGTGCTACAAAAAAAATGTGATACCCTAATCGCGTCTATATCAAGAATAATCCACTGCCCTTTTTTTATCGTAATAAGTCCGTCCTCTTTCAGCTTTTCCACAATTTTAATCGTGTGACTCTTCGAAAGGTTTGAAAATTCACTGAGCTTATTATAAGTCAAAAAGGGAGGCAATAGTCGGTAACCCTGCCCATCAACGATTCCAAAATTCTCAGCAAGATACTCTAAAAGATACTGAATCCGTTGCTGGGCACTAATCTGAGCTAACGTGTTAACACGAGCGATATCAATAATAATATTTTCCATTTGAGAAAGGAGCACAAAGTTTTTTGGATCTTCTAGTAATAAGCAGTTCTTCAAAAATTGAAAATCAATCACCCAAACAAGCGCATCAGCAAGCACCTCCAACCTTATTTCCCTAGGTATATATTTACTAATAACAGGTAGAACGGGAAAATCCCCATGTTGCGAAATATAAAGAAAATTAGGTTTGCCATCAATGACATTCGATACTTGTATAAAACCACTTTGAATGAGGTAGCAATAATTACGATGCGCGTCTAGATATATTTTCTCTCCTTTTTTAAGTTTTGACTGATGAGCATGTTCATAAAAATCATCACTTTTGTTCAACATAAGCAGTATCCGGTTATAATTAGTCATACTGTTAATATATTCTGAATTATACATGATATTCTTCCTCCTATCTGTCTATCTATGTATTAACCAAAATAAATACACATAAACATAAGGTCCAAAATCAGAACAATAATCGCAAAAATAATACTATTTTAAGTATGAATTCAAATTAACAAAAAGACACGAAAACTTCATATTTAAAAGAAATTCCCCATGCATAAGTACCAAAAGGCAATAAAAAATCTACGAATTATTATTATTTCCTACCTTTAAATCCAGCCAAAATAATATGAAGAAAATATGAATAAAAATAAAAAGAATATACTAAGGTACAAGAAGAACAGAAAAACAGTAGTAAACTTATTGATAAATAAAGCAATTTGGTTTGCAAAAAAGCATAGAAAAGAAGGTTAATTTTATCAAGTTGTGACAGAAAGTACACAAATAAGTAATGATAAGTCCAAAAAACGCACTTTTAAATTAAAGAAGAGCTGTTAAGATTTAAACGTGGAGAACCAATGAAAGAACACACGTAAATCGAAATAAGAATAGTGAAGGAGATCATGAAATGGAACAAATATTAGAATTATATGGAAGAGATGCGCTCGAGAATAAATTCAATGATTCAAACTTATTTAGACAGCTTTCCTCGTTGACTCCCAAGAAAATGGAGATAAAGAAAAGAGATGTCCTAACAAGTTCTAGCGACTACGTTTACTACATCGTAAATGGAACACTGGCCCAAAAAAACCTAGGTGTCCCATTAGCGGTTATTGGAGGAGGAAGCTTCATAGGCCTTAATTCTTTCTTATTTCAAAAAAATGATGTCGAAAAATATGAGGTTCTTGAAGCAGGAGCGGTGCTGGCATTTGACAAAAAAGATACTTTATTCCTCCTATTAAGTCTTCAAGAAGGCTGGCTTTATTTACTATTCCGTGAGAAGAAACAAAATGAAATTCTTGTAGAAAATCAGCTCCTATTATATAAAAGCGGTCAAGACCGCGTAAAAGAAGCATTATGCCAACTCGCAGAGAAATTTGGAACCCCAGCACAAGAAGGTTGGATTATTCCGAGATGTTTTAACAAAAAATTCCTAGCGGACTACACCAATATGACACTCAATTCAATCAAAAGAATCACAGAAATATACATCGCAAAAGGCTGGCTAGCAATAGAAAAATACCACTTTATTATCAAAACAAAAGGCGGTGACGGACCTTGGGAATTGTAGGCTCACTACTCTCACTTGAAACAAAGACCAATTTGCTTATAAAAATATTGAACATTCTTAATAAAAATAGTTTTTTTATAAAATTAAAAGATTTATCAGAACAATTTAATGTAACAATTTCAACGATGAAAAGGTATTTATCAGAACTTGAAGAAATTTTACCAGAAGGCTTTGAAATAGAAACAGTTTCTTATAAAGGCGTCCAACTCATAAAACCGAGCAATCGCTCCATCTTGGAAGTAGAGCAAATACTAATCAAAGAAACACTCACCTTCAAACTGCTTTCCGCTGCTTTTAGAGAACAACATGACAGCGTTGTAAACATAGCAGAAGAACTATTCATTTCTCAGCCACTACTCTATAAAAGCATTCGTAATATCAACCAAAGACTAGCCAAATTCCATATCTCTATCTCCAAACGTCCTTTCCAACTATCTGGAAAAGAAGCCGACATCAGGAATTTCTATTTTCAGCTCATAAATGAAGCGAACTCAGATGTAGATATGCCAGACGAAGCCCTTCGTATTCTTCAGGATTTTATTGCTAGGCTCGAATTAGAAATGGATAACCATCTGCCCGCCAAAACAGCCCAACAAATCATTTTACTCACCATCATTACCATCATCCGCGTCCAAGAAAAAAATGAAATTGGTGAAAATATATCTAGCGAAACCGCTAATCCAAACGTTTCCGTAGCAGTCTTTTGCATGATAAAAGAAATTCGCGAAAAACTTAATCTCTACGTATCCCGTGAAGAATACAGTTGGCTAACCTATGTTATTAGCAAACAACTAAAAGAATACCCAGCACCGGTTGGCAGCTCTAATTTTATCTATGGAATTGAAGGGTTAAGCCATTTTGTCAGCCAAGCAGAAAAAATCGTAGAACAGAGTTTGACGACCAATACACAGTTTCTCACGCTTTTGCATACTCAGCTCGTTTTTGAAGATATAGGGACCTATATGGCGGATTACCTCGACTACGAAGAAGGAAAACTATATAACGAAGTGCAGCGACTATATCCTTCCGACTTTAAAAAAGTAAGCGCATTTTACAACGAATTCAGCAAGACCCACCCAATGTATAAAATCAATACCCGCAAAAACATCATGGAAATGCTCATCTTGCTAGTCACGCTAAAAAGAGCAAGAAAACGCATCGCGTTACTCACGGCTAAAGGTGAGCTATGGGAAACTTTCATCAGAATCAGTCTAGAAGAACATCTATCAGGCCATTTTGAGTTGTTCTCCGTTACAGAAGCCGATTTACAATGCAATATGGAAGGATACTGCATGCTAATCAGCGATATAGAAGTTGAAATCGGAACTTTGCCCGTCGTTGTGATTAGTGATGTCCCGAATCCAAAAGACATTAGTAATATTAGAAATCAATTGGCAGGCCTACAATTCAACCCATATTCAAACGTCGTATCATTTTCCTATATTCAAGATACAGCCTATAAACATTAACACCAAATTATTTAAAAACGAGCAAATTCCCGAAGCAAGCCTAAAAATTTAGCAAATCTAAGCTCTATTCATAACAGTTGAACAGCAAAATTCCTATTCAAAAAAACTAAAAAACATCTTGCCACAGCGATTAAGCACCATTTTAAAACCTATCATTTTAAATAAAAAAATAGTAAAGAATTGGATTAAGATAAGAGTGTAAATGATGCATCCAATCATTTATTCATTTCTTTAGGTCATGAAAGGAGGAATAGTATGAGTCAAGGAGGAAATTTGAACCCCTTAGTACCAATGACTGGAGGAGGCCCACTCTTAGGAGTAGCTTTTCTACAGGGCTATCCATTAATGGCAGCAACAATAGGAGTTGCGCTAGCAGCTGTTACAGCAGGTATTTTATTCGTAAATGCCAAACGTAAATCAAGCGAGACACAAGAAGAAATGTAAGTATATTTTTATATCAGGAGGAAATTATGGAAAAGAACTTAATGGTCAAAAAATGGGGTTCTAGCTTACTAGTAGTTTCTTTAGTAGCAGGTAGCTTAGTTCCAACATTGCACCCTTATCAAGCGTCCGCAGCAGTTGGACAAGGGGTAGTAACAGACACAATGTTTGAAGATTTAAATGGTAATAAAATTCAAGACAACGGTGAAAAAGGTGTTGCCGGCATTGAAGTGAATTTATATAACGATCAAGGCCAACTTGTAAAAACAGTCACTACAGATGCCACAGGGAAATACCTGTTTGATAATCTAGATGATGGCACTTACTATTTGAACGTAGATGTAAACAATTTACCAAGCGATGAAAAACTTTTCTCTGCAGAAGGGCTAAATCCAAGCGATGGCAACTCAAGCTACTTCACAATTTCAAACGGCTCTACAGTTACTGGTAACTTTTTTACATTCACACCAGTGAAGCAAGTAGGCACTAGCTCAATCGAAGACTTCATGTTTGAAGATTTGAACGGTAATAGCCAAAAAGACAGTGGTGAAAAAGGAGTTGCAGGAATTAAGGTCCAATTGTACTCTGATCAAGGACAACTTATTCAAACATCTACAACAGACGCAAATGGTGAATATGCATTTACTGAAATTCCAAATGGCACTTACTATATTCACGTAGACATGGCAACAATTCCATCAAATGAAAAACTATTCACAACACAAGGCATCGGTGGAGATGGTAACTCTGGATATATTACAATCACAGGTGATCAATCCATTACAGGCTATCATTTTGGGCTGTATCCACAGCAAGGAACCATTCAAAGCTTCGTGTACAGAGATGACAATGGAAATGGTCAAAAAGATAGTAATGAAGCGGGTATTCCAAATGTAACAGTTAACCTTTATGATTATGCTGGAAATAAAGTTGGAACAGCGGTTACAGATAGCACTGGCGCTTATGGTTTTACTGTACAACCAGGACGTTATTATGCGCAAGCAATTATCCCATCAGGCTATCAATACGCATCTAGTACGTATTATGGTGCAGACGGTAGTACAGGATATTTTACAGTAGGGAATGAACAAAATCTTCGCAATGAATTGAATTTAGGCTTAAAAACAACTGCTAATTCTTCTGTTGCTGGCTCTGTGAAAAGTGATCAAGCATCAGGAATTTCTGGTGTAACAGTTGAATTACACGACGTACAAGGAAACACAATCGCAACACAAAAAACAGATGCTAGTGGAAACTATTCTTTCCAACAAGTAGCTCAAGGAGACTACTATACAAAAAGTTCTAATCCCAGCCGATTACAGCTTTGTTAGTGGACAAGGTTACGGCTCTGATGGAAACAGTAA
>NZ_AODL01000027.1 GCF_000525995.1 Paenilisteria riparia FSL S10-1204 | reverse complement strand
TTTTTAACGACGAAAATGGGGCGTTGGTCGACACGCTGGGCTTATAGCAAAGGCACGATGGTGACGTATCATGGTGTGGAGGGAAGGCGAAAACAGTGAACATAGGTATTTTTACAGATACTTTTTTTCCGCAGATTAGCGGTGTTGCAACATCAATTAAAACGATGGAAAAAGAGTTAACAAAACGAGGACACAATGTATATATATTTACGACCTCAGATCCACAGGCTGACTTGGTGGCGGAAGAAGGCAAGGTATTCCGTTTTTCAAGCATTCCGTTTGTGTTTTTTCCTGAACGGCGAATCGCGATTGCAGGAACACAGAAAGTAGCGCATTTGATTAAGCGATTGGAGATTGATGTCATTCATACCCATACGGAGTTTTCAATGGGGCTGATCGGAAAGAAAATGGCAAAGAAATTCCATCTTCCTGTTTTGCACACGTACCACACGATGTATGAGGATTACTTGCACTATATTGGTAAAGGAAAATTGATTACGCAAGGTGTCGTGCAACGGCTTAGTCGGGCTTTTTGCGAGTCGATGGATACTGTTATTGTACCGACAGAGAAGGTACAGTCTTCCTTACGACGCTATGGGGTAACGAATCATATCCGAATTATTCCAACAGGAACGGAATTCAAGTCGTTCCAAGCGGATCGCTTTAGTAAACAAGAAGTAGCCGAAGTAAAGGCGCAGCTTGGTATTGCTGAGACGGATAAAGTCATTGTATCTATTGGCCGTGTCGCTCAAGAAAAAGGCATTGACATCATTGTACGCGCTTTTCCAAGTATTTTGGAGCGTGTGCCTAATGCGAAATTGCTTATCGTTGGCGATGGTCCAGCACGTAAAGATCTTGAGGAATTGGCGTTTACAGAAGGCGTTTCACAATCGGTCATCTTTGCTGGTGAACAAGATTGGGAAACGATTGGTAGATTTTATCGGTTAGGACAGGTGTTTGTGAGTGCTTCGACATCGGAGACACAAGGCATGACGTACATTGAGGCAATGGCTTCGGGTATTCCAGTCATCGCAAAAGCAGATCTTAGTAATGAGGATTTGATTTTGGACCGTCAAACGGGGCGGAGTTTCACATCGGATTGGGAGTTACCGGCGATGGTAGTGGATGTGTTGGAACGGCCGGAAGTTGCGCGCGAATTAGTAAGCAATGCGTATCAACATATTGAGAAGTTTTCAGCAGAGCAGTTTGGTGCGAATATTGAGCAATTGTATTCGGAAACTTGCGCGAACTATGGTTGGACGAAAGAACGGATGTACGACAGATTGGATCGTGATTATCCAATGAGTAATTACGTGTTAACCATCCCGACGGAAGTACTTCAAAAACGTGATAAGAAAGTGAGAAAATACCATGAATAGAATTACGATGCTATCCTCTGCGGAGAAAGTGAAAGGCCAGGGGGTAGCTTCTGCTTATAGAGAATTAGTGAATTTAATGACGACGCATCATGCAGATAAGTACGATATTGCTATTAATACATATCGCAAGTCGGAGATCACGCATTACCATACGATTGATTTTCCGTTTTTTTTTATCGACGTTTGCAAAGAAGAAGCGAGGCGTGAAGGTTGGTTATGTCCATTTCTTGCCGGAGACGTTGGATGAGAGTTTGGAACTTCCTTGGATTGCGAAGAAGATTTTTTATAAGTATGTGATTTGGTTTTATAAGCGGATGGACGTGCTTGTAGTGGTGAACCCGTCGTTTATTCCACAACTCGTAGCGTATGGGATTCCAGAGGAGAAAATTAAATACATACCGAATTTTGTGTCGGCAAAAACGTTTTATCCGGTGACTACGGAGGAGAAGAAAGCGTTGCGCAGGGCTCATGGACTGGATGAAGAAGCGTTTATTGCGATTGGTGTTGGGCAAGTGCAACATCGTAAAGGCGTGCTTGATTTTATTGAAGTGGCGAAACAGCTACCTGAGATGCAATTCATTTGGGCTGGCGGTTTTTCTTTTGGCAAAATTACGGCGGGTTATAAGGAATTGAAAGAGATTTATGACCATCCACCGGCGAATGTGACATTCCCAGGTATTGTGGAGCGCGCAGATATGAATACGTATTATAATATGGCGGATGTGCTGTTTCTACCGTCTTTTAATGAGCTATTTCCGATGGCGATTTTAGAAGGTATGAGTAGCGGACTTCCTGTGTTGTTGCGTGATTTGGAGCTGTATGAAGGCATTCTTGCGGGAAATTATTTGCAAGCGTCTGATGTGGCAGGATTTAAAGCACAATTGGAGCGGATGTCAACAGATAGTGCTTATTTACAAGATGCTAAAGAGGCAGCCAAAAAAGGTGCAGCCTATTATTCGGAAGCTAGACTAATTGGTTTATGGCAACAGTTTTATGATGGGCTTTTGAAAGGATAGAGGACAATGGGTAAAAATACAAGCCGACACGTTCTCAGTATTTTACTTGTTGTTGCGATTAGTGTTGGGTTTATTTTTTTCCAATTTCGTAATGTCAAATGGAATGTTGTTTTCGATGTTTTGAAAAATGTGAATTTAATCTATATTGGGCTGGCTTGTCTGGCGATGTTTTTGTATTGGTGGTTGGAAGCTCTTGTTTTGCAACGTTTTGGCAAGCAGGCAGATCCTACGCTGAGAATGGGGACATCGTTTCGGATTACGATGGTTGGGCAATTTTTTAATTCGGTGACGCCGTTTGCGAGTGGTGGTCAGCCAGCGCAGCTTTATTTGCTAACGCGTCGTGGTATCGATATTGGTTTGGCGAGTTCGGTGTTGTTGATTAAATTTATTATTTATCAAGCGATGATTGTAGCAACGTTTATATTCTTTTTGATTGTTGGGTTTCCGTTATTGGGACATACGACTTTTGAAATTAAGTATTTGATTTTGATTGGCTTTGTGATTAATTTAGGCGTAATTGTCGGCCTAGTTACCGTTGCAAAAAGTGAGCGGGTGGCTGCGGCGATCGTGCATGTTTTGCTGAAGCCGGTCTTGCTTTTTATTAAGAAGGAGCGTCGTGAAGGTATTCGTGAAAATGCGGATAGCAAAATTGCGTCGTTCCATGAAGAAAGTGTCCGTTTTAGTGGGAATACGCGCTTGATTTGGGAATGTATTTTCTACACGACGGTGCAATTATTGTTTTATTTGAGTATTCCGTATTTTGTCTTGCTAAGCTTGGGGGTTACGGACGTTAGTTTAATGACGACGATGACGTATCACGCGTTTGTGATGAAACTGTCTTCTTCTATTCCAACGCCTGGTGGGACTGGTGGCGCGGAGTATAGCTTTACATCGTTTTTTGAGATGGTTTTAAGTCCTGAGAAGCTTGTGATGGCATTGATTTTATGGCGGTTAATTACGTATTATAGTTGTACGATTTTTGGAGCCATTGCAATGATTCCGTTTAAGCGTAAAAAAAACAAGAAAAGCATTGCGTAAAAACGCAATGCTTTTCTGATATCAAGAAGTAGTGAAGTAATCGGACTGCCATCTAGCAATCAGGTTTCGTGAATCGTCGTTGGACATTGATTTAAAACCAATGACATGTTCTTTTGCGATTTCTAGGCTTTCAAAGTGATCGATTAATCGTTGTGTCGTGTTGTTAATGTGGACGTCTTCTAGTAATAGGGATTGTTTTTTTTTCGTCGTTTGCTAATTGGGTACCTATGATATAGCCGGCTGCTGTGATGAGGAGGACATGATTGGGGTTCATTGTTCTTCACTTCCTTTTACATATTTTGTTGTAACGCTTGAAAAATACATATAGACAAAAATGCAAGCTAGAGCGATGATTCCTGCTAGAATATACAGGCCTTGGAAAGATAAAACGTGGTGGATTTCTCCCATGATGTAAGGTCCGATTCCTAAGCCTAAATCAAGCCCAATAAAGTAGGTGGATAAGGCAATACCGATTCGGTGTGGTTCGCATGATTTCAAACTAACGGCTTGCCCATTCGACATAAAAGTGCCGTAGCCTAAGCCGATGAGAGCGCCAGAAAGAAGCAAGATAAAGCTTGTGGATGCTGTACTTAAAACAAATAGTCCCACGGCTAAAAAAAGATAACTTGGATACATCACAAATTTTTCTCCTTTGGTGTCGAATATTTTTCCGGACATCGGTCTTGTAAAAGTAATGACTAGTGCGTATACAACGAAGAAGAAGGTGCCGGCACTTATTAAGTTGATTTCTCTAGCATAGGAAGCGAGAAAAGTAAGGACGGTAGAATAAGAGGTGCCCATTAAAAAGGCGACAAAGGCGATTGGCAATACTTTAAATTCCACAAAGCTGGATAGTGTCCATGTTTTTAATGCTTTTCGATGTTCGGGTGTTAAAACGATATTTTTTACTGGGAGATAGAAACAAAGGATGGTTGTTAGGGATACAAGGATGGTAGAAAAAATGATAATGGTATAAAAACTTGTCGTGCTTAATAAAATCATCCCGATAAATGGCCCGATTGCTGCGGCTAAACTTGTGCTGAGTCCGTAATAATTGATTCCTTCACCGCTTCTTGATTTCGGAATATAGGAAGTGACGATGGCATTGGTGGCGGTGGAAGTAGTTCCGTATGCAAAACCGTTTAAAAAGCGAATAAGGAACATGACGGAGATGGAAGGCATGTACATGTAAGCTATTGTTGTGATTAGAAAGAACAGAATGCCATATCGTAAAACGCGTTTTCGACCGAATAATTCTAATTTTTTGCCCATGTAGAGTCTAGCTAGAAGCGTACCGAGAATGTAAATACCTGAGGCAAAACCTGCAACCCCTAGTGAGGCATTTAGTTCTTCTTGGGCGATGACGGCGATGATAACCATTAATAAATAGTAGACGAGGTACACAACGAAGTTAATGAGTGTGATTAAAACAAAGCCTTGATTAAATAATTTTTCTTTCATGCGATATAATCCCTTTCTTCTTGTAATTTATGCGAATAACAAGCATTATTATAGGGGTATTTTCATCGGGATACTTTTTGATTTGCTAAACTGGTATGATATAAACAAAAATGTATAACAAATGTTGCGAATAAATGAGTTATAATTTTGTATGATAAATAAACGGGCGCGAAAGTTGCTAGAAAGGGAGGATGGAAAATGAATCATGATATTCTTAGTGAGTATGTGAGTGCCAACGATTTTCCAGTAGTTACGAGAGGAAAACGAAAATATTTAACTTACGAAGGATTGGAAGATTCGTATGTATATATATTAAAAAGTGGGATTATTAAGACGAGCATTATTTCGAGGGATGGTCGGGAATTTAACTTGGCGTATATTAATAAAATGGACATTGTGTCGTTGCTAAAGGATGAGTATTCTCAGTTTGCGAATGCACCTTTTAATATTCGTGTGGAGTCAGATCGTGCGGAATTGTATCGTATTGATCGGGTTCGATTTTGGAAAGATGTGAATGGAAATGCGGATTTGCAAATTTATGTGAAAGATTATTATCGTACGCGCTTGGTGGAGTCGATTAAGAAGATGCAGCAAATGTTGATGAATGGTAAGCTAGGTGCGATTTGTACGCAACTTTATGAAATGTATAAATTATTTGGCGTGGAGATAGACAAAGATGAGTTTTTGATTGATTTTTTGGTGAGTAATGAGGAGATTGGGCACTTTTGTGGGATTAATTCGGCGAGTAGTGTGAACCGTATTTTTCAGCAGTTGAAAGCGGAAGGTGTTATCGCGATGCAACGGCGGTATATTATTATTAAAAAGTTAGATGTGATTCAGGAAAATGTGATTTTTTAATTGAGAATAGCTCTCAACTAGGCAGGGGTGCTTTTATTTGTTATAATGGTATTTCTGTGGGAAAGGGGAGTTTTTGATGTTAAAACGGTTTTTTAGTTATTATAAGCCTTACAAGCTTTTATTTATAATCGACTTTGGTTGTGCGGTTATTGCGGCACTGCTTGAGCTTGCGTTTCCGGTGGCCGTGAATCAGGTGATTGACAAGTTGCTACCTGACCGAGATTGGGGCTTAATCGTGACTGCGGCTTTGGCACTTTTGTTCTTTTATTTCTTGAATATGTTTATGCAGTATATTGTGACTTACTGGGGGCATAAGTTAGGGCTCAATATTGAGACGGATATGCGGCGCGATCTGTTTGCTCATTTGCAAAAGCAACCGTTTGAGTATTATGACAATCAGAAAACAGGGAAGTTGATGTCACGGATGACGACGGATTTGTTTGAGATTGGCGAGGTGGCGCATCACGGGCCAGAGGATATTTTTATTTCGATTATGTCGCTTGTTGGAGCGTTCTTGTTGATGTTGACAATTAATGTGAAACTCGCAGTGATGACGATTATTTTAGTGCCAATTTTGACGGTGCTAATTATTTTCTTTAATAAAAAAATGACTGGTGTGAATACGCAAATTTTCAAGGATCTGGGTAGTTTTAATGCTGGTGTGGAAAATGCGATTAGTGGTGTGCGTGTGGTGCAGGCGTTTGCGAATGAGGATTTTGAACGTAAGCGTTTTGGCAAGTTAAACCAGACGTATCGTAAGTCTAAATTAATGTTTTACAAGGTGATGGGATTTAGTTTTTCATTTAACTACTTTTTGATGCGTTTGATTACGTTATTTGCATTGTTTTTTGGTTCTTATTTTGTTATTAATGATGGGATTACCTACGGGCAGTTTGTAAGTTTTATCTTGCTGACGAACGTATTTATGCGGCCGATTGAGAAGATTAATGCGGTGATTGAGAGTTATCCGAAAGGGATTGCTGGATTTAAGCGATTTATTGAAGTGATTGATACGGAGCCAACGATTAAGGATAGGGATGGTGCTGTAAATGTTGGGGCGCTGCGTGGAGACATTGTGTATGACCATGTGTCGTTTCAATATGATTCTGGAAAAACGGTACTGGACGGGATTGATCTTCGTGTGAAGGCTGGCGAGACGGTTGCTTTTGTGGGGCCATCTGGTGCAGGAAAGACGACGATTTGTAATTTGTTGCCGCGGTTTTATGAGGTAACGGATGGCGCGATTACGATTGATGGGATTAATATTCAGGCGATGACGCTGGATTCTTTACGGACGCAAATTGGCGTGGTACAGCAGGATGTGTTTTTGTTTTCTGGGACAATTCGTGAAAATATTTCCTATGGGAAGCTGGATGCGACGGAAGAAGAGATTTGGTACGTTGTAAAATTAGCACATCTGGAAAAAGTCGTGCAAGAAATGCCAAACGGTTTGGATACGATTATCGGTGAACGTGGCGTGAAACTTTCTGGTGGGCAAAAGCAACGGCTGGCGATTGCAAGGATGTTCTTGAAAAATCCACCAATCTTGATTCTTGACGAGGCGACTTCAGCACTTGATACGGAGACAGAATTAGTCATTCAGCAGTCGTTAGATGAACTTGCCAAAGGGCGTACAACAATGATTATTGCGCACCGCTTAGCAACGATTAAACATGCCGACCGGATTATCGTGGTGAATGAATCAGGAATCGCCGAGCAGGGGACGCATGAAGAATTAATGGAAAAACAAGGAACGTATCGTAACTTGCATAATGCGCAGTTTGCTAGAAATCAATAATACTAGGCACACTACATTTTTTATTAGGATGTAGTGTGTTTTTTGCCTAAAATTTTTGAAGTTCAATAATGAACGAAAAAGTACAGCTTGAATGGATTTATTAGCCTTTTTTCAAGAGCTATTTACTAAAAAACTGGAGTGCTGTGTTTGAAAATAATAATTAGGAGGTAATGAAGGAAGGAGTTTGTAATTTAAATCACAAAAAATAAGTATAAATATCTATAATTTTTACAATCTATAAATAGATAGTGTTAGCTTTAAGCAAGTATATTCGAAAGGGGAAAAAGTGATGAAAAAGGTGTTAGCGGCAGTTCTCACTGTTATGCTCGTAGCTTTCACCGTTTTAACAGCTGTGCCAGCGCAATCTGAGAATTTAGAAACGGCGAAACAGGATTTCTTTACACAAGCAACAGTGGAGGATGGGGAAGGGAACGTTATAACGGAGAAGTCTAAGCCGGTTGTTTTGCATGAGAGTAAGCTAAATGTGCGATATGACTGGAAAATTGCGAGTGGGGAGAGTTTGGCGGGAAAAGAGATTTTAGTGACACTCCCAGAAGCACTAGATATCGTGGGCGAATCGCAAGCAGATTTCAAAATTGATGATGTGGCTTATGGCAAATGGTCTGTGGATAATGAAAAACATGTCTTGCAAATTCAGCTAAATAAAGATGTGCCTATATTTGATGAAGACCGGGTCGGGGATATCGTGTTACAGGCAACGCTACAGAGTGATACGAAAGAGAAGTTGCTACCGCTGGACTTTGATCTTGGTTCGCAGTTGGTGACGTTGCAAGTCCCGTTGCAGCAAACGATGACGCCGGTTACTGAGCCGGAAGTGCCGCCGGAAAAAGAGACGGTGAAAGAGGATACCGAGAAAAAAGATACGAAGAAAGCGGTGACACCAAAAGCAAAGGCTTCGGTTGCGACGGTGAACGGAGTAATTGATGAAAATATTTTGACGAATGTTATTTTTACGGATAGTGATGGGAATCCTTACACGGATGAGAACCGCCCAACGGTGGATTCTTCCGCCAAAATTCAGTTTGAATGGGCGCTTCCTGATGCGCTTAATGTGAAGAACGGTGATACGTATACGTTTGCGATACCAACTATTTTTGCAATTAATTCGCCGATTACGGGGACGCTTGGGGAGTATGGGACGTTTGTTGTGAATACGGATCATATGGTGACATTGACGTTTAATGAAAATGCGGAGACATCCTCGGAGGTTCACGGGGAATTGCATTTTAATACGTATTTTGATAAGCAGCGTCTGATTGGAACCACGACGAAAACAATTACGTTTCCGGTAGATGAGGGGACGACGTTCACACTGGATTTCTTACCGACTGGTGGGACGGCGATTGCGAAGGCGGGGGTGGCAAATGCGACGTATAATCCCACTTCGATTAACTGGAAAGTACAGGTGAATGGGAATCAGAAATTGCTTAAGAATGCAGTTTTGAAAGACACGATGCAGGCCGGCTTATCGCTTGATCCAACGTCGATAAAAGTGTATAAGCTGAATGTGTTTATAGATGGGACGAATAGTGCAGGGGAATTGGCAGACCCGTCGGAGTACACGATTGTGCCGAATGCGAATAATACGCTTGAAATTGATTTTGTGGATAGTACGATTCAGGCGTATGAGGTGCGATATACGACGACGATTACGGATTTGACGAAAACGAGTTTTACGAATAAGGCGACGTTAACCAGTACGGGGAATCCCGCGATTTCGGCTTCTTCGACGGTGAAGATTAACCGTGGAAAGCGTCTGAATAAGTCAAGTACGTATGATTCGAAGACGCAAAAAATTTCTTGGACGGTTAATTATAATTATGATACGGCAACGATTACGCAGGCAAATGCGATTATTCGAGATTTGTTTTCGAATACGTATGGACTTGTGCCAGGCTCGATTGTTGTGAAAAATGTGAGCATTGATGGGACTGGCGCAGCAACGATTGGTAGCACGGTGCCTTCTACGGCTTATACGGTGACGCCGACATCTAATGCGACGCAGAACGGGTTTAATTTGCAGTTTAACCAGGGGATTAGTGGGGCGTATGTAATTACGTATGATACGGTACCGACAGGATTGATTACGAGTAATATTAATGTGACAAATCAGGTGAGTTCGACGAATACGACGACGGTAAGTTCGACGCGTGGTGTAACGCAGGGCAATATTAGTAAGCGAGCGACGAGCATTAACTATAATACAAAAGTGATGCAGTGGGAGCAGATTATTAATAATAACAACTATATTATGAATCATGCTTTTATTAAGGATCGTTTTAATTCGGGCGGCTTAACCTTGTTACAAAATACGGTGAAAATAGTAGACATGAATAATGCGAATAGTGTGTTGGTTCTCGGGACGGATTACGAGTTGGAGCTTAACGCGGATGGAAAAGGTTTTTTGGTGACGTTCATTGGTGCTTATGCGGAAAATATGACACATACATTGAAGTTGACATACACGACGTCGTTTAATTATTCGGAAGTGACGGCGCCGAACAATTTTGAAAATGTGGCTTCAATTTTATGGACGGAGATTAATGGGGAGGATACGAGTTCGTTAGTGGTGAATGTAAACCCGGGAGATTATACGAAGAACAATGGATTTAAGTCGGGGAGCTACAATGCACAGAAGAAGGAGCTAACGTGGACGGTTGGCATGAACTACAACTTGCTGACTGTGACGGATCCGATTTTTACGGATGCTATCCCGGCGAATCAGAAATTGTTGCCGAATACGATTGAAGTGCATAAGATGACGCTTGGTTCGGGGCAGAATACGTATTCGGACGGTGGGCTTGTGCCGAGTAGTGAGTATACGCTGGATACGACGGAAAATGTGATTACGGTGCATTTTAATCATAGTATTCAGACGGCGTACTATATTACGTATAAGACGAGCATTGCAGATACGTTGATTGTGGCTTCTTATCAAAACACGGGGACGTTAAAAGATGGTGCGCAGAATTTTGCTTCGTGGACGGGAACGGTGAACATTCCAAGTGGTGGAAGCTATGTTACGAAGTCGGGTACGCAAAATGGTAAAAATATTGATTGGACGGCGAACATTAATGCTGGGCAGTCAACGATTTCAAACGCAACAATTGTAGATACACCGACAAGTAACCAAGTATTGATTCCATCTTCATTTCACCTTTATAAGACGGTGGTAGCTAGCAACGGGACGTTTACGCAAGGCGCAGAGATGGTGCAAGGGACGGATTATACGCTTGAAATCACGACGGATAATGTGACGGGAGCGCAGAAATTTAAAATAACGTTTGCGAGTACGATTTCGACGGCATATATTTTGAAATACAGTTCGTTTATTGACGCGAATGACAAAGAAACAGTTAGTAATACTATCAAACTTGCTGGTAGTAACATTACGACGGAGCTAGTGGAGACGGCATATGATGTCGTTGTTAAGGTCACAGACGGCGGAGGTAGCGCGACGGGAGTTCGTGGCACAATTACGCTAACGAAGACGAATACGGGTACCACACCGCTTGCCGGAGCCAATATGGCATTATACGATGCGACGGGAACGGTTATGTTACGTTCGGGCTTGACGGATAGTACTGGTAAAGTGGTTTTCGGAGCTTTGCGCTACGGGAATTATATTTTGAAGGAACTGGCCGCGCCGGCGGGTTATGTCATCTCGGATGCTTTGGAAGCAGGTACGACGGTAAATTTAGCTCAAACGGCTAAAGATGTTACAGTCAAAAATAGTCTATATGTCGGCGAAGTGACGTTGACAAAATACGAAATCAACACGACTAGCGCGTTGTCAGGAGCAGTTTTCCAATTAAAGAGAGGTGGCACAGTGGTTCAAGATAACCTGACGACCGACGCGAATGGAAAAATTCATTTGACGAATTTGGAACCAGGAAGTTATTCTTTCGTAGAAGTCACTGCGCCACAAGGATACCAACTAAATACAACGCCATACAATTTTACAATAGGAGCAAAACAAACAACACCAATCACTGTGACGGCATATGATGCGCCTATTTTAGGAACAATTTCTCTAACAAAAGAAGATAGCGTGACACACATGCCATTATCCGGAGCGGTTTTCAAATTATTAAATAGTTCTGGGGCAACACTACAATCGAATTTAACAACAGATGTACAAGGAAAACTCGTTATTCCGAACTTACCGCTTGGCAACTACTCACTCGTCGAAACAGCGGCGCCAACGGATTACAAACTAGACACAACGCCAATTCCAATTACGATTTCAAAAGCAACAACAAGCACAAACATCGTTTCCAAAACAATGACAAACACGCTAAAAACAGGCGGAGTCAAGCTCACCAAGAAAGATAAGAAGTCCAAATTAGCGCTTTCTGGAGCCGTCTTCTCTTTACAAAAAGCTAATGGTGATGTCGTGCAAGCCAATTTGACGAGCGACGAGAATGGCGAAATTCACGTGACTAATTTAGCACCTGGAAACTATCAATTTGTCGAAACGACCGCACCAACAGGTTATTATTTAGATGATACAGCGATTCCATTTACGATTGTGAAGTCGCAACAGCAAGAAGTCGCATTGACAGCGCTTGACACGGTCGTTCCAGGGACGGTTATTTTAACAAAACAAGATCATGTTTCCAAAGAAGGGCTAGCAGGAGCCACCTTCCAACTACTGGATGCGGATGAACAAGTTTTACAAACAGATTTAGAAACTGACGAATTCGGTAAGTTAACGATTGAAAATCTTGATCCGGGCGATTATTTCTTAGTTGAAACCAGTGCACCAGAGGCTTATCAGCTTGATAGCACACCGATTCCATTCCGTATCGCGCTGGCCCAGCAAGAAGCATTGGCAATCACGCATGACAACACATTAAAAACCGGCGGATTCACACTACACAAAGTCGACAGCGTGAACGACCAACAAAAATTAACTGGCGCTCAGTTCGACCTAAAAGTAAGCGATACCGGTGAAATCGTTCGTAGTGACCTAGAAGTTGACGAAAATGGCGACCTTTCTATCGATGGTTTGGCTCCAGGCGATTATGAACTTACCGAAACGAAAGCGCCGCAAGATTATGAGCTACCAACGAGTGATTACCATTTTACAATTACTAAAAATCAAACGAAAGCATTAGACATCACTTATTCCAACGAACTTATCAAAGGCAAGGCCAAATTAATCAAACAAGATAGCGTAAACCCACTACAACACATTGCAGGCGCTACTTTTGATGTTCAAAATAATCAAGGTGAAGTTGTGCAATCTGGTTTAGTAACGAATGATGAGGGCGAAATTACAACACAAGACTTAGCTCCAGGCGATTACCGATTTGTCGAAACAAGCGCAGCATTCGGCTATATTCTGGACGCAACCCCAGTGCCATTCACCATCACCAAATCCCAGCAAGAAACAACGGTCGTCGAAAAAACAAACACATTAACACCAGGCAGTGTGATTCTGGAAAAATTAGATAAAAAAAACAAAAACACCGATTGCAGGTGCTACATTTAAATTGTTAAACAAAGATGGTGATATCATACAAGATAACCTCGTTGGCGGTTCCGACGGTCTTATTAGCGTCAATGATTTACCACCTGGTGACTATCAATTTATCGAAACAGTAGCACCAACAGGCTACTACCTAGATACGGCGCCAGTACTGTTTACAATCGTTAAAGGGCAGCAAACACCGATTTCAGTAGAAGCCTTCAACGCGATTATTCCAGGAACTGTATCTTTATCCAAAACAGACAGTGCCTCAGGAGAAGCTCTGGCGGGAGCCGTTTATCGATTAACGGACGCCGAGGGTAGCACATTACAAGAAGGCTTAACGACCGACGTATTTGGAAAAATAATTATTCCAGGCCTTGATCCAGGAGACTATATGCTACAAGAAACAACCGCGCCGCAATACTATCAGTTAGATAGTAGTTTTATCAAATTTACGATTACAAAAGCGCAAGACGAGGCATTGCAACTAGAGGCAACGAATACACTGCTCACCGGTTCTGTGCGCATTCATAAAGTGGATAGCATTAACCGCGGACAAGCGCTAAAAGGTGCTAAATTCAGCTTGAAATCACTCCAACTTGGTGCCCCAATAGGAACCACTTTTACAACTGATGAAACAGGGGATATCCACATTGATAACCTAGTTCCAGGCGACTATGAATTGATGGAAACCGAAGCACCAACTAACTACCAACTCCCAATCAAACCACTGTCGTTCACCATCGAAAAAGGCCAAGAACAAACACTGCTTATCAACTACGTAAACGAACTCATTCGCGGCAAAGCAGCACTTACAAAAGCAGATAGTGTGAACAAAGACAATCATTTATTTGGCGCTGTTTTCAAAGTCACAGATAAAGATGGTACCACAGTACAAGAAAATCTAACAACCAATGAAGATGGCAAAATTGAAACCACGGAACTGCCACCTGGAGACTATCAGTTCATCGAAACCCAAGCACCAATCGGTTACGAAATCGATATAACACCAGTACCATTTACTATCGTACCATCACAACAAGACGAAGTAGAAGTGGACATGCCAAACACCATGATTCCAGGATCTGTGAAACTAACCAAGACAGATGCAGAAACAAAAGTACGATTGGCCGGTGTCGTTTTTGATCTATATAATGTCAGTGGTAACCTTGTAAAGGAAAATCTGATGAGCAACGAACTAGGCGAGCTAGGCGCAACCAACCTAACACCAGGTGACTACTACTTCCAGGAGAAAATCGCGCCAAAAGGATATTTGTTAGACAAGACGCCAATTCCATTCACCATTACATTTAATCAAAAGGAAGTAAAAGAAGTTACATGCACCAATCAAAAAGACTATGGCAGTATTCTCGTTCATAAAATAGACCGTGATGATCAGAATATTTCACTAAAAGGTGCAACCTACAGCATTCTAAACAATGACAAGAAAATGATCAATAAGGGAATCACAAGAACTGACGGCAAAGTTCATTTTCCAAAACTAGTTCCAGGTGTTTACTACGTTAAAGAAATCAGCCCGCCGAAAGGCTACAACTTGGACCCAACACTGAAACAAGTAGCAATCCCAGAACGTAGCACAGCGCCAGTAACAGTCGTCGTAACCGATACAAAAATAGTCATACCACCAACCAAACCGACGATTCAACCCACGAAACCAGTTATTACGCCAACGCATCTAACAAAACCAGTAAAGCCAACAACCTTGAATAGCGTTAAACCAACGCCTACAAAACGAACAACATTTAAAACCAATCAGCCAACCCTTCCGCATACAGGCGACCTAAATGAACTGCGCTACTTACTCGCAGGATCAATTCTCATTTTTGGTACCACGTTTGCAACGGTTTGGTATTGGCGCAGGAAACAATAAATAAAGGCTCTCAGCGTATCGACAAACACCCAGCTTCGTCGTTAAAAGCTTCTTCTACGCTGCGCTACGCATAACTTCTCACATGGTCGAGGATACGACTCTCTCCCTGTTTTCAGTCAACGTACCTGAGTACGCTCCGCGTTGTTGGAACTGTTCGACGCGTAACGAGTTACAGTTCCAATATAAGCGTGAACGAAGTGAAGGGCTAGTCCTTGCTTAGAATCTGTGCATTTGTCGACAGGCTGAGGTTTGGTGACACGGACAGGTTTTTCATTTAAAACATAGGTTTTATACAATAGAAGGCCCCTCATGCCATTTTCTCCGTGGCACGAGGGGCCTTCCTAGTCTATTTATTATTTGCTTAGTTTTACGAGCTCAATTCCGGCTCGGTCCCACATTTCATTCATCATGTCATAATATTTATCATCCATGGCGACATCTACGAACATTTTTGTCTGGTTGCCAACGGGTTCAAATACATAATGCTCCAGCATATCTGCAAATGCAGCGACTTCAACATATTTCCCATCAGTGATTTCGCCTAAAAAGGAAAATTTGATTTCTTTTTCTGGCTCAAAAACAACTACTTTAGAAACCAAACCATTGCCCGAAGTATCAACAAAATGAACCGTTTCATCGAGCCCCATATCACCAGTGTAAGTAGAACCCTCCTGAAAAGCAGCTGCCCACTTCTCATATTTGCTTCGATTAACAACTAATTCCCAAGCCAGAGCAGGGCTGCAATCAAGTATAAATTCTTTTTTTATGTGTTTCATTGTAAATCCTCCTTTTTAAAGCGTTAACATTATTTTAGAGTATTTTACATATACTAACAAGCATTATGTGTTTTGGCTATGCTACAACCCATACAACACTCTCCTAGACATTATGAATTAATTGCAAAAATGCTTTGGAGGCATTTGAAAAGATTTGATTTTTTTTTCCAAATAATATTAACAGTGACGATTAGAGAAGGCGAGCATGGAATAAATATCAGGTTGGTACCTGCTGTATTTATAATGCCATCAATGCAAAGAGCACTCACCATGTTTTCTTTTACTAAAAGGGAAGCATTATAAAGTAAATTATAGGTGCCCACGATATTGAGATAATCTGCACTAGCTCCAAGCCACTCGGATAGCTGGTTGTCAACCAAAGATTGATTGGAAACTAGTAAAGGAGTGCCTTGAATATCTGCAGGAGTGATATATTTGTTTTTTGCTAACGGATGTGAAGCGCTAACTAAAATCCCCCAGTGATCTACTAAAGGTAGTTGCAGATAATCATATTTTTGTTTTTCTACTGGATCAATGACGAGTCCGAAATCTAATAGTCCATAATCGATTTTTTCTAACACATCATCTGAATTTCCGCTATAAAGCTGAAAATGAATATCTGGATGTTTCAATCTTAAGTCACGCAAAAGCTGCCCAATGAATTCAAAAGCCCTTGTTTCTCCTGCCCCAATAGCAATCTGACCACTAATACTGTTATCATTTAGTAAATTAGCTGTTGTGGATTCAACTAAAGATAATATCTCTTTTCCCTTTTTGACTAGGTAAATTCCATCGTCTGTCAAAGTAATAAAGCGACTTCCACGTATAAATAACTTTACCCCCAGTGTTTCCTCCAATTCTTTCAGTTGTTTGGAAAGTGTTGGCTGAGATAGATGAAGTACTTTGGCAGCTCTGCTAATTGTTTTTTCTCTTGCAACGGTTAAAAAATAATTTAAAACGCGAAGTTCCATTGGTCCAGTCCTTTCTATAGATAAAACGAATAGGTAGATATATATTATAGGTCTTATTCAATTATACCTTTTCCATATATAATTAGGGTAGTAAATGATTTATTTTAGGAGGGAGTATATGTCTGGTTTAGATTTACAAAGCAAAATAATTGGAAAAGATGTTCTCAAGGGCTCAGCTCTTTATAAAGAAATCCATTTAGCCAAGCAGAATAATGAGCGATTAATCATAGAGTTGAACACACATTATCATACGAAAGAAGAAATATTGCGCTATTTGGAAGAAATTACTGGAAAAGCGGTGAATCCTTCCGTAGATATTTCCTGCCCTTTTTATAGTGACTTCGGAAAACATATTACGTTTGGAAAAAATATTTTTATTAATCAGAATGTTACTTTTGTGGATTTAGGAGGGATTATAATTGAGGATGAGGTATTGATAGGTCCCGGTGCAACATTGATAACAGTCAATCACTTAATGGATCTTGAGAATAGGCGCGGATTGAGAGTGGCCCCTATCTGTATTAAGAAAAACGCATGGATTGGAGCTAATGCAACCATATTGCCCGGTATAACAGTAGGAGAAAATTCGGTGGTTGCTGCCAGTTCTACGGTGACAAAAGATGTACCTGATAACGTCATTGTAGCAGGGACCCCAGCAAAGCAGATTAACAGTATAGATGTGAAATAGGATATATGCAATGTCAGAAAAGCAAGCCATGTCTTGAAGCGATTCGGAGACATGGCGTGTTTTATCTGTTTTCTTACTTTCGATATTTTTCCCGAAACTCGCGGGCGAGGATGCTCATCGAGATAGAATCATGATATTCGTGATTATAAAACAAAACCTCGCGCTGTATACCTTCTACCGTGAAGCCTGCTTTTTCATAGGCTCGGCTAGCTTGTTTATTGTAAGCAAAAACATTTAGTTCAATGCGATTTAGATTCAAAATACCAAAGCCGTATTCGAGTAATAGCTGTATTGCTTCTGAGCCATAGCCTTGCCCTTGGTGTTTGGCTTGACCAATCGCGATTCGCATATTGGCATTTCGATTCGTTGGGTCAATGTCTTGTAGCGCAATGTCACCGATAACTTCCTCCGTATTTTGCAGACAAATCAGCAATAACACAGAATCGTTTTCTTGCCATTTATTAGCGATGTAATGTTCGATTTGAGCATACGTAAAAACTTGTTTTGTACCAGTTAAACGCCTAACCTCGCTGTCAAAAAATAAAGTATAGTAAGTGTCTAAATCCTCCACATTAAGCGGACGCAAAAACACTTTTTCACCTTGTAAAAGTTTATCTGTTCGCATGTGTCAACTTCCTTTCCATGTTTTTAGATTTTTTTCGGATATATATTAAGAAAATCTGTCGCATGATTCTATTATATACAAATAAATCAAAAGGAGGGATGAAAATAACAAAAACGAACATTATTCTGTTGCTAGTTGTGCGGAAGCTTACGACTGAAGTGGAGATATCCAACTTGTAATTTTTTCTATTTTATTTGTAGGGATTTCAAATTTTTTTATGTGAAACGTGCTTGTTTTGGGTATAATGTAAGATATACTATATAAAAGGTGGTTGGAGTATGCATATGTATCAGAAGGAAGCCGAGGAAGTATTGGAAGAATTAGACACTTCTGCGAAAACGGGGTTATCAACGGCGGAGGTTAAGCTACGGTTAGAGCGGGATGGTTATAATGAGTTAAAGGATAAATTGAAAGACCCGCTTTGGAAATTGTTTTTAGAAACATTTAAGGATCCTATGGTTATCGTTTTATTGGCAGCGGCAGTTGTGCAAATTTTGCTTGGCGAAGCTGTAGAATCGCTCATTATATTTGCAGTGTTGATTTTGAATTCGGTGATTAGTGTGGTTCAGACGCGGAAGGCAGAAGGTTCGCTTGATGCGCTAAAGGAAATGTCGGCACCAGAGGCTAAAGTAATTCGAAATAGCGAGAAGTTAACGTTGCCTGCTCGGGAACTCGTGAGGGGCGATATTGTTTTGCTGGATGCTGGAGATTTTATTCCAGCGGATGGCCGCATCATTGAGAGTGGTTCGCTGAAAGTAGATGAAGGCATGCTGACGGGAGAATCAGAAGCAGTTGAGAAACATGTGGCGATGATTGGCGAGGAAGCGGCTTTAGGTGATCGCAAAAACATGGTATTCAGCGGGGCACTAGTTGTCTACGGACGCGGGGCTTTTGTAGTGACGGGAACGGGCAGTGATACGGAAATTGGAAAAATCGCTGGCTTGCTGGAAAGCGCAGAAGCGAAGCAAACACCGTTGCAGCAAAAATTGGAGAGCTTTAGTAAAAAACTCGGAATCGGAATTTTGCTGTTATGTATTTTGATTTTTGCGATTGAGGCCGGACGGGCTTGGCTTGGTGGCGGCAGTGGGGGCATGACGGAGGCCATTTTGAATGCGTTTATATTTGCAGTAGCTGTGGCTGTTGCGGCGATTCCGGAAGCTTTATCGTCGATTGTGACGATTGTACTGTCGGTCGGGACGAACAAGATGGCAAAGCGACATGCGATTATTCGGAAGCTTCCTGCTGTTGAGACGCTAGGTTCGACGAGTGTCATTTGTACGGATAAGACTGGAACGTTGACGCAAAATAAGATGACGGTTGTGGATTATTATTTGCCAGATGGGACGCAAGAAGTTTTTCCAAACACGCCAGATATGTGGTCGGAGGGAGAACGTCGTTTGATTCATATCGCGGTGCTTTGTAATGACTCGAATATTAATGAAGAAGGCTTGGAATTGGGTGACCCGACGGAGGTTGCGCTGATTGCGTTTAGTAATAAGAACAACAAGGATTATAATGAAATTAGAGAACGCTACATGCGTGAGGCGGAGATTCCTTTTGACTCGGAACGGAAGTTGATGTCGACGGTGCATATGTTTGGTGAGCAAAAAGCGATGTTGACAAAAGGTGGGCCTGATGTTGTGTTCTCGCGTTGTAGCCAAGTGTTTTTGGATGGGAAAGAGCAGCCGTTGACGGAAGAATTGAGGGCGAGTTTGATGGAAGCCAATGAGCGGTTCTCCAATCAGGCGTTGCGGGTATTGGCTTATGCGTATAAGCGGTTGAATCGTTCGCAGGCGGATATTGATTTAGATGATGAGCATGATTTGGTGTTGGTTGGTTTGACGGCTATGATTGATCCACCACGTGAAGCGGTCTATGCGTCGATTGAGGAATCGAAGAAAGCTGGCATTCGGACGGTAATGATTACAGGAGACCATAAAACGACAGCGCAAGCGATTGGACGGGATATTGGCTTGATGGCAGAAGACGATATTGCGTTAACAGGGCAAGAGCTAGACGCATTGTCAGAACAAGAACTGGATGAAAAACTAGAGCATATTTCTGTCTACGCGCGCGTATCTCCGGAAAATAAAATTCGGATTGTAAAAGCTTGGCAGAAAAAAGGTAAAGTAACATCGATGACAGGCGATGGAGTAAACGATGCGCCGGCCTTGAAACAGGCGGATATTGGTGTGGCAATGGGGAGCGGGACAGATGTTGCCAAAGACGCTTCAGCGATGGTCTTGACGGATGATAATTTTGTCTCCATTGTAAGTGCGGTGGAAGTTGGCCGTACTGTTTTTGATAATATTAAAAAAGCGATTGCGTATTTGTTTGCAGGAAATTTAGGCGCGATTGTTGCGATTCTTTTCGCTTTAGTTTTTGACTGGATTAACCCATTTACAGCGCTACAATTGCTGTTTATCAACTTGGTCAACGATTCCTTGCCAGCGATTGCACTCGGAATGGAAAAAGCAGAACCAGACGTGATGGAGCGCAAGCCTCGGGACATTAAAGAAGGCATTTTTGCAGGTGGTACGATGCAAGCTGTGATTACGCGTGGTTTGTTGATCGGTGTCGCGGTTATTATTTCACAATATATCGGGCTACAACACTCGCCAGAAATTAGCGTGGCGATGGCATTTACAACATTGATTCTAGCACGGACTTTGCAAACTTTTGCGGCACGCTCGAATAAGCAGACCGCTTTTGAAGCAGGATTTTTCAGTAATAAATATGTCATTTATGCTGTGCTGGTATGCTTTGTTTTATATGGTATAACAGTACTCCCAGGTGCACGCGAAATCTTCTCCATCCCAGAAACATTCGGTCTTAGCGAATGGGGAATTGCAGCAGGACTAGCCTTGGCAGCCGTTATTTTAATGGAACTTGGTAAAATGGTAAGCCGTCTTTTCAAAAAAGCATAGTATAAAAACATATTGAGACAAACTAATTTTCACACAAAATAAGCAGGAAACCACGAGTCCCCTTTTCGGGTAGGACGTGAATCCTGCTGTACACAAATCGAGCGAAAGCGTTTGTATTCAGGGGATTTGGTGGAAGCCGGAAGCGGAGCATACTGGTGTATGTGATGACTGAAAGCAGGGAGGGAGTCGTATCCCCGACCATGCGAGAAGTTAAGCGTAGCGTATGCGAAGTAGAACCGGAAGTCCGCCAAATCCCCTGAATGCGAGCGCTTGTCGCCGATTTATTTTGGGTATGGTATTACTTGCTTAGCCAAGCATTCATGCCACCGACTACATTTTCGCATTGGAAACCGTGGGCGCTCAGGTACTCGCAAGCTTGTGTAGAACGGTTACCAGAATAACAAATGACGCTGTAAATCGTGTTGGGGTCTAGTTCATCTACGAAATTTGGTAAACCGATTAATGGGATATTGCGCACGCCTTCAATGTGAACCTCATGAAAATCAGCCGTATCACGCACATCGATAATATTCTCCGCCGCACGACTTTCCAGTTCTTCTACAGAAATAAGTTTGAAACTCATCATAAAAACTCCTCTCGAATGCCTTCATTGTAAAGGATGAGGGCGATGAAAGACAAGTCCTCTGCTTGTGAAAAATTAATGAAAATAGCGATATAAGTAGAAAAGAAGACCGACATGCAGGATAATGGCCAGTGGCACAAGGATTTTGAACTTCCATTTATGTGTTTTGTGGTGGAAAAAATGCATCCCAATCCATGAACCAATCCCACCTCCTAAAAAAGCACATAATAACAGTGTTGCTTCTGGAATACGCCATTGATGTTTTTGTGCCTTTGCCTTATCAATCCCCATCGTTGCAAATCCAATCACATTTATCATGATATAATACGTACAAACAAGCAAGAGTAGCATGAAAATCCCCCTATAGAAAGTTTAAAAAAAGTAATTTTAAGTGGAAACAGGTTATTATTATACCATATACGAGGAGAGGAAAGTGATAGATATGAATGTTATTCGTGATTATGCAAAATTTGTTGGGATGACAATTGTTCGACCGGTAAGAACAAGTATGCAGGCGCAAAATCAACATGGTGTTTTTGGGTTGTTACATATTTTCTTGTTTGTTATATGCTTGACAGTACAGTATGGATGGAATATGCGAGATGTTATCCTCAATTCATTGCAGGACTATCCGGTTCTTCAGCGAGTGATTACATCCATTTTTGTATCATCTGGGCAGGTGCTACTTTATATTTTGGCGATGATGTTGCTCAATGTGTTTGTTGTTTGGCTCGTTGTTCGATATATCATGGGTATTAGAGAAGTTAGTTTTTTGAGGTGTATGGCTGGTATTGGTGGTATGATTACATTCCCATTAGTTGTAATGATTATTTCTTTGTTCGCTGCATGGTGGATTTCAACACTTGTCTCTGTATTAATATGCATTGTAGCGCTTCTTTTTTTACCATTCGCAATGATGTACTTTATCATCGGCCATTACGAAAAATCGCGAGTCGATGTATACTGGATTAGTTTGCTCGTATTCGTCATTGTCTCCGTTATCACACTGGTAGGAATGTTTTTGCTCGTAAGACTTTTTACAACAAATATACATGAAGTTATTGCAGAGCTACAAGGAAAAACCGATGGCTGGATTAATACAATAAAAGCTTGGCTACCAGCAAGGTAAAAAAATTGCAAAACTATCTGAATTCGCATACAATACAGAGATACGACATCATATTTAGGAGGATTTTTTTATGACAAAAGAAATTATTCATACCGATCAAGCTCCGAAAGCACTTGGTCCATACTCACAAGCGGTAAAAGTCAACGGTTTTATTTATGCATCTGGACAGCTAGGCATCGATCCTGCCACGGGTGTTATGGCGACAGGTGTGGAAGCACAAACAAAACAAGCCTTTGCGAATATTCAAGCCGTTCTGGAAGCTGGGGGCTCAAGTTTGGACAAAATTGTGAAAACAACCGTCTTATTCAAAGACTTGAATAACTTTGTTGCAGTGAATGAAATTTACGCATCTTTCTTCGAAGGTGACTACCCAGCTCGTAGCGCTTTTCAAGTAGCGAAATTACCGAACGATGCGGATATCGAAATCGAAGTGATTGCCGAAGCATAAAATAAAAAATTTGGTATTAAAAGCCTTGAAGTAATGCTTTATTTCAGGGCTTTTTTTACGTTTGCTGGAATCTCTTATCTGATTTGGGTATTTTCAATAAGGTTACGTTATGATAAAATCGAGGATGTGTTACAACTTGAGACAATGAACTGGAATTAATATACATAAGTGCATATAGGGGGAGGAAATAATGAAAAAGACAAAATTAGGACTACTACTTCTATCATTTATAGCAGTATTCGCAATGGTCGCAGGAAGCTTTGCACCGGTTGTCCACGCGGCTGGCGAAAAAGTATATGAGATTGGAACAGACGAAACATTTGCACCATTTGAATTCCAAAATAAAGACGGCGAGCTTGTCGGTATCGATATGGATATTTTAAAAGCCATTGCCAAAGATCAAGATTTTAAATACAAAGTAAAGCCACTAGGTTTTAATGCCGCAGTACAGGCGCTTTCAAGCAATCAAGTCGACGGTGTCATCGCAGGAATGAGCATCACCGACGAGCGTAAACAAAAGTTCGACTTCTCAGATCCGTACTTTGAATCCGGCGTTGTGATGGCCATCAAAAAAGGCGACGACGCAATTTCCTCATACAAAGACTTAAAAGGCAAAAAAGTAGCTGTTAAAACAGGCACAGAAGGCTACGCATTCGCAGATGCTAACAAAGACAAATACGGTTACACGTTAGTACCGTTCGATGATTCGGCGAGTATGTACGCAGACGTCCGCACAGGAAACTCGGCAGCATGTTTTGATGATTATCCAGTACTTGCTTACGGCGTGAAACAAGGCAACGGTCTTGACATCGTAACAGACAAAGAAAAAGGAAACTCATACGGTTTTGCAGTAAACAAAGGGCAAAATCAAGAATTACTAACGAAATTCAGCGCAGGACTTGCAAACATTAAAGCAAGCGGTGAATATAAAAAAATTGTCGATACATACATCGGCAGCAATGAAGCGCAGAAATCATTCTGGGATATTCTTGTAGAAAGTATGCCTGCCTTATTGCTAGGCTTATGGTATACGATTAAATTAACATTAATTTCTCTCGTTTTTGCAGCGATTTTAGGACTGGTATTTGGTTTCCTAAAAGTCAGTCGCAACAAGCTCTTACGCGGTATCGCGACAGTATACGTCGATATTTTCCGTGGGATTCCGTTGATTGTTTTGGCATTCTTCATTTACTTTGGGATTCCAGAGGCGATGGGCTTCAAGATGGACGCAACTGTTGCCGCTGTTATCACACTGAGTTTGAATGCTGGGGCTTACATTACCGAAATTATTCGTGGCGGAATTCAAGCCGTTGATAAAGGACAAATGGAGGCAGGGCGCTCACTCGGACTTCCTTACGGTAAAACAATGCTCAAAATCATTTTACCGCAAGCTGTTCGAGTCATGATTCCATCGTTCATCAACCAGTTTGTCATTACACTGAAAGATACATCGATTATGAGCGTTATCGGCCTTGTCGAACTAACACAATCCGGTAAAATTATTATCGCGCGTACGTTCGAGTCATCCACCGTTTGGCTCATCGTCGCGATTATGTACCTCATCGTGATTACCGCGCTAACAAAACTATCAAACGTGATGGAACGGAGGGTAAACAATGACTAAACTCAAAGTCACCGATTTAAAGAAAAGCTTTGGTACCAATGAGGTGTTAAAAGGCATTAATCTGGAAGTAGCAGAAGGCGAAGTAGTCTGTGTGATTGGCCCTTCCGGCTCCGGAAAAAGTACTTTCTTACGTTGCATGAATCACCTCGAAGAAATCACAGCCGGCGAAGTCATCGTAGACGATTTCAATATCACCGACAAAAAAACAGACATCAACAAAGTCCGCGAAAACATCGGCATGGTATTCCAACATTTCAATCTGTTTCCACATATGTCCGTACTAAAAAACATCACACTCGCACCAACCGAACTAAGTAAAAAATCAAAAGCCGAAGCCGAGAAAATTGGGATGGAACTCTTAGCCCGCGTCGGCTTATCCGATAAAGCAAATGCGTTCCCAAGCCAGCTATCCGGCGGTCAAAAACAACGCGTAGCAATCGCTCGTGCCTTAGCGATGAATCCAGATATTATGCTGTTTGACGAACCAACATCCGCACTCGATCCGGAAATGGTCGGCGAAGTGTTAGGCGTTATGAAAGATCTTGCCAAAGAAGGTATGACAATGATGGTCGTCACACATGAAATGGGATTTGCCAAAGAAGTCGGCGATCGCGTCATTTTTATGGACGGCGGTTATATCGTTGAAGAAGGTACACCAGAGCAAGTTTTTGATACACCGAAACACGAACGGACGATTAGTTTTTTGGAAAAAGTTTTATAAACAACAGAACCACTTGCTGCCGGCGAGTGGTTTTTTAGCTGCCCTAAGTATATGCTTTTCTATTACGTTAATTACTGCTATGATAAAATCAGTTATAAATCGTAACGATAAGAAGGTGAAAAACAAATGAAACGGATTTTAGTAGTGGATGACGACCCCCATATTCGCCAGCTCGTCGGCCATCATTTGCGTGCGGAAGGATTTCACGTTCTCGAGGCAGAAAATGGTGTCCATGCTGAAACGCTATTGCATGAAGCTCAAGTGCATTTAGTCATTGTTGATCTGATGATGCCAAAAATGGACGGCTTGGAATTATGTAGAAGGATACGCGCTGATTATGCAGAAATCCCAGTCATCATGTTAACAGCTAAAGATGCATTGCTGGACAAGGCGCAAGGCTTCGAAGTTGGAACAGACGATTATGTCACGAAACCATTCGAACCACAAGAATTGATTTTTCGCGTTCGGGCGTTATTGCGACGTTATAATCAAGCAAGCGAAGTGAAAATTAAGATTGGACACGTCACTATCGACCAAAAAAGCTATACAATTACTACTGAAAATCGTGAGTTGATGATCCCGATTAAAGAATTCGAGCTTTTATATCAATTAGCGAGTTATCCAAATCGAACATTTACTAGGGAAGAGCTAATTGAGCGTATCTGGAAACGCGATTACGACGGAAGCGATCGGACGGTCGATGTACATATTAAGCGTTTGCGGGACCATTTTGATGAAAAAGCGGACGGTATTCGGATTGTTTCGATTCGGGGAATTGGTTACAAATTGGAGGAAAGCCTATGAAAACGTTGTATACGCGTATAGTAGTTACGATGCTAGTTGTCATTGTTTTCAGTAGTTTGCTCGGATTTGCGATTGCGAACATCTATTATCAGGTGAACTTAAAACCTTTTAATGATGAGAAAGTGACCAAGATGGCGGGCGAGATTCAGCGGTTTTATGATGCGAACGATGAGGTAGCACTGGATAGTTATTTAACGAATGTCGGCAACCTTGGCTACGAGCTGTTTTTGACGGATGGTAAAAAGGAATCGGATTATTTCGGCGGTGAATTTCGTAAAAAATACTTGCCATCTAAAACGGTGCAGCAAGTGCTTGACGGACAGACGTATCACGGCATCGATAACTTTGACACGGGCTTGTTTATCACAGGTTTTTTTGATAATGATATTCAGAACACGATTGGCGTACCAATTGAAACAGACGGCAAAACAATGGCGCTCTTTTTACGGCAAGACCCTGAGCAACAATTTGGTGAACTGCGGATCTTTTTCGCGCTGATTTTAGTTTTTACATCCCTTATTAGTATTATTTTAGTTTTAATTAGCGGACGTTATATTGTGCGTCCGATTGTGAAACTAACCAATGCCACGAAAAAAATTCGTAAAGGAAACTACGATGTGGCGCTGGAAGTGAAACGCAAAGACGAAATTGGACAGCTTGCTGACTCTTTCACGAAGATGGCGGGGGAGCTGGAAAAATCGGAAGCAGCGCGTCAAGAATTTGTTGCTAATGTCTCACACGAACTACAATCTCCACTGACTTCGATGCAAGGTTTTGCAACATTACTAAGCTCGCAATCGCTGACCGCCGAGGAACAAACGAAATATTTGGCTATCATGACCGAAGAAACGACGCGATTATCGACGCTGACCAAACAATTGCTCACGCTGGCAAGCCTTGATCAAGAAGCCGAACTGCGCAAGCAAGACGCGTTTGATATAAAAGCGCAATGGCAACAACTTTTGCAGATGACTGAATGGAGCTGGCGCGACAAAGCGCTGACGATAGAAACATCGCTTGAAGCCGTGACGTACTATGGGGATGCCGAATTAATGTATCAAGTCTGGTCGAATCTGTTGACCAATGCCATTAAGTTTACGCCAGAATCAGGCAATATCAAGATTCGACTTTACGAAAATATACACGAAGTAACGATAGAAGTGACCGACACAGGAATCGGAATTGCCAACGAAGCCTTGCCGAACATCTTCAATCGTTTTTACAAAGCCAACGAAAGCCGCTCACGCGAAGCCGGTTCCAGCGGTTTAGGACTTTCCATCTGTAAAAAAATCATTGATCTACACGGTGGGACGATAACGGCAACAAGTAAAATCGGCCAAGGCACAACATTTACAACAAAACTGCCTAAAAACTAAATTTGTAAAATTAGATTCACATTCCGTTTACAAAACTCCTCTAAACTAAGTGTATGAACTTAAGAGGAGTTGAACGGAATGTTTTTAGCGTTAAGAGAATTACGACACGCCAAACTAAGGTATTTTTTAATCAGCTTAATTATGGTGTTGATTGTCTGGCTTGTTTTGTTTGTATCAGGGCTTGCGAGCGGACTTGCCAACGACAATGGCGCCGCGATTTCATCGAATAAAGCGACCTACTATGTGTTACAAAAAGATTCAGATAATCGTCTAACCCGCTCGAATTTGACCGAAGCAGAAACGACGGAGATAACATCACAAGTAAAGCAAAAAGAAGCAACGAATCTGGGTGTACAAATGGGTACAATCACACCGCCAAACGAAAATAAGAAGACCGACATCACCTATTTTGGCATTGATACGAATAGCTTTATGAAGCCAGCAATCAAAGAAGGCACGATGCCAAATGCTAAGAATGAAGTATTGGCCGACGATTCGCTACAAGAATCAGGTTATAAACTAAACGATACATTAAAAGACAGCGCAACAGGACACACGTTTACAATTACAGGCTTCACAACGAGCAACACATTTAGCCACTCGCCTGTGCTTTTCGTTAATTGGGATGGCTGGCAACAAATTCATCAAACAAATCAGAGTGCAAAAGGGGACTATACAGCAGTTGCCATGAATGTCTCCGAAAAAACGGCGGACAATTTGAAGCTAGGCAATTTGGAATTAGCCTCTAGCAAGGACGTTTTACAAGGCATACCAGGTTATTCCGAAGAGCAAGGCTCATTACTGATGATGATCGCTTTCCTATTCGTTATCGCCGCATTTGTTCTAGCAGCCTTTTTCTACGTCATCACCATTCAAAAAATCAACCAATTTGGTATTTTAAAAGCAGTCGGAGCGAGAACCGCTTATCTTGGACGCAGCATTGTTAGTCAAGTTGTTTTTCTATCCATTGTCAGTTTAATTATCGGAAACGCGTTGACGTTCGGACTAGCCGCAGTCTTGCCAGCTAGCATGCCATTCTCACTAAGCCCACTGCTAGCCATCGGTTGTTCCGCATTGTTCCTAGCTGTTGCCGTTATCGGTTCCTTATTATCACTATACCGCGTCGCGAAAGTAGACGCACTTGAAGCAATCGGGAGGGCAATCTAATGACATTAATCATGCAAAACATCTCAAAAAATTACCGAGACGGCGAGCAAGTCGTGGAAGTTTTAAAAAATGTATCACTCGAAGTAAAGCAAGGTGAATTCGTGGCTATCGTTGGACCATCAGGTGCTGGTAAAAGCACGTTCTTATCCATCGCAGGCGCCCTATTAACACCAACATCTGGCGAAATCACAATCGGCGGTCAAGCATTGAGTAGCCTATCAACCAAAGCCTTAACACGAGTCCGTCTCGAAAAAGTCGGCTTTATCTTCCAAGGCGCCAACTTGATTCCCTATTTAAACGTCAAAGACCAACTGCTCGTCATCGCAGAACTAGCAGGGCATCGCAACAGCGAAGCAAAACAACGAGCCACGCAATTACTCGAGGAACTAGGCTTGAGTCATCGTGCCAATCAGTACCCAGAGAAATTATCCGGCGGGGAAAAACAGCGTGTGGCCATTGCTCGGGCGATGATGAATAATCCAGACGTTATATTAGCCGATGAACCGACTGCGAGCTTAGATGCAGAACGTGGCTACAGCGTTGTCCAAATGATTGCCCAAGAAGTCAAACGCAACAACAAAGCTGCAATTATGGTAACCCACGACGAACGTATCCTAGACCTCGTTGACCGCGTAGTAAGAATTGAAGACGGTCAATTACATTAAAAAACGAGAAGCTTGCTCAAATCTATGTTACTTGAGTAAGCTTTTTCTTATTACATATTGCAAAAGTGTCTGAATTGGCATACAATACTAATATATCAGATGATTGGAGTGATGTACGTGGTAAAAGCACCATTTAGAGCGGACCAAGTTGGCAGTATTTTAAGGACAGAAGCAATTAAGCAAGCAAGATTAGACAAAGCTTCAGGCAAAATTACCGACACCGAATTACGCGCAATCGAGGATCGAGAAATTAAGTATATCGTAGAAAAACAAAAAGAAGCAGGACTAAAAGCTGTCACAGATGGCGAGTTCCGTCGCGCTTGGTGGCATTTTGACTTTTTAGAAGGACTGGAGGGTGTTGAAGGATACGATGCAGATACTGGCATTCAATTTGCCAATGTGCAAACGAAGACCCATTCCGTCAAAATTGTGGCACCGATTCGTTTTGAAAATCACCCGATGCTTGCCGATTATCGCTTTTTACATAGCATAGCAGGAGATGATGTCGTAGCTAAAATGACCATTCCAAGTCCAGCGATGTTGCATTATCGCGGTGATATCGAGTACGCGCCATATATTTCGGATAAATCGCTATTTCTAAAAGACTTAGCCACAGCTTATAAAAAAGCCATCCAAGCATTCTATGAAGAAGGTTGCCGTTATTTGCAATTAGACGACACCTCATGGAGTTATTTATGTTCCGATGAGCAAAGAGAAGTCGTGCGTTCTCGAGGATTTGATCCCGACGAATTACAGACGGTGTATAAAAATCTCATCAATGAAGCAATCTCCGAAAAACCAGCAGACATGGTCATCACAATGCACATCTGCCGCGGAAATTTCCGTTCTACATGGATTGCGTCTGGCGGTTACGAGCCAGTAGCTGAAACATTATTTGGTGGCTTAAATATCGATGGTTTTTTCCTTGAGTACGATAATGACCGTTCTGGTGACTTTGCGCCACTTCGTTACGTGAAACGTCCGGATTTAAAAATCATCCTAGGCCTAGTCACTTCCAAAAATGGCGTTTTAGAAGATTCAGATGCGATTAAAGAACGCATTCAAGAAGCCTCCGAAATCGTACCACTTTCCCAACTATGTCTTAGCCCGCAGTGCGGTTTTGCGTCCACGGAAGAAGGAAATGTCCTAACCGAAGCAGAACAATGGGCAAAACTAGCTCATGTTGTATCCATTGCGAATGATGTGTGGAACGAACAATAATTTGCAACGACCCCATAGCTATTCTTGGCTGGGGTTTTTTATAATTATTCGGTTTTAAACCGTTTTCAGTTCATTTGAAATAAAAATAATTCGTAAATACATGATGTTTTTTTGAAAAAAGGCTGTTTTTGTGTGGCGATTTGTGTTAAAGTGAACCTATAGAGAAAAACTAAACGGGATAGTATCTCTATAAAAGCGATTGGAGTGATACCATTTGCAAGAAAATAAAGAAGTATTAAACCAAGTTATGAAGCAATTAGAGAAAAAAGGTATTTTTGTAGAGAAGACGAAATCCAGACATGATATCTGGCGCAATTTACAGAAAAATCACTTGAACCTTGTGAAACTAAGCGTACGTTAACTACATACGATTTTACTTTTTTAGACATCGGTATCGCGGGATATCGGTGTTTTTTGTGTGTAATGTATTAGTAACTTATATTTGAATCAATTGACACAGACAATTAGAGATAAGTGTTGTATGATGTATACAAAGAGAGTAAAAGAGGATGGGTGAGAAAAGACGATGAAAAAAGAGACGCTAAAGCAGCAGTCAATTTATGTACATATGGATAATGTCATTAATAATGTTGTAACAAGTGGAATTACTTTTTGTGATTTCATGAACGGTGTGATGTCGCCACCACAAAATATTCTACTCTTGAAGCATCAGTTTCAAGACGCGTCTTATAATGCACATACATCTTTTCATTACTCAGATGTGAGAGACTTAGCGGAACTAAAGAAAGCTTCCGTGTCGCAAAATGGCGATTTTTGCTGGGTGGATTTTGAAGATTTGGATTTGGTAAATCAGTTAACGGCTCAGGAAGTTGCAGAATTGCTATATTTGGCGCACACAGGAAGACATTTACGTTCGCCTTTTTACTATAAATTACAGAATAACTTTGTGTATTTGACGATGAATGATGGCAGGTACAATAAGGTATATTATCGCAATTTAGACCAGTTTTATCATGTCTTAGCATATGCAATTTGGAAAAATATGATGCAGCTAACAACAGAAAAAATTGCGTTGCCGTTCGTGAAACGAAAGAAGATTGCTGATATTCCTGTAGCTCTATTGAAGAAATTCGCCACTTACTTTAAAGAAGGCATCTGTATTTCATTTGATGACGCGGTAAAAAATCGAAATCAAATCGAGGTTCCGATTGGTTATCATTTGCAAGATGATATGCAAGAATTATTGCGTTCTAATGAGTTGATTGGCTATGATCGTGTAGTGGCACACCTGAATTATGATTTGAAGAAAAACGAATGGTTGTTAATAGAAGAAGGTCAGTGAAAAATCGCGAAAATATATTACTTTACGGCGCGCGATTTTTTTGTTACAATAAAACTAACGATTGTTAGTTAGGAGGCGTTTTATGTCGGGAGAAAAATTGAAAGAAGCGGCATTGCCATTGTTTGCAGAGCAAGGTTATGAAGGCACAGCATTGTCCGAAATTGCAAAAGCAGTAGGCATTAAAACACCGTCGATTTATGCTCATTTTGCCTCGAAAGAAACTTTGTTTTTGGAGATATATCGTGATGTGATAAAGCATGAGCTCACGGTACTTGGTGCTATTAAAGACCAGGTCTATCCTACAGTGGACGAAGCGCTACGGGCCTTTTTTTACCAAGTTACGGATTTTAATGCGAATCCTGCGATGAAACGATTTTTCCAACGCGCGATTTTCTTTCCACCTCAATCTTTGGCAACGCAAATGCGTGAGGAAATGACGACATATGAGGCGATGACATCAGAAATGATTGGTAGCTTATTATTGCAAAAGATGGATGAGACGCGAAAAGACAAGTGGGTGCACGTATTTTATTGTTTGCTGGACGGCCTTAGTTTGGAACACGAAATATACGATGCAACAGAATTTGAAATGCGACGGGAAACAGCATGGGTAGCACTAGCATCATTGATGTAATGTAAGTTTTAGAAAGGATGACCTTTCGGATACGGATAGACGTATTTTTCACAATTTTGGGACAGCCCGATTATTCAGGAGGAAAAGATAATGGCATGGTTATATTTAGTGCTTGCCGGGTTGTCTGAAATTGTTTGGGCATTTGGTTTGAAAGAAGCACATGGTTTTACAAGACTGGGATGGAGTTTGTTAACGATTGCCTTTTTGATTGTGAGCTTTTATTTGTTTGCGCGGGCGATGCGTAAAATCCCGATTGGTACGGCATATGCGGTGTTTACGGGGATTGGCGCGGCAGGAACGGCGATTATCGGCATGTTGTTCCTAAACGAATCAGCAGGGCTCTGGAAAATTATTTCGCTTGCAGTCCTTCTTGTTGGCATTATTGGGTTGAAACTCGTTGATGGTGGGAACAAGGCAGAAAGCGCAGGTGAGAAATAATGGCATGGATTTTCTTATTGATTGCAGGCATTTGCGAAATGGGCTTTGTTGTCATGATGAAACTTTCCGAAGGCTTTAAAATTTGGAAATACACAGTATTGACGATTATTTTCATGATTTTCAGCTTTTTCTTACTATCGCTTTCTTTAAAAACAATCCCGATTGGCACAGGCTATGCAGTCTGGACGGGAATTGGCGCGGTCGGCTCGGTTCTCATGGGCATGTTCCTCTTTAAAGAAAAGAAAAGCGCACTGAAATTATTATTTATCACACTAATAATTGCTGGCGTCATCGGCTTGAAATTAACTTCCGGCGCTTAATAATGCTTAGAAACAAGGAGAGAACGAACAAGACTTTGATGTAAAAGATAATTTTTCTACAGTTTAGCATCTATTTTTAGGTGCTTTTTTTTATGTTTCGCTTTCTTTCGGTGAAAAACATGTTAAAATAGATTGTAATTGATTTAGGGAATCGACGGAGGGATAGTATGAAAACAAAATTAGTGGTGCTCTATGGTGGGAAGTCTGCGGAACATGAGATTTCTTTACAGACAGCTTTTTCAGTCATTAATGCTTTGGCTTTTGATAAATTTAGTGTGCAACCGATTTACATAACAAATGATGGCGATTGGGTTCAAGGCCCGATCCTAACGCAAAAAGTAGATTTTGTAGAGCAACTTCGATTTGAACAAATGGAGCAATTGCGTTTAGCGAATCAAGAGGGTGAGGCTTCGCATGGTTTAGCGATTAGTCCGGCATCTATTCGTGAAGAGCAGAGCGCGGAACCACTGGTTGTTTTTCCATTGTTGCATGGTCCTAATGGTGAAGATGGCACGGTACAGGGCTTGCTAGAAGTGCTGGACTTGCCGTATGTTGGAAACGGTGTTCTTGCTTCTGCGGCTGCAATGGATAAAATCGTGATGAAAATGGTTTTTGCAGATGCAGGTATTCCGCAAGTTGCTTCAGTAGCAGTGCGTGCGATTGAGTGGGAAGAATCACAACAGGAAATGCTTGCTAAAATCGAGTCGGAACTCGTTTATCCGGTGTTTGTCAAACCAGCGAATTTAGGCTCCAGTGTTGGGATTAGTAAAGCAGTAGATCGTGACACCTTAGTGGAGGCGATGGTAGAAGCATTGCGTTATGACCGCCGAATCGTGGTAGAGCAAGGTGTTGTTGCTCGCGAAATTGAGGTTGCTGTATTAGGAAATGATAAACCAGCTTGTTCTGTTGCTGGTGAAATTATTCCAAAAGGAGAAGTTGCTGTTTTCTATGATTATAAGGCGAAGTATCAAGATAATGATACGGTGATGGCGATTCCGGCTAATTTGGAACCAGCGATTTATGAGCAATTAGTGGATTATGCAACGCGAGCTTTTACAGGTTTGGACGCAAGCGGTTTAGTTCGTGCCGACTTTTTTGTAACGAAAGACAATCAAATTTTCTTGAATGAAGTCAACACGATGCCTGGTTTCACACCGTTTAGCATGTATCCGTTGCTTTGGCAAGAAAGCGGTTTGCCATATACGGATTTGATTAGTAAATTAGTTGATTTGGCGATAGAACGTCATGATGCGAATAATAAATTGAAATACACGCTAGAAGATTAAATGAATGAAGAAAGCAGTGCCTCGCTGGGCTGCTTTTTTCTCGGAATTTGGAGGAAATGTAAGTGAAAAGAACAGTTGGCGAAATTGTAGATATGATACCGATTTTAAATGATATAGGAGCTTGGAAAGATGTTGTGATTACAGGTGTTTGCTTTGATACGCGTCAGATTGAGACGGGCAATTTATTTGTGCCTTTTATTGGCGAATCGCGCGATGGGCATGCTTTTGTTGGGCAGGCACATGAAGCAGGTGCAGCAGCGGCTTTTTGGCAAAAAGATGTTCCGAATCCACCAGTTGGCGTTCCTGTTTTGATGGTAGAAGATACGTTACTAGCATTGCAGAGCTTGGCGAAAGCTTATTTGAAACAAGTAGCGCCCAAAACGATTGCGATTACAGGAAGTAACGGGAAAACGACGACAAAAGATATCATGGCGGCAATCGCTTCACAGAAATACCGTGTGCACAAAACGGGCGGGAATTTTAATAATCACATTGGTTTGCCTTATACGATTTTAAGTATGCCAGAGGATACAGAAGTTGCGGTACTTGAAATGGGCATGAATCATCGTCATGAGATTGAAGTACTGACGAAGATTGTGGAACCAGATATAGCGATAATTACGAATATCGGTGAAGCACATTTGGAACATCTTGGTTCCAGAGAAGGAATCGCTGAGGCAAAAATGGAAGTGACGCAAGGCTTGCGCGAAACAAGTTTGCTGATTTATCCTAGTGATGAGCAGCTGTTGAAGCCACTTGTAAGTAATGCATATCGCACGGCGACGTTTGGTGAGACCGGAGACATTCAGCCGGTGACGATTCAGACAGAGATGGAAGGCACGACATTTACGACAAATGAGGCGCCTGATGTAGCGATTTTTGTACCAATCGTTGGTGAACATAACGTGTTTAACACGATGGCCGCGATGCTTGCTGCGCGTGAACTGGGGATTATTCCAGAAGACGTGAAAGAAGCATTGGCGAATATGGAACGTTCCGCGAGCCGCTTAGAATGGCTTGTTGGCGCGAAAGGTAGCCAAATTTTGAACGATGCCTATAACTCAAGCCCAACAGCATTAACTGCTGTGCTAAAAACATTCATGCATCTTGATTCCACGGGTAAAAAGAAATTCGTTGTTGTAGCTGACATGTTGGAACTAGGCGCTGATGCAGACAAGTTCCATTACGAAGCAGGAAAAACAATCCAACATGGTGCTGTGGACCAAGTCTTCGCATACGGAACACACATGACCGCTTTCGCAAAAGCCGCCGCAGAACAACTTGGTGCTGATAATGTGGCGCACTTTGAAACAAAAGAAGCCTTAAAAGGAGCATTGTTAGCAAACGTGACTGGTAATGAGTATATCATGGTAAAAGGGTCATACGGAATGGGACTAAAAGAAGTAGTAGACACATTGTTATAAAATAAAGGATAGCATTACAAAGTCGAGAAATCAGATTTTGTGGTGCTATTTTGCTAGTTGAGAGAGGCAAACAATGAAACCGCTACCGCCAAATTTATTCCATCAATCTGGCTTAAATCATTGAAAACACAAGGAATCCGTGTTATGATGGTTTGTGGAAGTTAATTAGGTTTTTACGATAAGCCTACATTATTATTTAGAGGGCTTTTTTATTTTTTGCGTAGAGCTTTAGAACAAGACTAAAAGCGAGCCATTGAATGTCACACCCTAATTATTAAATCTATTTTAGGGTAAGACGTACATTTGGCTTTACACAAATCGAGCGAAAGCGTTTGTATTCCAAGAGTTTGGTGGAAGCCGGAAGCGGAGCATACTCAAGTATGTGATGACTGAAAGCAGGGAGGGAGTTGTATCCCCGACCATGCGAGAAGTTAAGCGTAGCGTATGCGAAGTAGCACCGGAAGTCTACCAAAGTGTTGGAATGCGAACGCTTGCCGCCGATTTATCTGGCTTATGTTCTAAACTCCATTATGTCGTGAATCATATGCTTGGGATCCCAAGCTTTTCTATTGCAGAAAAATGAAAAATGCGGGCGTTTATTTCACGAAGAAAGAACGGCTAGCTTGCATTAAACAGATGACTTAAAACGATGAGTAAAGATGATGAAGATGAGAAAGTGCTCTCCCAAAAAAACTTATTTTTAAAGGAGAAATGACATTGACAAAGTTTTCGGAGTTCGGTTTAGATCCGCAAATTGTTAAATCAGTAAACAGAATGGGATTTGAGGAAGCTACCCCAATCCAAGAAAAGACGATTCCACTAGGACTCGCAGGTAAAGATATTATTGGTCAAGCACAAACAGGTACGGGTAAAACAGCAGCATTTGGTCTGCCACTTATCAACAAAATTGATAACAAGAAGAACGGTGTACAATCGCTTATTATTGCACCAACGCGTGAGCTTGCGATTCAGGTTTCTGAAGAGCTTTACAAATTAGCTTACGACAAACGTTTGCACGTATTAGCAGTATACGGTGGTTCAGATATTAGCCGCCAAATCCGTTCATTGAAGAAGAACCCACAAATCGTTGTTGGTACGCCAGGACGTATTTTAGATCATATTAATCGTAAAACATTGCGTTTAGAAAATGTTGAGACATTAGTTCTGGACGAAGCAGATGAAATGCTAAACATGGGATTCATTGACGACATTGAATCTATCTTAAAAACGGTGCCTGATGAGCGCCAAACGTTGCTATTCTCAGCAACAATGCCAAAACCAATCCAGCGTATTGCAGAACGTTTCATGAAAGACCCTGAATTGGTTCGCGTAAAAACAAAAGAAATGACAGCTCTATTAATCGAGCAATTTTTCGTGAAAGTGAATGAAAGAGAGAAATTTGACGTTCTTTCTAGACTTTTGGATGTACAATCACCTGAACTTGCGATTGTTTTCGGTCGTACGAAACGTCGTGTTGATGAGGTGTCTCGTGCACTTGATATGCGCGGTTATGTTGCTGAAGGTATTCACGGTGACTTAACACAAGCGAAACGTATGAGTGTTTTGCGCAAGTTTAAAGAAGGTAAAATCGACGTACTTGTTGCAACAGACGTAGCGGCTCGTGGCCTTGATATTTCTGGCGTAACACACGTGTATAACTTTGACATTCCGCAAGATCCTGAGTCTTACGTTCACCGTATCGGCCGTACTGGTCGTGCTGGTAAAGAAGGTATGGCAGTAACATTCGTATCACCACGTGAAATGGGTTACCTGAAAATCGTGGAAGATACAACGAAAAAACGGATGACACCACTTCAACCACCAACTTGGGATGAAGCTTTCGAAGGTCAATTACGTGTAGCAACTGAAAAAATCGCTGAAATCGTTCGCGAAGGCAGCCTAGCAGATTATAAAGTGGTTGCAACGAAATTACTAGAAGAATACGATCCAACTGACATTGCAGCAGCTATGCTAAAAATGTTATCTAAAGAACCAGATCAAACACCAGTCCATATTACCGAAGAACGTCCATTACCTCATCGTGGAGGCAAAGGCGGCGGCGGTAAAGGCAAAGGTGGCGGTTATCGCGGAGGCAATAAAGGTGGCTACCGTGGTGGCGATCGTAAAGGTTCTGGCGGTGGAGGTTATCGTGGCGGCGGTAAAGGCGGTTCCGGCGGCGGACGACGTTATAGCAATGAACGCAAAGGTTCTGGCGGCGGTGGCGCAAACAGAGGCGGCACGAAATAATTGAACACACGATAAATACGGCGATGAAATCTGATAGTAGATTTCACCGCCGTATTTTTTATTCCTCTAATTCTTCGCTCAAAATAGTCCATTCTTCCATCAGGTCTTCACTTAACTGCTTCAATGTATCTAATTGCTCCGTTCGAGCATACGCAGCCTCGTGGTCTTGGTAAATCACAGGATCCAGAAGTTCATGCTCAATCTCGCTAATTTTCCCATCGGTTTCTTCCATTTTGGCTTCGATTTCTTCTAATTTACGCTTTTTCTGACGGAGGATTTTTTGCTGTTCCTTGTCTAGGTGAAAAGCTTGTTTGGCAGTAGTTAATTGTTTTTCCTCCAGGGTAACCGGTTGATTTTGCGCATCGAGACGTGCATGTTCTCGTTGTTCTGCCAGTTTTTCCTGATAATAATCATAATCACCAAGATAAACTTGCGCATGATCAGGGTGCATCTCCACGATTTTAGAGGCAATGCGGTTGATAAAATAACGGTCATGCGACACAAACAAAATCGTGCCTTCAAAATCAATCAGCGCTGCTTCTAAAACTTCCTTGCTTTCAATGTCTAAATGGTTGGTCGGTTCATCGAGAATGAGCAAGTTAGCGCCAACCAATGTTAACTTCGCTAATGCCACACGGGCTTTTTCGCCACCACTTAGCGTATTCACTACCTTCAAAACATCATCATCGGAAAACAAGAAGTTCCCAAGTGTCGTCCGAATTGTCTGCTCATCTAGCTCCGGATAATCGTCCCATAACTCATGTAAAATCGATTTATTCGAGTTCAATCTCGCTTGTTCCTGGTCATAATACCCAATCTGCACATTCGTTCCAAAGCGGAAATCACCAGAAAGCGCTGGAATATCACCAATCAATGTTTTCAAAAAGGTTGATTTACCAATTCCGTTCGGACCAACAAGGGCAATGCTTTCATGCCGTTTCATATCAAAAGTGAGTTGCTGTGACACGCGTTTATCTACCGCATAACCAATCGCCAAATCTTCCACAAACAAAACATCCTTGCCACTCGCGCGATCAAATGGAAAACCAAAATGTGCTGCTTTTTCATCGCCTTGCGGTCGGTCAAGCCGGTCAAGTTTATCGAGTTGTTTACGTCTGCTTTGGGCCCGTTTCGTTGTGGATGCACGGACAATGTTGCGTGCTACGAAATCTTCTAGTTTCGCGATTTTTTCTTGTTGCTTATCAAACTCTTTCCATTGTTGTTCTAATTTGGCTTGCTTCTGAACGAGATACCGCGAATAATTGCCGACATAACGGTCAATGTGTGTTCGGCTAATTTCATACACTTGATTCACTACTTTATCCAAGAAATAACGATCATGAGACACGATCAGCAGCGCGCCTTTATAGTTTTGCAAGTAGGTTTCAAGCCAGGAAAGGGTAGCGATGTCCAAATGGTTGGTCGGTTCATCGAGAATTAGAATATCATGTCGTGCCAACAAAAGCTTTGCAAGCGCAAGACGCGTCTTCTGGCCGCCACTGAGCGATTCGATTAGCTTCCCATAATCCTCTTCATAAAAACGCAAACCATGCAAAACAGAGCGAATCTCGGCCTCGTACTGGTAACCGCCCTGTTCCTTAAATGTATGTTGCAGTAAATCGTATTCTTTCATTGTTTGGTCGTACTGTTCTTTATTCTCGTAAATTTCCGGCTCACCAAGACGCGCCTCCAAGGCCCGTAAGTCGTGTTCCATTGCTTGTAAACCAGTAAAAGCAGTGAGCATTTCATTCCAAATCGTCTTCGTCGACGCAAGACCTGTGTTTTGCGCCAAATAGCCGATTTGCACATGTTTTGGTTTGGAAATGGTGCCACCATCATAGCTTAATTCTCCCGCGATGATTTTGAGCAATGTTGATTTTCCCGCACCATTTCGACCCACTAATGCAATTCGATCATTTGTTTGCACTTCTAATTTTATATTTTCTAATATCGTTTCAGCACCAAAATGCTTGACAATCTGTTGAACTTGCAAAAGAATCATTGTAATTTTTCCCCTCATCTTCAAAATATCTCTATTTCTAGTTTATCGCAAAGCAGGGGGATAAGCAATGGTCTGAGATAGGAAACGCTTACCATCATTTATTTCACAAACTCGATATTGTGAAAATGCTAGCAATATGATTTGCTTTGCGATATAATGTATTTTATGAAGTGTTGTAACAAAATAGTAACATTATCTGTGAGCAAAAACATTGTGAAATCTATGTGAAATGTTTATAGTAAATAAGCAAGCATGTGAAAAGAGCAACGAGTGTGAAATAATCATTCAACTTGTGATAGATACATGTTTCTTAGCGCAAGGATTATTCATTGATCCATTTTTAAATTCAAGAGGAAGAAGGGAAACAAACATGATTGAGGAAACAGGCAAGATTCCACAAGCTACAGCAAAGCGTTTGCCGCTTTACCATCGTTATTTGAAGTATTTACATGAATCAGGTAAGGAAAGAGTATCGTCTGCGGAATTAAGTGAAGCCGTAAAGGTGGACTCCGCAACAATTCGCCGTGATTTCTCCTATTTCGGAGCACTTGGCAAGAAGGGCTATGGTTATAATGTGTCTTACATATTAGACTTCTTTAGCAAAACATTGAGCCAAGACAAACAAACAAATGTAGCGATTATTGGTGTTGGTAATTTGGGGACCGCACTATTACACTATAATTTCATGAAAAACAATAATATCAAAATTGTAGCGGCGTTTGATGTGGATACAAACAAAGTTGGAACTGTGCAACAAAATATTCCGATTTACCACTTAAATGATATGCAGGATTTATTGAAAGAAAACAAAGTCGAAGTGGTTATTTTGACAGTACCATCAGATGAGGCACAGACGACAGTTGACCGTTTATTGGAAGCAAACGTGAAAGGTATTCTGAACTTTACACCTGCACGTATTAGCGTACCAAAACATGTTCGTGTGCATCATATTGATTTAACGACGGAACTACAAACATTGATTTATTTCTTAGAGAACTATCCGAATAAGTAAATTGTTTCAGAGAATGGGAGACGTATCCTGTTCTCTTTTTTTATAGCGATAATGGGAAATACTGTTTTTATAGGTTGTATAATGGTAAAATACCAATATATTACGTAGAGAATCATACATTATGTCAAAACTTAAGAATTACATAATAATTAGATAAGCAATATGAAACTACTTTTCAGTACAATGATATCGCAGAATCCTAAATGTAAAATGATAAAAGTTTAGTACTAATCTGGAGGTTGATGATCATGAAAAAGTGGTTAAAGTATAGCATTATTGTTATCGTGCTACTTGCTATAGGATGGGGCGTGTATGCCTATGTTTCTCATCAAAGCGAAAAATCAAATGGTAGCGAAAATATTATATATCAAAATGTTGGTGATGACGGATCTGGACAAGAGGTAGCTATATTTGCCGGAGGGTGCTTCTGGTGTATGGAGCCACCATTTGAAAAGCTAAAAGGTGTGAATGATGTTATTTCAGGCTATACTGGAGGGACGACTAGAAATCCGACGTATGACGAAGTATCTAGCGGGAACACAGGGCATCAAGAAGCAGTGATGATTAAATATGATCCGAAAGTGATTTCCTATGAACAACTTCTGGATGTGTTTTGGCGTCAGATTGACCCGACAGATGCGAAAGGACAGTTTGTCGATCGAGGAACGCAATATGGTGCAAGTATTTTCTATGTGAATGCTGAACAAAAAGCGGAAGCAGAGGCATCGAAAAAGGCACTAATTTCGACGGACCGCTTCAGCAAAGTAGTTACACCTATTAAGGCTTCGGGTGCATTTTATCAAGCTGAAACGTATCATCAAGACTATTATAAGAAACACCCAAAAAGTTATAAATTTTACCGTAATGGTTCTGGCCGTGATAGTTTCTTAGATGAGCACTGGGGAAAAGATAGAGAGGTTAGATTGCCGAGCTATCCAGAAAGCTATACACAAGCCGACATTAAAGCAAAATTAACCGACGAACAATATCGAGTAACACAACAAAATCAGACAGAAACGGCTTTTCAAAACAAATATGATAAGAACAAGGCAGAAGGGATTTATGTAGATCTCGTTTCTGGTGAGCCGTTATTTAGTTCGACAGACAAATATGATTCTGGAACAGGATGGCCCAGTTTTACAAAACCGCTTGTGCCAAACAATATTTATGAAAAAGAAGATGATTTTTTAGTGCAGAAACGGACTGAAATTCGTAGCAAGCACGCGGACTCGCATTTAGGTCATGTTTTCTCAGATGGACCGCAACCAACGCATTTGCGCTATTGTATGAACTCTGCTGCGCTACAATTCATACCGAAAGATCAGATGGCTGAGAAAGGATACGGCAATTTTTTATATCTTTTCAATAAAAAATGAACACGAGGTGAAGCGTAATGAACACGATTTTATTAGTGGATGATGAGGAAACGATTATTGACGTGTGCCGACGATACTTGGAAAAAGAAGGATTTCGTGTTCTTACTGCGCATAATGGAGAAGAGGCGTTACGTATTTATGATGCGGAGCGTGTGGATTTAATGGTTGTTGATATTATGATGCCAAAAATGGACGGACATACGCTCATTATGGAAATTCAGGAACGTGAGAAGGATACGCCGTTTTTATATTTAAGTGCATTAACACAAGAGAAAGAGCGACTATATGGTTTAACGTTAGGAGCCGATGACTATATGTCAAAGCCGTTTAGTCCTCGGGAATTAGTTTTGCGGGTGAAGAATATTTTGCGGCGTTCCAATCGCGTTGCTACTCCTGAAATAGTAACGCATGGTCCTCTTTCTTTGGACAAAAATAAAAGACTAGCCACAGTAGATGGGCAGGAACTGGAGTTGACGATTAAGGAATTTGATTTGCTCTGGTTGCTCGCCAGTGAGAATAAACGCGTTTTCTCTAAGTCGGAATTAATCGAGCGAATTTGGGGTTATGAATATGACGGAGATGCCAATACAATTAACGTTCACATCCATCATTTGCGGGAAAAATTACAAGTGAATAGTACGGAAACAATATTTATCAAGACTGTGTGGGGCTTAGGTTATAAGTTCGAATTGGTGGTGGAGCCTTCATGAAATTAAGAACATTGCTTCTACTCTCTTATGCCATAGGTGTTATCATTGTAACGGTCGTACTTGGTTTTAGCGCATATAAGATGATTTTTAACACTAATTTGGTTATTTTTACAATATTAATCACGTTAGGCGCTAGCATGTTTGCATTTGTGATTAATTATTTGTTGATGCTCCCAGCTTTTCGTTCGATTGATCGACTGAGCAAGGAAAGTCGTGAAATTGCACGTGGAGAATTTTCAGGGCAAGTAGAAGTGACCGGTTCCATTGAAACGAAAATGTTAGCAGAAGATTTTAATGAAATGACGATGAAATTAGATCAAATGTTTCGCCAGATTAAGCAAGGCGAAGAATCTCGAAATGAGCTGATTGCCAACCTGTCCCACGATATTAAAACACCAATTGCTTCTATTCGATCGTTCTCAGAAGCTATTTTAGACGGGATGATTACGACCGACGTGGAGCGGCAACAATATTTGCGGACGATTCAGCGTGAGACGATGCGTTTGACAGACTTAGTAGATGAACTAATGGATGTCGCTGCAATTGATAAGAAGGAACCAAAACTAGAATTTGAGAGGGTCTGGATTGATCAGTTGTTAGTTAATGTGTTAGAAGGGTTTGATGTTCAGCTAAAACGGGAGCACCGTGACGTACATGTGGAAATTGCGTCGGATTGTCAATCTGTTTTTGCAGATCAACGCTTTTTAATGCGAATTTTGTATAATTTATTGGAGAATGCGTTGAAGTTTTCAGATGCTGGTACAGGAATTGCAATTACCGTCGTTTGTGAAAAAGAACGAATTGCATTTCGAGTAAAAGATTTCGGTATGGGAATTTCAAAGGCGGAGCAAGAGCGAATTTTTGATCGTTTGTATCGTGTCGAGAAATCGCGGAATTTGGCACATGGGGGGTCAGGATTAGGTCTTCATATCGCAAAAAAATTTGGCGCAATTACATGATGGCGATTTACGTGTTGAAAGCGAGATAGGCAAAGGGAGCGTATTTATTTTAACGTTGCCTACAAAGGGGGAGGAAAAATGAAGCGACTATTGCTGCTAGTAGTAATGGCGATGATTTTCATTGTAACGGCTTGTGGGAATGGCGATACGGCTAGCGTTGCTGGCATGAACGAATCACAGCTAAAACAAGAAGCCAAGGGGAAAACAGTACATTTTTATATGTGGGGTGGAGATCAGAATATTAACACATACATTGATCAATTTGTTACACCTAATGTCAAAAAAAAAAGTATGATATAACGCTAAAACGTATTCCTATGGACACAGAGAAATTTATTCAAAAACTAAATAGCGAAAAACAGGCAGGAAAGAAAGATGGAAGTATTGATATTGTATGGATTAACGGTCAAAATTTTAAAGTAGCAAAAGATAACGGTCTCTTATACGGAAAAATTACCAAGCAAATTCCAAATGTGGCGAAATTGGTAGACCCACGCTTAACGAAAAAAGATGCTGGAAATGCTATTGAAGAGCTGGAAGCCCCATGGGGGAAAACATCATTCGTCTTGCAATACAACAGTGAAAAAGTGGCAAAACCTCCGATTAACCTAGCCGATTTAACTGCATGGGTTAAAGCCAATCCAGGTCGTTTCACGTACCCAGATGTGGCCGACTTTACAGGAGATGCATTCGTACGCCAAATCATTTATGCACAAAACCCAGGGAAAACATTCACAAAAGCGCCGACTAAATCGGATCGTGTGAAGGCGTATACGTATTTACAATCATTGGCTCCGTATTTATGGCGTGAAGGGAAAACATATCCGAAGACATTGCAGGAATTGGATCAGTTGTACGCACAAGGACAGGTTGATTTTACAATGGGCTTTAATGAGCGGCGTGCTTTACCGTTTATACAGGACGGAACTTTTCCGAAAGCGACGCGGACATTTGCTTTTGAAAATGGGGCTTTAACGAACGCGCATTACTTATCGATGGCCTTTAATACGCAGCAGCCCGCAGCATCACTTGTTGTTATTAACTACTTGTTGTCGGAAGAAGCGCAGGCGGAGAAATTGAAAACCTCTGTTTGGGGTGACGGAACGACACTATTAACCGACCAGATGTCGCAAGATTGGCAAGCAAAATTTGAGGCAGCTGGCAAGACTGGGAATCAGTTTTATAACAGTTGGCAGGCGCTAGATGAGTTCCCAGATACAACAGCAGAGGCAATTCAGAAAGAGTGGGGTCAATATGTCTATCCGTAAAGGCCTTGCTTTTAGCATTCCACTATTACTAGGATTTGTGAGTATTTTTGCTGTTGCGATGCTTCTTTGGAAAATGACTATGCTAGGTGCGAACTGGCATGAAATCTTAGAAGTAAGCATACAAAAACCGTATCATGAGTAGTGTGCTATACTCCCTTGCGATAAGCGTGATAGCGACGCTACTTTCTATTAGTATCGGTGTCATGATTGTGCGCCGTGTTTTGGTAAATCCTCACGTTGCAAAGGCGATAACGCGTTTGAATATTAGCTTTTACTATCCACACTTCGTTGTAGCACTCTATGTATATTTACTATTTTCTTTTATTTATCCGTACATTGGCGACTATCATAAAATTTATGGGACATTCGAAATTTTACTAACCTATTTACTAAAAGAAATTCCGTTTGTTATTTTTTATTTGATGGTAACGTATCGCAAAATAGAGAGGGCAGAAGTAGATGTTGTGCGTCTTTCCGGTGGTGGCACGTGGCGCTTATTTACAACAGTTGAATTCCCAAAAATTGCTCCTCAACTTGCTGAACTGGCTGTTATACTAGTTTCCTTTATTTGGACAGCGTATGAAATTCCAAGTTTAGTTGGTAATAGCTTTCCTGCTTTTCTAGGTGTTGTGTTTTATCAAGGCTATTATGCAACAGATATAAGTGTTCAAGTAACAACGATGTTTTGGATGCTTGTTACGTCACTTTTTTTTTATTACTAGTAGCATGTATCTTGTTCTTTTTCCGTACAAAAGTATCGGCATTTTTTTACGAGAAGGAAGTGAGCAGACGTGAGGCGCTTTATGTATGCCCAGTATTTTATTATGCTTTG
>NZ_AODL01000026.1 GCF_000525995.1 Paenilisteria riparia FSL S10-1204 | reverse complement strand
AAAATCGTCCCCAAATATTCTTTTCGAAATATTCCTTTCGATGTTGACCATAGATAATTTTTCGTCGATATTTTGGAGTGAACACAATATGATACTTACAATTCCAACGAGTATGTGATAAACTACTATCATCGTTACTAGGCATAAAAAAAATCTCCTTTCGCACAGAATTTGGTTTGCGGCCAATTCTATTATAGCGAAAGGAGATTTTTAACGCTAAAGCTATCCGTCGCCGCACACGCAGAGCGTGTGGTTTATTAGCATCATTAAGAAAAAGGACTCACCAATTTTTAGTCGGTGAGCCCTTTGATTAATGTATACCGTTTTACTTAGCATTGGTTATCTACACAGAATAGAAAGTGTTTCGTTTGCTTTCTATTATTTATTCATACATCATATATTTTTCTAAGCCCTGACGCATCGTAAATTGTGGTTTATAACCAATTTTCCCTATTTTATCAATGGATGCATAGGACTGCTTAATATCCCCTTTGCGTGTTTTGCCATACGACAGTGGAATATTTATTTCTAGTATTGTTTCACAAATGGTAATAATCTCATGGATTGTGTGCTTTTCTCCTGAAGCGATATTAAATGCCTCTGCTTGGATTTCCTTCTTCGTTGCCAACAAAATAAGTCCTTGTACAACATCTTCAACAAAAACAAAATCACGTATTTGCTCACCATCTCCAAATATTTGGAATAAGCTATTTTTCCCTTTTCTCAGTTGTTTAGACACTCTTACAAGAATTGATAGAACGCCAGAGTAGGGTGATGATGGGTTTTGTCGCGGGCCATATACATTAAAAAATCTCGCAACAGCAACATTTAAACCGTATAACTGCCCATAAGTTATAACATATTTTTCAGAAGCATATTTGTCGATTCCGTAAGGCGTAATGGGGTCAACGATAGATTGTTCTGTTTTCGGTAATGTCGGTTCTGCACCATATACAGCTGCCGATGAGGCAAAAACGAACTTGTGAACTTCTTTTTCTTGAAAACGGGTAGCCTCCAATAAATAAATCGTGGCATCCATGTTCACCCGATGCGTTTCTAGTGGATGATTCACCGATTCTGCAACACTTGCAACAGCCGCTAAATGATAGATGTAATCAAAGGTAAATTCGGAGAAAAGCTGTGTAATATCTTCTTCACTTTGTACATCTCCTCTTACAAAGGATACGTTTTCTAAGTTTGGGATATTTTCAATTCTACCAGTACTCAGATTGTCAAAAACAATAACAGTGTTTGAATCACCGCTAGCCAAGGCCTCCACTAAATGACTGCCTATAAAACCTGCACCACCTGTTACTAAAATGGTATTTTTCATCCTTTTAATCTCCTTATTTAGATCTATACGAATATTATCTTGTTTCAAACGATTTATTAATTTCTTCTCGAAATAACCTGTTATTTAGTACCTCTATATCAAATGCATCGCATACTTTTTCTCGCGCTTGGTTGACCATCTGGACTTTTCTTTCTTCTGAAAGTTGTAAATAATCAAGAATGGCCTGTCCCAGTGCTTCAGCGTCATGTTCTGGAACGAGAAAACCAGTTTTCCCGTGCGTAATAAGTTCTGGGATACCACTGTGTATCGTGGAGATGACAGGCTTTCCTTGAGCCATCGCTTCCATCAGTGATACAGGAATTCCTTCCATATCCCCATCTTGCGCAACAACACTCGGTAAAATGAATAAGTCACTTGTTTGAAATTGTACCTTCACTTGGTCTTGATCCAAAAAGCCATGAAATTGAACCTGGTTTTGTAGCTTTAGACTTGCGGTAAGCTCTTCTAGTTGCACCCGATTTTCACCGTCACCAACAAGATGTAATACCGTATCAAGGCCATGTGCTTGTAGGAACTGTACGGCACGAATTGCATCAGGAATTCCTTTTTTCTCAGTTAAACGGGCAACGAGTAGTAACTGTAACGTTTGTTGCGTAGGCTGTAGTGACTGCATAGGAAAACGATTTATATCAATGCCCATGTGATGAACACGTATTTTTTCTTTATTTGCGCCAAGTTCGATTAGACGTCGTGCCCAGAAATCACTGATAGGTAACAAGGCGCTATCCGATTGAAACAGAAATTCATAAAATGTTGCGCCCTTTTGTTCTACAATACGTGTGACGTCATATCCATGGAAAAAGGTAACCAGTTGACCAGTCAATAATCCCTGGTTTTGCAAGATACTCGCAATCAAGCCTACATTTCCATAATGTGCCACAATTAGATCAAAGGCTTGTTTCGGTACTTTATGAGCTGCAATGACTGGCTGTAAAGTTTTCGTGATAGCGCCGTATTTCTTATAATTCAATAATCTCATCGTTCGAATCGGATTCCTCACTCCACAAGAAATAGCCTGCATCAATCGTTTTCCCTTATGATTCGATAAATTAACATAAATGACTTTTTCCAATAAGCCGTATGTCTTTATATCCGCATGCACCTGTTCTATGTTGCCTCGTTTCAATGCTAAAATCGTGACATCATTCCCTAAATCCAATGCACCTGTTATTTGATTTAGAATAAACGTTTCGGAAAGTGTCGGGAACTCTGTGACAAAAAACAAAATTTTCCTGCACATTGTTTAAAGGATTCCTTTCGCCATCGATTGAGTCATCTTGATTTTCCCATAGGTCCATTTTTTCTCTTGGAACGCATCTTTTAATACATTTTTCGTATCCAAAATCAACTGGCTATGTGCCCCTATTTGTTCCAAATCAAATAATTGGTGCGGCGTAATAATAATAACTAAATCGTATGTCGCAAAGGCTTCATAATCGACGGCAGTACTTTGTTGCATGTTTCCTCTTCTATCTCGAAACACTGGTGCTTCGGGGTCACAAAATGCCACATCCGCGCCACGCGTTACGAGTTGTTCGTAGATGTGTAGAGCTGGGGATTCACGCAAATCGTTACTATTCTCTTTATACGCCATACCAATAAGCAAGATTTTCGAGCCATTGATTGCTTTTTGATGTAGATTTAGAGCTTCTGCCGCGTGCTCGACCATTTTTTCTGGCATTAAGTGATTAGTTTCATGTGCTAATTCGATAAAACGACTGTAAAAGTTTTTCGCTTTTGCTTTCCATGACAAGTACATCGGATCAAGTGGAATACAGTGCCCACCAATACCAGGGCCTGGTGTGAATTTCATGAAACCAAACGGCTTACTACTTGCTGCTTCAATCGTTTCCCAAATATCGATACCCATTTTTTCTGCTAACAAAGCCATTTCGTTAATAAAGGCGATATTGATACTACGGAAAGTATTCTCCAGAAGCTTGCTCATTTCCGCTACCTCTGTAGAGTTTACTGGAACAATCGTGTCAATCACTTGCCCGTATAAAATTTCACCGAGTTCTTTTGATTTTTCATTTATGCCACCGACAACTTTTGGTGTATTCAAGGTGTGGAATTGTTTATTGCCGGGGTCGACACGCTCTGGTGAGTAACAAGCGAAGAAATCATGACCCAGCGTATATCCTTTTTCCAACATCGGTCCGCAAATAAGTTCGCGCGTTGTGCCAGGGTAAGTGGTGCTTTCAAGTGAGATAAAAACTTCTTGTTTTGCATACCTAACAATATCTTGCATCGCATGTTCGATAAAACGCATATCTGGCTCCATTGCTTCGGTTAATGGAGTTGGCACACAAATAATAATTGCATCTGCTTCTTGCAAACATGCTGGTTGAGATGATAACTCAAAATCGTTTGTATCGAGGCAACATTGTAGTGTTTCGTTGGAAATATCCGCAATATCCGACACACCTTGCCTCAATGCTGTCACTTTTTTCTCACTCACATCATAGCCAATCGTGTGGAATCCCTTTTCTACAAATGCAACCGCCAGCGGTAATCCAACATATCCAAGCCCAACAACCGCAATGTTAGCTTCTTTATTTTCAAATTTTAGTTTCATCATGAATTTATAATTCCTCTCTATTTTTGGAGTTATTAAGCAAAGCAATGAGTTTTTGTGTGATACGAGTTTGTCCATTTTGATTGGCGTGATACAGAGAATCATATACTTCTGAATCATCTAATCGGAACAAATCGGGAGGTACCGTTTCACTAAAGTAGGCATACAGTTTTTCAAGATATACATAGTTGATTTCTTTTGCATAAAAAGCTGGGGGAAGCAAAGTAACCTGGATATGGTTCTCACGGCACCTTGCGATAAAATCAGCTATGACCTGCATCGTTGGAGTCACCTGAAATGTTTTTGGGAAGGAAATGCCTCGTAATACTTGCGGATCTCGGACTTGCGTGTCCAATCCTAGATAACAACCTGTTTCTGTAAGTTTTGCGGCTTTACGTCTCAAACGTTTTTCAGGCGTCCCCGAGGATCGTGCATGCTTTAGCAAGATGAAGAACAGTTTCCATTTTTGATGATATTTCGCTTGATTTTGCCAATATTTTCGATGTACAAACGTATCAATCCCAAAACCAAATACATAATAGGCTGGATTTGTATACTGATTAAATTCTAGTGGCAACACAACATGGTCACCTGGTTTCAATGAATCCTCTACATTATCGAGTAAGTATTGAAAACCTAACCCCACGTTGACACCAATATTGAAAGTTGGTTTGCCAAGTTGCCGCTGGATTTCATCCGTGTTGAAGCCGTACAGAACACTACTTCCGCCAAGCAAAACAATTTTTTTTACCGAACAAGCAGCTAACATCGCTTTCTTTTTCGCCAATAATTCGGCCATATTACGAATACTATCAAAATTAAACATGTGCTTATCCTCTTTCTTTCTGTATTTTAGGAACGACTTTCAACCGTATCCAAAACCAAGCCTTGAAAAGAAGTGGGTCGCGGAGTAAGAGTAATACCATAAGATAGACAAGGGCACCAATGACAACTTGTACAACAATAATTACAACTGGATGGAAATCGAAAAACAGGTAGGAAAGGCCCCATTCATAGCCGAATGCAATCAAGCTTGCCATGGCATACGGGCATATTTGTCGTACCATATTCTTGATGGAATAATATTCTCGAGCAAAATATGCTTGAAGCACACAGGTCATCGCCGTAAAAATCAAGTAAGAAAACGCGGTACCATAGCTTCCCCACCATGAAATGAAAAGAATGTTTGTGCCAAAACTACTGACTGCTGCGATAAACACACTAATTGCATAACTTTTATTTTTGCCTATCGTTACTAGTATTTGTAAACCGAAGATGCTGGCTAAACCGGAGAAAAATAATGCTGGAGCTAAGATTTGTAGGTTCAAGACGGAGGGGTGAAATGCTGTACCAAGAAATAGTGGTATAAACTTTGGTGCAATAGCGATTAAGCCAGTCACAAGTGGTAAAGTACTCAATGACACGTAACTAAATGAGAAATACATCGAATGTTCAAAAGCTTCCTTATTAGCGCTACTATATTCTTTAACCATTCGCGGACTCATAACCGTCGATAAAGCAGTGACAAACACAACGAACAGCGTCATTAGTTTAAATGCCTGGTTATAAAAACCAACATCCATTGCTGAAGTCATGTTCCCTAAGATGACTTTATTTAATGCGAGCGGTATAAGCGTGATGATAGGAACAATTGACATAGTCATAACTGGTTTCACATGTTGCTTCGCTCTCGACCAATCCACCGCGACCCCTTTCAATTGTCCCAATAGTGGAATCCATATCACGAGTTGCCCTGCGAAGAGTGTCACGGCATTGATCCATACATATAGTGCTAAATCATCCGGACTTTTTACGAAGCAAAAGATGCCAAACATCGAACCTAGACGAACAATCATATTACGAATCATGATATTTTTCATATTTTCCTGTCCTGTATAAAACCAAGTGATGTCAAGCATATACGAAATAATCACGAGTGAATTAATAAAGAACAACGACTGATATTGTTTGGTTTGAAAGGCAAAAATAAGGTACGTGATGAGTACCACCACTGAGAAAAAACTTTGAACCAGATACAAGCTATAAAATTCGATTTTCAAATCCTGTTTTCGCATCACACTCGCAATCACTTTCCGACCATAATCACCCATTCCAAGTGCAGCAAATGCCGTAAATATTTGGACAACTGAACTAATATACGATTCAATTCCAACATTTTCTGGCATCAACACTCGAATCACATATGGCATCGTGAAAATAGGCGTAATGATAATCAGCAGTTGATATATTAAAACAGAAATGTAATTCGTTGTGACTTTCTTCATCGCTTATACCGCATCCTTACCGAGGATTATTTGTTTCACCGTCATAACGATGATTTTACAGTCCAATTTCCAGCTCATATTCTGTACATATTCGCTGTCATACACCATTTTCTGGCCGTGATTCATATTACTCCGCCCATTTACTTGCGCCCAGCCTGTTAATCCTGGTTTCACCAAAAGCCTTATTTGTTGGGCATTGGAATACCAATCCGTGATGGCTGGAATTTCTGGACGCGGACCTACAAGGCTCATATCACCACGTACCACATTAAATAGTTGTGGCAATTCATCTAAACTGAACTTCCGAATGAAGGCCCCGACCGCAGACACTTGTGGATCTCTCCCTATGGAGGATTTGAAAACAAAATCATCTGGGACACCATTGGCCCAATCATACACATGCTTCCTAGCTCCACCAGGCTGATTACTTTTCCTCATTGAACGAAACTTGAAGATTTGGAACGGCCTATTTTGAAGTCCCGTTCTTGTTTGAATGAAAATCACCTTCTCTTTTGGCGAATCCAGCTTGATTACCAGTGCTACGACAAGAAAAATGGGACTCAACAATACGATACCGATGAGAGCTAATATAAAATCAACGGCTCGTTTGACTCTTTTATACTCATATTTGGAAACCGAAAGTACTTTTTGCTCCATAATGTTTGGCACTTCCTTCTACTTTTTTAGTTTATTGACTATTTTAGAATCTACTTCATCAACTTTATAGAACCACCAGTACGTATATGTTTTCTGAAACCATTCCATAAGTAAAATGGAAAATGCTGCATAGCTGTAAAAATCGACATCTGCTGGTTCTCCCGATACACCCTCCAGATTAATCTAGCCATTTGAAGTTTATTACTTGAGAGCGACACATTTCCTTTCCGATAAACGGCCAGTGACTCTGTTATACCTCTAGCGATATGGCCTTTTTTCAAAATCGTCAGCCATGTTGCTGTATCTTCCGCACCTTTAAAGGCTGGCATTTGTACCAATCCAGTTTTATCTGTGTCAATCATTACCGTGAGACAACCAATAATCGTGTTTCGCAATAAATAACGATATGTCACAGATTCAGGCACATTCACACGCCCAGTTGTTTGTATACCATCTGAACTCATCACATCATATGCCGTATAGCTCAGTGTTACTTTATTCTTCTTCATGAAAGCAAGCTGCATCGCCAATTTCTCTGGTTTCCAACAATCATCACTATCTAAAAAGGCAAGATATCTTCCTTTAGCTTGGCGAATTCCATAATTGCGTGCTCCCGCTGCACCTAGGTTGGACTCTAGCCTGTGCAACTTAATCCGCGAATCCGTGTAAGATCTAACCACTTCTACTGTCCCATCTATAGAAAAATCATCTACAATTAATAATTCGAAATCTTCGAAACTTTGAGATAAAACACTATCAATAGCGTCGCGAATGTACGTCTCCGCGTTGTGTGCCGGCATAATAATGCTAACTATCATTTTTTAGCCCCCCCTTCTGGAAATAGCATATATTAAGAACTGCAAGACCAGTACCAATACCCAGACAAAGATGTCGTTTATCAATTGTGCTACTAAGTCCAACACTTGCAGCAACAAATGCAATGCCAATCAACAGTGGAATCGCGGAGGTGATATCGTAGTGTGCCTTCACCCAGTAACGAATTGCAAAAATAAAATAGCCAATGAAAAACGCCAGTAAAGGTAAGAATGCAAGTATTCCGCCGTTTGCGAATGCTTCTAGCCAGTAATTATGCGGTGCCCAATAATTATCAGATAATCGCTCAAAGCCATACATATATTCATCTAAGCGAAGCGGTAAGTTTCCCGCACCAATCCCCATGAAATGTGATTCTTTGATTATGTCCCACGACGCTTGATACATCTGCATTCGTTCACTTGTCGAATGACCTTTTTCTGTAAAGGAGTTCTTCACCATATCTAGCAATTGCTTAATAAAGCGGGAGGAGTGAAAAGTTGATACAAGCAATGCCCCAATGCTTAATACATAAATTGAAACGAATGACCACACTTTAGACCAGCCGAACAGCAAGACCAAAATCTCGAGGAGAAGGACAATCATCGCAAGGCGGGAATTCGTCATAATAACGAGATATAGTGAGGTACCGCCTATCCCTATCATTCCAATTAGCATCAAGCTTTTGTGTTTCCAAGTAGTTAACTGCATTACAACAATTGGAAACAGAATAGTAAGCAATGATGCAAAATCATTCGTGTTGAATTGAAAACCAGTTGGTTGAAAAGCACTCGTTGTCGTTTCATAAAAAAGCGAACCTGACTGGCTTAAATGATTTCCTGTTAAGCATTCCCATACACCTATACATAAAATACCGATGTATAACATCATAAGCCCCTTTGCAAACAGCTGATACGTCTTTTCATCGCGAATATAGTATACACATAGAAAAAGAACATACAACCATTCAAAGATAAAATAAAGATACCGAACACTTTCACCCATTTGTGATGTCCAAAAACCAGTCACCGTCATACCGATAAAAAAAAGTTGCAAAAAGAAGAAGAAAAGCCCTCAAATACTTCAATCGTAGCCAGTCCTTTTTCACAAAGAATAGAAAAAGAATAAAATGTACTGGGATAAGCATACGAAATAAAAAGATATTTTCATTACCTGGTATACCTAAATAAGAACCAAAAAAACCAGAAAACATAATCGCAAAACTAACAGCAGTGGTGAACTTCTCCATATTAATTGGTAGGAAAATAACGGCCGCAATGATACATGGTAAGAAAGCAGCATAGCCATAAGGTAGAAATACACACACCTCGAAAATAGCAGTCAAACCAATCACCAATATTATAAGTTTTGCATGATGCCCCAACGAATTAATAATAGGCATGCGTATCCTTCTCTTTCCTGGTGTATGATTGGCCGTTTAAAATCCCACCGATAATTGGCACACCAGTATTTTCAATGTGTGTCTTTGCTTCTTCCACCTCATTTAACTTCGTAACACCACTTCGAACAATCAGAACCACACCATCGCATAGTGTCGCAATCATTCGAGCATCCGATACTATACGAACTGGTGGCGTATCAATGAAAATTAAATCAAACATTTTTTTCAACTTATCAAAAAGAGGTAGCAGTGAGCCCGAACTCACAATTTCCAATGGATTTGACGGAAGTGGCCCCGCTGGTAAAAAAAAGAGATTTTCTTCCTTCAAAGTAAGAATCTGATTATCCACAGAAGACATATCTCGAACGGCATTCATCAGCCCACCTTGTTCCATTGGGGCAATCGTTTGAGAAAGACGTGGTCGATGTAAATCTAAGTCCACAAGTAACACTTTCTTTCCTTGCTTCGCGTATTCCTTCGCAATATTACTAACACAAAACGTTTTGCCCTCTCCTTTATTCGCCGATGTAAACATGATAGTCTGCGCTTTTTCAAGCCCCGTAAGAGAAAATTGGAGGCTAACTTGTGTCGAGCGAATTTTTTCTGCTTCAAATGATTTTGTTTTCCCTGCAAAAAAAAAAGTTGATTTTTCTTAAATCTAGCCATTTTTCACTCTCCTTCTACCAATGGAATGTCGCCCAAAAATCGCAATCCTAAATCGTCAAAATTTACTCGGTGGCGAATAATATTGTCGTAACTCGCTTGATAGAGCACAATAATCAATGCAATACCAATGCCAAAACCGCTCGCTAAAATATATTTCGTTATATTACTTATAGCCACAGGTTCACCCGCTTTTTCCAAGTTGATGATTTTCGTACCGCTAAATAAATCTGGAAAATCCGTTTGTGCGACGGTTGCAACTCCGTTTGCGATAATTTCTGCTTGTTTTGGATTCTCGTCCACGACCGTAATCGTAAAGACAAGAGAATTTACGTTTCCTTTGACAGTCACTTTGTCAGCCAATTCTTCAGGTGTCACATCCAAATGATATTTATCAATAACCTCTTTCATTGTTCTCGTGCTGGCGATCGTCGTGCTGTAAGTATCACTAAGCTGGATAGAAGAGCGTACATTATCTGATGCTTGAGCCTCATTTTTGGAGGTGGCTGTTGTAACTAATACCTGCGTTGAAGTTGTGTAATCCGGTGTAATCCATAACTTTTCTATTCCAAATGTCAGCATTACAAGAATCGCAGGGACAATGATTAACCAGTACCATGATTTTTTTAAGCTACGAATAAGTTGCTTTGTTCTCATTCCTTGTTTCATAAATTCCTCCCATTAGTTAACATGATAAATCGTGTCTCGCATTTTTTGTGCTTCAATCCCCCAATGATAATGTTGCTCGTAAGCCAAGCGTCCTCGTTTGCCTTCTTGAATATATAAACTAGGATTCGTGGCCCGTTTTTCTACTTCTCTTATGAGCTTTTCACTATCGAATGGAGAGCTAGTCGCTCCATTTTGATGTTTGTGTATAAATGCTTCCCAATCTCGAAAGTCAGATGCAAGAATTGGGAGAGACGCCGCCATGTATTCATACAATTTAGTAGCCATTGAATGAAGGTAATTAGGAATAGGGTGTAGTAGGCACAATCCTAGATCAGACTCAGCATAGGCTTGCCAAATCTCTGGATAAGGGACACGACCATACACTTGGACAACAGAACCTAGCTGATGCTTTTTCAAAAGGGCTTGCAATTCTATCTCTAGCCTTTTTGTCATTGGGCCTAAGAGCTTGAGGCGATATTGATTAGGATGTCTCCTCTGTAACTCACGAATTAACCCTATCATTTCAAAAATACCGCGATCTTTCGTAATACTCCCCACGTAAATCAATGTAAAATGAGCATCCGATCGCTCTTTTTGAATTGGCTCCACGTAAATCGGATAATTATAGACGGTCGTCTTCGTGCAACTCACATGTTCATAACTCGCCAAGTAGGACTCTTCTGCAAAAATAAGATGATCACAGCAAGCCATCGTTCGCTTTTCCATGCGTAAAACCCACTTTTGAAGCGGTTTTCGCAAGATTTTTGGAATCCATGTTTTCGTCTCAATATCTGCTGGGAAATTCTCATGCATGTCATATGTTAAAATCGCTTCTGGCTTCTTCTTGCGCAATTTCGGTAATAAGAGAAGAAGTTCTGGATCATGAATGTGATAATAGAGCGCGTCTGATTTTTTTGCGATTTTATAAAGTTTGTGCCAGCGCAGCGGCCTTGCGAGTCGTGATGTGCAGGCAGGTAATAAATGCACCTGCAATCTAGGATGCTTTATCACTTCCATTCCGTTATCAATCGCATAAAAATCAATTTCAAATCCAGCATCTGCTAATGTCATAGCTTCTTTGTAAAAAATACGTGTGTCATTCCATACGTGAACGGAACTAAACATCATTATTTTTTTTGCATTTAGCACATCGATTCCTTCTTTTCTTTATTTTTTAGGTATACCAATAATCCATTTCAATGTTTGTTCCTTTGCAGCATTAACTGGATGGTAAACTAGTACGTAGTTCTCGCTCTTCTTTGGAATTGCAAAATAAGCATTGCCCTCCAGTGTTTTTCCAGATGAAATCACATCTCCGAAACTATCCGCATAACCAAACGTCTCAATTTTTTGGCCATTTTTCGTTTCAATATAAAAATCACCCGCGCCAACGCCAAAGCCAGCTTTTGTTTTGTTTGCAATATGCATTTTGATTACTGTGAGTTTCTTTCCTTTTTCTTGGAAGGTATCGTCTTGTTTATACTTAAAGCTTTTTGGTGTCATTTCAATATCTGTAATAACTCTTTTTTTATTTAATTCCGTTTGTACTTTTTGCGTTGTTTGCTTGCTACTATTTGCTTGTGGTGTGCTACAACCTATTACTGTTATACTCAACGCAAAAATAGTTGCCAAGCTAATGATTATTTTTTGATATTTTCTCATGTAAAATCCTCATTTCTATCGGTTTATCTGTTCTATTCACTATTTAAAGCTAGGCATCACTCCTTTAATTGCTAGATCATGATTCGAACTGTTAGATATGCTTTCTGTAGCCAAAGTAAATATTTTCTTTTTCCAGAATTTCTATTACATCTTCCATCGCAGTATAACCAATTTTTAAATATTTCCTCAAAACGGTATAAGTAAAGACCTCAGATAATATAGTAATGCCAGACTCAACCTTACTAAATTCGGGTAAAAGCTCCTTGGCAAGTTCTACACCACGAGCCACTGGGCGCAAGCGTAAATTTTGATTTATAACTATAAGTTTAATCAAAATATTATGATTAATCACATAATTATATAACCATCCCTCTTGTAGACTCGCAAGTAAACATAATATATCTTCTTTTTCAAATTCTAACAAGGTTATACTAGATAATGATTTTGACTCGATGGGTAATTGTGGATTAAACATAAAATGCTCTAAACCAACGAAATGTCCTGGCCCTATAAAGTAAAGTATATCCGTTTCATTCCCCACACTGATAACACCTTCCATAATATAGTAGACTTTCGAATGTTCCATATGATTTCCAGCGTTAAGGTACTGTCCTTTTTTGAACTCTTTTCGCTTATGCCTTATATTTTCTTTTTCAGTCAAAAAACTTATAAGCTGGGACTCACAAAAAACAGATTGAATTTCCTTTTCATCATATAGCTCAGAAAAAACTGGCAATCAAGGCACTCCTTTCTTTTAACTGTTGCTGTAAATATAGTATATCTGTTCAAAAAAAAACTAGAAACTCTGTTTAGGGTAACAAAAGCGTTTCTTTTTGAATATTTTGTGACGGTATGAACTTATTATAACGCTAATAAAAAAAAAACAACTTTCCAAAAATGCGCTTTTGGAAAGTCATTTTTTCATAGTTATCTAATAAACTCTAGGAAACGATTTAAATACTTTAAATCGGCATTTGACAACGGATAATGTATATTTTGAATTGAAATTTGATGAGATAGTGCGAAGTCTTCTAACTTTTCAAATTGAGAAACTGCAATAATCCCCCGCTTATTGTACTCTAATAAGTCCATCCTATGTTCTACAAATACAATCTTGTATTCCATACTGTACAGAGAATGAATTTTCTTCTTGAATTCTTTTTCGATATAGTAAGGTAGGTCAGAATCAAAGAAAATACCTATTGGATCTTCGTAAACATTTAACATGTCTAACTCAGAAAATAAGGAAGCAAACTTATTGATAAGATAATCTTTTTGCAAGAAAAAAATTAAACTGTGTTTGTTTATATAACGAATTAATGAAGCCATCTAATTTATAATACAAATTAGGAAATTGAATTTTAATATCATACAGATAAGGGTATCCAGAATAATCTACTTTAAAACCTTCTACGAGGCTACAATATATAAATGTACTGAAAAGCTCATCTCTGAAATTTCCCATTTTTTCATTGGCTATCGGGCAAAAAGATTTTGGGAAATCGTCTATAAATAATTGAATAGCTTGGTGAATCTCCGTATTCTTATCAGCGTGAAATTCTAAAGTATATTGCTTGAAATTATCGGGGTAAAAAAATAGTGGCCTCGTTAGAGATAACAAAAACATATATTTTAATTCATTTGTAGACAGGGAATAATAATTCTTGATTTCATTAACCTGAACCAAATACATCTCAAACATCTTATTACCTTGTAAATAATTATTCCACTGTGGTTCAATTTGGATAGGCTTCTTTTTGAGCGCTCTCATAATATTAAATCCCGTGACCTGAATAAGCTCCTCCTTTTGAATATATGTTAAATTCACTTTTGACTTGGAGAGGAAATCATCTATGAACTGTCTCAGCGTCAGTTCATCTATTTGTGGATATGGCCACTTATAAATATTATATATCTGCCAAAAAAACATATATCCTAAAAAACGAAGCTCCGTCTCTTTCCCCACCAAATGATTTAAGGAATTAAATGCTAATGACTTGCCCTGAATAATATCCTTCAATTTATTAATTTGCTTTCTTACAGAATACTCACTAGTAAAGTGCGTCAATGCAAATGATGCTGTAGATCCAAAGGTATCAAAGAATATGGCATCAATAAGTTCAGATGTTAACGAATGTTGAATGATAACCGTTGCAATAGAACGAAAATGATCTCTGGAATCCAGAATAAGACGAAAGCCTTTATTCTTTATACTTAAAATTTGTATGTCTGGATTATTTAAAAGAGCAATGTCATCTTGCAAACTAGAAATATATTTCAGAGTCGTTCGTGGTAGTAGTTCTAGCTTATGCGACAGTTCATTCGTATCAATCCAGCGCTCTTCCTCCACTAGCACATCAAGGATGGTTAGTTTTATTTGAATCTGCTTATCCATAGAAATAATTTCTTTTATCATGTCCATCATCCTTTGTAAAACAAGATATATAATCAATTCCTTCTTTTATAGGCGAATAAACATTTTAGTGCACCGCGATAATAGGTATATTTAGCAAAAAAATCGAAAACTTCTCGTAAATAAATACATAAAAAATAGAGAATTTCGTCTGATGATAGAATAACACTGGCCATGTCTTCTCCTCCTCGTCTGGTTATGATTCTATCCATGAATAGATTTAGCACGTCACAAAACATTCAAAAAGAAGAGCTATTTCAACCCCAAACAGAGTTTCAGAGGCTTTTTTGAGCATGTATACTGTTGTGTATAGATTAGTTGGCAAAAAATATTTTATGCTAGACTATCATAGCCAACTGAAATCTAAATATAGCCCTTCCAGACTTCACATCGAAACAAAAGGGCAATAAATAAAAGGAGGAATATAACAACAGTTAAGGTATGTTTTAGGTTTGAAAGAGTAAGATATTAGAGTTATCTGAGTTAAGACAAAAAAATTTAAAAGAGGGATCTTATGAAGAAGAAGACAATGAAAATTTTAACAGGGCTATTAGCATTCAATGTAGTGGCAAGCACACCGCTTACTTTATTATCAACTATACCAGCAAGTGCATCCCAGATGAAGTTAAATTCTGCGGTAGAAAATACCAAAAAATCCAGAAGTGTAAATGTGGTTAATTTAATTGATGTCAGTAATCTAGGGGATAAAGCTATTCAAGGCTATGAATCTAGTACGAATGCAGTTACCTTAACAAAAGATGGCGTATTTTCAAATGGATACATCGTAACAAAACAAAAAGTCAACTTAAAAAATAGTTTCACACTCAAAACTAAATTTGGCATTGGTGGCGGCGCATCTAAAGCTGACGGTATCTCTTTTTTCATGCAGAACGCATCTACTCCAACTTTTGGAGGTAATGGTGATTCCATGAGATTGTTTGGTCTTGAAAAAACTTTAGGAATAGCGTTCCGTCATCAAACATGGTATACACCCGCTAGAAACAATATAAGTTTCTACACAAAAGATTCAGGTTTTTTCAAATATCAGAACTCGTTCCCAAGCGGAAGTAACTACGACGTAACAATTAATTGGGATAGTCCAAGTAAGACATTATCTTATAATTATGCTGGAAAAACGGATAGTTATACAGTTTCAGATATGAACAAAGTTTTTGGAGGTACAGAAGCGATTATTGGTTTCACAGGTGTTACTGGTCAAGGATCCAATACGCATGTTCTCTACAGCCCTTTATTAACAGTAAATTCTGGTAGTAACCCAGAAATTAAAGCAACCGATCAAACCATTAATCTAGGTGAAAATTTTATTCCTCTACAAGGAGTTTCAGCCAATGACGTAGAAGATGGCGATTTAACAAGCCAAATTAAGGTAGTTAGTAGTAATGTTGATACAAATAAATTAGGCAGTTATACGGTCACATATTCTGTAACAGATCAAAATGACAATACTACACTCAAGTCAATCAAAGTTAATGTTATTTTGCCTGCACCAGAACTTTCTGACGTATACGATAACTCAGACTACCTGATTGCAAAAGGATATCCTAACGCTGAACTAACTGTTATCCTACCCGATGGTACTCGAATTACGAAGACTGTTAATGCTCAAGGAGAAGCCGCTTTCGCAGTCTCCGGGCTGAAGGAAAATGAAATCATTAGAGCGTTCCAGTCCCTAAATGGACAAGCTAGCCCCGAATCAACAACAATTGTTAAAGGAGTCATCCCTGATGCCCCTACTATCTCACCCGTTACAACTAATGATACAATAATCACAGTAACTGGTGAAGCAAATGCAAAAATAACGCTTTCCCTTCCAGATGGTACTGAGCTAATTAAAACAGCTGATGCAAATGGAAAAGCTACATTCCTAACTGGTACACAAAAACTAGGTGATGTTATTCGAGCTATTCAGACTGGGGTAAATGGCAAATCAAGTGATGCAGCCTCAATAACGGTAACAGCTGGCAGCATTTCAGCTCCCACAATTGCTAGTTTAACAACCGATGATAATAAAGTTACAGGTACAGGCCTTGCTGGTGCAACTATTACGATTCTAGCAAACAATGTAACCTATACAGGTGTTGTTGCCACAGACGGTACCTACTCCATCACAATTCCTAAACAAGCAGCAGACACAATTGTGACTGCTACGCAAACGAAAAATGGAGTTACAAGCGAGTCCGTAAGTACAAAGGTCATCGATAACCGATCCCTTGCAGCCCCAACTATTAATGATTATTATATCAACGACGGTTATGTATCTGGAACGGCTCCGGTAGGTGCGAAGAAAATAACTATCGAAGTCGCAGGTAAAGTTATCCGTACCGTAGATGTTGCCGCAAATGGCACATACAAAGTTTACGTGAATGATAACGCCGCGATGAGAGTCGTTGGAACTACATTCCAAGCCTATGCCATTGATGGAAATGGGAAAGCAGGAGATAAAGCAACAAGCACCGTCAAAGCAAAAGCAGCCGTGACAATTGCACCTCCAACAATCAATGATTACATGGTGAACAGTGGCTATGTCTCTGGTAAAGCCACTTCTCCAGCAACACAAGTAACGATTTCTGTTGGTGGAAAAACACTTCGTACCGGTGACGTTGCTGCAGATGGTACGTTTAGAATTTACGTGAATGACAATGTCAATATGAAAGTCGTAGGAACTGAGTTCACAGCTATCGCTAAAGATGCATCAGGAAATGTAAGTAGCCCCACAACCGCAAAAGTAAAAGGCACCATGTTGGCACAACCAACCATCGATCCTTATTATGCTGGCCAAACCTTTGTCACAGGGAAAACAGATAAAGCGACCAATAAGATTGCACTCTACGATAAAGCTGGAAACCTACTTCGCTACGGTGCGGTAGACGCGGCAACAGGTACCTATAAAGTCTACGTATCTGACAAAGTAGCGATGCATATTGTAGGTGACACTTTCTCTGTGAAAGCAATGGATACCTTAGGAACAGCTACTGCACCCACAACTAGCACAATCTTAACAGCGCTTTTAGGTAAACCATCTATCAATGCCTATCATAAAGGCGATGACTATGTAACTGGTAGGACAGATCTTGCCACATATAAAATCGGATTGTATGATGACCAAGGAACTTTACTACGTACAGGGCTGGTAAATCCAGATGGCACTTACAAAATCTATGCACTAGACAAAGCCTTCATGCAAGTAGTTGGTGATAATTTTACTGTTCGCGCAATCAATACAGCGAATATTCCCGGTTTAGCCGCAACATCGCAAGTCTTAGGCGAACGTGTCCCTTCTGAAGTGACAGCAGTAGATTACAACTTAGGTGATAACAATGTCACAGGAACATTCACAGGTGCTGGTGCAAAAGTGCAACTATTTGTAAATGGTGAGCTGGTTAAGAATGGCGCCTTAAATACAGCAGATGGCACATATCAAGTCTACGCAAAGGACTACATCAAAGCAACTACAGACAAAGTGGAAGTTGTTTTGTATGATAAAAATTGGCAAGAATTAGATCGTACAGTAGTGACAGTCAAAGCAGCAGCAGGAGAAACACTAAAAATAACCCCAGATACGTATGCAGTAGGAGATCCTAATGTTACAGGTTCACTAGATGGTGCATGTAAAAGTATCAAACTATATGTAAACGGAGTATTTGCCCGCACAGGTCAAATCAGTGAAGATGGTAAATCTTTCATCGTATATGCCCAAGATAAAATTACATCTGAAACAGATACTGTCAGCATTGTTGGTATTGATAAAGATGGAAAAGAGGTTACAGCATCGGTTACTGTCAAAGCAACGAGCGAATCACCAGATGCCCTTAAAATCGAATCGACTTCATATACGCTAAACACAGATAACTTAACAGGTAGTTACACAGGCATAATGAATGGAGTAGAGCTATGGGTAAATGGTGTAAAAGTTCGTACAGGCGGGTTTGATGAAGCAACAAAAACCTTCTCTATTTATGCAAAAGATAAAATTACTTCAACAAGCGATATCGTCCAACTTAAAGGATACGATAAAAACTGGAATATCGTAACAGCGAACGTAACTATCAACTAATGCTAAAGACAATCATTGTTAAGATGTAGATGCCTAATAATGCAGGAAAATATCATTGTCAAATGGGTATTTTCCTGCATTTTTTAGTATAGAGCACACATAGATACACACTAAATTAGCCAGTATTATATATACGATGTGGGAGTGTAAAATAAACTGTGTAAATAATGAATCCTAGGTTCATTGTTTATGCAGTTTTTCTTTTTTGGTACAATGAATAAAAATCGGAAAGGATGAGAGTAAAATGCCAAAGAAAAAGCGTGATCCTAAAACCGTTGCCCTTGCCAAAGCCATTGTGGAAGAATATCAGCCGGAGTCTGTGGAAGAGATGCAAAGTGCCTTAAAAGACGTATTTGGACCGCTCTTTGAGCAACTATTACAAGGAGAAATGGAACATCATCTTGGATATAGCGTGCATTCTCGTGAGGATAAAGAAGATGACAACCGACGTAATGGTTATGGGAATAAAACAGTGAGAACAAGCTACGGTGAGGTCCCTATTGATGTGCCACGAGATCGTTCTGGTACCTTTGAACCGCAGGTCATTCCAAAACGTCAGAAAG
>NZ_AODL01000025.1 GCF_000525995.1 Paenilisteria riparia FSL S10-1204 | reverse complement strand
TTGTAGTGATTTTTTGGGCTGTGGGCTTAGTGTGGCGATGCAAAGTGTGACGTCGGGACAAATTATTCCAGAAGCGTTTACGACGATGTTGGCGCCAGCGATTAATAGTATTGATACGCCTTACGCGGTATTCTTAATTTGTTTCTTTGAGATGTTGTTCTGGTTTATTGGGTTGAACGGGTATGCGATTCTAGTGGGCTTTGTAATGCCATTTATGACGCAATACTTAGGGGCGAATGCGGCGGCTTATGCTGCGGGAGAACCGATTCCTCATGTTTTTGCACCGAATTTCTGGGATTATTTTATGGGATTCTCGGGGTCAGGGCTTACGGGAGCACTTGTTTTGCTGGCTTTGTTTAGTAAGTCGAAGGAATTGAAAGCGGTCGGGAAGGTGTCGGTAGTTCCAGCGATTTTCACGATTTCTGAGCCGGTTGTTTTTGGATTGCCGATTTGTTTTAATCCGTACTTATTTATTCCATTTGTGATTGGAACGCCGATTGTGGCTGTGGGACAATGGTTTGTCTTTCATTTCGGCTGGGTTCGTCCACCGATTGCGAATGTTGGCGGAACACCGATTCCACTGGCGCAATATTTGGCAACGATGGATTGGCGCGCGATTATTTTGATTATCGTTGTGCTTGCAGTTGCGGTTTGTATGTATTATCCTTTCTTTAAAATGTACGAAAAAAGCTTGGTGAAAGAGGAAGCGAATGTATCGGATCGGGAGCGTGCGCATGAGGCGCTAGATTTAGATTTCTAGGAGGTTGAGAGTTAATATGGACATTAGAATTAAACGGAATGCGCAGGATGTGGCGACATATGTGAGCGAGAAAATAATTGCAACGGTGCAAAAGAAACCGAAAAGCTTGATTTGTATTGCTGGTGGGGATACACCGCTTTTGACTATGCAAGAGTTAGTACGGGCGAATCAGGCTGGTGTGGTGGACTTTGGTGAGGCGTCTTTTGTTGGGCTGGATGAATGGGTTGGCCTTGGACGCGATGTGAAGGGAAGTTGTCAGCAGACGCTGTATGATAATTTTTTTGATAAATTGGTGGGGATTCGTGAGGAACAGATTTGCTTTTTTGATGGTAAAACGGCGGATTTGGAGGCGGAATGTGCGCGTGTGGACCGGTTTGTGGCGGAGCGCGGTGGCATTGATTTTATTTTGCTGGGCGTCGGGATGAATGGGCATATTGGTTTTAATGAGCCGTTTGTGCCAGTGGATACGGATTGCCATGTGGTGGAATTGGACGATGTGACGAAGACGGTGATGAGCAAGTATTTTGATGAGGATTTTCCGTTAACGCAGGGGATTTCGCTAGGGATGCAGCAAATTATGACGGCGAAACAGATTGTTTTAGTGACGACGGGTACGAAGAAGGCGGAAATCGTGGCGAAAGTTGTGATGGGTAAGATTACGGATGCTGTGCCGGCGACGTTGTTGCGGAATGCGACGGGGAGTGTTAGTTTGGTAATGGATCAGGAAGCGAATGGCATTTTGAAAATGGGGGTTAAGAGCGAAGATGAAAAAGATACTAGTGCAGGGACGGAAGAATAAGCAGCTGATTGAGATTGCGTGTTCGCAGTTAGTGATGGGGTCTGGTGACTTCTTGCGGGTGGACAATATGGAGGCTGGCGGGCGCAGTTTTGGATACGTATTTTGAGCTAGGCGGGAATACGTTTGATACGGCGCGGCATTATCGCCATAGTGAGAAGGCGATTGGTGAATGGATGGAGTCGCGGAAAAATCGGGATGATGTGGTGATTCAGACGAAGGGTTGCCATCCAGTTCGCGAGATGCCGAATGCGCCGCGGGTTTCTCCGAGTGCGATTGCGGATGATATTTCGTTGAGCTTGGAGATGTTGCGGACGGATCATGTAGAGCTGTTTGCGCTACATCGTGATGATCCTACGGTGCCGGTTGGTGCGATTATGGAAGCGCTACATCGTGAGGTGGAGTCGGGACGGGTGTACGCGATTGGGGCGTCGAATTGGGAGTTAGACCGAATTATGGAGGCAAATGATTATGCGATTCAACACAATTTGACTACTTTTAATTTCGATAGCCCTAATTTGAGTTTGGCAAAAGTGAACCGACCTCGATGGGAAAATTGTGTTTCGGCGGATGCGCGTATGATTGCGTGGCATGAGTTGTCTTCGTTACCGTTGCTTTCATGGTCATCGCAGGCGGGAGGCTTCTTTTCGGGACGTTTCCAGCCGGATAATGTGGTGGATGAAGAGATGGTGGAGGTTTATTATAGTGATGCGAATTGGGAAAGGTACCGCCGGGCGCAGATTTTGGCGAAGGAGAAGCATGTGACGCCGATTCAGATTTCGCTTAGTTATGTGTTGAATCAGAAGTTTCCGACGGCGGCTGTGATTGGGCCAGAAAACGTGGAGGAATTGATGTCTTCTGTTGCGGCAACGCGGATTGTTTTGACGGAAGATGAAGTGGAATGGCTAGATTTGAAGCGTGGGGAGAGGGTGCAACGATGACGGCGATTCATGATAAGCTAGCGGTACAGCTCTATTCTGTGAGACACGAGATGGCAGAAGATTTGGAAGGTACTTTTCAAAAGTTATCTGATATTGGTTTTCGCAATGTGCAGTTGGATGGTATGCGTGGCAATAATCGCGCGGAAGTGTTGCGCTTGCTAGAGAAGTATCGGTTTAATGTGATTGGAATGCATATCAAACATGATCGATTTTTAAATGACTTGGATGGGATTGTGGATGAGGCGTACTTTTTTGGCTGTAAGACGATTTTTGATAAGTACATTGAGGAAGAAGATCAGAATCTGGCTGGATATGAGAAGACGAAGCGGACTTTGCTGGATGCGGTTGCTAGGTTGCATGGTCTTGGATTTCGAGTTGGTTTGCATAATCCAGAGTATGATTTTAATGATCGTGTGTATGGGCGCCGTGTGATGGATTATTTGACTGATCCCGAGAATGGGCTTTGTGTGTATGCGGAGCCGGATACGTATTGGATTAGTGCAGCGGGGCATGATTCGGTGGAATATGTGAAGCGGTATAGTGGACGTGCGCCGATTGTGCATATGAAAGATTTTCGTTCGGGATTTGAGCTGGAAGACATGGCGAATAATTTAGTAGAAATTGGCGACGGTGAGGTTGATTTCGCAGCGATTATTGCTTGGGGAGAGCGCCATGGCGTGGAGTATTACTGCATTGAACAGGATCGCTCGGACTTGAACATGTTTGAAAGCTTGAAGAAAAGTCGTGATTATTTATTAAAGTTAATGTAAGCAAAACAGGATTTTCCGCGTGGAAAATCCTGTTTTTAAGATGCATCAGATTTGTATTCCAAAATATCGCCAGGTTGGCAATTCAACGCCTCACAAATCGCTTCCAATGTGGAAAATCGAACTGCTTTGGCCTTCCCATTTTTCAAAATAGAAAGGTTTGCCATAGTGATGCCGACTTTTTCGGAAAGCTCGGTAACGCTCATTTTTCGTTTAGCTAACATAACGTCGATATTGATAATAATTGCCATGATTTCACCTCAGACCGTTAAGTCGTTTTCTGTTTTAATAGCAATCGCTTCTTGTAAAAGTCGTTGTAAAACTGCGGCAAATGTTGCAATAACAAGCGCAGCGCCAATGAAGAAGACGCAAATGCCCATGAGGCCAGGTGGGTCGACATGTTGCGCGAGAGAATAGAAAAATGGAAAAGTGACTGCGTAAATTCCTGCAACTCCAAAGGCGCAATATTTGATTTTCTTCAAAGCAATCACGGATAGTGTTGAGAACGCACTACCGTTATCTATATAGCGCAACAGCTTCCAAGTGTGGAATAACGCGATAAAGAAAGGAATCGCCGCGAGTGACATGCCAATAAGAATAGGATAAAGTACCTTCACCATAGCAGCATCAGTCTTTGCTACATCTATAGCCAGAGCGGGAAAGGCGATGCAACACAAGGCTAGGACACCTATGCTAATGAAAATAATGACTAGCTTCATCAAAAAAGTAGAACTGTATTTCAATAAAGTCACCTCATCGTCTGATTGATATTCCAAAACATCACCGGGCTGGCAATCTAACGCCTCGCAAATCGCTTCCAGTGTGGAAAATCGGACAGCTTTGGCCTTCCCATTTTTTAAAATAGAAAGGTTTGCCATGGTGATACCGACTTTTTCGGAAAGCTCGGTAACGCTCATTTTTCGTTTAGCTAACATAACATCGATATTAATAATAATTGCCATAATCTCACCTCAGACCGTTAAGTCGTTTTCTGTTTTAATAGCGATTGCTTCTCGTAAAAGTCGTTGTAAAACTGCGGCAAATATTGCGATTACAAGGGAAGCACCCATGAAAAGCAAACAGATAACGACGATACCAGGCGCATCATCTTTTTGAGCGAGCATGTAGAAAAATGGAGAAGTTAGCAAGTAAACCCCAGCAATTCCAAGCGCGCAGTATTTGATTTTTTTCAATGCGGTCACAGCAAGTGTCGAGAAAGCATCACCGTTGTCGATATAACGTAGGAGCTTCCAAGTGTGGAAAAGAGCGATAAAAAAAGGAATGGCAGCCAAGCACATCCCAATAAGCACCGGATAAAGCGACTTCGCAAAATTCGGGTTATGAATGGTCGCATTTATGGCTAGTGCGGGAACAGCGACGATACATAGAGCAAGAACTACGAGTCCAATGAGGATAACCGCAATTCTTAAAATGATAGTGGAACCGTATTTCATAAAAACACCTCGTTTGGTTTTGTATGTATTGATTATAGCATTGTATTTATCGTTTATCAATAAATAAATATTGTTAAAAAGCGCCGATTTAGTTGCTGAGCCCTAGCGCTATCCCTAGAAAATTATTTTCTGCCATATCTTGATAGGTTAGATATTTATTTTAGTGGCATTAATCGGGATGGAGAATTGAAGTCTGCGAGGACTTTTTTATTTTACCCTAGTTTGCTATAATCAGAGGTGGAAGATACTAACATGAGAGGAAGTGCCCTATGCCGCATTATGAACAAGTTCGGCATGCGATATCTGCTAGAAAGCATACTTTAGAGAGCATCGTAGACGGTATAAAAAATAGGAAAAACGGGATTCAAGATGAAAACCACGAGATAAAGGAAAAAATGATACACAGGCTGAATCAAATAGAAGCGGAAGCCAACGACATGATTTCCTACTGCGAGCAGACAGCGAATGCTTTACGGAGGGAGATATGATATGTCAACGCAAATTGATATAGACACTGCTTGGATTTTGAAGCAATTAAAAACGGGAGAGCAAGCGGTAGCAAATTTTAAAGCCGAAGCCACAAACATCCAACACACCATGGATAAATTGAATAAGCAAGTTTCCCCTGATTTTATGACACGCTACATCGAAGTAAAAGAAGGATTAGTGACAGAAATAAAAGCGGACCAATTTACGAAATTAAAACAGGCTTTTGTGGATAGCGAACTAGCGGTAAGTGCATTTATAGAAACAGATGCGAAGTTAGGAGGCAAAGGCTGATGGATTTCAAACTAAATATGGGGGAATTGGAGAATGTACTGACGTCCCTGCACAAAATGAAGGCGAGTTTAGAAACGCTGGATAGTGTCTTAGTGAATGTTCAAGATGCGGTGTCTAAGCAAAAGGGGAAACTAGCAGATGCTCTCTCGATGGAATTCGGTGCCCACCGAGACGATATTTCCAGGCAGCAGGGAACGGTGACTAAGCTCTATACATACCTCGAAAGCTATGTGTTGGACCTCAAATCGATTGACAGTCCGACCTATCGGAATAGGGATATGTTAATCGATGCCCGTGGACTTCAAAGGCTGGCAGAAACCCAGCGCGATATTTTAGATCATGCGAAAAGTGATGTGTTTCGCGTGCCGCAGCCGAGTATTGGAGCATTGCCAGATGATCCAGATGAGCTATGGATCATGCGTCATAACCAAGGTTTAATGGAAGATCTGGATGATTATTTAAGCCGAAAGTTGACGCAATTACAGCAAGAAGAAGGCGAAGCCATGCACCGAATCAGCCAAGACATGCGGCGGTTGATGGAAATGGATCATGAACATGCTTCTCAAATCGAGAAGGATTATCGCCAATATGATCGAAATAAAGTACGACAAATCGGTGCGTCTACAAGAGATTCTATTTTCGGATTCGGAAAAAGAGCGATAGAAAGCTTGAAACACCCGGAGAAGCAACTAGAAAGCATTGCAATGCTGATGAAAAACTTACGTAGTGATCCATCGGGAACAATAGGTATGTTGTGGAATGGTGTCGTTGCTAGTTATTTAGAACCCTATAAAAAGGGAGATGCTTATGGGCTAGCTAGTAGCACCATACTATTCGCTAGTACATTTGGGGTTACAAAAGGACTCATTGATTTTGGCCGCGTGAAAGATGCAGATGGCGCCAGCCGAATTATTTCTAAGTACAACGACATTGCGAGTTATGAGTTTCATGTTATGAATCCTGGGCCACTTGCAACTGTTGGCGGGAAACCAATACAAAACTTTTACGGTGGAAGATACAACATCAGAGTTTTACAAGAAGATACCTATTTGTACAGATCTGGTGAAAGAGGTGGGCTAACTATTCCTGGTAAAAGTAATAATGCATTAGGTCAGTGGTTTACAACAAGCCCAGCAGATTCCATTGCCAAAGTTAGGATTGATAGCGCAGTAAAACCGCAGTGGATAAAAAAAGGTACAAATGAATTGGAAGGTATATCACCAATAGATGTGACATACAAAATTAAAATTCCAAAAGGAACGACTATTTATGAAGGCCCAGTAGGATTTCAGGGTGGGCCATATATTGGTGGTTTAGAAATGCAACAAATTTTCATACACCAACCATGGAAAATAACAGGTGTGCAAGCTATATCAGAAAAAACTATAAAATAAGGGGTTATTACGATGGATAAGCTCGATTTGCTAAAAGAACAATATCTAGTTATTTTAAAAGAAATGACGAGATATGGAAGTAGTTCAAATAGACCGCAAATTCGTCAAATAAAGAACATATTAGAATTTATAGACGATGTAAAAAACGGTGAAATAACAGATGAAGTGTTTGAGGAACTCAGGAGAATGAACGATTCACTTTACCCCCCGCACGGAGGCCTTGGAGAGTTTTATATTTGGGCAGATGATTTTGATGAAAGAATGAAATTAAATGAGCCGTTGGATAAAGCACGTGACTTTACATGGAATACTTTGAATGCATAAAGTTAAAACACCGATCAGCAATCGATTGGTTTTTCAAAGTATAATTCATCCATGCCCTGGGTTACATCCCTAATCCGCCCTGCTAATATAGTTTTTTGTAGTCAACTTCGATTTTAAGAAGAGAGCTGGAAAGATAGATATACCAACAGCTTAACTATAGCCAGTCAAGTGTAGTTATACGGCATCCCTTTCTTACCTTAAACTCCCTTTTAGTCGCTAAACCCGCTCGGATAGCTGGATTAGCGATTTTTTTGTGCTATAACACTGATCACAACCCTAAAAAATATTTTTTGTTTATCTTGATAGTACCGGATTCCTTTTTGTTACTTGAAGTTCCATTTTTAAATCCTCCTTAGAATTCTTTAGCTCTTTTATACGAATTATACATATTTATTGTTAGCTGATTCAAAGCTTCGTCCGTATGAGTGCACGCTCTCGTTATTTTAAAACCTTTTGGGTGGACTGATACGTTGTTGAATTGCATTTCCTGTTAACCCTGCTTCACATGAGTATGTCTAAATGCATGGAATGGATGCTAGAATTGAACGCCAGTAGACCTTAGTTTTAGGTATAGGATATGTATTGTCAGTATGACCAAATACTGAATAGGAGCCGTTTCATGAGTTGGTTCAACTACATTATTAGGAGAAGCTGCACAGGATTATAATGGAAGGTATAGCGGGTCAATTGCACATAAGCAGAAGAATTGCATTCAGGATGAAAGACAAGATTATACACGCTATCACAGATTCTTTTGGAGAGTGGTAAAAAATATAGTGACACCAAGTTGGTACTTTCAACACTAAAAAAAGTGTTGTTATGATATTGTCCAAGAAGTGCAGGGCATCGCTTCCTGGAAGCACAAGATTCCATAAAACTCCCTTTTTCCATCTATTTACTTGAATAGGTGGTTTTTCTAATCTATAATGAGGAAGAATAATACAAAAAAGGGTGGGGATGTAAATGGAAGAGATGGAAGAAGTTAAAGAAATTAAAAACAAAGCGAAAAAAAGATTGGTTAATTTTGATTTTTTTAGAGTATGCGTAATTGATGGAAGTGACGAGGCGGAGAAGTTGTACGATTTAGTAGAACTTTTAAATCATCTGAATAATTTAGAACCGAATGAAAAAATTATCTATTATCAGGAAGAACGTGCAAGAATGAATACTATTACAATGCATCAGGATAAGCCTTATGGATTATTTCAATTTAATTTATGTAGGCTTAGAGAGGACGGACCTGGAATTACAAGTATAATTAGCAGTGAGCTTAGCAACATTCGTTTAGAAGAAAATGAGTATATTGCAGAAGACATAAATATTTTATACGATGATGAGCTTCATGTACTGATGGTGCAAAGAAATATGCATAGTCTGTCTCCTTCTGGGTTAGAAGCTTATTTCCAAAGCTATGTGGATAAATTAGATCCGAATAATAACTATACAATAAGTTTGCAACTTATACCAGATATTGATTCCACAGCCAAGGCCAAAGGGAAGGAAATCTATCGGAAATTAACCTTAAGAGTTGCGAGTAACAAGGTTAATCAAATAACAGAAGATTCCGTAGGTGACGCATTCCGTAATTTACAAGGGTTGGAGGGGCACACTGTCGAAATTACAATTACTGCTAAGAGTCAGAAAAATGCTAAGTTGAAGTCCAAAGAAATTAAGAACATAATCGAAATGGTCGAACAAGATCAAGATACCTATCTAAAAGCTGAGGTTTCAGGTAAAGATAGCGATACAACCCCTGTAGAAAAGTTTGATCTTGTACGCGGGAAATATAGAGTTAAAAGGTTTTATCAAGTCCCTGCGAAGCATCATTTGAGATCGGCTTCTGTTTTGGAAGATATTACACCGTTGTATATGAATAACATAAGAAATGAAATAATGAAAAATTTGGAGCTAAATCTCCAGCATAACAAGTGATATGTCTTTTAATGGTCAATGGAGGTGCATTCTATGAAGAAGATAAGGGATATTAATATATTAATGTCGCTCTCGGTGTATGTATGCGCAATTGGTTTAGTTGTCATAACACAAACAGAAGGTATCAGTTATGGCTATGAAATAAAAGGTTTTGAAAAGACATTAGAGTCAATTATTAATTTTAGTGCGATAATTATAGGTTTCTATACAGCAATGTATGGCGTATTGCTTACTTTAAAAAATTCTGATATCTTTCAAAATTTTAAGTTTCATAATGCTGAAAAAATCGTTAAATTTCAGCTGTATGAGTCTCTAATTTCTTCATTTTTGATACTGATATTGTCAATTGCCCTACAAATACTTATAAACTATATTAATCCATTCACCAATTTTATATGTGCAATTTGGCTGGGTACTTTATTTGTTTTTGTTGTGAGTACTTTTAGAGCCATCAGTTTGTTACTCAAAATAATGTTTAACCATAGTGGGAAGGAACAAGAAGCGAGTGTACTCGGTGAGAGCAAGCAGGCGAGGTACGATAGCTTCAAGAAAAAGCAAGAAGATAAATAAATGAATCAGAAATTAGATTTCAGAGAGCACTAAGTTTTTCGATGTTAGTTTTACACCGATCACGCTAGTGCTTTTTAGTATATATAAAGAGTGCTTATTCATCGTGGCAGATAAACGATACACCAGTTGTTGATAGCACTGGAAAAGCTATTACGTTTGATGCGAAATTGAAGGCTGGACAGGTTATTGACAGATATGGTGATCCGTTTGGTAAATTTACAAGTCCTGTTGAAAACGGCAAAATATTAGAGTACGATACTAGAGGATTACCCTATCCTGAAAGTGTAAAGCCTTATTATCAGTACAAAGTTATGAAAGATATAAATTTAGAAAATGTTAAAGAGGCGTTTGGCAAGCTGGATATGGGGGCCCAAAGAAAGCTCTTAGAATCTATGAAAGATTATAAATTTACTTTTGAAGATATTGCAAGTCCACAACAAGGTAAAATTGCAGAGGTTTTTGGAGCAGGCGGTGGATCACAAATTCAATTGGGAACTGTTGTAGACTGGTATGAAAAATTAGGACTTTTGAAGGAGGTTAAATAATGAATTATGATATAAATGAGGTAAAAGCGTTATTAGAGGATGATATTCATTTATTAGGGTACGAAGCGTTGCGGTATTCCATTTTTAAAGGTGCAGAAAACAACAGGGAAGAATATCAACTAAGAATGGAGAAAAATGGAGATTATTTTGAAGTCTATATGACAGCTGATCGTGCTAGTGTGATGGGGAAATATACATTTGAAAACCCATTCGAGGCAATGGACCAATTTTTAAACATCATGCAGAGTAGAATTTTAACAAATCGCAGAAGAGTAAGAGATGGGGAACCGCCTGAATATTCCTGCTCATTATGGGATAAATAGATTGATGATGAAAGAATAAAACTAAATGCGCCGTTGGATGAAGCACGTGATTTTACAAGGAATACGTTGAATACTCAAAACTAAAACACCGACCAGCAACCAATCGGTGTTTCAAAGTATAATTCATCACTAATATTCGAATACAGTCTTTTGCAACCAATTTCGTCTTTAATAAAAGAGCTAAAAAGATAGCTACACCAATACTTTAACTATAAACAGTCAGATATAGTGATAGGGTAACTCTTTCTTATAAAAACAAAACCATATGCTCCTCATCAAAATACACATTATTAATCTTCAACGCCCGTTTTTCAAGGCTGAACACCTGGAATCCAAGCGAAATATACAAATTGCGGGCCGGACTGTTTGCGCTAACGACAGATAAGTAAATCTGCTCTACGCCTTCTAGTTGTTTGGCCTGTTCAATCGCGGTTTCAATCAGCGCTTTGCCGACGCCGCTACCACGGAAATCAGGTAAGACATACATGGCCACGATATTCGCGCGATGCCGTGTTTTGAGGCGATCTTCACGAATGAGGGTCACGACGCCTACTAACTGTCCGGATAAAAAGGCACCAAACGTTAGTGAATACGGTGATTGGAAGCGGATTTCATATTTTTGTAGGGCAGTATACTTTTCTTCTTCAAAGCTTGAGGCGAACGATGCAGGGCTTTCTTGTAGCGCCTGAAGTCTAATCTGCACATATTTTTCAACATCTTCTAGGGTTAAAAGCCTTAATTCCATATTTCCACCCCTTTTGCTTAGTATTTAGTAAGTAATGATCCTGCTTCTTCGTCAATGATAAAAACAACATTTGGATGGTTTTGCAAAATGGATGCTGGGCAGTCGGTCGTTACTGGACCTTCAAGCGTTGCCTTCACAGCTTCAGCTTTTCGGGTTCCAGAGGCAGTTACAAGGATTTGCTCCGCTTCCATCATATCGGCTAAACCGAGCGTCAGCATCTGTTCTGGCGCTTCTTCGCGTGACACCTTATAATAAAGCATGGTGCTATTAATCGTAGAATCGTCGCTATCCGCTAAAAATAACCGCGCGTCAAAAGGCGTTCCAGGTTCATTCGCGCCAAGGTGAGCGTTTACGCCAAGACCGAGAATTTGTAAATCACGTTTATTGGCTTGCAAAATTTTATTATAACGAGCGATTTCTTCATCAAAACTAGCTAAACTACCGTCTAAAAGGGCAATTTCTTTTGGTTGTTTCTTAATTTGGTCATAGAATTTTTGATGCATATAATTGTATACCGTGAACGATTGCTCGCGAGGCGCGATAAATTCATCTAAGTTCATCATAAACACTTTTTCGATGTCTACTTCGTCATTATTGATGCCTTCTACAAGTTTTTCGAACATACCATCATAACTTGCGCCAGTTGTTGTGTTAATAACTGGGTTTTCTTTTGATGCAATCACATCTTTTACGAGTTCATATGCTTTTTGAGACATTTCATCGTAAGTTTTGGTACGGATAATTTTCATGTTTTCTCCTCCTATTCCTACGTGATTAGAATACCTTGTTTTTAGGAATTTTGCAAAGTTCTGATTTATTTTTAGTAAATTCTTTGGACGTTCTGTAAAGTATTGCTATAATGGAAAGCATCGACAAGTAGATTTATGAGGTGAACTATGAAAAGTTGGGTATTAGAAAGAAAGCAAGAATGTATTGCGGTGCTGTTATTATTGGTTTTTGTGGCACCATTATTTATTTTGGGAGGAAATAGTCATATTCGGATTCATGATAATCTGGATTCTAATATGACGTGGTACCGGGTTTTGCTAAATAGCGGGAACTACTTGGCTAAAACGGGTACGAATATTCCGCAGATGTTGGATGGTTTTGCGCCACGTGATGCATTTGATTCGCAATTTGTCGGGATTGTCTGGTTGTATGCGATTTTTCCGACGCCGCTTGCTTTTGCGGTAAGCCAGTTGATTACGCGTGTCTTCGCGTTTATCGGAATGCGTCTATGGCTTCGAGATTACGTGATAAAAGATCCGAAACAGAAATATATTACGATTTTTGTAGCGCTCGCGTTTGCGTTGACGCCATTTTGGCCATCAGGAATGTTGAGTACACTTGGGATGCCCCTCGCGTTATGGGCATTTTTAAACATTCGGCAAGGAAAAAAGAATATTTGGAACTGGTTGATTTTGACGCTGTTGCCGTTCTATTCAAGCCTTATTTTAGGTTTTTGTTTCTTTTTATTCCTCGTTGCGTGTATTTGGGTGTACGATGTTGTGAAAAAACGGAGCTGGAATTGGCGATTTTTCGGAAGTATGGCGTATATGTCGGCGTTGTATTGCATCGTGAACTATCGCTTTATTTCGCAGATGTTTTTTCAATCCAATGAGCCAGATTCGCGAAGTGCGTTTAGCTTACCGAATAATAGCTTTTTAGGTTCCATTCGATTAACATTTAAAAACTTCACGATTGGTCATACGCATGATCAGGCATTAGCTACATATGTCGTGTTGCCAGTCATTCTACTAGCGCTTATTGTCATGTTAGTGAAAAAAGATTGGCGCGGGCAAAAACTATTTTTATGGTTGTTAGCACTGAATTTCGTGTTATCGGTTTGGTATGCATTTTGGTGGTGGGGCGCTTGGAATCCAGTAAAAGAACAGATTTCAATCATGCGTTCTTTCAACTTCTCGCGTTTCCACTTCTTACAGCCATTCATTTACTACGGACTATTTGCGCTGGCGCTCGTTTATTTTGCGAAAAAGGGCGGAGGCTGGAAAAAACTTGCGATTATCGGTCTGATACTACAAATTGGAGTGACTTTCTCAAACAATGCGGAAATTCTATATCGCGAGGCTGGGACGCCATCCATCAATCAATTTTACGCAAAAGACGAATTTCAACAGATAAAAGACTATATTGGCAGACCACAAAAGGATTATCGGGTGGCAAGTATCGGTATTCATCCTTCCATTTCACAAGAAAACGGATTTTACACATTGGATGGGTATGTCAATTCTTATCCGCTCAGCTACAAAGCGAAATTCCGTGAAATTATCGCGCCGGAACTTGCTAAAAGTCCGACTTTACGAGAATATTATGATGGTTGGGGCAATCGTGTTTATATTTTTGTCGCTGAACTAGGGAAAAATTATTTATTCGACAAACATTCGACAAAACATATCAAGAATTTGGAATTGAACACGCAGGCTTTTAAAGATATGGGCGGAGAATATATTTTCTCAGCACTTCCGATTGATAATGCGGCGGCCAATCACCTTCATTTAGAAAAAGTATTTGATGACAAACAAGCCGCGTGGAAAATTTATTTATACAGAGCAGAGTAGAGGTGACTCAAAATGAGAGAAAAACCATTATTAACAATTATAGTTCCTTGCTACAACGAAGAAGAAGTTTTGGCAGAGACGATGAAGCAGTTAGGTACGATTTTGCAAGATATGAAAGAGAAAATGATGATTCAAGAAGCGAGTGATTTGCTGTTTGTTGATGACGGGAGCAAGGACCGTACTTGGGAAATTATTGAGATAGCCTCAGAACAGCAACCATACATTAATGGCGTGAAGTTGAGCCGTAATTTTGGGCATCAGAATGCGCTTTTGGCAGGTATGAAAACAGCCGAGGGACGCGCGGATTGCATTATTTCAATTGATTCGGATTTGCAGGACGATGTGAATGTAATTCCTGATTTTGTAGAGAAGTATCGAGAAGGTTACGAGGTAGTGTACGGGATTCGTGATGAACGAAAGACAGACACACGTTTCAAGCGGAATTCGGCGCATTTATTTTATAGCATGATGGGTAAATTCGGGATTCACTTAATTCCAGATCACGCGGATTATCGGTTGCTAGGAAGAATGGCACTACAAGAAATGAACTTGTTTCCGGAAAACAATATTTTCTTGCGCGGAATTGTTCCTTTGATAGGATTTAAATCTGAAAAAGTATATTATCACCGAAAAGAACGTTTTGCGGGCGAATCAAAATATCCGTTGAAGAAAATGCTTGCCTTTGCAGCAGACGGTTTGACTTCGTTCAGTGTTGCGCCGATTCGCTTAGTGACAGGACTTGGCGGGTTAATGTTTGTGATTGCGATTATTATAGGTATTTATACATTCGTGCAACATCTGTCGGGTACCGCTGAAAATGGCTGGTCATCGCTAATGCTTTCGATTTGGGTTATTGGCGGTGTGCAAATGGTGAGTCTTGGCGTTGTTGGCGAGTATATCGGACGTATTTATTCCGAAGTGAAGCATCGCCCGAGGTTTATTGTAGAAAAAGATTCTTATGATGAAAGGTAATCTGTGAAGCGCTCCAATGTGAATTTAAAGGAGCGTTTTTTGTTCTGGCTTCAAATTGAAAGCGTTATCTTTTTGGACTTAGAACAAAATTAATTCTAATTTTGTCTACATACATATATCCTGTGTTTTCGTATACTAATATTTAAGATACTTAGTTTCAAAGAAAATTTAAGTAGCTAAATTTTTGAAAAATGGTAGGTGATTTTATACGTCTAATAACTGAATTTTCCGTTTAAACTAAATTAATAAGGGAGAATAGTTAACTATGAAATTAAAATACAAAGTTATGACGACAGCATTTTTAGCAGGGACATGTGTCTACTTGTTCGGAGAAACACTAGGTGTAGAAACGCCAACTGCCAAAGCGGCAGTAGCGTTAGAAAGCACGAATCAAATTCCAAAAAATCTATTAGCAGACAACACAATATCTCCGCTAGGTTTTTACCACTATATTACCATTGATTCATCATTAAGAGCGGGTAAGAATGTAGTTTCGGGAACAATTGGTATGTTTGGGGACCCACTTGGGATTACGGGATCAACTGTAATTGTAGATGTTGCTGGAGGGAAGGGTTTTTCTCAAACGGTTACTTCTGCAGGAAATTTTACTGGAAGGCTTAGTGGTAGCCGTCAGCTTCAAGAGGGAGAAGTTGTGACAGTTACTGCAAATTTTAGAGATGGAAATACGCTGGTAGAAACATTCACTGTTAAGGCGAAATTTGTTGCGCCAACAATTAAAACAGATGTAAGGGAAGGAGTTAGTGTCCTTACTGGAACCGCGGAGGCGAAATCTAGTATTCTTGTTAAAGACGCTCAATGGGGTACAGTTTTCGGCAACGCATTAGCCTCGTCAACAGGAGAATGGACCGTGTATCTTTCGGAACCTTTGAGAGAAGGTAAATACATCGCAGTAAGGGCGACGTTGGATGATGATTCAGGTTCAGCTGAAGCAATTAGAGATTTTGTTCCTATAGGTGCAGCGGTGAACCCAACAGTCACATCTGACTTAGCAAATGGTAGTACAACGGTTTCTGGAATTTCTGCTGGTGGAGCCGATGTGGAGTTGTGGAATGAAGGCATAAAAATTGGGACTACCACTGCCGATAGACTAGGTAATTGGAGTGCTGCTGTGAAGCCGTTACTCGGCGGCGATACAATGTTAGTTAAGGCAACGTTATTTAATAAAACGAAAGAAAGCATTACCTATACAGTTAGTCTAGGTAAAATAGAACAAGTTAGTTTAGTAACGACGAACAGCACAAAAGTAAAAGGGAAGGGTGCTGTAGGAGCGACGGTTTCTGTGAAGGAAAGTGATAGAGAAATCGGAACAGGTATGGTCGATGAAAATGGTGATTTTGAAATAACAATTCCTAAACAAGCCGAGGGCAAAACGCTTTCCATCACACAATCCAGAAAAGATACGACTAGTGCTGCTACTGAAATTACAGTTGCAAAAGGCTTAGATAAAGTAAGTGAAGTTAGCGCGGTAACAACGGATAGCACAGCACTAACAGGTAAGGGAAGCCCAGAAGCCACAGTTAGTGTGAAAGCAAAAGGCGTAGAGATTGGAACTGCCAAAGTGACGAGTACTGGTGATTTCACAGTTAACATCGCCAAACAAGAAGAAGGAACAGAACTCTTCATCACACAATCAAAAGATGGTGATGAAAGTGAAGCTACGAAAATAACAGTTGAAACCGCGCTGTTAAAAGAACCAATCATTTCTACGCACTATGTGGGAGCAACCTACCTGACAGTAAAGGCACCAGAAGGAGCTGAGAAAGTTATTCTACGTATTGGTGGTAAAATTATTAGAACGATGAATGTAACAACTCCAAACCAAACACTCAGATTTTATGTGAACGATCTACCTGCATTAAAAACACCAGGAGCTACTTTTGAATTCGTTGCTCAAGATAGTCAGGGAAGAGATGGTAAAGTTGCAACAGGAACTGTAAAAGAAGTACCTGAGCCAACAGTAGCCACATATAAATTGGGGGGAGTACACATTACAGGGCGTGTAGGAACTGATATAACTCGTATATCCCTATATGATAAAGCTGGCTTATTACTTCGCAACGGACAAATCGAAGCCGATGGAACTTTCAAAATTCTAGCAACTAATTTACCTGCATTACAAGTCGTTGGCAATACTTTTAGTGTAAGAGCAACAACTGCCAGTGGTGCAATAAGCGAAGCCGTAGAGGGAATTGTTCATCCAGGAGTGCTGAGCGCTGCACCGACAATTGTCGATTATTATGTAACAGATAGCTACATGACAGGGAAAGTAGCACCGAACGCAGTGAAGGTGTTTCTACGTATTGATGGAAGAAATGTCAGAATTGGAACTATTGCTGCAGATGGGACTTTCCGTATCTATACTAATGATCTACCAGAGTTAAAAGAAGTTGGTGCCCAATTTGAAGTTGTGACCCAAGATGCTAACTATTTTTATAGCGAAATTGCGGTTGGAAGCACTAACTTTATCGAAGCGCCAGTAGTATCAACTTTCCGCGTTGGTCAAGCTTATATTAATGGAACTGTAGCAAAAGGCGTAACTAGAGTCAGTGTACACGATAAATCAGGAACATTGCTTCGTTACGGACAAGTATACGAGAATGGCACATTTAGAATCTATGCTGTAGGCCTTGATGCATTACAAAATGTTGGAGAAAGCTTTAGTGTTCGAGCGCATAATGAGAACGGAAATAGAAGTAAGGAAACGAAAGTAACGATTCAACCCTAGTCATTAAGAAGCTAGTAGAAAATACAAATCAAATGTATATGCATGTTCAGTAGTGTGAAATAAACTGTGTAGACGATGAATCCTAAGTTCGTTGTTTATGCAGTTTTTTGTATATATAGACAATCTGAAGGCTGTAGATTATATGTCAAATAAACATATTCAAAAATGATCACTCATCACCATCCTTCTGTATTAGCATTTCAATAAGCGAAAGTTTAGAATGATGCCTCTAGGGAATTACAATAGTGCAAATAAAAGAGGGGGATTGACCATGTTGACAATATTAAAAAAAAATGTATCCTATCTTTTTACTTACGCTAGGTGTCACGCTAATATCGTATGTTTATTCAGAGCACACCGCTGCTGCAACTTTTGGAGACTTTGAATATACTGTTTCTGGAAATGAAGCAACGATTATAGATTATACAGGTCAGAATACGAGTGTCACGATTCCGAATGTTATTGGTGCTAGCAATGAATATACTGTTACATCCATTGGATCAGGAGCATTTGCGCAAAAATTTTTAACCAATGTTACAATCCCAAATACGGTTGTGAATATTGGCGCAGGTGCCTTTACACGAAATTATTTAACACAGCTTACATTGCCTGATTCCGTTCAAACAATAGGTCAAAATGTATTTAGTGTTAATGAAATTGCAGAGGTTACCTTGTCTCAGTCATTAAAAGATATACCTAACTATGCTTTCTACAACAATAAACTTAAAAAAAATTAATATCCCTACAAGTGTTTCCAACATTAAAATCTCTGCTTTTGAAAATAATAATATTACGGATATAACCGTATCCAATCCTGCCACTCAGTTTGACTATAGTGCGTTTGCAGCACAAACTACATCAGGAACGTTAATAGTTCCAAGTAATCATGTTCTTCCGATTGCCGACTATTTACATTTTCAAGATGCTTCTGGTCAGCTAACACTTAATAATGCAACAATTGAAGGTTTAGCAGATGGGGTTAGCTATGATGCAAGCAAAGGAGCACTCGTCTTCACAGCTGAACCAGTTACATCCCCACTTACTCTCTTCACAGGGACGAACCGCCTAGATTCCTATTACGATATTTCTGAATATGGTTTTTCTGGCCAAACTATCGTATCATTCAAATACACAAAGCCAGTTGTCGTCACTTATGTGGATGAAAAAGGAAATGATTTAACAGATTCAATCAGATTAGATGGAAGTATTGGGGATACGTACACATCGAAAGCACAAACAATAGACGGGTACACATTAAAAGAGGTTAATGGAAATGTTTCGGGTACATTTACTACTGATATACAAAATGTAACGTATGTATATGAAAAAGATCCGATTAAAAATGGCCAAGTAATCGTTAATTACCAAGATGAATCTGGCAACAAAATAGCAGAAAGCATTACGTTGACTGGAGAAGTTGGTTCTCATTATCAGACAGAAAATAAAACAATAGACGGGTATACGCTCAAAAAAATAGTTGGTAAGGAAGCTGGAGAGATTGCTGCTAAACCCACGACTGTTACTTATATATACGGAAAAACAGATACTTATACAGATAATAACAAAACTAATAACAAAACGAGTGGCAATAATATGAATGAATCTGCGGTAGGGCATACAACTGCACCAACTAGCGCTCAAGGAAAGAGCATAAATACTTCTGAGATTCTTCCATTAACTGGTGAAGTACCTGATTCAGGGATTCCAGCCGTGGGGGGCTTACTAACATTACTCTCCGTGTGGATATTATTTCGTAAGCATTGATTAATTTGTTTTATAAAAGGTAAGAACGTTTACTGCAGTAGCACTATGTTACTAAAGATGGAGGAAATTCAAGTTTTAGGTAATTGGCGAACAGGAAACGTCATTATCTGTACTATTTTGTAGCGAAAGAATTAGTCATCTAGTATTTTCTCTGGGACCCGTACGTTATTCCGTGTGCGCAATAACTCTGTGAGCGCTCCAGAACCAAGCACAACCCCAATAATAATTAAAATAAATCCAATAATCTGCATCCAACTAATTTGTTCATTCAAGAAAATCGCTGCGCCAATAAGCGAGAAAAACGGATTCAGGTTCATAAAAATCGCCGTTTTAGAAGGACCAATCTGCCCCACAGCAAAATTGTAAATCAGGTTCCCAAAAGCCGTCGCACACACTGCTGAAACAAGGAACAGTGCCCACATTGGAACCGAATGCCCACTCATTTGTGCGAGTCCATCCGGTTCCTTTATCAAGCTCGTGAAAAATAGCAAAACCGAACCAATTAGCAACATGTACGCCGTCATAAGACGTGTATCAAGTGTTCCCGCAATCCGTTTAATAATAATAAAACTGAAACATTGCGACAAAATCGCGATGAACACGTAAATATCGCCAAGAGAAATCCCCGAAAGTCCTTGCCCACCTGTCAAAACAACAATCGAAACTCCGAGTAGTCCAGCAACCAATCCAATCAATTGTCCAGCGGAGAGCGCTTCCCGCAAGAAAATAACTGCTAAAATCGCCGTCAAAACTGGCCCAATCCCCAAAATCAGTCCACCGTTCGTACCTGATGTCATCGTGAGTCCAGACGCCAAAAAATAATGGTGAATAAAAATATTAAACAAACTCCCTGCTACGATATAACCAAGTTCCCGTCGCGTCGGCAATCGAAATTTTCCAATCGCAATGAGAAAAATAAAGACCACCATCGCAGCCGTAAAAATCCGAAAAGCAGTCATCGTAATCGGCGGAAAATGCGCTACCAAAATCTTCGTCGCCGTCACATTAAGCCCCCAACTCGCCATAACTAAAACCAACAATAAGTAAAGTGTAATCGGTGTTCTCTCTTTTTGCATCCTTGTTTTGAACCTTCTTTCTTAACTATGTATGCCGTAAGTATAGCAGTTTTTTTGGCATAAATAAAACCAAGCGAGGCATCCCACTTGGCTTTAGCTAGATTATTCTACGTTATGACGTTCTTTCCAATCCTTGCCCTTTACAACAATAACATCACAAGGCGCGTGCGCAGCAACATAATTCGACACACTGCCCAAGATAAATTCTTCTGTTGACGTTAGCCCTGTAGAGCCAACGAGCACTAAATCAGGCTCGAATTTTTTAATAATCTTCTTCACAAAAGTTGTTTTTGGCGTTCCAAATTTCACAAACGTTTCGACATTTTTAACCCCGAGAGTTTCCGCCTCATTTTTGTAAATCTCGACAAGGCCTTTGCCGTACTCCTTGGCTTTTTTTGCATACGTTTGTTCGTAGTCAATGAGTGGTGCAATGCGACGAACATCCGCTATAAATCCAATACCTAGCGTCGCGCCATCTTTTATTGCAATTTGAATACCGCGTTTTAGAGCTTCCTCTGCCTCATTAGAACCGTCCACACCAACTAAAATCCTGTGATAGATTGTCATTTGACTTCCCATCCTCTCTATGTCGTCGTTTCCTCTTACCACTCCATACCCATTTTCTTGGTAGCTCACGCGTTATTTTTGGAGAAACGATTTTATTTATGATACACTGGATAGGGAAAAACGAATATTGGCATTCGGTACTTTTCGAAGTTCTGAATGTATACTGGGGGAGTCTTCCTTAAGACCGAGATATAGATATAATCTATGGACCCTTTGAACCTGTTGAGTTAGCACTCGCGTAGGGAAGTATTGGGGACCTTGATGTTATATATCATAACGCCTTTCCTTACGCTAATGCTGGCGCGAGGGAAGGCGTTTTTTTGATGCAAAAATAAGGAGGAGTGCTAAAAATGCGTTTTTCAGAGAGACTGTATGAGGAAAATCGGGAAGTTTGGCAAAAAAGTAAAGATCATCCTTTTGTGAGGCAGTTGGTGGATGGGAGTTTGGATAAGGCGAGTTTTCGTTATTATTTGTTGCAGGATCATTATTATTTAACGCATTATGTGAAGGTGATTGCGCTTGGCATCGTGTGTGCGAAGGATAATGCGGCGATGACAGAGTTGAGTAAGTCGCTGATTTCTTTGGAGGCCTCGGAACTTGCGATGCGGGAGAAATTTTATCCGTTTGTGGGGATTTCGGAGGCGGATTTGGTGGATATTGAACCTAGTCCGGCGGCTTATCATTATATGTCGCATTTGTATCGGACGGCGGGGACGCGGGAATTGGGACGGGTGCGTGGCGGGGATTTTGCCATGTTACTGGCTGTATCGGGAAATCGGTGAGGCATATCGGGGATGCGTGAGTCCGGAGCCGGTGTATCAGGATTGGCTGGCGATTTATCAGAGTGCGGAGTACGCGGACGGATTGAAGCGCCAAATTGATTTGCTGGACAGAGTGGCGGAGCAGTTGCCGGAGGCGGTATTGACGGAGATGCGACGGGATTTTCTGATTAGTAGTTATGCGGAATTGGCGTTTTGGGACATGGGATTAAAACGGAAAAATTGGAATGGGAGTGATAAGGATGGCGAATTGGCAACTTATTGAGGAAGTGAGACGGAAAAACCCGTTGGTACACGTGATTACGAATATTGTGGTGGCGAATGATTCGGCGAATGGATTGCTTGCGATTGGGGCGTCACCGATTATGGCGGCGGCTGTGGAGGAGATGGAGGAACTGGGCGGTTTTGCGGACGCGGTCGTGATTAATATTGGGACGCTGGACGCGCAATTGGTGGAGGCGATGCTGGTTGTTGGAAAGGCGGCGAACATGGCGGGAAAACCTGTGATTTTAGACCCGGTTGGTGCTGGTGCCACGACGTTTCGACGGGAAACGGTGCAGCGTTTGTTGCGCGAGATTCAGTTTGCGGTGGTTCGCGGAAATATAGGAGAGCTGGCGAGCATTGCTGGCGTGGATTGGCAGGCGCGAGGCGTTGATGCGGGAACTGGCGACGTTGCGAAGGCAGCCGAGATTGCGCAAAAAGTGGCACTGGAATACGAGACGGTTGTCGCGATTAGTGGAGAATTGGACACAATTTCCGACGGTGAGCAAGTGGTGACTATTCAAAATGGCGATCCACTTTTGCCAAAAATTACAGGGTCAGGATGCCTGCTTAGTTGCGTAATTGGCGCTTTTGTCAGCGTAAGCGATTTCGTTTTGGAAGCTGTCGTGACTGCCTCGGCGAGTTATGCCATTGCCTCAGAATATGCCGTGAAAACATTGCAACGACAGCTCCCAGCAGCATTCCGTGTCGCCTTTTTAGACGAATTAGCATCTTGGGACACGCACAATCAAGAGAAACTAGCGAACATCAAGGAGGTTTTATAAATGTTTCCACAAGCAGTGACCATCGCAGGTTCTGATAGTGGTGGCGGGGCAGGGATTCAAGCGGACATCAAGACTTTTCAAGAACGTCGCGTTTTCGGCATGTCCGCCATCACAGCAATCACCGCCCAAAACACGCTCGGCGTCCACGCGATTCATCCTGTACCGATCGATATTTTAGCAACCCAACTAGACGTGCTAAACGATGATTTTAAAATCACCGCCGTCAAAACTGGTATGCTCGTCGATGAGGCGCACATCCTCACTGTGGTAGATAAACTACAACATTTTAACTGGGGCAAACTGATTGTCGATCCCGTTATGATTGCAAAAGGTGGGGCATCCCTCGTAAGTCCAGAAGCCATTCATACAATCCGCACGAAATTACTACCACTGGCAAGCATCATCACACCAAATATCCCAGAAGCCGAAGCTCTAGCTGAAATGAACATCGACACGACCGTAGACATACAAAAAGCCGCCGAGCATATCCAAAGCCTTGGCGTTCAAACTGTCATTATTAAAGGCGGACACAGCGCAGATAACGAGGCATCCAACGATTATATTTTAGACGGCGCAACTTCCTATTGGCTAAAAACGGCGCGCATCGACACTTCACAAACCCATGGTACAGGCTGTACTTTCTCAGCTTGCATCACCGCGGAACTTGCAAAAGGTGCTACGACAGAGCATGCGATTCGAACCGCAAAAGATTTCATTAGCGACGCCATCCAGTATCCGCTAAATATCGGAAACGGACATGGTCCAACGAACCACTGGGCGTATGGAAAGGAGCGTAAAATATGACACCAAGTGAAATGTTAGCCGTCTATTTCATCGCTGGCTCCCAAGATGTACCCGAAAACACACTACTCGAAGTTCTCGAAGACGCGTTACAAGCCGGTATCACCTGTTTTCAATTCCGCGAGAAAAAACTAGCAAACCCTGAAAAACTAGCAAAACAGTGCCAAAAACTTTGCAAACAGTATCAAGTTCCATTTTTTATAAATGATGATGTGGCTTTGGCACTCGAAATCGAGGCGGACGGCATTCATGTTGGCCAAGATGACATGGCGATTCAAGAAGTAATTGCTACGTGCGCTAAGAAAATGATGATCGGGTTTTCTGTCAACACACTAGAACAGGGCGAAGAAGCCGCTCATATAGCAGAATTAACTTACATCGGCGTCGGGCCAATCTACGAAACAACATCTAAAGTAGATGCCCAGCCAGCAACAGGTGTGCAGCTCATTAAAGACATTCGAAAAGCTGGAATTGCATTGCCAATCGTCGCAATCGGTGGTATCACAGCCAAAGATATACTATCAATTCACGACGCTGGAGCACAAGGCGTAGCGGTCATCTCGGCGATAACAAAAGCAAATAACCGCGCGCAAGTCGTGCAACAAATTTCATATAAATAAAGGACTTATTTTGGCATTTGTAATGTAATGGTTGTTCCTACATCTTCCTCACTATTAACCACAATCGTTACCTGATGCAGGTCGGCAATGCGCTTCACGATAGAAAGTCCGAGTCCACTCCCACCAATCTTAGCCTGACGAGAAGCATCGGCTTTATAAAACCGTTCAAAAATACGTAATTGATTTTCTTTGGAAATACCAATTCCGCTGTCTTGAATGATGACCTCGGTTTGTTGATTCTTGTTTTGAGCAAGTGAAACGCGAATGGTGCCGCCTTTCGGTGTAAATTTGATGGCGTTGTGGAATAGGTTTTGCCAAACTTGGTACAGCAATGATTCGTCACCGTAAACTTTGGTGGGTGTTAGTTCTGGTATGATGTCAAGCTGCTTACCTTGCCACTGTGGTTCGGCAGTTAGGATGATGTCGCGGATTTGGTAGTCTAGCCGGAACTCAGTTGGATTGAGTTGATAATCATTTTTTTCGAGTGCGGTTAATTTGAGCAAGTTCTCACTTATTTTTGATAAACGGGTTGTCTCAGCTTGAATGATATCTAGGTAGTGGCGCCGTTTGTCCTCATCAAAGCTATCATCCTGAAGCAATTTGGTGAAGCCGGAGATTGATGTTAGCGGTGACTGGATTTCGTGCGACACATTGGCGATGAAATCTTGTCGTAGCGTTTCCATTTCGCCTAATTGCTGTGCCATTTTTTCGACTTGAACGACCGTTTCACGCATGTTTCCACCATCCATTTTATATAGAGATTGCAATTGTTCGCTAACTTGGAAGTTGCCTCGGCCGATTTCTTCCAGAGCTGAGCGAAACAATTTGAAATAGACTTTTTCATGCCTGAAAACGAATTGACCAACGGTGAAAATAACGGCGAGCATGATGATAATTGCCCCCCCTGCAATCGTCGCTTGTTCCCAAATGCCGAGCCATGAAAAGTTATACTTATGTTTTAGCCAAGTGAAAATACTGTAGGAACCGAGGTTACATAGAATAAGAAATGTAAGAACTAGAAGGCTACTACCAACGGCTTTTAATTTTGGATTCATTTACAATTCCTCCAAACGATAACCAAGTCCACGAATGGTGCGTATAGTAAAACCAGATTGTTCGATAGGAAATTTCTCGCGAAGCCGTTTAATGTGAACATCTACCGTTCGCTCGTCACCTTCGTAGTCATAGCCCCAGATTTCTTCGATGAGTTGCTCACGTGAAAAAGTTTTATCAGGGTAACTCGCAAGACGAAAAAGCAACTGGAATTCTTTGAGCGGCAGTGTCATGACTTTTCTTTGGCTAGTAACGAGCATGTCTTTTTCATTTAAAGAGATGTTACCAATACGTATTTCTTGCGTCGCCAAAATCTGATAGCGTTTCAAAAGTACACGAATTCTTGCAACAAGTTCCTCAGGCGCGAATGGTTTGACGACATAATCATCAGCGCCGAGGCTAAAACCTTTAATTTTCTGCTCAATTTCACCACGTGCCGTTAGAAAAATAACTGGAATTTCTTGAAAGCTTTTAATCGCGCTACACAGTTCCCAACCATCCATATTTGGCATCATAATATCAATGATAGCAAGATCCACCGTCGTTTTTTCTAAAACAGAAAGCGCGTCAACACCATCCTGTGCATTAAAAACAGTAAAGCCCTCTTTTTCTAAAAAAATAGTAACTAGCTCGCGAATATTACTATCATCATCCACCATTAAAATACGATTCATGACACTACCTCCAATCCATATGTAAAAATATTTCCCGGGAAATATTTCAGTGTGCGGATAAACGTCCATTGCAGGAACTATTCGACGTAAAGGATTATTCCTTGCCTAGGAACTGAGCATTTGTCGACACGCTGAAGTTTGTAGGCACCGCCTGGTTATTTCCCGGGGAATAAATTAATTAAGTTAGCTGTTGCTCAGCAAATGTTGCGTAAAGTGGGTGGCTTGCCACGAGCTCGCTATGTGTTCCACGGCCTGTGATTTCGCCGTGTTCGATAAATAAGATTTGATTTGCGTTAACGATAGTGGATAGGCGATGGGCAATGACAAATGTTGTTCGGCCTTCCATTAAATTTGCCAAGGCTTGTTGGACAATGCGTTCAGATTGGCTATCTAAGCTTGCAGTTGCTTCATCCAGCATCAAGATTTTTGGATTCCGCAAGAAGGCACGAGCAATTGCAATACGTTGACGTTGTCCACCAGAAAGTTTCACGCCGCGTTCACCAACTTCTGTATCCAGTTGATTTGGTAATTTTGCGATAAAAGTGTCTGCATAGGCGAGCTTTGTAACAGCCCAGAGTTCGTTGTCGCTGAATTCCTTATCTAAACCATAGCACAGATTGTCGCGAATGGTACCAGATAACATCGCACTTTCTTGGGAAACGTAGCCAATTTGGCTCCGCCACGAATGAATCGAAATGTCACTTAGCGATTGACCGCCTACAGTAATGTTTCCCGATTTGGCTTGATAGTAACGTTCTAAAATCGCAAACAATGTTGATTTACCGCCACCACTAGGTCCAGCAAAGGCAATGACTTCACCGGGGTTTGTCTCAAACGAAATGTCCTGCAAAATAGGTTCATCTTCATTATAGGAGAAAAAGAGATTGCTTGCAGTAATTTTCTTTCCAGAAATGTCAACATTTTCACCATCATAAATGTTTTCTTCTTCGTGCTCCAAAATTTCAGAGATACGCTCTGTAGCACCTTTTGATTTTTGAAGTTGTGTGAAGAAGGTGACGAATGTTGTAACCGGAACGATAATTTGGAATAAGTAAAGCAAGAAAGCGATGAGTGTACCTGTTGATAGCGTGCCAGCTGCGACGCGGATTCCGCCGTAACCGATAATACCTACAATAACGCCCATAATAACGAATAGCATTAAAGGTCCAATGATAGCAGTGATTTTAGCTTCGCGAACGCCAAATCTAAGAAGGCGATGGATGCCTGCTGTTCCGTTTTGAATTTCTTTTGTTTCGGCATTGGATGATTTAACAAGGCGTGCTTCGGATAGTGTTTGGCTGATAGAACCAGTGAATTCAGCGGTTTCTTTTTGCATGCCGCGAGATATTTTAAACATTTTTTGTCCAAGCGGCGCCACAATTACGGCGGTCACAGGAACAGCTACGAGTAGTAATAATGTCATTTTCCAGTCCATGATGAACAGTATGATGAGTGAGCCAACGACGGAAATAATCCCCGTGACGAATTGAGGTAAGCTGTCTGCAATGAGTTCTTTAATCACAACGGTGTCATTGACCATCCGGCTGACCATTTCGCCAGATTTTGTATTATCGAAATAAGATACTGGCAAGTTCAATGTTTTCTTCCATAGTTTTTCGCGCATAGAGGCGACCATTCGTTGCCCCATAAGGTTAAGTAGGAAAATTGCAAAGCCATTCGTTACGGCTTGTAGCACAAAAACGGCGACAATCGTTGTAATGAGTTGCCAGCTTAAGGATGACGGTGAGAAGCCATCAATTAGGTTTTTTGTAAATAGCGGGATGAGTAGCCCAGCCCCTGTTGTGATTAAGCTAGCCAAAAAACCAGTGATAATAACAGTTTTTGATGGTCGTGTAGAAACGAGTAATTGAAAAAATTGCCTCCAGCTATAAGATGATTCTGTTTTTTTGTTTTTCATGTATTCCAGTCCTTTCTGTATATACGAGGATTTCCCCTCCAGCCCCATTACTATAAAACATTAATATGAATGGAATATGAACAGCTATGAATGTAATATAAATCACAATTAAGGTTTAAATAATATATATTTAAAAAATTTAACAAAAAAAGAAGAATTTAACACCTTTATAGGTTTTTATGTTACAATTATAATCTAATAACCGCTTAATTTTTACTTATCGACTCAATTATAAAAACTATCTAACATTAGTTGATTGGGAATTTTAGTTATCATGTGTTATAATTCAAAAATACATCAAGTAGAAAGTGAGAAGAGAGCCATGCTATTTTTAAAAGAGCGTAAGTCAACAATTACTGTATCAAAATTAATAGAACACTGTTTTGAACATCCAGATTTTAAAAAATATTGTTCTATTAAACGTAACAAAAAAGGTGAAGTATTAGCGAGTAAACAAGGCGATGAATTTAAAGTTTACTTCATTTTGAGTGGTATCTATGGTGTTGTTATGCCAAACGATAAACCCAAAGGTGGCATTACTCGTTTTCTTGGAAAGCATGATAGTTTTGGCTTATACCATTTGTATTATGACTTGTGGGAGCCAAATGCTGTGATGCAGAGCTTAGGACATGGGGAAATCATGGAGGTAGACAGCACATTTTTATTCTCTATCCTAGATCAGGCAGAAGAGAATAACTTTTCATGGTGCAGTATTTAGCAGAAGAACTACGGGAATCTCAATACTTCTCCAAGATAACCTTTTTTAAGAAAGAAGAGAGAATTAAGAAGGCATTGTTGAAATGTGGACTGGAGTTGGGTACACTAACGGAAGATGGTATCATTTTGCCCCGCCAGATTACGCAAGAAGTGCTAGCTAGGTATACCAATACGTCACGCGAATATGTGGCGCATACGGTAATGAAGTTGATTGAAACGGGAATTATTCGCAATCGACCGAAGCCATTGCTTATAGTGGAGAGAGATAGATTATAGAAATTACTTAATAGTTGAATTAAAGCGAGTGATGAGTTGAATTATCACTTGCTTTTTATTGTACAAGCGTTTTGGAAGACATTTGTCAGGAAAGGGTATACAATGGTGGTGAAATTTGAAAGAGTTTGGGACATCACCCAAATAAATCGGCGACAAGTGCTCGCATTATTGAGGCTTTTCGAAAAAAGTGAGTTACAGCTTCAAGGAATAGAATGGGCGATGTTGCCTTATTTTGAGTTTTGTCTCAACCTCATATAAAGGAGGATGAACATGAAATTTTTTATTGATACTGCCAATGTAGAGGAAATTCGTAAAGCGAACCGGATGGGATTTATTGCTGGGGTGACGACAAATCCGTCACTGATTGCAAAAGAAGGGCGCGATTTTAATCAGGTTATTCAAGAGATTACGTCGATTGTGGACGGGCCAATCAGCGGAGAAGTAGTAAGTTTAGAGGCAGAAAAAATGATTGAAGAAGGTCGCGAAATTGCGAAAATCCATCCGAATATGGTTGTTAAAATTCCGATGACTGGTGAAGGTATGGCGGCAGTTGCGGTGTTGAATAAGGAAGGAATCAAGACGAATGTGACGCTTGTCTTCTCAGCGGCTCAGGCTTTACTTGCGGCACGTGCGGGTGCTACATATGTATCGCCGTTCTTAGGACGGTTGGACGATATTGGTTCGGACGGTTTAATTTTGATTCGGGATATTGCGGAGATTTTCAAAGTCCACGGAATTGAAACGGAAATTATTTCGGCTAGTGTGCGTCATCCGATTCATGTGATTGAGTGTGCACGTGCGGGTGCGGATATCGCGACGGTTCCTTATAAAGTTTTCGAGCAAATGTTGAAGCACCCGCTGACTGATTCGGGAATCGAGAAATTCTTAGCGGATTGGGAAAAGGCGCAAAAATAATGAATACACAATACCTTGTAAAAACGGCGCATCAGCCTGAGCCAGGACCTCCGCTTTTCATTAATAAAAATGAAGCATTGCGGATTGGCAGACGGGACGGCGACACGAAATGGATTTCTTGTACGGCAAAAATAACTGGGGCCACTGGTTGGGTGCCGGAACAAATTATTTCGCGTGACAGCCCAGATGCGAAGTCTGGAACGGCGACGGAAGATTATTCTGCGCGCGAACTGGCTGTTAAGGCTGGCGACACGGTGGAGAGTAATCGGGAGCTTAACGGCTGGGCTTGGTGTGTGGATGAGGACGGTAACGTTGGTTGGGTTCCTCTTGAAAAATTAGATAATAAATCTCTGAAATAGTTGGAAACCCTCGCGTGTTGTGATGACATGTGGGGGTTCTTTTATTTTAATGTATTTGTTAGGGGATTTTGCCATATAGATTGTGATGTATGAGAACAAGGAAACTGTGTTAAAATGAGAGGGAATGGAGGCGTGCGTGATGAAAGACGAATTACTGCAAATTCCTGGGATTGGAAAGCGCTTGGGTGAGGCGCTACATAATATTGGTGTGTATAAAATGGCAGACTTGAATGGGAAAAATCCGCTGCACTTGTATGAATTGCTATGTGAATTCGAGGGGACGCAGGTTGATCCTTGCGTTTTGTATACGTTTCGGTGTGCGATTTATTTTGTGGAGACGGAGGAACCTGATCCGCAGCTTTTGAAATGGTGGAGTTGGAAAAATCGGGCGTTTGAACGGGAGGCGGAATGATGGGGACGTTGAAGGAGATGCTCTCGAGTAGTGAGCGGATTGTGTTTCTGACGGGGGCTGGTGTGTCGGTGCCATCGGGGATTCCGGATTATCGGTCGAAGAATGGGTTGTATACGGGACGGAGAAATCCGGAGTATTTGCTGAGTGCGACGTGTTTGCGTGAGGAGCCGGACGTTTTTTATGCGTTTGTGCGGGACAATATGTATTATCCGAACGCGATACCAAATTCGATTCATGAAAAAATGGCGGAAATCGAGCGGCGTGACGGAAAACAGGTGACGGTGGTGACGCAAAATATTGACGGACTGCACGGGCTTGCGGGATCACGAAATGTTGTGGAGTTTCATGGGAGTTTGTATCGGTGTCATTGCCAGAAGTGCGGTGCGACGGTGCGTGCAGAGCAGTATTTGGAATCGGATAAGCATGCGGAATGTGGCGGAGGGATTATTCGCCCAGATGTGGTGTTGTACGAGGAAGGCTTGCCGGAAGATGCGATTAATGGAGCGCTGCACGCGGTGACACATGCGGATTTGATTGTCATTGTGGGAACTTCTTTTAAGGTAAGCCCGTTTTGTAATTTAACGGATTATCGGAAAAAGGGAAGTGTTGTTTTTGCGGTAAATCAAGAGCTTTTGCGCTTGCCATTCCCGTTTACGATGATTCAAGATGATGCTGTCAGTGTTTTTAAAGAATTGTGATTTCTTGCGATGAAGCGCTAAAACATGGTAAACTTTTGATATCGCATTTTTGTGCGTGTGAGTATTTTTAAGAGGAGTGGATGGTTAGATGAACCCTGACCCCGAGAGTCAGCAGATTATTGTACAATTAATTCTTATTGCGGTGTTAACGTTGCTCAATGCGTTCTTTGCTTCGGCGGAGATGGCATTAGTATCACTGAACAAAAACCGAGTGCGTTCCCAAGCAGAACAGGGCGATAAAAAGGCTGTATTATTAGTCAAATTGATTGATGACCCAAGCCGGTTTATTGCGACAATTCAAGTTGGTATTACGCTTGCTGGATTCTTCTCCAGTGCCGCGGCGGCCACAAGTATTGCGTCTGTTTTAGGAACACGATTTGGTGGAACGGCTTTTGCGAATGAGATGGCTGTAGTCGTTGTAACGATTATTTTATCTTATGTTACGCTGGTTTTTGGTGAGCTTTACCCGAAACGGATTGCTTTGCAGAAAGCGGAGGCAATTTCTCGTTTTGCAGTACGACCGATTCTAATTATTAGCACGATTTTGACGCCGTTCGTTAAGTTTTTGTCGCTATCGACGAACGTGTTAGTGAAATTAACGCGGATGGACAAAGGCGAGTCAGATGAAAAAATGACACGTGAGGAAATGCAGCTAATTATTGAAACGGGAAGACGCGACGGTGCCATCGAAAACGCTGAACTGGCAATGCTTCGTGGCGTTTTTGAAATGGACACGATTTACGCAAAAGAAGTAATGGTTCCGCGTACGGATAGCTTTATGATTGACGCAAATGAGGATTCGAGCGTGTTGGTAGATAAGCTTTTGGAAAAGAATTTTTCGAGGATTCCGGTTTATTTAGACGATATGGACTCGGTGTATGGTATTCTGCATATGAAAGATTTTTTTTGCGGCGGCGCGAAAGTATGGTTTTGATAATATTGACGTGAAGTTACTGGTAAAAGAGGCATTTTTTGTGCCAGAAACGATTTTTGTAGATGATTTGTTGAAAGAAATGCAGAAATCGCATAACCAAATGGCGATATTGATGGACGAATACGGTGGTGTTGCGGGGCTTGTTACGGTGGAAGATTTGTTGGAAGAGATTGTCGGTGAAATTGATGATGAGTACGATGCGATTACGGATGAGGTAAAGATGCTTGATGCGCGCACGTTCATTGTTGAGGGCGGTATGGCGATTGATGATTTCAATGAGCGTTTTCATGTGACATTGCCTGACAAAGGAATTGATACGATTGCAGGTTTTGTTTTAACGCAAATTAAAGCGATTCCTGAGGATGACGATGAGGTTATTTTAGAGTACGAGCAATTCACTTTTATTGTAACGGAGATGAAGGAATCTCGTATTATCACGATGCGAGTAGAGATAAATGAAGAGATGCAACAAGATTTAGCGTAAAAGAGCGGGATTTCCTTGTGTGATGTGAGGAGATCCTGTTTTTTATTTTGGCGTTATTGGAAATCGATTATGCCGATGGTGGACAGTGGTGAAAAATTAGTGCTGGAACCAACGATAAATAAACAAAACAAGATTTATAAGGGGTACGTGTGTTTTTCTTATAGAGCATTTTGTATAATAATGAGACTTGAGGAACTGGGGATTAATCGGTATGATAGAAGAGAAGAAGTCAGGAGGTGTCTTAGTTGCCGAATATTAAGGATATTGCGAAACTTGCAGGTGTTTCTGTGACGACTGTTTCACGGGTTTTGAACAATCATCCGTATGTGGCAGGTGATAAGCGTAAGCGTGTTCAAGAGGTGATGAAAGAGCTTGATTATACGCCAAATCGCAATGCGGTGGACCTTAGTCGTGGTCGAACGAATACGATTGGCTTTGTTCTGCCTTATAATGATCATCCGTGGTTTGATAAATTGATGAATGGTGTTCTGGAAGCGGCTTTTGCGGAGTGTTATTCTGTGGTGATTTGTCCCACGGCTTATGATCAAAAAGAGGAGGAGCGTTACTTGCGGATGCTGAAAACAAAGCGTATTGACGGCTTGGTGATTGCGTCGCGTGCAAATAATTGGGAAACGATTGCGCCGTATGCGAAATATGGTCCGATTGTGGCTTGTGAGTATATCGATCATCCACTGATTTCGTGTGTGTATGTCGACCAAATGAAGGCATGCATGGATGGCTTTCAAGCTTTGAAGAATCGTGGGCATGAGCGTGTTGCGTTCACGGTTGGACGCCATGAGAAGCAGAGCAATACGACAAAATGGAAAATGGAAGCGTATAAAGCGGTGTTTGGTGCGATTGATCCAGAGCTTTTTTTATATGATTGTTATAATGTGGAGGACGGGAAGCATGCTGCGGAGCGGTTCTTGACGTTGGCTGATCCACCGACGGCGCTTTATTCGAATGGAGATGAGGTTGCTGCAGGGATGTATTATTATGCAACGCGGAATGATTTTGATGTACCTCGGGATATTGCGATTTTAGGTGAGGAGAATTTGCAAATTGCGGATGTGCTGGATATTTCGACGGTCGATAAGAGCGTGCGGGAGACAGGACGTGTTGCTGTGGAGCTTCTTTTGGGAGAGGAAATGGAGAAACGGGAAGTAAGTCACGAAATAATTTTTAGAAATTCGATTTAAAAGCTTGACCTGAAACCCATTTCATCGTTTACAACTAAGATATAGAATTCGGAAAGGGGCGATGAGAATGCGTGTTGAAGGTATGTGCAAAGTATCGATGAGCGTAGGTATGGAATTCCAGTATGGTGAATTTTATTTGGAACGGGATTATCTGGTGTTTGATCGGAATTATAGCCTAGGTATGAAGAAACGGCAGACATTCCCTATTGCTAAATTGAAAAATATTGCGGTTATTCCTGAAAATGGACGGATATATGTGACGTTTGCTTGTGGTGATACGGTGTTTGAGCTGGATGAGTTTGCTGACGGGGATTTGCGTGTGTTTGCGCATGAGTTGCGGACGGCGCGCTACGGGGCGAAGTCGGCGGATATGATGCAGTTTACGTTTGAGAAGAGCAGGCAGTATACGACGCATCATCAGCACCATTTTGTAGAATGATGAAGGAGTGATGATATGTATAAGACGGTAATTTTTGATGTGGATGGGACGCTTTTGGATACGGAACGGGTAGTTTTGCATGCGCTACAGGTCGCGCTTGGGAATGCTGGCTTGGATTACGAGCTGGATGATTTGCGATTTGCGCTTGGGATTACGGGCACGAAGGCGTTAGCGCAAATCGGTGTGGAGAATCAGGAGAGCGTGATGGAGGACTGGTTTGCGATGGAGGCGAAACTAACGGAGGACGTGGAGATTTTCGACGGAATCGTTGAGGTGCTTGAAAAATTAGACGGAATTGGCGTTGTGACTTCGAAGAATGCGGATGAGATGGAGACAGGGTTTTATCCGTTTAATTTGGCGAAGCATTTTGACGCGATTGTTTGTGCGAGCGACACGGAGAATCATAAACCGCATCCTGACCCACTTTTGCGATGTATGGCGATGCTCGGTGCTGATCCTGCGACGACGCTTTATGTTGGGGACGCTACATATGATATGGAATGCGCGCATGCGGCCGGTGCGAATTTTGCATTGGCTTTGTGGGGCGCGAAGACGAAGGACGGATTTGAGCGGGCGAACCATGTGCTGGAGACCCCGAGTGATGTTTTGAAATATGTAAGACGATAGAGTTTAAACTGTGTGAATAGTGAATCCTAGGTTCATTGTTTATGCAGTTTTTTTAGTACAATAGCTATGTCATGTTCCTGATAATGCAGACCTTCAAAAGATAGAAAGGGAATCGTAACAAAAGTTCCCTCTTATTTACATATATAAGAAAAAATCTATTGCTTTGGCATGTATAATATGCTACGTTTTAGTTATGTTATTTTGCTAGTAGTAAGGGAGCGCAAATATATAATATGGTGGTAACCGTAATGAGGTTAAATAGGGAAATATAGGAACAAAAATTAGACAAAATAATACATTAGCTAAAGCAATGTACCAGAAAAATCTAAGCAGTTCAAATCCTGTGTTTTCTATTAAGGAGTATACATGAAAAAATTAACAATCATCATCTTAGGCATATTATTTTTAGTATCGGTAATCCTACTGTGGATTTATAAGCCAGATATCAGCAAGGAGGAAATAAACCATCCCAAAAAAGCAATTGATGTGCAAAAAAAACAACAGTTTTGTGAAATATAATTTGAAAGAAGAAGGCTCCTTTTTTAGTATTGTAAATAATAAAGATGTACTATATACTTTAATCGGCATTAGTGAGGTGCCAGCCAAAGATGTATTTTCGATAGACAAAAGTAGCCGATTAAAAAATTCTATCTATACTACCAAACATGGAGAGAATGGTCAGATTATTTCATTGGGAGGAAATGAGAAATATCTGGTATGGTTAGATCAAAATATAGATTATTTATGTACGATGATTGTCTATGACATTGCACAAAAAAAGATACTGGCAACGATAGAAGGTAGTGAGAAAAAATATTTTGATTCATTTCTTCTTAATGAAGATACAGTTTATTGGATAGAGTCGGATGTTACGAAGCAACAAACAGAAACAGGAACTGGCGAGGATAAAGACACCATGATTTTGGGGAATTATACGGGTAAAATTCAGTCCTACCACATTGGCAGTGGTAAACAGCAAATGATAGATACCATACAGACCGTGAACTATCCTAATAATGAATTAACTGTATCCAAAGATAAGCTTTGGTACATAGACAATCGTGCCTTTACAGAGAATGCATTAATAAAAAACTATGATTTTGATACTAATAAAATTGCTGCATATGATTTGAAAGAACAATTTTTAGGGCATCTTAAACCAATAGATAACAACAGAGTAGCCTTTTTTAAGTATACGATTCATTCTGCGCCTATAGGGATGTATTTATATAATACGAATTCAAGGGAAATAACTGTTGTAAATGCTCAGGAAAATGATCATCGCGCTTCATATGACAGAGCAGGACGTATAATTTCTAGTCACATTTCATATGATATTGATGAGGAAGGGAAAGTTAAATTTAGTGATACGTTGCAGCGGGAATTTAATGATAATTTTTATTTTTCTTCTGTAGGGCCTATCTCGTCTCTTAGCATTACAACTTCTAGCGAGGGGACAACAGATTTTAATTCTATAGTCGAATTTAACCCAGATGCATTGAAGTGGACAGATAAGTTGCTGCCATAATCGAAAGTTTTTTCTTTGCGTGTAAATGAAGTGTCAAAAGGATGATTTTTTCACAGGGCTTTATTGATCAATTAGCGATAATTGCAGAGTTGCTGGTGTTAACTGGAAAGCACATCTTAAACCATTTACAGGGATTAATAGGTGATAATAATGCTACTAAATTTACATATAAAAGAAAAATAAGTTTCGTTTTTTCTGTAAATTATGTAGTCCTTATATTGACTTTATTTCACGAAAGAAAAGCACAACATAAAAAGGATTAACAAGATGAAAGAGAAACTATCAAGTTTGCTTTAAGACAAGTTGCTCTTATAAGTATTTGATGTGTTGGGCGATAAAATAATGTATCAAAAATTATTTTTGAAGGAGGATCGGTCTGAAGAAATTGATTTTAACTTAATCGTAACGGCGCTTAACGATGCACGAGAAATATTTATTGATTAGTATATTTAAACGGTATTTTTTTAATTTGAAGGGTTTTGGGGCAGTTTATTTTTTTGTGATTATTTCGTCCAAAACTTAAGATATATAGATTCCCACTCTGTGCCTCAAGAACACCCCATTTCCTAATCGAGATGCTTGGCTATAAAATAGTCTATAATCCCAAGAGAGTACATCGCAATAAAAGAGACAAAGCAAGGGCATACCATGTGGTGTCCTTTTTTTGTTGTGTCGATGTCTAAAGAGGTGCTCGATAGTTGCTGAAGGGCTCCATTTCAGGAGTGTAGCAACAAGTGTCTTCTTGAATTATAGGAATTGGAGGCTATTTGTTCACAAAATTGTGACAAAAAACAAGAGCAAACAAACAATAGAAGAAATTGACGGTCATTTAAACATGATATGCTAAATAATGGGCAGGCATCATATAGAAAAGGGGAGAAACAGCATGTTTAAAAAAAAGGGGTTTACGTTTAGGACTGTACATACTACTAGGCGTTGTTTGTTTGTGCGTTAAAAGGGAAGCACAGGTACATGCGAGCACATTGGAGAACTACCGTACCTTGTTTCCAGACATCACGTTAGCGCAAGAGGTGTACCGCACTATCCATCCAGCAATCGAAGAGGAGGTCGAGATGGATTTAAGCCGCTCGGTCACAAAAGAAGAATTGGCGCAAGTCAAAACGTTAACCGATTACACCCGCGGAATTCGCATCCAGAATCTAACCGGGATAGAACATTTACCAGCATTAGAGACGCTCTATTTAGAAGGCGATCAAACGGGAAAAATCAGCTCCTTACAAGGAATAGAAACATTAAAGCAGCTACGAGTGCTGTCCTTGAAAAATGAAAGCATCACATCCATTGATCTGCTACGTCAGTTACCACAATTGGAAGAAGTTGATCTCGTAGGAAATGAGATAGAAGATGTAGCTCCTTTAGCCGATTTGGAATCACTAACTACGTTAAATATCTCTGGGAATAGGATAACGGATTTACGTGCGTTAAAGCATTTAGCAGTCGTGAGGACGCGTGATTTTCAAGCCTTATCGCAAGCAGTAACAAAGGAAGCGACAACAACGGGAGAAAACCAAGTGATTTCAATTTGGGACGAGGAAGGCCAACTGTTGGCACCGATAGGTTTTACAGGCGAATTGGAACCAGAAGGAGCAGCTAGCTTTTATTGGACGACACCTGGCACCAATAAAGCCTGGTACGGTGGGAGAAAAGCAGGCAGTGCCTTTAGTGTGTTCGTTACGCAAGAAGTACACGGCGAAAAGCTAGCGCCTTTTGTCAGTATGCGAATGACTAGTAGTGCGCCGGAGGGAACGCCTTTAGTGTTGTTGAATGCAGCTGGACAAGAGATTGCTGGGAGCCGTTTTTTCTTAAAGGAAAAAAACAGTAATAACGTTGTCATTGAGGCGGATAATTCGAAGGCCATTGAGGAAGCGTTAGCCGTATTACATCAGTTACCGAGTAATTCGAGTCAGCAGAAAGGAACCTTGATTATCCCGAAAGGAAATTGGCAGGTGATGCGCCAAATCGAAGTCTTAGAAGGGATTACCCTACAAGGAGAAAGCGCGACGACAACATTGACACGTCTCCCCGACTACTTTGAAAAAGGGCTCGAAGATCGGAACTTCCAGTATGATTCACTGGTTCGTTTGTATAACTATACGACCATCAAACAACTACGACTGGATGGACAACGAGATGTGACCGATAAGCCAACGTCATATTTGTATTATCAAAATGGGATTACGCTTCATGGACAGTATGAACCAAAGGGAACTATGCCTCCCCCCTTATCCCAGTATCAACATGATATTCGCATCCAAGATGTACAGATTACTAACTTTAATGGTACAGGTATCATGGCGGATTTAGTCTATAATGTCACGATCGAAGGGACAGCGGCGCCAACCCCAAGTCATCAGCCAATGGCCGTCGATAACATGGGGCATGATGGTGTGATGGTTTACTCTGGGAAAAATGTGCGTATTCATCAAACGATGGTACGTAAATTAGGGCATGACAAAGAGGGGACTGAACGCGTGCATTTCTATGGTATTGCAGCTTCGATGCGGAAGATTAGTAAGCCAAATGGATTGGAACCAACCATTTCACCAGATCAACTGCTTTTTCCAGTCAGTGAAAATATCACGGTAGAAAAGAACGTGGTGCTAGACAACCCTTATTGGGAGGGGATTGATGGTCATTCGGTCCAAAATTATACGATTCAGGAGAATGTGGTGATTGGTGCCGATCGTGCTATTGTGATTGGCGGACAAGAATATAGCCAACGCTATTTTTTCCCATCGCAACAAGTGCGTATCACACATAATCGTATCAACCAGGCACACGATTGGGAAGCGTGGGTATCGAATCCCCCTACATCGCAAGCGGGTATTGTTGTGTGGGGAACTACCGATGAAGCACCGTTATTTGATCATACAGGTAACGTATTGCCCAAAAAAGAGACGAGTAAAGGGTATACGGAGGGGACGCTTATTGCCCATAATACCATCGATGCCATCTATCCGCGAGAAGCCGATACACTCTTTTTTGGGGGGATTGCGACCAAGTTAACACGACAGCTGACGATTGAACACAATAAAATTGGCCTGGAGCGACCACATTCGGTCCAAGTCGCAGGTATTAGTTTGACTTCTAGTAATATGGGGTTTGTTATTACCGACAACCAATTTGGTGCGATTGGGTATTTGGAAACAGCTACCGGTGGGAAAGCGAAAGCGGTCCCTAGTTTACGCCATGTATTTTCACCGATTGCGTTTCGGGAGATGCATAATACGGATAAAGATCTCGCCATGCCAAGCCCGAAAGATCGTACGAGCCTGATCGAACGGAATGTCGCAGCGAGCTGGAATCCGGCCATCATTGGGGATACGAAATTTGGGGAGCGGTCAAATAATCATTTTAGTGGTAGTGAAACCAATACGTTCCAAGACACGATTGCCCTGACACGTATAGCTTCGGCATATGGCCTAGCACAGGTGCAGTGGCTGCCGTCATTTGGTACGGTGACAGGGAAGGCTGGTACAGATATCACACGTGTGGATGTTTATGCTGCACCGATTGCGGATATGGCGGAGCTCGATATGGGAAAACGAGTGCCCATTGCCATGGCAACGGTGGATGCATCGGGAGCTTTTCAAGTGACGGGTGTGGGTGACGCATTAGGGACGTCCTCGCTTATCCTAGTGGCTCGGAATAAACACGCCAATCCTGTATATCAATATGCGGTCACACAACAACCGTTAGTTCCATCTTACCGACTCACCGTGTCGCCTTATCCATTGGATAGCCAAGATATTGTCGGACTTTACGATCCAGCGGCTACCAAGGTGGTGCTGTATGTGAATGGTGTCGCGAAGAAAAGTGGAGCACTGGATGCCAGCACAGGCACTTATCGGATTAATGCCAAAGGCTTGATTGATACAGCGATTCAAGACGTGGAGCTAGTGATGGTACGCGGGAGCTCGGAGATTCTACACCGGGTGAAAGTCCATGTCGAAGATCCTTTGACGGTGGAACCGTATGTCATAGGAGATCCTTATGTACGGGGACAATTCCCACGCGGCGTGACCAAAGTCGTGCTGTATGTGGATGGTGTGGCGAAGAAAAGTGGCGCATTACAGCTCACTGATCCTAATCGTCCCTATCTCATCTCGGCACAAGGGTTGATCACGGATACGAAACAAGTGGTGGAAGTGGTGGCTTCGGATGGAAACGTGGTGCGCGAGCGCTTGCGTGTTCCGGTGTCAACTACGGTCATACAAACGATAAAGGAGTATGAAGATGTACAAACAAAAGAGTAAGTATCGTTGGCTGCATGTATTTTTAGGTGTACTCATCATCGTCAGTACTATCTGGTTACCAAAGACAGCTCAGGCAGAAGATACCCCTGTCTTTCCGGTGGGGAAAACATTCGAAGAAGTGATGCCAGACATTTACACGCGGTCATCCTTTGGTCCAGAAATGATGCAGACAACGGAAGCAGAGTATGTGAAAAACGAGCGAAAGTATGCCACACGAATTGTGACACAAGCAGACTTTGATCGTGTCACAAAAAGTGTAGCAATGGACCTTGGAAAAGAGGTTTCATTTAATATGGAAGGGATGCAATATTTGCGCAACCTAGAGACGTTTCATTATTATTATGGTACAGATATGAAGGACCTTTCTTATTTAGCCCCCTTAAAAAAACTAAGGGAACTATCGCTGGGGGATGTGCGCAGTGTGACAGATTTATCCCCTTTGAGCGGGTTAACAAACTTGGAGTATCTGTTCTTGTGGTCGAACACAGGGATTACAGATCTATCGCCATTAGCACATTTAACGAAATTAGAGCAGCTGGAGCTCAACAAAACCAGTGTCACCAGTATTGCGCCACTTCGAAATTTAACGCGTCTAAAAAAGCTAACCATTAACGGTTATTTTGACGATGCTTGGACGCTAAAAGATTTGCCGTTACTGCAGCGGTCGGATACCAGTTATACGATTAGAACAACGGTTAAAGCTCCATCAACGGTTGTAGGAAACCCAACGGTTGTAGACATCACAGATATATTTGGCAACGTATTGACCGATCCGTATCTTACAATGGACAATGTAGGCACTGGTTATATAGGCACTTTTGAAAATGGTATAGTGTCTTGGGGGCAGGTAGGAAGTGGCACTATAAGTAGGGGGTACACGGGGAAAAATAAGTATCAAATTTTTAATGTTATTATTCAACAAGAAGTAAACCCCCAAGTAGCAGGGCAACCAGTCACTGTGGCATATGAAACTGAAGCAGGAGATGTGTTGGCAGAACCTGTTGTCTTGCAAGGGATGCAAGAATTTGCGTATGAAGCAGTGGCGAAGGCTGTGGACGGATATACCTTAGTGGCGGAGCCGTCCAATGCGACAGGTGTGTTCACCGATCAGCCACAGACGGTCCGTTTTGTCTATAAGAAAGTGGAGACAGGAAGTGTTCATGTCCATTATGTTGATCCAGAAGGAAAGACAATCCGTGAGAGTGATGTGTATACAGGAAATGTAGGAGATAGCTATCAACTGACCTGGCCACCGATTGCGGGGTACCAAGTGAAGGAAGCGCCAACCACAACAGGCGAATATACTTCGGAAGCGCAAGCGATAACACTTGTCTATGTCCCAGCGCAAGAAGCAAAAGGGATTGTTGAGGTGCAGTATGTCGATGACGCTGGAAAGGTATTACGCACACCAGACAGGTATGAGGGGAAAGTAGGCGAAGCTTATGCACTGATATGGCCAACGATTGCAGGATATCAGTTGAAGGAAGCGCCAACGCCAACAGGCCAATACACTTCGGACACGCAAGAAATCACGCTTGTTTATATCCCAGCGCAAGAAGCAAAAGGGATTGTTGAGGTGCAGTATGTTGATGACGCTGGAAAGGTATTACGCGCACAAGATAGATATGAAGGGAAAGTGGGAGAAGGCTATACGCTGACTTGGCCGACTATTCCAGAATACCGTCTAGTGCAAACGCCTGAGGCAAAAGGAACATACGAGGAAGGGGTGACAACACTTCGTGTGGTATACAGCGCTCAAGAAAAAGGAGAAGTGTCGCAGGATGAGGAGCTCAAAGAAAGTCCCCCTAGCACTACAACGGATACGAATCCAAAGATAAAGCAGCAGACCTTAGAAGAAGTGCCATCGTATGAAAAAACGGATACGTCAGTAGCGGCGACTATCCTTGCACCAGATACGAGCCTACCTGTCGCAAGTTTACAGAAGGCGGGAAGTAATGTTTCTCAACCTGTCATCGGAGAGCGCCTCCCAGTAACAGGAGATACCTCAGGCGTACCTATCGCTAGCATATGTCTAGGCATTTTCTGTTGTGTTAGTGGCGTCTGGCTATGGAGAAGGCAATTGTAAGAAAAAGCGTTAGCAGGTCTTCCAGGATGTTCCTGTCTCTATCTTTCCATTTTCATGTGAATGAGATGCCGTATGATGAAAGTCTAGCCTTGGAAAATCGCGTGGCGCAATTTATGGTGGAACATATCCGACAAACCGTTTTGCAGGAACGAAAAGAATTAACAGCAGCCTATGATGTATTAATGGAAGAAATGGGTTGGGATGCAGATGATGTCAAAGAGATAGTATCCTGTAATCAAAGGGAAGGTGCGAAAGTTATCAAGGAATTATCCAATACGAGAACGATACAAGAAGCGATTGTCATATATAAACAACTCCTTTCTTTGAAGGAGAAGATGGCGGATATGAATCTCGGATAATGGCAAAAAGTGCTACTAAAAAACAAAAAAGCCGAATCTAACACAATGGTATTTTGTTAGATTCAGTTTACAAGCGATAGCATATTTTTGTATAAGCGAAAAACAAGCCAAGTCATTTACAATAGGGACTTGGCTTGTTTCATTAAAAATATAGCGTTCCTAGGAACACTAACAGAAAGGTTATTTCTGCTAAGTATCAGTCTTCTCCAATTTGTTAAGGTGGATATTATAGAACATTTACCAGCATTAGAGACGCTCTATTTAGAAGGCGATCAAACGGGAAAAATCAGCTCCTTACAAGGAATAGAAACATTAAAGCAGCTACGAGTGCTGTCCTTGAAAAATGAAAACCTCACATCCATTGATAGGTTGCGCGACTTACCACAATTGGAAGAAGTGAACCTAGTAGGAAATGAAATCGAAGATGTAGCGCCATTAGCAGGTTTGGCATCCCTCACCGTGTTAAACATCTCCGGTAATAAAGTCATGGATTTGCGTGCTTTAAGGGATTTAGCCGTTGTGAAGACGCATGGTTTTCAGGCTTTATCGCAAGCAGTCACAGAGGAAGCGACAACAACGGGAGAAAACCAACGGATTCCGATTTGGGATGAGAATGGCCAGCCGCTGTCCCCTGTTGGTTTTACAGGAAACTTGGAACCATCAGGGGAAACTAGCTTTTATTGGGCGACACCTGGCACCAATAAAGCATGGTATGGAGAGAGCAGTGCAAGTAGTGCCTCTTTTAGCGTGTTTGTCACGCAAGACGTTCGTGGCGAAAAGATAGCCCCTCCTGTCGGTATACAAGCGGCAAGCAGTACACCAGAGGGAACACCCTTAGTGCTGTTGAATGCGGACGGGAAAGAAATTATTGGAAATAATTTTTTCTTGATGGAAGGCAGTGATGCGAAAGGTGTCATAGAGATGTCTAATTCACAAGCGATAGAACAAGCATTAACCGTATTGAATCAGTTATCAAGTAACCAGAACCATCACAAAGGAACCTTGATTATCCCAAAAGGAACATGGCAAGTGCTGCGCCAAATCAAGGTCTTAGAAGGGATCAGCATACAAGGGGAAAGCACGACGACAACGCTCATACGTCAACCAAAGTATTTCGAAAAAGGGAGAGAGGATCGGAACTTCCAGTATGATTCACTAGTTCGTTTGTATAACTATACGACCATCAAACAACTACGATTAGATGGACAACGAGATCTGACAGATAAACCAACGTCCGATTTGTACTATCAAAATGGGATTACACTACATGGACAGTATGAACCCGAGGGGGCTGTTCCTCCTCCCTTATCCCAGTATCAACATGACATTCTTATCCAAGATGTACAGATTGAAAATTTTAATGGAACGGGCATTATGGCGGACTTAGTCTATGATGTCACGATAGAAGGGACAGAGGCGCCAACGCCGAGTTCCCATCCAATGGCCGTCGATAACATGGGGCATGATGGGATTATGGTTTACTCTGGAAAGAATGTGCGTATTCATCAAACGTTGGTTCGAAAATTAGGCCACGACAAAGTAGGCACTGCACGAGTACATTTCTATGGTATTGCTGCTTCGATGCGGAAGATTAGTAAGCCAAATGGATTAGGACAAACCATTTCACCAGATCAACTGCTCTTTCCAGTCAGTGAAAACATCACAGTAGAAAAAAATGTCGTTTTAGAAAACCCATACTGGGAAGGGATTGATGGACATTCGGTTCAAAACTATACCATTCAAGAAAACGTAGTGATTGGTGCTGACCGCGCCATTGTCATTGGTGGACAAGAATATAGCCAACGTTATTTTTTTCCATCACAACAAGTTCGTATTACCCATAATCGAATCAACCAACAACAAGATCGAGAGGCTTGGGTATCAGATACTCTAACGCCAACATCACAAGCTGGTATTGTCTTGTGGGGAAGTACCGATAACATACCTCAATTTGACAGCTCAGGAAATGTATTACCAAAAGCAGAGACTAGTAAAGGCTATACAGAGGATGCCCTCATTGCGAATAATACCATTGATGCTGTCTATCCGAGAGAAGCCGATACGCTCTTCTTTGGTGGGATAGCGATCAAGTTAACTAGAAAACTCACAATAGAGCAGAATAAAATTGGATTGGAGCGGCCGCATTCGGTGCAAGTTGCAGGAATTAGTCTTGCCTCTAGTAATATGGGCTTTGTCATTACGGGTAATCAACTAGGCGCCATCGGTTATTTGGAGACAGCAGCAGGCGGAAAAGCTAAATCAGTACCTAGTTTACGTGACGTGTTTACACCGATTGCGTTCCGTGAGATGCATAATGCGGATAAAGATACTGCGATGCCAAGTTCGAAAGACCGCGTGAGCCGAATAGAGCAGAATGTCGCCAATAGCTGGAATCAGGCCATCATTGGGGATACAAAATTTGGTGAGCGGTCCAATAATCGATTTACTGGTGGTGAAACCAATACATTCCAAGGGATCCCAGCGTTTACACGTGTTGCGACGGCTTACGGTCTCGAACAAGTGCAATGGTTGCCCTCATTCGGTACGATAGGAGGGCAGGCGGGCATGGATATCGACCGCGTAGATGTCTATGAAGCGCCAATTGCTAATATGGAGGAGCTCGATACTGGAAAACGAATCCCTATCGCCACAGCGAAAGTAGCTACATCTGGTGCTTTTCAAATAACTGGTATAGATAGGGCAGCGACACAAGCACTTCTCTTGGTTGCTCGAAATAAACATGCCAACCCATTGTATCAGTATGCAGTCACACAACAACCGCTAACGCCATCTTATCGTCTCACAGTATCCCCCTACCCATTAGATAGTCAGGATATTGTCGGCCTCTATGATCCTGCAGCTACGAAGGTGGTTCTCTATGTAGGCGGTGTGGCTAAGAAAAGTGGCGCACTGGATGCGAGTACGGGAAGCTATCGTATTAATGCCAAAGGATTGATAGACACGGCAATTCAAGATGTAGAGCTGCTAATGGTACGTGGAAGTTCAGAGATTTTAAATCGAGTGAAAGTCCGTGTAGAAGACCCATTGACCGTGGAACCCTATGTTATAGGGGATGCCTATATACGAGGACAATTCCCACGAGGTGTAACGAAGGTTGTGCTCTATGTGGATGGGGTCGCGAAGAAAAGCGGGTCATTACAAACGACCGATCCCAATCGCCCTTATCTCATCTCAGCACAAGGACTTATAACCAATACAAAACAGGTGATAGAGGTTGTTGCCTCAGACGGAAATTTAGTGCGCGAACGATTAGTCGTCCCTGTATCTACAACACCAATACAAACGATAAAGGAGTATGAAGATGTACAAACAAATGACTAAATTTAGCTGGATTAAACTATTTTTATGTATTGTTTTAATCGGAAGTACCATCTGGTTACCGAAAACGGCACAGGCGGAGGATGCGCCAGTCTTTCCAGTCGGGAAAACCTTCGAAGAAGTCATGCCAGATATCTACACACGATCGTCCTTTGGCCCAGAGATGATGCAGACAACGGAAGCGGAGTATGTGAAAAATGAGCGGAAGTATGCTACTCGAATAGTGACACAGGCAGACTTTGATCGTGTCACTAAAAGCGTAGCACTGGATTTGGGAAAAGAGGTTACCTTTGATATGGAAGGCATGCAATATCTACGCAACCTAGAAGCATTTCATTATTACTATGGCGCAGATATGGATGACCTCTCTTATTTAGCCCCATTAAAAAAATTAAAGTACCTATCGATGGGTGATGTCAGTAGTGTAACAGACTTAAGCCCCTTACGTGGTTTAACGAATCTAGAGTATTTGTTCTTGTGGTCGAACATAGGGATTACGGATCTATCGCCATTAGCTAATTTAACGAAATTAGAACAGTTGCAGTTAAATAAAACGAGTGTGACAAGTATTGCGCCACTCCGAAACTTAACGCATCTAAAACATATAACCATTCACGGTTATTTTGACGATGCATGGACACTAAAAGATTTACCATTATTTCAGCGAGAGGATACCAGCTATTCGATTAGTACGACGGTTACTTTGCCACCAACAATTGTTAATAAACCAACGGCTATTGACCAACTTGATGGATTTGGAAACCCATTATCAGATGTACGTTTATGGATGAACTTTAAAACCGGTGATGAGATAGGAACTTTTAGAAATGGGATGGTGACATGGAACAAAATAGGGACAGGTAGCATTACTAAAGAACATCCGGGCAAAAATAAGTATCAGAGCTTTGGTATCGCTTTTGATCAAGAAGTGAAACCTCAAGTTGCTGGTCAACCAGTTAAAGTGCAGTATGAAACTGAAACAGGGGATGTGTTGGCGGCACCTATTGTCTTGCAAGGGATGCAGGAGTTTCCTTATGAAGCCGTTGCGAAGGCAGTGGATGGGTATACCTTAGTAGCGGAGCCATCCAATGCGACTGGTGTGTTTAGTGATCAACCGCAGACGGTACGCTTTGTCTATAAAAAAGTCGAAACAGGAAGTGTCCATGTGCATTATGTCGATGCAGAAGGAAAAACAGTACATGTGAGTGATGTTTATACAGGCAATGTAGGAGAAGCCTATAAACTGGTATGGCCAACGATTAATGGGTATCAGGAGGTGAAGGAAGCGCCAACCTCAACAGGTCAGTATACAGTAGAACCGCAAGAAATCACGCTTGTATATGTCCCAGAAGAAGCAACAAAAGGAATCGTGGACGTGCAATATGTCGATAGCAAAGGAAAGGTGCTGCGCGCGCCAGATAGATATGAGGGGAAAATTGGAGATGCCTATACCCTGACATTTCCGACGATTCCAGGCTATCGTCTAGCGAAAATACCGGAGGCAAAAGGAACATACGGAGAAGGTGTGACAACGCTTCGGGTGGTCTATAGCGCCCAAGAACAAGAAGTAGAGCCGGAGAAAGATGGGCAAGAACAAAGCCCCCCTAGCCCCACACCAGAGAAGGATTCCGAGTTGGAGCAAGCAACCTTAGAAGCAGTTCCATTGCATGAAAAACCGGCTACACCAGTAGTAGCGACGATCCTCAAGCAAGGTACACGTCTACCTGTCACGAGTATACAGGAGGCAGGAAGTGACGCTGTTCAACAAGTCATCGGGGCCCGACTTCCAGTCACAGGAGATACTTCCGGTGTACCGATGGCACACCTGTTCCTAGGCGTTTTCTGTTTCGTTAGTGGCATGTTGCTCTGGAGAAGAAGATCTTAAGCAAACGTGTTAACAAGTTCCAAAGGGTGCCATCTCCAAGGTGGATGGCACCCCCATTGTAATAGAAGGAACGTAATAATAGGTATCTACATCCAACTAGAACAGTGATCCGTTGGTAAAAGATGCTTTTTAGAAGCATGGGAATGTGAATTCTCTTTTTGACCGTCGCGGCTAATGCCTTTTCCGCGATGGTTTTTTTGTTGTCTGAACAAAGAGCGATGTATGATAAGGGTGTACCCTAAATATACATACATGGCTGATTGCTGCCTGCCAACTTTTAATGTGAAGTCAGGGTGTAAAATAAATGCGTTCAAAAAAGAAGTAGTCTTGCGGAGATTTTTTTTTTGAAGAAAATGCATACAAATGCGCGGAAGGAAAGGTTAAAAACTAGCCACTTGCCATGAACTACCGCCTTCTTTTTGAAGCGCCCCAAACTTCTTGAATATAAACCGCTTTCGCCTGATCTATGTAAACCAGAGACTACGTCCTACCCATTATAATCGGTACGGCAGCCTCCAGCTGTATTTAGCATTCATCCCATACATTCAATTAAAAATCAATATTATCCGGATCAGGCCCGACGCGCAGATTCTGATTAAGAGCATCAATCTGCGCGCATTCTTCATCACTTAACTCGAAATCAAAAATAGCCATGTTTTCTGCGATACGATGGGGTTTTGTTGATTTTGGAATGACGATGATGTCGTTTTGTAAGTCCCAGCGCAGGATGACTTGGGCGACGGATTTGCCGTGATGGGCTGCGATTTCTTGGAGTGTCGGGTTATTGAAAAGGCCGCCTTGCATGAGGGGGGACCAGGCTTCGACGTGGATGTTGTTTTTGGTGCAATATGCGATGAGGTCTTTTTGTGTGAGTTGGGGATGGAGTTCAATTTGGTTGATGACAGGCATGATGATGGCTGTTTTTTTGAGTGTTTCGAGATGATGAATTTGAAAATTGCTGACGCCAATTGCGCGGATACGGCCGTCTTGATGTAGTTTTTCAAGGGCGCGCCAAGCGTCGGTGTATTTGCCTTCGACTGGCCAGTGAATGAGGTAGAGGTCGAGATAGTCGAGTTCCATTTTGCGTAGGGATTCGTCGAAAGCGGCGAGTGTTGCTTCGTAGCCAAGATCGGCGTTCCATACTTTGGACGTGATGAAGAGGTCTTCGCGTGGGATGCCTGATTCGCGGATGCCTTGGCCAACGCTTGTTTCGTTTCCGTAGATTGCGGCGGTGTCGATGCTACGGTAGCCAAGACGGGTGGCTTCTTTGATGGCGGATACGAGTTCTGCGCCTTCTTCTACTTTAAATACGCCAAGTCCAAGGACGGGCATGTGGATTCCATTTGCTAATTTGACTGTTTTCATTTTTAAAATTCCTCCTGTTTTGTTTCTAATTTTTTACTCCAAGCGGTTAGGGCGACGGCGATGAGAACCATAATCATGCCGACCCAGGTGGTGTCAATGATGCGCATGTGGGTGATGACGAGGCCGCCGAGGTAGGAGCCAAGTGCGATGCCTGCGTTGAATGCTGCGATGTTTAGTGCGGATGCGATGTCGACGCCTTTTGGCACGAATTTCTCGGCTAGGATGACGATGTAGACTTGCAATCCAGGGACGTTCATAAAGGCGAAGATGCCCATGAGTAGTATTGTTGCGAGTCCGAAAACTTTGGATGGGGCGGTGAAGTAGAGCAGGCCGAGCACGACGGCTTGTGCGATGAACATGTAGAACAGGGCTTGGATTGGCCGCTTGTTGGCGACTTTTCCACCGATCGAGTTCCGACGGCGATGGCGATTCCGTAGATGAAAAGTAAGAGTGCGACGGTGCTTGCTGGGAAGCCGGTGACTTGTTCTAGTAATGGTGTTAGGTAGGTGAAGACGACGAATGTGCCGCCGTAGCCAAGTGCCGTGATAGCGAATACGAGTAGCAGTGGTCCTGTTGTTAAAACTTTGACTTGTTCGCCGAGCGTCATTTTGGCGCCTGGACGCAAGTTGCGCGGTATCAGGATGAGATTGGCGATGAGCGCGATGACGCCGATTGCTGCGATGCCGATAAACGCGGTGCGCCAGCCGAATTGTTGTCCGACGAGTGTGCCGATTGGGACGCCGGTCACGGTTGCGATGGTGAGACCGGTAAACATGATGGAAATGGCGCTGGCCCGCTTGTTTGGTGGCACAAGGTCAGCCGCGATGGTCGATCCGATGGACATGAAGACGCCATGCGCGAAGGCAGATACGACGCGAGCGATGAGTAGTAAGGCAATCGTTGTTGAGAACGCTGCAATCGTGTTTCCTAAAATAAAGACAATCATGATGGCGAGTAATAATGTTTTGCGATTCATTCGTGATGTAAGTGCAGTCAATATTGGTGCGCCGAACATGACGCCGATTGCGTAAAGTGAGACGGTTAATCCTGCAGTACTAACAGGTATCGCCAAGTCCTCCGCGATAAGCGGCAACAACCCGACGCTAATAAATTCCGTTGTTCCAATTGCAAAAGTGCTAACAGCCAAAGCCAATAATGCAAAAATATTTCGGTTCCCTTTCAATCTAAAAACTCCTTCCAAATTCGGCTTGCTTTTTTAATGACAAGTGTTATTATGATACTTAGTAGACATTAAAACAAGTACGTACTTTTTTGTAATGTAGGCACTTTTTAGTACCTATAGAAAGGAGAAAAATGCGATGAAAAAATATAATATTTCGGTGGAAGCAACGCTCGAAGTTATTGGCGGCAAGTGGAAATGCGTGATTCTATGCCATCTAACGCACGGTAAGAAAAGAACGAGCGAACTAAAGCGGCTTATCCCATCCATCACGCAAAAAATGCTCACACAACAATTGCGAGAGCTAGAACATGACGGTATTATCAATCGGATTGTGTATAATCAAGTACCACCAAAAGTAGAATATGAATTGAGCGAGTACGGCAGGTCATTGGAAAGTATTTTGACGGCTTTGTGTAATTGGGGTGATGCTCATATTGAACGGATGTATGGGGATCGCTTGGAATTTCTAGAAGACAGTATTTTAAACAAATGAAAAACCCTGGGGAGTTGGGGCCCAGGGTTTTCCTATATAGAGTGAGAGGTTCACATCATCGGCTCAGCGAAGCGACAAGCGCTAATCTCCGTCGTTAAAGATTCCGTTCCGGTGCTCATGTACAAATCGTACACTCCGCTCCGGTACTCGTCTTTGCCTAGGATCTCAGCGCTTGTCGCTTCGCTGAGGTTTGGTGGTGGCTGCATATTGTAAGAGATTTAAGAGCATGAAGCCACCGTTTTATTGTTAGTCACGGCCGTCTTCTACGATGGAGAGTTCTGTGTCTACGTCGAAGAAATGAGATTTGGACATTTCGAAGGCGTATTTGATTTTGTCGAACGGTTCGTGGGTGGAGCGTGAGTCTACGCGGGCTACGAATTCGTGAGAGCCTACTTTGGAGTGTAGCATGAATTCTGCTCCAGTCAGCTCGGCAACAACGATTTCGGCATCAAATGCAGAACCCGGGTTTGCTTCGATAACTAGCGGTTCATCATGAATGTCTTCTGGACGAACGCCAAATGTTACTTCTTTTCCATCATAGCCTTTGTCTTGTAACACTTTTAGTTTACCTTCTGGGATTTCAATGCTGAAATCATCGCCGATAAATTGTGTGCCGCTGATTTTGCCTTTAAAGAAGTTCATTGCGGGGCTTCCAATGAAACCTGCAACAAACATGTTTACAGGGTGATCGTATACTTCCTTTGGTGAACCGACTTGTTGGATGACGCCGTCTTTCATAATAACGATACGTGTCGCCATTGTCATCGCTTCGGTTTGGTCATGGGTTACGTAAATCATCGTTGTATTTAATTGTAAATGTAGTTTCGTAATTTCAGCACGCATTTGCACGCGAAGTTTCGCATCCAAGTTAGACAGAGGTTCATCCATTAGGAAGACTTTTGCGTCACGGACGATGGCACGGCCTAGTGCTACACGTTGGCGTTGACCACCGGATAATGCGCTTGGTTTACGTTTTAGGTACTCGGTTAGGCCTAGGATGTTGGCTGCATGTTCTACGCGTGTCTTGATTTCGTCTTTGGGCATTTTGCGTAGTTTCAAACCGAAAGCCATGTTGTCATACACAGTCATATGTGGGTATAGTGCGTAGTTCTGGAAAACCATGGCGATGTCGCGGTCTTTTGGTGCTACGTTGTTCATTACTTTGCCGTCGATGCGAAGTTCGCCTTTAGAAATTTCTTCCAAGCCTGCAATCATACGTAATGTCGTTGATTTACCGCAACCAGATGGTCCGACAAAAACGATGAATTCTTTATCCGCGATTTCAAGGTTAAAATCCTCTACTGCGGTTACTTTGTTATCGTATATTTTATAAATGTGTTCCAGTGATAGTTGTGCCATGTTCGTTAACTCCCTTTCAAAATGTTTTCATTTAGCTTTGATTTCATTGTATATGAAAACGCTTTACAAAAACTATGTCAGGTTGCACAAAGAATAAAATTTGAAATTGGGCAGGTTGCATAGGCTACGAAAAACTAGAGTGTAAATGGACTTATGTTAGGCAATATTGGCTCGACTTCGTTTTGGCTGTTCTAACACTTGTGTCTAGGAGTTTGTTCAGTAGATGTTTAACGTATAGAAAAACCTGATTCTCTAGTGTTGCGTAGAAAAATCAGGTCATTATTTTAAGCTAAAATAGTTTTCAATTTGTCGGCCATGGAAGTCCAGCCGTATTTAGCGCCTTCGATAGCGCCTTCGCGGGCTTTCGTTGCTTCGCTAAATCCAGATTGATCAAGGCGTAAGCGCACGGTGTTATTAGCTTCTTTGGTTATTGTCCATACGACAGTTGTTGTTTCACCAGCGCTTGCCCACGTGTAGGAAATGCTATTTGGTTCATCGATTGTAAGGACTTCGCAGTCAACAATTCCATCCCACCATTCAGAAGGTTCTGCTCGAAATTGGAATTTGTGGCCTACTTCTGCTTTGAAATCGTTACTCCAAATCCATTGTGCTAGAACGTTTGAGTCAGTTAATGCGTTCCATACTTTCTCTACGGTTGTTGCGAATGTGAAATCTAATGATACATCTGGTTTCATGTCTTGTTCCTCCAATATTTGTTTTAGTTTTAAAAAGCTTTCATTCCAAAAATTCTCGTAAAAGGATACCCAGTCTTGAATTTCTTGCAATGGTGCGGCGTTCAAGCGGTATCGTGTTTCTCTTCCTACTTTGCGAGCTGTGACAAGGTTTGCTTCTTTTAAAATTGCCAAGTGCTTAGAAACGGCTGTACGGCCCATTTTAAAATGTGGTGTAATCTCATATAAAGGCAATTCCTTGCTATTTGCCAAAATTCGAAGTAGCTCCCGTCTTGTCGGATCAGCAATGGCATTGTAGACATCTTTCGATTGATTTATATCGTTAACGACCATCGCCTTCACTTCCTTCGTTATGGATAAAATAATAGGACACCTTTTGTTGTCGTTTTTATTATAGGACACCATATAGTGTCTTGTCAAGTTTTTTTATGGAGATGGGTATGACTTGTGAAATATTCGGGAAGCGATTATAATGAAAAATAGTTATAGAAACGTTTCGATAAAATGTTTCTGTTTTTAGATGTTTAGCTAATAATGAGAACGCTAACTAAATGGATTTTTGATGATATCGGTGAAACGTTTGGAATTTCAGGAAGAAAGTGGAGGTCAAGTGATGAGAGAGATGAAAGGGTTAGAAAATAATAGGTTTGAGTTGAAATCGGAGTCTGCGTGTGTGTCGTTTCTGAAAAGTGGTGACTTATACGCGGCGGATTTTGGCGATACGATGTTGAATCAGGTTTGGGCGAACGAGATTGATGGTTCGATGAATAATTTGTTTTTGCGGGTGTTTCGTGAGGACGGGACGGTGGATTCGGCGCCGTTACTTGGTGTGAAATCGGAGAGTGAGGTTGCATTTGGGAAGCGACAGGTGCGTTATACGGGGGCTTTTGAAGGGGTTTCGTATGAGGTTTTATTTGTGCTTTCAGAGCGGGATTGCTGGTTTTGGGATGTGAAGTTGTCTGGGAATGGCGAGATGGTAGATGTGATTTACGGACAGGATGTGGGTTTGGCGAACGTTGGTGCTTTGCAGGCGAATGAGGCATACGTGGCGCAATATGTGGACCATCGGGTTTTTGAGGACGCGGATTGTGGGTATGTGGTTTGTTCGAGGCAGAACCAGGGGGACAAGGTGTTTCCATATTTGCAGCAGGGGTCTTTGACGCGAAATGTAGGTTTTGCGACGGATGGGACGCAGTTTTTTGGGCTGGATTATAAGGCGTCGAATATTGCAGAGGTGTTGCGCGGTGGGGATTTGCCGAGTGAGGTGTATCAGTATGAGTTTACATATACGACGCTTCAGTCGGAGCGTGTGAGGCTGGAAGGGGACGCGAGGTTTGTTTTTTATGCTTTGTTTAAGGAATCGCACGCTGAGGCGGTTACGGAGCTTGGGTTTATGGATGAGGTGCGGCTTGCTTGGCGAGAGGTTGAGACGGAGAGCGGGTTTGTGACGCAGGACCGTGTGTATAAGCGGGACGATATTGGGGATGTGTTGCGGACGGTGAGCTTGGATGGGGATGCTTTGGAGCGGCTGTATCCGGAAAATGTGCGGTATCAGGAGGAATGGGACGGGAATCAGTTGTTGTCTTTCTTTACGGAAAACCATGAGCATGTGGTTTTGAAGGAGAAGGAAATGATGATGGAGCGTCCGCATGGACATATTTTGTTTAGTGGGGACCAGTTGCGGGTTGATACACCAATTTTGACGTCGACGCTTTATATGGCGGGGATTTTTAATGCGCAGGTCGTGATGGGAAACACGTCGATGAATAAAATGATGACGAATGTGCGAAACTTCTTGAATGTGCTGAAAACGTCGGGGCAGCGGATTTACGTGAAATTGGCCGGGAAATATGAGTTGCTGGCGATGCCTTCTGCGTTTGAGATTGGGTTTAATTATGCGAAATGGGTGTATAAAACGGAGACGGAGATGTTGTTTGTGTCGGTGTTCACGACGGTGGACGGGGCGGAGATGACGCTGGATGTTCGGTCGGAAAGTGGGAAGGCGTATGCGTATTTGGTGACGAATCAGGTCATTATGAACGAGAATGAGTATCGGACGGCGTTTGGGATGGAACGCGACGGGAATCAGTTACGCTTTTCGGTAGACGCTCAGGCGGTTCCTGGGAAGGTGTATCCGGATTTGACGTATTATTTGCAGGTGAATACGGCGTTTGATGTTGTTGATGCTACGCGTTTGATGGAGAATGCCACGGCGGGCGCGGGTTCGCTTGTTGTGCTAGACTTGGTGGCCACGGCGGAATTTCGATTGGTACTGCAAGGAAATTTAGACGGTGCGGATTTTGAAGCTCGTGATGGTATTTTTGATGCGGAACGTGAGAAATATCGAGCGCATTTTGCGGAAGTGATGCATGATTTTTCTTTAACGCAAAATGGAAAAGAAACTGTGGAATTGCGCAAAATGAACGCATTGACATGGTGGTACACGCATAATATGTTTGTGCATTACTTAGTGCCACACGGTTTAGAGCAGTACGGCGGTGCGGCTTGGGGAACGCGCGATGTGTGCCAAGGCCCGATGGAATATTTTATGGCGATGCAACGTTATGATATTGTGAAGTCGATTTTGACACGGGTCTTTTCGCATCAGTTTGATAATGATGGCAATTGGCCGCAGTGGTTCATGTTTGATGAGTACGCGAATATTCATGCGGCTGAGAGCCACGGGGATGTCATTGTTTGGCCTTTGAAAGCGGTTAGTGATTACTTACTGGCGACGAATGATTATGCCATTTTGGACGTGAAAGTACCGTATATGAGTCGTGAAAAACTAGTATACACGGATTACGAAGTGACGATTTACGAGCATTTGCAAAAAGAGATTAGTTACATTACGGATCATTTCTTGTTTGACACGTATCTTTCTTGTTATGGCGACGGTGATTGGGATGACACGCTTCAGCCACACGATGCCCAGTTGAAGAGCAATATGGCTAGCAGTTGGACGGTGGCTTTGACGTACCAAACGATGAAGCAGTTTGCTAAGGCGATTGAAACGTTTGATCCGCAAAAATCACAGGAACTTGAGAAACTGGTAGCAGGAATCGAAGCGGATTTTAATACGTACATTTTGTCTACGGATGTTATTCCTGGTTTTGTGTATATGGAAACGCCGGAACAAGTGGAGTTAATGATCCACCCCACGGATCGCAAAACTGGCATTCAGTATCGGTTGTTGCCGATGACGCGCAGTATGATTGGGGAGCTTTTGACCCCGGAGCAAGCGGAGTCGCATTATCAGCTTATTAAGCGAGAATTACAATGCCCTGATGGTGTTCGCTTGATGAACCGTCCCGCAACATATCAAGGCGGTGTGAGCACGAATTTTAAACGGGCAGAACAAGCCGCGAATTTTGGCCGTGAGGTTGGTTTGCAGTATGTCCACGCGCATATCAGATTCACGGAAGCGATGGCAAAACTAGGCAAGAAAGAGGAAGCATGGCACGCGCTACATGTGATTAATCCGATTAATATCAAGGATGTCGTGCCGAATGCGGAGCGCCGCCAAAGCAATGCGTATTTCAGTAGTTCCGATGGCGGATTCAAGACGAGATACGAGGCGCAAGAACAGTTTGATAAGTTGAAAACGGGAGATATGACGGTTAAAGGTGGCTGGCGAATTTATTCGAGCGGTCCGGGGATTTATTTAAATCAACTAATTACGAATGTGCTCGGAATCCGCACGGTTGGTGAGGATTTACTGCTTGACCCTGTGCTGGTTGACCGTTTGGACGGTTTAGCATTCCAATTTACATTTGCAAACAAACCGGTAACTTTCCGCTATCATTTGACGGGAAACTCGAATCGTCATGTGGCGTTAAATGGCGAAGCGATAGCGACAGAAAACGCGCAAAACCGCTATCGTGAAGGCGGAATACTCCTATCGAAAACCGCATTAGAATCAAAACTCCAAGCAATAAACAATACGATTGAAATTTATATTTAGTTTTGGTTTGAAATAAAAACGTTTCGATTTTGTTAGTGTTCTCTTTTTGCTAAAAAATAATGGTTCTCCGTGGTATACTAAAAGAAAGTTAGGCGATTTTAAAGGAGAATGGTACATGGAAAATGTTATTATAATCGGAGCGGGCGGACACAGCAAAGTAGCGCAAGAATGTATCCAGCGACAAGGCGAATACAAGATTGTTGGCATTCTCGATAACAAGTTCGCCGCATATGAAAAAATAGGTGAGCAGTTCTATGCTCCATTTACCGATTTTGAACAATTTAAAAACGAAACCGATTGCTGGTTCATAGCGATAGGCGATAACAAAGTACGAGCAAAGGTAGCCGAACAACTTGGCGATGTCGCGTATGCAACAATTATTCATCCAACAGCCATCGTCTCGCAAACGGCTATCATCGAACCCGGTAGCATCATCATGCCAGTCACCGTCGTACAACCAGACGCTGTCATTGGTCGCCATACAATCATTAATACTGGTGCCATCATCGAACACGACGTCATCATCTCCGAAGCTGCCCACATCTCCCCAAGAGCAACTATCACAGGCGGCGTCAAAATAGGAACGTGCGTCCATGTCGGTGCAGCAGCCGTAGTGAATCCGCAAGTCCAGCTCGGCGACTATTCCATCATCGGAGCCGGCGCCGTCGTGACAGCGAACACCGAGCCGCATCAAACATACGTCGGTATTCCGGCAAGAAAACTAGAAAAATAAGCAAAAACAAACCAAGATCCCCGTCTCAATTTAGGATCTTGGTTTGTCTGTTCTGATGCAACTCTATGATAAAATATAAGCTGGAGGTGTCCTAATGAAATCTGAACAATTGGTCAAACGTTTTTTTGAAGAAGTCCGTTCTGGTCGTTATCCTGAGCGCGCCGCAAAATATATGGCAGAAGTGGTTCACGCACATCAAGTTATTTCAGAAAATGCCCAAACAGTTGTAAGAACCCCGCAAGATTACACGAATCATGTGCACGAGATGATAGAAGCATATGGCGATTTTTCTGTAGAAGTGCAAGAATGCATTGCAACAGAAGAAAAGGTATACGTTCGCTGGAAACAAGTTGGCACGCATATCGGGATTGTAGATGGCTATGAACCAACAGGATTACCCATTATCGAAATCGCAAGTGCTGTCTACCGCATTCAAAACGAGAAAATTGTAGAGTACTGGATTCAAATAGACCGAGCTGGAATTGAAACGCAGTTGAAACAGAATAAATCGAACGATTGAAATTCATGAATTATTTCTCAAAGTGCAGCTGATTTTTTATTGTACTAAAGCCCAAATGGTTGATTTATCGGGTTGCTCTCCTTGAGACCACCATTTTGCTTGATATATTTTCCCCTCAAACAATACTTTTTCACCAACATTGTAGCCTTTTAGCGGATGCCATTCTTCCATCCATTCATTCATAATTTGCCAAACTTCACTTTCGTTTGGATTGTCACCGAGAGACCACCATTTGGCCGTGTAGTATTTATTATCATATCTGACAACATCACCAGTCATATAAACTTCTGTAGGAGACCAGTCTGACCAACTAGCTGGTGTAATAGTGACAGAATCATCGTTACCTGTTGCCAAATAAGTGTCATCATTAAAATTTTGATCGCTGTAGGTTGCGCTTGTGCTTGGCGCTACAGAGTTAGTAATGGAGGTCCCTTTTAGTGGGATTTTGATATCTGCAGTAGCGTCTTTATTTAGTGCTTTTACTTCAAAAGTGAGCTCTTGCGTGGAGGGATTGTATTTTTGCGTGCCTGCTACTATATTTTCCGTATCTATTGTTCCAGGTGTGTAGGCCAAATGCGAAGGTAACTTAATAGTGATTTGATTTTTTTCTGCTGTCATTCCGCCTACGTTTACTATGTGTAGGTTGTAATCAACATCTTGATTCACTTCAATGCTGTTAGCGGAAAAACTACCTGTCAATTGTAATATAGATTGCGTGCTGAATTGAACATCATCCAAGTAGTTTCCTGCGCCAACACTTCCAGTTGCAGTACTAACGGCGCGGAATTGGAAACGGGTTGTTGTCTGGTCTTCAGGAATAATATATTCACCTTTATACACCCCCCAGCCCCATTTTCCATCTTTCATCTCACTTTGCTGAACCATCTTGCCGTTGGGAGCACCAAACTCTACTACAGCTGTATCTACTCCGAGTCTGCCTTTGTGAGCTGCTTGCCAACGAACTTTTACACCTGGTGTTGTAGCTATATCTTGGTAAAGAGCATCATTTCCACTTGCATTTAACTCTACCATTGTGTGCCCGAGAAGGCAATTGTGCCAGGGAAACCATTTCCTTGTAATTCAATTCTCCCATCGCTAGCTGTCGTATTCCAACCAGGTACTGCACTCTGATGTAATGCAGCGTGATTTGTATTAAATTTTGGATTTTCAAAATCTCCGTTTTCTAAAGCAATTACTTTAGAATTAACTTGCGAAGATACTGCATTTGTTTGCGCCAGAACATTTATTGGAGTAGATGTACCAACCGCGGTTGAGCTCAATACCAATCCCGCTGATGCTGTAGCCAAAGCAATAGTTATTTTCATTTTCTTTTTCATCTATTAAATCACCCTTTCTGTTGAGAAGGAATTATTCCTCCTATAAACCAATTGTATACCAGGGAAATCGAAAAAGCGGTGGACAAAAAAGGAACTATTCATAGGATATTTCTATGCAGAGAACGCTTTCTTTTCATAATATGTCTAGGAAAGTCAAGAAAACCGGCTAGTATATTTTAAGGGAATATTTGTATGATGGAAGAAGTCTGTAAAGATGGGCTTTTTTTGCGTTTATATGATATAACAATGTTGTAAGTTATACAGGAGGGATTGCCATGAATAACTATGTAGTAGCATTTGAAAAAATCGATCAAACGAACAAAGCGCTGGTCGGCGGAAAAGGTGCGAACTTAGGTGAATGCGCCAAAATAAGCGGTGTTCAGGTTCCAACAGGTTTCTGCCTCACGACCGAAGCCTATCAGAAAGCTATTAGCGAAAATGAAGCATTGCAAACATTGTTGCATCAATTAAGTGCACAAAAAATCACAAACCAAGACCAAATCAGTAAAATAGGCCAGTCCATTCGCGTCTTAATAGAAGAAATCGAAATACCTCAGGAAATCGAAGCAGAAATCACTGACCAACTTGCTAAAATTGGCATCGAAAAAGCCTATGCCATCAGATCAAGCGCCACCGCGGAAGACCTACCAACCGCCTCGTTCGCAGGGCAACATGACACCTATCTAAATATCATTGGCAAAATAGAAATCTTAAAACACATCAAAAAATGCTGGGCATCCTTATTTACCAACCGCGCCATCATCTACCGAATCCAAAACAATTTTGAGCATACCGACGTCCAACTTTCCGTCGTTATCCAGCAAATGGTTTTCCCATCAGCATCCGGCATCCTATTCACCGCCGACCCAATCACCGGCAACCGCAAAACCTTATCCATCGACGCCAGCTTCGGTCTCGGCGAAGCACTCGTATCAGGCCTCGTATCCGCCGATGTCTACAAAGTCCAAGAAAACACGATCATTGAAAAAAACATCGCCACTAAAAAACTCGCCATTTACAGCATCAAAACAGGCGGAACCGAAACAAAATCCCTATCTGCCGACCAGCAAACAAAACAAACCTTGAAGGACCATCAAATCTTGCAACTAGAACAACTCGGCAGAAACATCGAAGCCTACTTTGGCAAGCCACAAGACATTGAATGGTGCCTCGCGGACGACCAATTTTACATCGTTCAAAGTCGGCCAATCACAACATTGTTTCCCGTCCCCGAAGAAGCGGACGACGAGAACCATGTCTACTTATCCGTAGGACACCAGCAAATGATGACAGATCCAATCAAACCACTCGGGCTCGCGTTCTATCTATTAATAACCCCCGCTCCAATGCGCATAGCAGGCGGCCGCTTATTTGTCGACATCACGCCGAATTTGGCCGCTCCAGCGAGCAGAGACATGTTAATCAATGGCATAGGACAATCCGATCCACTTATGAAAGACGCCATCGAAACCATTGTAGCGCGCGAAGGCTTTATCAAAACGAACACGACCGAAGAAGCACGCTCAATCCCGACCCCAAGTGCAGACAAGCCAATCGAGAACATCCCAGAAATCGCGACAAGTCTCATCGCAAGCAACGAAGCATCCCTAGCAAAACTAAAACAAACCATCCAAATAAAATCAGGTTCCGCCGTTTTCGACCTCATTTTGGAAGACATCCCAGAATTCAAACGCGTCCTGTTCAACGCTGACAATCTTCGCGTCCTTCTAAGCGCAATGAATGCCGCAACATGGCTGAATGAAAAAATGCAAGAATGGCTCGGCGAAACCAACGTAGCTGACACGCTATCACAATCTGTCGACAACAACATCACCGCAGAAATGGGGCTAGAACTACTTGACGTAGCAGACGCCATCCGACCTTATCCAGAAGTCATCACCTTTTTACAAAACACAAAAGCTCCGAACTTCTTGGAGAAATTAGACGATGTACCAGGCGGAGAAGTAGCCCGCGACGCCATCACGAGATACCTCGACAAATATGGTATGCGTTGCGCCGGTGAAATCGATATTAGCAGAACCCGTTGGAGCGAAGACCCGACCATCCTCATCCCAATGATTCTAAGCAACATCAAGAACTTCCAATCAAACGCCAGCCACCAAAAATTCGAGCAAGCCCGCAAAGAAGCGCTACAAAAAGAACAAGATCTTCTAGCACGGCTGAAAAATCTCCCAGACGGCGAACAAAAAGTGGCTAAAACAAAAGAAGTTATCACCGTTATCAGAAACCTTACCGGCTACCGCGAATATCCGAAATACGGCATGATTAATCGCTACTACGTCTACAAACAAGCCTTACTAAAAGAAGCAGCCAAACTCGTCCAAGCGGGAATCATCAAAGAACCAGAAGACATTTTCTATCTCGATTTTGAAGAATTACACGAAGTCGTTCGTACCGAACAACTAGACTACACCATCATCACGACCCGAAAAGCCGACTACCACCAGTTCGACAAACTAACGCCACCACGCGTTTTAACATCCGACGGCGAAATCATCACCGGCAAATATAAACGTGAGAACCTACCACCAGATGCCATCATTGGCCTTCCCGTCTCATCAGGAATCATCGAAGGCCGTGCCCGCGTCATTCTAAACATGGCAGACGCCAACCTAGAAGAAGGAGACATCCTCATCACACCATTCACCGACCCAAGCTGGACACCATTATTCGTCTCCATCAAGGGCTTAGTAACTGAAGTCGGCGGCTTAATGACACATGGTGCTGTCATCGCCCGCGAATACGGGTTACCAGCCGTCATCGGAGTCGAAAACGCAACAACACGCATCCATGACGGCGACCGCATCCGTATCAACGGCACAGAAGGCTACATCGAAATACTATAACAACGTAAAAACAGTAATCTCCCAAGGTTGCTGTTTTTTTGTATTCATATTTTTGATAAAAGGTGTCAATTATCTGGAATTCGCCAAATTTCCTGTTTTTAGATGCTAAACTAAAATCAATAAGCCACCACTTGGGAAATCACAACCACTTCTAAATAACCTCGAACCAAACCACTCGAAAGGCGGAATTTAAACAATGAAAATTACAGTAGTAGGTCTCGGATATATCGGATTACCAACAGCCATTCTTTTTGCAAAATACGGAAATACAGTGGCGGGTGTTGATTTATCACCCGTAATGACTGCAAACTTGAATGCAGGTCAAATTCATATTGAAGAACCTGGGCTCACAGAAGATTTACAAAAAGCTTTAGCCCTTGGTAAATTCCACGCGAGCACAACTCCAGTAAACGCCGATGCATACATTATCGCTGTTCCAACCCCAAATAAAGATGACCAGTATAAGTCATGCGATACCACATATGTTGCGTCCGCATTAACGAATATTATCCCCTTACTAAAGAAAAATGACACCATAATCATCGAATCTACAATCGCACCACGGACAATGGCAGATGTCGTCCAACCAATGATTGAAAAAGCAGGTTTTACAGTCGGCGAAGACATCTATTTAGCACATTGCCCAGAGCGCGTTTTACCAGGAAACATCATGCACGAACTAGTTCATAACCCACGAATCATCGGCGGAATTACTGAGAAATGTACGGAAAAAGCAGCCGCAGTTTACGGCGAATTTGTAGAGGGCGAAATTATCAAAGCCCAAGCAGGCGAGGCAGAACTAAGTAAACTGATGGAAAACACGTATCGCGACGTCAATATCGCACTCGCGAACGAACTTGCAAAAATCAGTAATCACCTCGGAATCGATGCTTTACGCGTCATCGAAATGGCTAACAAACACCCGCGTGTCAACTTACACCAACCAGGACCAGGCGTTGGCGGACATTGCTTAGCCGTAGATCCGTATTTCGTAATCGCCGCAGCACCAGAAAAATCTCCACTTATGCAGACGGCTCGCGAAGTCAATAACAGCATGCCAGAATATGTCGTGTCACAAGTAAAAGCATTGATGGGAGAGCGCGACGGCAATCGTGTTACTATTTTTGGCTTGACGTACAAAGGTAATATCGACGACATCCGCGAGAGCCCAGCGATGGAAATCCGCGATATGCTTGTTGAAACAGGACTTGATGTAAAAACATTTGACCCGCACGTTGCCTCAGAAGTTTTGACAGGAGAAGAAGCGTGTGCTGACAGCTCGTTAATCGTCGTACTAAGCGATCACAGCGAATTCCGTGAAATCCCAGCAGCGTACACGAACCAAATGCGCGACCCAATCATTTTTGATACGAAAAACACAGTAAAAGCAGTTGCCAGCGATGTTACGTATTTGAACTATGGCAACCTACACCAAGCGCCAAAAGTAGCAGTAACCGCTTAATCTAAATAGACTGTCTGTATTTTTGACAAAACCGATCAAAAAGCTAGAAAATCCCGATTTTAAGTCACATTCTTGATACACTTAAACTATCAAATAAAGCAAAGGACGTGTGACCCGATTGAAGCAAACAAAAACCTCATTTGTCGCTAAAAACCTCCTGATTGGCAGCGGGACACAAGTCATATTCCTTCTTCTCAGTTTCGTTAACAGAACCGTGTTCATTTACTTTCTCGGCAAAGAGTACCTCGGACTAGACGCATTATTCACTAACATCTTGATGGTACTATCTTTCGCCGAGCTCGGTATAGGTAATGCCATCATTTTTAGTTTATACCGCAGTATGGTTGATAAAAACAAAGTCCGCATTAAAGCCATCATGGCACTCTACGCCAAAGCTTACCGCATCATCGGTCTCACTGTTTTCATCGTCGGACTCCTCATCATGCCGTTCCTAAATCTCTTCATCAAGACCCCGCCAAACATCCCAGAAAACCTATACATCATCTACTTCTTATTCCTACTAAACACCGCAATTTCCTACATGTTCTCCTACAAAAAAGCCGTTTTCTCCGCAGATCAAAAAGAATATGTCATCAACGTCAGCCAACAAATTTTCTTTTTCATCCAATCTGCCATCCAACTTGGCTACCTATATGTCACACGTGACTATATCGGCTTCGTCCTTATCCAAGTCATCGGCACATTCGGACTCAACGTTTTCTTGAGCCTCTATGCCAACAAAAAATACACATTCCTCAAAGGCAAAACGACCGAAAAGCTTGCCAAATCAGAAGTAAAAACGATTTTTCAAAACGTCAAAGCTTTAGCGATGTACAAATTCGGCTCCATCATCATGAATGGTACAGACAGCATCATCATCGCGGCTTTTTTAGGACTTAGCATCGTTGGCATATACTCGAACTACTTGCTTATCATTGCCGCAGTAGTCACCGTCTTATCCCGCGCCTTGAACTCGATTACTGGGAGCATCGGCCATCTCAACACCAGTGATGACACCGCGAAAAAAGAACAAGTTTTCAAGCAGTTATTTTTCATCGTTTCGTGGATTTATTTCGTGCTTGCCATCCTCTTGTTCAACATCATCAATCCGTTCATCTCCCTCTGGATCGGCGATAGCTTCCTACTTGGCACCGGCACCGTGCTCGCCATCGTTGCCAGCTTCTACGTCAACGGCATGCAGTTCGCCAGTTACACGTACCGCACAACCATGGGGCTGTTCCGTCAAGGCCGCTACGTCCCAATCGCAATGGCCATCCTCAACATCATCCTATCCATCATCGGCGCCATTTACTTCGGTTTAATCGGCATCATCATCGCAACCATCATCTCAAGACTTGTCACTACAACCATCATCGATCCATACCTCGTTTACCGTTTCGGCTTCCAAAAGAAAGTGCGCAGTTACTTCAAAATGTACCTCACCTACACGAGCATCACCGCACTCGCATTTGCCGCTTCCATCCCCGTCATGAACTGGATTTACCAAGGCACATGGCTAACCCTCATCCTAGGTGCCGCCGTCCTGTTCCTTCTATTAAACCTAACCTACCTCGCGATTTTCTACAAAAAGTCAGAATGCCAAGCCATCATTCGTCGCATCAAAAGCATCGCCAAGCGCCCCAAAACAAGCAACATCCCCGATTAAAATCAAGAAAGGAAGATTCGCCAAATGAAGCACGTAATCATGATCGGTCCAGCATCCGTATCCAAAGGTGGCATCGCAACCGTCATCGCCAATTTCGAAAAAACATTTAACAGCAACGAAGTCCACATTCACCACATCGCGAGTTGGAAAGAAGGCAATCCACTATTCAAACTTTGGATGTTCCTAAAAGCCATCATGTATTTCTGCTACTTGGCAATCACGCGCCGCATTAGCATTGTCCACATCCACACCTCCCAACGCGGCAGTTTTTACCGGAAAGTGATGTTCATGCAATTAGCCCGACTTTTCCGAGCAAAAGTCATTCTGCATATGCATGGCTCAAGGTTCGGCATCTTCTTCGATAACCAATCCCCGTGGTTACAAAAGCGAATTATTCGCCAGTTAAACCAGCTCGACCACCTCATCGTGCTTAGCGAAGCATGGAAAACCTATTACGAAAACCTGTGCGACACTCCCGTAACCATCATGGAAAACGCCGTCCAAGTCCCACCAATAAACCCCTACAACAACCAAAGCAAAACCATCATCACATTCGGCAACGTCACCAAAGAAAAAGGCAGCTACGATCTCTTGCACGCCATTCATTCCCTCGGCTCCACCTTCCAAGAATACCAATTCATCTTTTATGGCATCGGCGACATCGAAAACGCCCAAAAACACATTCACGAAAACCAACTAACCAACGTCACACTTGGCGGCTGGGTCGAAAGCGAACAAAAACAAACCATCCTAGACAGCGCACTTCTCCACATTTTACCCTCGTACCACGAAGCCTTACCAATGGCTATCCTCGAAACAATGGCTCACGGCATCCCGAATATTAGTACCAACATCGGCGGCATCCCCCAAATCGTCCAAAATAAACAAAATGGCATTCTCATCGAACCTGGCGACACAGACACATTAGAACAAGCCATCGCAATGTTACTCCGCAACGAAACAGCCCGCGACGAAATGAGCCAGAAAGCCCACGAAGCAGTACAAGCCAAGTTTTCCATCGACGCATGTAACGCAAAATGGGAGCAATTTTATCAAAATCTATAAAAGAAAGGAGTGTGAATCATGGTTGCCTTTATAATCGCTTTGTTACTATCTTTGTTTGCTAGTTTCATTCAACAAATCATCCCGCAAATCGACGCCATTGATAAAGTAATCGCAGTCATCTTTGCTGTCAGTGCCATCGCGAAACTCGCTTACCTCGAAACAAAACGCCGATTCACACTCCGTCCAAGCGACATCGGATTGTTTGCGATCAGTATTATTTTCATCATTTACTGTTTCATCCCGAACGCATTCCATCAACCAAGCAACACGATGTTCCTCCAAATGTACTCGATGTTCTCCATTCTCAAATTCGTTATCATCTTCTGGAGCGGTCTATTTCTTTTCCGCAACACAAAATTCCAAAGCACCACGCGTTTCTTTCGCATCATGTCCACCACACTTACAACGATTTTCCTCGTCATCGGCGTTCTCAACATCCCACTACATTTCCTAGAACCGTTCGACATCCGATTTGGCATTGAAACCGTCTCATTCGGCTTTCGCCATCCAGCCCAATTTGCCGCCACAATCATCGTCATGACAATCATCCACATCTTCATTAGCTGGTCTGAACAAGCCAAAATGCCATATTACATCCTTTTTGCTAACTTCATCTTAGTTTTTCTAGCAGGGAGAACGACGTCCATCGGTTTCTATTTATGTTTACTGCTTATCATCCTGATATTCCCGTACATCAAACGTATTCCGATTTACATTTACGCCTTGATTGGTGGTGTCTTTTACTGGTTAGGCAGCGACCGCATTAGCAATCAATTCCTCGGAACAGATGGCGAAGCACGCGGTGTCTTGCTTGATACTAGCTTCACAATTGCTAGCGACCACGCACCATTTGGCGCAGGCCTCGGCATGTTCGGCTCTCACGCATCCCGCCTCAACTACTCGCCACTTTACGAACAATACGGCATTTCCCGCGTTTGGGGACTCACACAAGAAAGCCCGAACTTCGTCACCGACTCCTACTGGGCGATGATTATCGGCGAACTTGGCTATCTCGGTATGTTTTTCGTTTTCATCCTCATCGGCTACATCTTCTGGCTACTTTACAAAGAAGTCATCGGCAGCAAATACCAAATCAAACTCCTCATCTTCTTACCCCTCATTTACGCATTGCTCACCAGCCCAATCGATACCGTTTTAGTATCTAACACAAGCGTCTTCCTTGTTCTAGCAACAATTTACATGGTCGCGCTAAACAACGAATACCGCACGAAAAAACAATAATTCAGGAGGCAAAAACAATGACAAAAACGATTTTTATTACAGGCGGCGCAGGATTCATCGGCTCCCATTTAAGTGAAATGTACGTCAACCAAGGCTACAACGTGATTTGCATCGACAACCTCGTATCTGGCAACCTAGAAAACCTAGCAACTGTCCGTGATCATGCCAGATTTACTTTTGTAGAAGCAGACATTCGCGACCACAAGACCATATTAGCCCTTTTTCAAAAATATCGTCCCAGCATTATCAACCACCATGCCGCTCAAAAATCCGTCGCAGATTCCGTTGAAAACCCAAGTTACGATTTAGACGTGAACCTCGTTGGCTTAATGTCTATTTTAGATTGTATAAAAGCTTATCCCATTGAGAATTTCATCTACGTTTCCTCTGGTGGCGCGCTAAGTAAGAAAATCGAAGGGAACGAGAAATCGAAAGAAACCGACACGCCCCAACTGATTTCACCATACGCCCTAACAAAATTCACAGGTGAAAAATATGTAGAAATGTACGCCGCCCAGTACGGCTACCAATATACCGTTGTCCGCTACGCCAATATTTACGGACCAAGACAAGTTCCCGACGGCGAATGTGGCGTCATCCCCATTTTTCTAAACAACATTTTAGCAGACAAACCATCCGTATTGATGACATATCCTGACATGCCAAATGGCTGTACCCGTGATTATGTTTATGTTGGTGATGTTGTACGAATCAATCAACTAGCCACAGAAACCCCGACAAATACGGTTATCAACGTAGGTACTGGCGAAGAAGTCGCCATTTTGGATATCTACAAAGAAATCCTCACCGTTTTTGAAAAAGATGTAGCTATTTTCATCGAAGCCCCACGCGCAGGCGACGTCAAACGTTCTGTATTAGATGCAAGCCGGGCATTCAAACTATTAAACTGGAAAAGCGAAGTATCGTTACATGAAGGCTTGCTAGCACTAAAACGTCAACTAGCTATCACAAAATAATACGCAAAAAGAGACTCCTACTGTTTTTTCATAACAAATTGTGAAGCAGCTAAGATAGGAGTATTTTTGATTCAAATAAGTCATTAGTGCTCCCTAACAGCCAAACATTCTCAACTAAAAATAGACATTGTTGGTATTATCACATTCTTGTTTGGCAAGCTTTTTTTGAAATTTAATTACTTGTGCCTATTTTTGTTCTCGGACGTATTATCATTAGAAATAACATATATATTGTGCCATAATAGTCATTGAGATACAGTATATAGTGTTTGAAAGGAAGAGGGAGCATGTACGTGGAGAAAGAAGTAGAGCAATTGGTAATAAAACGAGACGGGCGAAAGGTTAGCTTCGATCTTATTAAAATTCGGAATGCAGTACAAGCTTCAATGAAAAGCTGTGGTATAGATGATGTGGCTTATTTGGAACAAGTTTTAGTTGATATTGTGAAATCTTTACCAAACGATGCGGCGCTGACGATTGATGAAATCCAGCATGTAGTGGAGAATCAGTTGATGAAATCGACGTATCCAGATGTGGCGCGGGCGTACATTGAATATCGACATGATCGGGATGTAAAGCGCTCAAGTATGACGGATATGACGGTGAGTGTGCAGAAATTGTTGGCGCGGGATAAGACGGTGGTCAATGAGAACGCGAATAAGGATGCGACGGTTTTTAATACGCAACGGGACTTGACGGCGGGCGCGGTGGCGAAGAGCTATGCGCTTAAATTCATGTTGCCAAAGCATGTGGCGAATGCACATTTGAAGGGTGATATTCATTTTCATGACTTGGATTATAGTCCGTATCACGCGATGACGAATTGTTGTTTGATTGATATTGCAGGGATGCTTGCGAAGGGCTTTACGATTGGAAATGCAAACGTGGAAAGTCCAAAGTCGATTCAGACAGCGACGGCTCAGATTGCGCAGATTATTGCGAATGTGGCGAGCTCGCAGTACGGTGGTTGTTCGGTGGACCGGATTGATGAAGTTTTGGCGAAGTATGCACAGCGGAATTACCGGAAGCATGAACAGGAAGCGGAAAAATGGGTTTTGGCGGAGAAGCGTGAGGAATTTGCGCAGGAACGGACGCGAAAAGATATTTATGACGCGATGCAAAGTTTGGAATATGAGATCAATACATTGTACACGAGTAATGGACAGACGCCGTTTGTGACGCTGGGCTTTGGGCTTGGTGAGGACTGGTTTGCACGGGAAATTCAAAAAGCGATTTTGAACGTGCGGCTAGGTGGTATTGGGAAGGACCGGCAAACGGCGATTTTTCCGAAGTTGGTGTTCTCGGTAAAACGTGGGACGAATTTGGATGCGGCGGACCCGAACTATGATATTAAGCAGTTAGCGCTGGAATGTTCGTCGAAAAGGATGTACCCGGATGTACTGAATTATGACTCGCTAGTGCGTTTGGCGGGAGATTTCAAGGTGCCGATGGGATGCCGTTCTTTCTTGCCTGCGTGGCGGGATGAAAATGGGCATTTCGTGAACGCGGGACGGAATAACTTGGGTGTTGTAACACTGAATGTGCCACGGATTGCGATTCAAAGTGGCGGTGATAAAGAGCGATTCTGGGAAATTTTCACGGAGCGGATGCAAACTGTGAAGGATGCGCTACTTTTCCGATTGGAGCGGGTTCGTGAGGCAAGACCAGAGAATGCACCGATTTTGTATAAGTATGGTGCTTTTGGAAAACGGTTGGATGATGGGCAGGACGTGGATCAGCTTTTCAATAAGGAACGCTCGACGATTTCAATTGGTTATATCGGCTTGTATGAGGCTGCGACTATGTTTTATGGTGGCGAATGGGAGACGAATCCAGAGGCGAAGGCATTTACGATTGAAATTGTGAAAGAGCTGAAAGAATATGCGGATGCGTGGAAGGAAGAGTACGGCTATTGGTTTAGTGTCTATTCGACGCCGAGCGAGAGTTTGACGGATCGCTTTAATCGTCTGGATCGTGAGAAGTATGGCGATATTAAAGACATCACTGACAAAGAATACTATCAAAACTCGTTCCATTATGATGTCCGCAAAAAAGTGACGCCATTTGAAAAGTTGGATTTTGAAATGGAGTATCCACAATATTGCTCGGGTGGTTTTATTCATTACTGTGAGTATCCGAAATTGACGCATAACTTGAAAGCGTTGGAGGCCGTTTGGGATTATTCGTATGATCGTGTAGCTTATCTTGGAACGAACACGCCGATTGATCGTTGCTATGAATGTGATTTTGAAGGGGAGTTTACCCCAACTGCGGAAGGATTTAAGTGTCCGCAATGTGGTAATACAGACCCAGAGACGGCGGATGTAGTGAAGCGAACGTGTGGGTATCTTGGGAATCCGATGAAGCGCCCAATGGTGCACGGCAGGCACGAGGAGATTACGCAACGAGTGAAACATCTGGAGTCACCAAATGAATAATCCAAAACCACAGGAATGGCGTGCGGAAAAGCTTTCTGCAAACTATGTCGCGGATTATAAGCCATTTAATTTTGTTGATGGTGAGGGTGTACGCTGTAGCTTGTATGTTTCGGGTTGTCTGTTCCATTGTGAAGGTTGTTACAATAAGGCTGCGCAGTCGTTTAAGTACGGAAAGCCATACACCGAAGCGCTAGAAAATCGAATTATCGCTGATTTATGGCATGAGAGTGTGCAAGGCTTGACTTTGCTCGGCGGGGAGCCATTTTTGAACACAGGTGTTTGTTTGCCGCTTGTAAAACGAGTTCGCGCGCTGTTTGGTCATTCGAAGGATATTTGGTCGTGGACGGGCTATACGTGGGAAGAAATGATGCAGGAAACGCCGGATAAATTGGAGTTACTATCTTATATCGATGTGCTTGTCGATGGACGTTTTGAACAGGATTTGTTTGACCCTAATTTAGCATTTCGCGGTTCCAGTAATCAGCGGATTATCGATGTGCCGGCGTCAATGCATGCCCAAAAAGTTGTATTGTATGTAAAATAAGCTATAAATATGCATAAACCCCGATGCTTCGCTGTCATTTTTCATGATTAGCGGTCATCGGGGTTTTTTGTGTTGGTTGTTAGTTCGCACGATTAACTTCCTCTGCCATTTTCACTGGGTTCACGAGTGTTTCGCCGATAGCTGAAATTACTTGCCATGCTTTTTTCATAATGAACAGCTCCTTTCTACTTGATAACTCTATTATAGCTGGTAAATATGGGAGATTCCCGCGATTTAGATAACAATTTACTAAGTTTATCTTACGGTTTTATCATAATTCTTGTAAGGTTTTAATAGTATTAATTTAAATTCTATGAGTTAAATTTCGGTTAGGGGGAGTAAAAAACGGGAGAAAAGTTGAAACCCATTCTTATTTGTTAGTTCTGGCTAGTTTTATTATGTTTGGAGTTGGCGATTCACGGGAAAATCTGGAGAAAGCGTTATAACATTATTCTGTATACAAGACAAGGAGGAACAGACCAATGATAAACCGCAGCAGATTAAGGATTCATGAACTCGAAAAAGCTCGGAAATTGCATATGAAATCGTGAAACAAGTCGGAGCAGCAGGTTAAAAGTGGAGATGAACCCTTCACAAATCGACAAATTAGGATAGAAGGTGTTTAAATGAAAGATTTAGCGAAACAATTCGGACTCGTAGTAGTTTCCATCGGACTTATCGGGGCAAGTATTAACTTGTTCTTAGGCCCACATCATATTGCGGCAGGCGGCGTTAGTGGAATTGGTATTTTAGTAGAGCAAGTATTTGGAATTGACCGAGCTTTGACAGTGTTGGTTTTGAATGTTTTGATGCTCGTATTAGCCTTTATTTTTCTTGGGCGTGCAGTGTTTTTACGATCCTTTTTGGGAAGTTTACTATTGCCATTGTCGCTTGCGCTTATTCCAGAAGTGATGCTTGCGCAAGATCGATTACTGTCCGTTATTTTTGGAAGTATGATTTTTGCGGTTGGTGTGGCAATTCTGTATCGCATGGGGGCTTCAAGTGGCGGGACAACGATTCCACCACTGATTCTGAATAAGTATTTCCATTTGAACACATCACTAGGCTTGCTTTTCGTAGACGCGATTATTGTTATTTTCAATATTTTCGTGTTTGGTGTAGAAGAATTTCTATTCGCGATTCTCTCCCTTATTTTAGTTGCAGTCATTATGAATTACTTAGAAACAGGGCTAAAAAAACGCAAAGCTGTGATGATTATGAGCGACGACAAAATAGAAGAAATCAAAGCAGGTTTGCTAGAGAAAATGGGGCGCGGTGTTACTGTTTTTGCAGTATCGGGCGGCTATACAGGTAGTGAAAAATCGATGCTAATGGTTATTCTGGAAACCCGGGAATATCCTGCGGTGTTGAAAATGATTAATTCCTATGATAAGCATTCTTTCGTCATTGCTTACTCGGTTTCGGAAGTGCACGGTTTAGGTTTTAGTTATCATACAATTGAATAAAAACGATAGAACTAACAAAATGGAGGGGTTTATATGAATCCAGTTACAGCTTTTACGATTATCATGCTTATTTGGGCAGTTAGTGATTTCGTGTCGAAAAAAACGAAATCACTAGTTTCATCGCTACTTGTAGCTTCTATTATTTTCTTGGTTGGTTTTAAAACAAATATTTTTCCAGAAGATTTGTTGACTAGTTCTTCTTTGTTGGCGCTAGGTCAGACAGTTGTTGGATTCATCATTGTTCATATCGGGACGATGATTAGTATCGATGAGTTGAAAAAACAGTGGAAAACCGTTGTTATAGGTGTTGCGGCAGTACTTGGTATCACCTTATTCCTGTTCCTTATTGGTTCGCTTTTCTTAGATCAAAATTACGTTATCGGCGCAATTGGAGCGATTAGCGGTGGTACTATTTCAGTCATTATTGTTCAAGATGCAGCGCTGGCATCAGGTTTGGTCATGGTTGCCGTTTTCCCAGTTTTAATTGCGGCATTCCAAGGCTTGATAGGTTTCCCGATGACTTCGCTTATTTTGCGAAAAGAAGCGAAGCGATTAAAAGGGGAATATCGAGCTGGAACGCTAAAAGTAGAAAAACCAGAGGAGCATCACGAAGCAGAGTCAAAAACAATTTTGCCAAAAGCTTTGCAAACAACTGCGGGAACGTTGTTTGTAGTTGGTGTGGTGGTTATGATTGCGGCGTACGTTAACAATATTACGGATGGCGTGCTAAACAAGTTCGTTGTTGCCTTATTACTCGGTATTTTACTTCGCGCGTTTGGTGTTTTGAAACCGAATATTTTAAGTGGTATTGATGCTTACGGATTGATGATGTTGGCTATTTTAATTATTATTTTTGGCCCACTTGCCACGTCTTCGGTGGATGATTTGATTGCGCTTATTGGACCGCTTTGCATTGCATTCGCAGTTGGTGTGTCAGGAAGTGTTGTTTTCTCCGGTTTGATGGGGAAAATTCTTGGTTACAGTATTCCAATGTCTATTGCAATAGGCCTCACGACGCTATATGGGTTCCCAGGAACGATGATTTTGAGTCAGGAGGCCGCGAGAAGTGTTGGTGAAAACGAACAAGAAGTTGCGGCGATTGAAGGACAAATTTTGCCGAAGATGATTATTGCTGGTTTTTCGACAGTGACGATTACTTCGGTTGTGATTACGAGTATTTTGGCGGAATTGATACATTAAAACAGAGGAGATTGAGACACCCCTATGTCAGAGCAAGTCGGCACAGGGGTGTCTCAATCTGAGAAGTTTACAAACGGGTTTGCGAGTGTGTAAAATAGATTATGATAGGTAGGCAAGAGGACAATAAAAAGGAGATGACTCACTATGGCATTACTTGGTGGAAATAAAAGCGATGCAGAACACGACGAAATACAATTATTTTACGGAAAAGGTTTGTCAGAGCAACCACTACCACGATATGAAATTCCAAAAGATACAATGCCTGCTGGTGCTGCGTATGATTTTATTATGGATGAATTGCGTGATGAAGGAAGCGCGCGCCAGAACTTAGCGACATTTGTACAAACATGGATGGAGCCAGAAGCGCAACAATTAATTATGAATACGCTGGATAAAAATGCAGTCGATAAGTCAGAATATCCGCAAACGGCCGAAATTGAAGAACGCTGTGTCAACATTATTGCGAATTTATGGCATGCGAATCAACGTGATGAGTTCATTGGTACGTCGACGGTTGGCTCTTCCGAAGCTTGTATGTTAGGCGGAATGGCAGCGCTTTTCCGGTGGAAGAAACAAGCACGCGAACTTGGGCTTGATATGAGCAAGCGCCCCAATTTGATTATTTCATCGGCATATCAAGTCGTTTGGGAGAAATTCGGCGTTTATTGGGACGTGGAATTACGCGAAGTTCCTGTCACGAAAGATTGTCTCGCGCTCGACCCAGAAAAAGCGATTGATTTAATCGATGACTACACGATTTGCGTCGTTGGCATCATGGGCTTAACGTACACGGGTCGCTATGACGACATTAAAGCACTTGACGCCGCGATTACGACCTATAACGAAACAAGTAAAGTAAAAGTCTATATTCACGTGGATGCAGCATCTGGTGGCTTATACACACCATTTATGGAGCCTGATTTAGAATGGGATTTTCGCTTGGATAATGTAAAATCAATTAACACGTCAGGCCATAAATACGGACTAGTATATCCTGGTGTAGGCTGGGTTTTATGGAAAGACAAAGCATGGCTTCCCGAAGAACTGATTTTCAAAGTAAGCTATCTTGGTGGTGAGATGCCAACTATGGCTATTAATTTTTCTCGCCCAGCAAGTCTTATTGTAGCGCAGTACTATTTATTTCTACGTCTTGGGTTTGAAGGCTTTCGCCAAGTGCACGCACGCACTCAAAAAGCAGCCCAACATATCACCACAGAAATCGAAAAACTTGACCTGTTCGAAGTCATCAATGGTGCGGACCAATTACCGGTCATCGCATGGACATTAAAAGAAGACGCAGATGTAGCGTGGGATTTATATGACTTATCTGATTTTCTACGAATGCGCGGTTGGCAGGTTCCAGCCTATCCAATGCCAGCAGACTTAGAAGAAATGGTGGTCTTGCGGGCAGTTATCAAAGGTGATTTCAGCTATGATTCAGCCTTATTATTCGTACGCGACCTCAAGGCTTCCATTGAAAAACTAAACAAATCGCATATCATCCCAAACGCAGATAATCACCCAAAAACCTCCCACGGCTTCACACACTAATTCAATGGACAACCTAAATAAATCGACGACAAGCGCTTTCGCTCGATTTGTGTATAGCAGGAAACACGTATTACCCAAAAAGAGGGGACTCGTGGTTTCCTGCATATTTTGCGTGGTAATTTGTTTTGTTTCAAACTGTTTTTCGAATAAACTTCCAAAAAAAGGCTTGACGCCAGGGCTGAAAAATGATTTAATAAGGAAGTGCCAAAAATGGTGCAGAAAAAGGTTCCGTGGTGTAGGGGTTAACATGCCTGCCTGTCACGCAGGAGATCGCGGGTTCAAATCCCGTCGGGACCGTCAAATAAGAATCGCGTTTTGTGCTTAGAGATGACTCTAAATTACGAAGCGCGATTTTTTTATAAGCAATACCTATTGTTACATTTTTGCTTCATAGTAACATTCAAATCTTTATTTATGGTATGATTATAGTATTCTTATCCAAACGGGGAATAGGGATGCTTAGAGCATTTAAAACATAGGTTACATAACATGAAATATCCAAATGAAGGGTTCAAAAACTAGCAATTCCAATTAAACTAAGAAAGCAAGGGGGGCTTCAATAGATGTCAGGCTTTTTTCGGAAGAGAATGCTAAAATATCCGTTGTATGGGCTAATCGCGGTCGTACTTGTCCTGACAGTTGTCACTTTTTACTACAAGTGGTGGTTGGCAGTGCTTTTATTTGTTGCTGTAATGTCACTCGTTATTTTGCTGTTATTCATGGAGAGTTGGATGACGAAAGAAGTCCAGCAGTATATTTCGAATCTTTCATATCGGATTAAGCGTAGCGAAGGTGAGGCGCTTGTTGAAATGCCGATGGGGATTTTATTATATGACGAAGATTATAACATTGAGTGGTTTAATCCATTTATGGCAAAATATTTTGGGCAGGATGATGATATTTTAGGATCGTCTCTTGCTGATGTTGGACCGGAATTTTTGGCGGTAATTCGTGGCGAAGATGATCAAGGAATCCAGTCGATTGCATGGCGGGAGCACCGGTTCGATACGATTGTGAAACGGCAGGAACGCATTATTTATTTGTATGATAGAACGGAATATTATGATTTAAATAAACGATATCAAGCGGATAAATCCGTTTTTGCGATTATTTTTCTTGATAATTATGATGAATGGACGCAAGGCATGGATGATCGACGTCGCAGTGCGCTTAACAATCTCGTAACGTCGATGCTAACGAACTGGGCAAAGGAGCACCGTATTTATTTGAAGCGTATTTCCTCAGACCGGTTTATGGCTTTTTTGACAGAGGCGCAGTTGGTACAGTTGGAAGAAGAGAAATTCCAGATTCTTGATCGAATTAGAGAGCGGACGTCTAAGCAAAATATTCCGCTCACACTCAGCATAGGGATTGGGTATAATGAAGAAGACTTGATTAAACTTGCGGATTTAGCACAGTCCGGGCTTGATTTAGCGCTCGGCCGAGGCGGCGATCAGGTTGTAATCAAGCAACCAGAAGGCCAAGTCCGTTTTTACGGTGGTAAAACTAATCCGATGGAGAAGCGTACACGAGTTCGAGCTCGAGTTATTTCACAAGCATTGCAAGAACTCATTACGCAAAGCGACCAAGTCTTTGTTATGGGACATCGTTACCCGGACATGGATGTTGTCGGTTCCAGCCTCGGCGTGATGAAAGTCGCGGAAATGAATGAGCGCCAAGGTTTTGTGATTGTTGAACCGGGCAAAATGAGTCCAGATGTACAGCGCTTAATGCGTGAAATCGAGAAATATCCAGATGTAATTCGCAATATTATTACCCCACAAGCAGCGCTCGATATGATTACCGACAAAAGTCTGCTCGTAGTAGTAGATACGCATAAGCCGTCGATGGTTATCAATAAAGAATTACTAGACACTGCGGAACACGTCGTTGTTGTCGATCATCATCGTCGTTCCGAAGAATTTGTCGAGAATCCAGTACTTGTCTACATCGAGCCATATGCTTCTTCAACGGCTGAACTAATAACCGAGCTTTTCGAATATCAACCAGCCACTGAAAAAGTCGGCAAAATCGAGGCTACAGCGCTTCTTTCGGGAATTGTTGTCGATACGAAGAACTTTACATTGCGCACTGGATCGCGAACTTTTGACGCGGCGAGTTATTTACGCTCACTAGGTGCTGATACCGTTCTCGTGCAACAATTTTTGAAAGAAGATATTGAGACGTTCAGACAAAGGAGTCGCTTGGTTGAATCGCTCAAAGTATATCATGATGGTATGGCGATTGCGATTGGGCGTGAAGATGAGGTTTTTGGTACCGTTATTGCGGCACAGGCAGCTGACACCATGTTATCGATGGAGAGTGTTCAAGCATCGTTTGTCATTACGTTACGTCCTGATAAAATGATTGGTATCAGCGCGCGTTCGCTTGGTGAAATCAATGTGCAAGTTATTATGGAAAAAATGGGTGGTGGAGGACATTTGTCCAACGCAGCAACCCAACTTAAAAATATCACGATACTAGAAGCAGAACGGCAACTTTTAGAAGCCATCGATGCTTATTGGAAGGGAGAAAACTAAGATGAAAGTTATATTTTTAAAAGACGTAAAAGGTAAAGGTAAAAAAGGTGAGGTTAAAGACGTGGCAGACGGCTACGCGCAAAACTTCCTAATCAAAAATGGCTATGCAACACCAGCAACAAACAGCAATATCAGCGCACTAGAAGGTCAAAAAGAAAAAAATCAGCTAAAGAAGCAGCACAAGAATTGGCAGATGCCAAAGCTTTAAAAGAAACAGTAGAGAAACTAACAATCGAATTAAAAACAAAATCAGGTGAAGGTGGTCGTCTTTTCGGTTCCGTAACATCTAAGCAAATCGCTCAAGCCCTAGAGAAAGACCACAAAATCAAAGTAGATAAACGCAAAATTGATCTTCCAGAAGCGATTCGTACACTCGGACACACAAAAGTCCCAGTAAAACTGCACCATGACGTAGTCGCAACTTTGGATGTTCACGTGAGCGAAGAATAAATCAGACGCGATGAAAATACTATTTTCAAGCAATATATTGGAAGGAGGCCAAGTGAGTGGATAACATACAAGATCGCACGCCACCTCAAAATGTCGAGGCGGAACAAGCCGTTTTAGGTGCGGTTTTTCTGCAACCAGAAGCGCTGATTACGGCCTCTGAAATATTAATGCCCGATGACTTTTATCGTCAGGCGCATCAGCTTATTTTTGAAGCGATGTTGGAATTAAGTGACCAAGGCAAAGCGGTCGATGTCGTAACAATCTATGAAGCGTTAGCCTCTACCGGCAAGATTGAGGACGTTGGTGGGTTACCATATTTGACGGAGCTATCAGGCGCGGTACCAACTGCAGCCAACTTGGAATATTATGCCCATATCGTAGAAGACAAAGCATTACTACGCCGCTTGATTCGCACGGCGACACAGATTGCAACAGACAGCTATACCCGTGAAGATGAAGTTGAACTGTTGATGGATGAAGCCGAGAAGAATATCCTCGAAGTATCCTCACGCAAAAACGTCGGGGCTTTTAAAAACATTAAAGATGTTCTCGTGAAAACGTACGATGACATTGAAATTTTGCATAATCGAAAAGGTGATATTACGGGGATTCCGAGTGGATTTAGCGCACTCGATCATATGACGGCAGGTTTTCAACGTAACGATTTAATTATCGTAGCCGCTCGTCCTTCCGTGGGTAAAACTGCCTTCGCACTTAATATCGCGCAAAATGTTGCCACAAAAACAGATGAGAACGTCGCGATTTTCAGTCTCGAAATGGGCGCCGAACAGTTGGTTATGCGGATGCTCTGTGCAGAAGGCAATATCAATGCGCAAAATCTGCGTACCGGTTCCTTAACTGCTGACGATTGGCAAAAACTTACTATCGCGATGGGAACTTTATCGAATTCAGGCATTTACATTGATGACTCACCAGGCGTGCGCGTCAATGAAATTCGTTCGAAATGTCGTCGTTTGCAGCAAGAAGCAGGACTCGGCATGATTGTAATTGACTATTTACAGCTCATCGCAGGAAGTGGCCGCGGCGGCGAAAACCGCCAACAAGAAGTATCGGAAATTTCACGTTCCCTAAAAGCATTAGCGCGCGAATTGAAAATCCCGGTCATCGCGCTGTCACAGCTATCTCGTAGCGTAGAATCACGCCAAGATAAGCGGCCAATGATGTCGGATATTCGTGAATCAGGTTCTATCGAGCAAGATGCGGATATCGTTGCTTTCTTATACCGCGATGATTACTACGACCACGAAAGTGAAAATGACGGCACAATCGAAATTATTATTGCCAAACAACGGAATGGCCCAGTTGGAACAGTCCAGCTGGCGTTCGTGAAAGAGTATAATAAATTCGTTAACCTAGAAGTCAGGTATGACGATATGCAAGTTCCGTCGGGAGCTTAGAGAAAGATTAGAACAGCAATATGGAGGGCTAGATAGCCACTATGTTGCTGTTTTTATTGTTTTGTTTAAATTTTTATAAATTGTGATTGTCCTTGGCTTTATTTTAATATTAAATGGACATGCAATAACAGGAACCGATCTTTCTGGGGTTACGAGGTTCTTTTTGTGTTCTGTCTCGCCAAGTTTGAAAAAAGCCTGCGACAGAATTGCTCGCAAGCTTGGAGTGGTTATTTTGTTGTGTTGTAGGTCATCGTGTAGTCATCCATAATAAAGTTGTTGCCGACGTCGGTGATTAGGGCTTTCTCTACGGTGAAGCCCATTTTTTTGTAGGCTTCGATGGAGTTGCTGTTGTATTTGTTGACGTAGAGGCGGATGGTAGGTAGGTTTTGTGCTTTGGCATGGGCTGTGACGCGGGCGAATAGGGTTTTGCCGATGCCTTGGCGGTGGTGTGATGGGTCTATGTAAAGCTTGCTGAGGAAGAGTTCATCTTCTTGTTGGTAAAATGCGGTGTAGCCGACGAAGTTGTCTTCTTGGTAAGCCATTAAATAGATGGTGCCGCTTGCGATGTCGGCTTCGATGGCTTCGGGTGATTGGAATTTGGCGAGCATGTAATCGATTTGTTCGGTCGTGATGATGGTCGGATAGTGTTCGTGCCAAATTTTATGGGCAAGTGTAGAGATGTCTGCGCTGTCTTTTTTTTGTTTTTTGCGGTTTTGATTTGCATGGTGGTTCTCCTTTTTTGAATTATAGTAGCATATTTGGCTGGATTTAGGAAGTGAGCGGGTTTGGGGTAGACAAAATTTATAAATGTAGACTTATCATAGTAAATGGACGCAGGTCATTGATTTTCGAAAAATAGCCCGATATACTGAAAATGAAAACGAATACAAAAATTGAGTATATGCGGGGTTGGGGTAGAAATGAAGAAAACGGCGTACATAATTTCACATTCACACTGGGATCGGGAGTGGTTCTTGCCATTGGAGTCTTTGCGATATCGGCTTGTGACATTGGTGGATGAGGTAGCGGATTTGTTGGAGAATAAGAGTGGCTTTGAGTATTTTCATATGGATGGGCAGACAATTATGTTAGATGATTATTTGCTTGTGAAGCCTGAAGAACGGGAGCGGATGGAGCGACTGGTTCGTGATGGGAAGTTGCGGGTTGGTCCTTGGTATATGTTGCAGGATGCTTTTTTGACGAGCAGTGAGGCGAATGTGCGAAATTTGATTTATGGGAATCAGGATGCGCTGAAATATGGAGCGGTTGAGAAAATTGGCTATTTCCCAGATACGTTTGGGATTTATGGTCAGGCGCCACAACTTGTGAAGCAGGCCGGGATGGACGCGGTGATTTTTGGTCGTGGTGTGAAGCCGACTGGATTTAATAATCAGGTTTTTGAGAGTGATTATACATCGCCGTTTTCTGAGATGTATTGGCAGGCGCCGGACGGGACGCGGGTTTTGGGTGTTCTGCTAGCGAATTGGTATTCGAATGGGAACGAGATTCCAACGGATGTGGAGAGTGCGAAGGCGTTCTGGGACAAGAAGCTTGGGGATGCGGAGAGTTATGCATCGACGGGGGCTTTGTTGTTTATGAATGGCTGCGATCATCAGCCGGTGCAGGTGGACTTGCCAGAGGCGCTGGATGTGGCGCGGGAATTGTATCCGGACGTGGCGTTTAAGCATAGTCATTTTGCGGAGTATGTGACGGCGTTACAGGAGTTGGTGCCGAGTGGTGATTTGCAGGTAATTGAGGGGGAACTGACGAATCAGCGGACGGATGGCTGGTCGACGTTGGTTAATACGGCGTCTTCTCGGATGTACTTGAAGCAGGCGAACCAGCGTGTGCAGCAGTTGCTTGAGAAGCAAGTGGAGCCAATTGCGGTGATGGCATCGCGGGTCGGGACGGCGTATCCGGAGGAGTATTTGAAATTTACATGGAAAATGCTGATGGAAAATCAGATTCATGATAGTATTACGGGCTGTAGTTTGGACGTGGTGCATCGGGAGATGGAGACGCGGTTCATGAGGGCGGAGCAGGCGGCGCGTGCGATGCTTGCGGACAGTGTGACGCGGATTGTGCGACAGGTGGATACAACGACGGCAAAATTGGATGGGGAGGCTGTGCCGATTGTGGTGTTCCACACGTCGGGTTATGAGGCATCGCGGGTTGTGACGGTGGACGTGGAGCTGGATCGGACGTATTTTGCGGAGATGCCGTTTGAGGAGATTCCGGCGTATTTGGACGGGTTGCCGAGCGTGACCTTGGAAGTTCGGGATGCGGACGGGAATTTGGTGGATGCGAGTGTGACGGAGCTTGGGATGCAGTTTGATTATGAGTTGCCAGATCGAGCGTTTCGGAAGCCTTATTTTGCAAGGCGTTATCGTGTGACGTTTGTTGCGGAAAGGTTGCCAAAGATGGGATTTGCGACGTATTTTGCGACGCCTGTGGCTGAAAAAAAGCTAGTAAGTCTTGAAAGTGACGCGAAGCATTTGGAAAATCAGTTTTTGCAGGTGGACATTGCGGAGAATGGTAGTTATGCGGTGACTTGTAAGGAAACTGGGCGTACTTTTGCTGGACTTGGTGGTTACATGGACCAAGGCGATATTGGTAACGAGTACATGTTTAAGGAAACTGGGGATGGCCTGCGGGTTACGACGGAGAATCTGACGGCTAATTGTGTGGTGACGGAGGATTCTGCGGTGCGCAAAACGGTGGAGATTACGCATGTGATGATGTTGCCAGAATCGTCGGATAAGGCGAGTTTTGCGGATGAGAAGGCACGCGTTGTTTGGCATCCAGGACGTGTGTCGCCGCGTTCGGAAACGTTGCGCGAGTTTGTGATTCGAACTTCACTGACGCTAGAAAAAACAGGGCGTGCGCTACAAGTGGATGTTCGTATGGAAAATCAGATAGAAGATCATCGTCTGCGCGCGATTTTCCCTACTGGGACGAAGCGCGAAACGCATTTTGCAGATAGTGTTTTTGAAATTGTGGAACGTCCAAATCAGGTGAGTGAGGAATGGCAAAATCCAAGCAATGACCAGCGTCAGCAAGCTTTTGTGGCACTTGGGGGCCTGATGGTAGTGAACCACGGTTTGCCGGAGTATGAGGTTAACGCGGATGGTTCGGAAATCCGTCTGACATTGCTTCGCGCGAATTCGGAGATTGGCGATTGGGGCAACTTCCCAGCTCCTGAAGCACAGTCACTTGGCGAGCAGGTAGCGCATTTTTATGTGATGCCCTATAAGGAAGAGGAACTTCGGACGGAAGCCGCTAAATGGGCGTATGAGTACCAAATGGAACCGTTCGCGGTACAGGCGGATTCGCAACATGATGGGGGACTTTCCAATCGAGAAGAGTTCGCGATGTGGCAAGATGCACCAGGCCTTATTTTCTCAAGCTGGAAACGGGCGACGAGCCAAGATGCGGAAATTTTACGTTTTTATAATGTAGCAGAAAGCGTGCAGGAGCTCGAATTACTGCAAAACATGTGCAAAACGACAATTTTAGAAGAAAAAGTAGAGACCGAATCGGCAAAACGTTGGGATGTGGCGCCGAGTGAAATTATCACGTGGAGAAAAGAGGACGAGAAATGACGACTAAAAATGTGCCGAAAAGCTTTCAAAAAATGATTGATACGGTAGCAAAAACATTTCCAGAGTATCCAAAATTACAGGAAATGTTTCAAAAATGCTTTTTAAATACGTATGCGACAACGTTGACAGAAACAAAGGAAGGTTTGCCTTTTGTCATTACGGGAGATATTCCTGCTATGTGGCTACGCGATTCAACGAGCCAAATCAGACCGTATTTGATGGTGGCAGAAAGTGATCCAGAAATGGCGGAAGTGATTGCAGGGCTTGTGAAGCAGCAAATGCGTTTCATCCAACTGGACCCATATGCGAATGCGTTTAACCAGGAAGCGAACGGCAAAGGTTTTCAAGAAGATAAAACGGAGATGTCACCGCATGTTTGGGAACGTAAATACGAGATTGATTCGCTTTGTTATCCTATTCAATTAGGTTACTTGTTATGGCAAAGCACGGGCAGTACGGCGCATTTTGACGCTGATTTCCGCAGAGCTACGGCTACTATTCTGGATGTTTGGGAGACGGAACAGCGCCACGAGACGGATTCGCCGTATTCTTTTGAGCGTGTCGACGTTCGCCAATCGGATACGCTAAATCGCGATGGCAGAGGCACAGAAGTTGCGTACACAGGCATGACGTGGAGCGGTTTTCGCCCGAGTGATGACGCCTGCCTTTACGGCTATTTAGTGCCGAGCAACATGTTCGCGGTTGTGGCTCTTGGCTACCTCGAAGAAATCAATGCAGCCTGCTGGAAAGGCCAAGAACTCGCCACCCGAATCATAAAATTAAAAAATGAAATCGAGCTGGGCATCCAAGAATTCGCCATTCAAGAGCATCCATATTACGGGGATATCTACGCCTACGAAGTCGATGGTACAGGACGCAAAAACTTCATGGACGACGCGAACGTTCCGAGTCTACTAGCAGCGCCATACCTTGGCTATGGTGCTTTCAATGATCCAGAATACATCGCAACACGCCGTTTCATTTTGAGTCGAGAAAATCCGTTTTACGTAGAAGGTACGCAACTAACAGGGATCGGCAGCCCGCACACGCCAGACCATTACGTATGGCCAATCGCGCTTAGTGTACAAGGGATGACTGCGACAAGTATTTCCGAAAAACTAGCCATTTTAGAAATGCTTATCGAAACGGATGGCGATACAGGATTCATGCATGAAGGTGTTAACGCGAGCAACCATCACGAATACACACGCGAATGGTTCGCTTGGTCAAACGCGATGTTCAGCGAATTTGTCCTCAGTTTGTGCGGAATCTATGTCAAAGGTTCGCCGCTAGCCAAAAATAACAAATAATAATCACGAAGAGTGCGCCAAATCAGGCTCGCTCTTTCGTTGTAGGAGTTGGGATACAATGAATAAAGTTGAAAAAATAGATAAGTTTTTCGTTGCCAGCCAATGGCTCATCCGTTTTGTTTGGGCGAACTTGGTTTGGATGTTTCTCATCATCATCGGTCTTGGTATTTTCGGTTTCATGCCAGCCACTGCCGCACTGTTTACCGTTACGCGCAAGTGGTCGCAAAAAGATATCGATATCGCGATTTGGCCGACAGCTTGGAAAGCCTATAAAAAAGCCTTCCTCGAAACGAACATTGCAGGACTTTGTTTTGCGGGGATTCTCGGTTTTCTCTACGTTGATTTACGCATTGTTTTTGCGACGATGAATGGTTTAGCTTCAAGTTTGCTGTACTTCTTTTTGTTTTTCCTATTCGCGATGACATTGCTTGCGCTTGTGAACTATTTTTCCGTCTATGCGCACTTTATTTACCCATTGCGAGGTTATCTCATGCAGTCATTCCTACTCGCGTTTACTAGTTGGAAAACATCATTGCTACTGATTGCAGGATTTGGCGTCGCTGTTTACCTCATTGCTCAAGTACCAGCACTTGTCCTCTTTATTTCCGGTGTTCTGCCAGCTTATTGGGTTATGAAAGTCAACCTTATTCGCTTTCAAAAAATGCAAGCTAAAATGGCAGCCCAATCAGCAGAAAGTGTGGCATAATAAGGACTGGGGGGTGTATACAATTTGAGTGCTAACAAACGAAAACGGCGAATTTTCCAACGAATGCTTCTCGTATTTTCTCTAACATCACTTTTCACCGTTGGATTATTGCTGTTTTTCATATCTAAATACTATACGAACATTAAAGTCGACGCGGTGTTGCAAGAAACGAAAGCGGTTTCAGAGTCGCAAGTCATTGCCGTAGATCGAAAAGAACAGGCGCTCGTTGGCATGACGCAAGAAATTTACAAAAACAGTGACCTCATGAACGACGTCCAAATCGCGATGACACACGATTACGCGGACTACATCCAGAAAAACATCGACAACTACTACGCAAAACAAGGTTTTTACAGCGTTGATTTACAGAGTTTTCTACGTTCCTATTTTACATATGACGATGATGTTATTGCCGTACAGCTCGTGTCCGCGGACAAAGAATTTACCTACACGTTCCCGACCAACTACAGCAAATGGCAACCCCTCTTTGAAAAATACGGCGAGCAAAAATTACTACAAGCCGTTTCGCGTAAAGAAAACATTTTCCGTCTGGATGCAAGCATTGTATTTAAGCAAGTGGTTAATGACCCAAGTACGCTACAACCGCTTGGAACCGTACTGATGTATACCGATGAAAGCTTTCTCGCTAATCTCATTCCAAAAGCAAAACAAGCATCAACGTTCGCCATCATGAATAGTAGCGATGAGCGTCTATACAGTAATCACCTCTTGCCTGACATCACAAATGCCGATCAAGAAAAGGGCTACCGTTCTGGAAGCGGCTACCTAGAAACCGCAGAACCACAAGAGTCAGGCGCATTCGGCCAAGTCATTGTTCCCGAAAGCCAAATCGGCGGCATTCCCGTTCTGCAGTGGACCTTGTTTGGCATCGGTGTAGGTCTTGTTCTCATTTCCATCGCCATCAATTTCTTCATTAGCCGTCGTTACTCCAACCGCATTCAAGTTATCGTTGACGGCATGGATCAAATGGAAAAAGGCGGGCTTGACGCGAAGCTTCCCGTCGATGAACGTGAAGACGAATTGACGCTAATCAGTCAAAGTTTTAATAAGATGGGGGACAGTTTGAATGATTATATTAAACAAGTGTACACGCTTGAAATCGAGGAGCAAAAAGCCCAATTGAAGGCGTTACAAGGCCAAGTCGAACCGCATTTTTTATATAATTCGCTAGAAGCTATTCGGATGAACGCGAGGCTGGAGGGTGCCAAAGTAACGAGTAACATGATTTATCACTTATCGACATTGCTTCGCTACACGGCGGACAATATTGAAATGGTGACGCTAGCCGATGAAGTGGGCTATGTTCGTCAATATTTGCAATTCATGGAACTGCGCTACCAGCAAGAGGTCCCCTTTTTCTTAGAGGTGGATGAGCCGTTATTGGAACACCCGTTTTTGAAATTTACATTGCAGCCTCTCGTGGAGAATTTCTTCAAATATGCGCGACATGATGACCGGCGCACGAGCCTGACGTTTAGCGCCAAGCGAGTTGGGGATGTATTGGAAGTGAGAATGCGCGACGATGGCAAGGGGATTACGGAGCAAAAAATGATGCAGATTAAGGCGGATTTGGGAGGCGAGCAGCAAGGTCGGATTGGACTCGTGAACATTCACCGCCGGATTCAGCTTTATTTTGGGGAGCAGTACGGTTTAGAAATAACGAGTATTCAAAACCAAGGCACGGAAGTCGTTCTGCGCGTTCCGTACACATCTGATGGGAGGAAAAACTATGTTGAAAATGCTTTTAGTAGATGATGAGCCGTTGATTGTTCAAGGATTGCAGGCCGTGATTCGGGAATTTGATGAGGAGATTGAAATTATCGGGACGGCGAAAAATGGGATGGAAGCCTTGACGCATTTTGCGACGCAGCCGTGTGATTTAGTGATTACGGATATTAAGATGCCGAAAATGGACGGTTTGCAGTTGATTGAGGCTTGGAAGAAGGAGCAGGACACGACGAAATTCATTGTTTTGTCGGGATTCCAAGAGTTTGAGTATGTGAAACGGGGGCTTGCGATTGGGATTGAGAATTATTTGTTGAAGCCGCTGAATGAGACGGAATTATTAGAGACGATTACGCAAATCAAGGAGAAAGTGGAGGCTGATTTTCAGGCAACGGGAGATGATGAGGCATATTATATTTTGAGGGACAATGCGCTGTGGCGTTGGTTGAACAACCGAATTGGGACGGAGGACTGGAAGGAGCGGATGGCGCTGTACAAGATGCCACTTGCGCAAGACCAGATGACGGCGCTGATTTGGATTCAGCCGATGTATGGACGGCGTGATTGGACGGCGGACGGTTGGCGAAAATTGCAATCGTATTTGCGTGCGGAATATCCATTTATGTTGCTAAATCCTGAGGAGGAACTGCTTATTGGCTTGATGGCAGAGGACGAGACGGGAATCGCGACGCAGATCGCTAAGGTGTACGATGAGATAGGCGCGATGGTTGGCTCGGAGCAATGCTTCTTTTTGATGAGCGAAGTCGGAACTGGGACGGCTTATTTCCCGAAAGCTTTTCGTCAATTGGAGCAACTTTTGCAAGAGCGGCTTGTTTCTTCACCTGGCACGCTTATTTCCGCAGACAAAATTCTGCCTCACAGATGGCGCCCGAATTTTAGTCAGCATCAGCTAGCTCGCGCCCTTGTTTTGCGAGAGAAAGAGGAAACATTGGCTTGGCTCGATGCCTTTTTTGCGGAATGGGAGCTTCATTTATACGAAAGCGATCCACATCAAGTCATCCGCGTCCTAAGCGAAGTCGCCCTCATGATGTCCGAATCCGACCCAGAACAACTACTCACCGTGATTCGAAGGCTAGACAGTGCTATCACCCCGTGCGAACTAAAAAACACAATGCTAGAGCTTATTCATCCATTTTTCGACCGTAAACAGGAAGACGACAATAGCAAAAGTCCAATTATCCAAAAAATTCTAACCTACGTCGCTGAAAATTTCACAGAAGGCATGTCCTTAAAAACACTCGGCGCAAAATTCCACATTAACGCCGTCTACCTCGGTCAACTTTTCCAAAAAGAAGTCGGCGTTCATTTCACAGACTACCTAAACCAATTCCGCGTCAACCACGCCAAAGAGATCCTAATGGGTACCAAACAACCCGTCACAGCTATCGCCGAAGAATCAGGTTACACAGACATGGCTTATTTTTACCGCCAATTCAAGAAATATACAGGCTACACTCCAAACGGCTTCCGCAAAAAAGAGACCGTGCAGTAAAGCGCAGTTGTTATTTGCCAAGTAGAAAGCATAAGACTATAATAAAGAGTAAACTGTAAAAGAATGCATCATCTAAAAATGGAATTTCAAGTAATGTATAAATGATGAGAGTGAGTGAAATGATATGGCAAATAAAAAACGAATTTTAGTGGCCTTCGATGGCTCCGAACAGTCCAATGATGCGTTCCAAGAGGCGCTGAGATTGGGAACGTTAGAACCAGTTGAGTTTATCTTTTTGACCGTGATTGTTGAAATAATGCCTAACAATGAAGAGTTATATTTATCGCTGAATGTGCATCCAGAAATGGACGACGTGTACAAAGCTTTGGCAGAAAAACGACTAGAAGAAATGACTGCAGGGCTTGGCTCCGATGTTAGTTATCAAAACGAAGCAGTACACGGCGACGCAAAAAGAAGTATTGTCAGCTATGCAAAGGATAACGATGTGGACTTAATCGTAATCGGTGCAACAGGAAGAGGTGCGTTGGAACGATCGCTTATTGGCTCAACCACAGCTTATGTAGTCAATCATGCACCGTGTAACGTATTAGTGGTGAAGTAAGGACAAAAAACACTGTGAGACTTTTGAAAATAGAATGCTTGAAAAAACAAAGTTGTATACGTTAGATGCCGTGAATGGGATTTCCCATCAGCATTTATTTAGTAAGCTTATATTTCATGTGCTAAACATGATGTATAAGCTTTTTTTCTATGGTTAATCCGTGAGAACTGAATCAGAGCCGGGAAGAAAGACGCTGATTCAGACCTTACTGCGATTAGTTCGCCACTTCCACGGGAACTTTGGCGGCTCGGAAAGACGCTGTTAATTCTGGTGATAGTGATTGGTCTGTTATGAGTCGATGGATATCGTCTATTTTAGCAAATGTGGCAATGGAACTTTTGCCGAGTTTGCTACTATCGATAAGTGCGATGGTTTTATGAGCGGCTGCTACCATTTCGCGCTTGAGTTCGACTTCGTATAAACTAAAATCAGTCAGGCCATCAGAGGCGTTGAGTGCATAAGCGGATGTGAATAAGGTGTCTACGTTTACTTTCTTCAATAATTCATGACCAATCAAACCTTCAATAGAGTTAGAGCCACTGCGAACAATGCCTCCAATAATAATCACAGTTAAATTTGGATTTTCTTTTAGCATTGTAGCTGTTGTTAAGCCGCTTGTCACAATCGTTAGACGCTTTGTTGATTCTTTAATGAACTTCGCGAGTTCAAAGCAGGTTGTGCTAGCATCGAGTATGATGCATTGCCCATCTTCAATATATTCAAAAGCTACAGCTGCAATACGTTGCTTCTCGGAGCGATGTTTTTTTTTCACGAATGGCGTATTTTTTTGTCGATGTCTTCTTTTTCTTTCATCATAGCACCACCGTGTGTTCGTATGAGTAATTCTTGTTTTTCCATGGCATTTAAATCTGTGCGGACAGTGGCTGCGGAGACACTTAATTTCTCGCTTAGCTCCTGAACGGATACGGTCTTTTGTTCTTGAATCATATGAAGAATCTCATTTCGACGTTGATTTGCGAACATGGATTTTCACCTACACTTTCATATAATAGTGTAATTCATCGTTTTCTTCTATTTACTTTCAATAAATCACACTTTTATTTTAACACATGCCTAGCCATAATTGTAGTACCTGGAAAGTAGAAGAGAGCCCAAGTCAGCATGCGCTATACTTAGACTCTCGTTATTTAATTTTTTTGTAGTGTTGCCAAAATTTGATTGGCTATTTTTGTAGCGGAGAAGCCAAAATCTTCGGCAATTTCTGCGCCAGAACCGGATTTTCCAAAGGTATCGATGGCGATAATCTTGCCTTTGTTACCAACATATTTGTGCCAGCCTTGAGAAGAGGCCATCTCAATCGCTACTCGGTGTGTTATTTCGCTTGGAAGAACGGTCTCATGGTAGTCTGCGGATTGACGTTCAAATAGTTCCCAACTTGGCATACTGACAACGCGAGCACCGATTTGCTCTGTCGCCAAATATTCGCGAACTTCCATCGCTAAGGAAACTTCGGAGCCAGTTGCGATTAGGAGAATATCTGTCGTACTTGTTGGCGATTCAGCTAATATATAAGCGCCTTTTTCAACTTCTATGCTAGCTTTCATATCTGTGGTCGGTAGATTCGGCAACGCTTGACGGCTAAGCACGAGCATAACTGGGTTTTCTTGTTGTGTTAGCGCGTATTTATAGCTAGCGACGGTTTCATTTGCATCCGCGGGTCTTAGAACGACAAGGTTTGGCATGGCTCGGAAGGAAGCTAAATGTTCGATTGGTTCATGTGTCGGGCCATCTTCTCCAACCATAATAGAATCGTGTGTCATCACGTATGTTACTGGAAGGTTCATGAGAGCTGCCGAACGAATCGCGCTCCTTAAGTAATCGGAGAATACGAAAAAAGTCGCGCCATAAGGCTTTATTCCACCGTGCAATGCCATTCCGTTCAAAATGCCACCCATCGCAAATTCGCGCACGCCAAACCAAATATTTTTGCCTTCGTAATGGTTAGCGAGGAAATCGTCGCTGTCTTTAATCATTGTTTTGTTAGAAGATGATAGATCTGCTGAACCGCCAAATAAACTTGGTAGCTGTGGCGCGAGAGCGTTTAAAACGGTACTTGAAACGTCTCTTGTTGCTATCGGTGCATCCTTTGTCGTATAGGTTGGTAAAACGAGTGCTTGATCTGCCGTTTCTTGATTATCGATGAGGCGTTGCAATTTTTCTGCTTCTTCTGGGTAGTCGTTTCGATATTTGTTGAAGGCTTGGAGCCACTTCGATTCGTGATGATTTCCTTTAGATAAATAGTAGTCTTTCTGATAGCTTACTGTTTTTGGTATTTCGAAGGGTTCTAGTTCCCAGCCATAATTTTTCTTGATTTGAGTGATTTCTTCTTTGCCCAGTGGTGCGCCATGTGCTGCGGCTGTGCCTGCTTTGCTCGGACTTCCATCGCCAATCACGGTTTTTATTTCAATCAAGGTCGGTTTTGTCGTTTCTGCTTTTGCGAGACAAATGGCGCTGTCAATCGCCTCGACATCGTTTCCATCAGGGACGTGCAATGTTTGCCAACCCGCCGAGCGAAACCGCAAATCAATATCTTCGGAAAAGCTTTGCGTAAGATCGCCGTCCAAAGAAATATCATTGGAGTCGTAAAGAACGATGAGTTTACCGAGTTTTAAATGGCCTGCAAGGGAACATGCTTCATAAGAAATGCCTTCCATCAAACAACCATCGCCGCATAAGACAAATGTGTGGTGGTCAATTACTGCGTGGGACGCTTTGTTGAACATTGCGGCAAGATGCGCCTCGGACATCGCCATTCCAACGCCCATTGCAATACCTTGGCCTAGTGGACCGGTTGTAGCGTCAACGCCGGGCGTGTGGCCGAATTCTGGATGGCCTGGCGTCGCGCTGTCTTTTTGTCGAAAGTTGCGCAGGTCTTCTTTACTAACATCATAGCCGAAAATATGAAGCAAACTATAAAGCAGTGCAGAGCCATGACCCGCAGAAAGTATGAAGCGGTCTCGGTTGAACCAGCTCGGATGTGCCGGATTAAATTTTAAATGATTTTTCCAAAGACAAAAAGCCATTGGTGCCGCGCCCATCGGAAGGCCTGGATGTCCAGAGTTAGCCTGTTCGACCATATCCATTGATAATACGCGGATTGTTTTTATCATTTGTTGATTCATTAACGACATGTGCATCCTCCTTTTCTACTGAATCGTGTAACCGCCGTCGATCACTAGATTCTCACCGGTTATTAAATTAGCGGCATCGCTTGCAAGGAATAGTGCGGATGCCGCGACTTCTTCTGGATAGCCGAAACGACCAATTGGAATCTGCTTTTTCATTGCTTCGCCGACTTCTCCGGCCCATGCTTTTTTGCCCAGCTCGGTTAGGATGACAGTGGGGGAGATGGCATTGACATTGATTTTATGAGGCGCCCATTCCATTGCCAAAACTTGCGTCATCGAGACAATCGCTGCTTTACTAGCACAGTAAGCCACGTGTTTATCCAGTGCTACGATGGAAGCTTGGGAAGCAATGTTGACGATTTTCCCGCCGCGTCCTTGTTGTATCATCGCATTTCCAGCCACTTGTGCGACAAGGAATGATGCCTTGAGATTCAGCTCCATTGTTTTGTCCCAATAAGATTCAGGAAGGTCTTCTGCTTTTTCTAAAAGGGCGATGCCGGCCGAGTTCACAACAATATCGATGCTACCAAATTGCTCGACAACTGTTGCGATGACGCGTTCCACATTTTCTTTTTTGGTAATGTCAGCTTGGATACCTAAGGCACGCGATTTTCCGATTTGTTCCGCGATTTCAGCTACGTCTGGTTTAATATCAACGAGCACGACTTTTGCGCCTTTATCTAAAAAAAGTTCTACGATAGCCCGTCCAATCCCGCTTGCACCACCAGTTACGATAGCGACTTTATCAGTTAATGCAAAATTTTTATCGAACATAATTTAATCACTCCTTGCTTTAATTTTTAATCTAATACGCTTTCAGGTAAACTCACGAGAAAATTCGTCAAAATTAGGTACGCAGACGTTGCGCCAGGGTCTTGATTACCAAGAGAACGATCGCCGAGCCTGCTGGAACGTCCGCGTTTGGATAGCAAATCAATGGTCGAAATCATGCCCGTTTCTGCTGCACTAACCGCCACGCGAAAGGCTTCTTCAAAATTACCAGACGCTGCAAAGGATTCTTCTAAGGCGATTCGTGCGGGTTCCAACGTGTCAATCATCGTTTTATCGCCAACTTCTGCTTGGCCGCGTTCTTTTACACCGCTCATAAATGCCAGCCAAAAAGCCGTTAAATCGGCGTCGCTAAGCACGTCTTTCCCTTTAATTGCTTTTGCTCCTCGTAAAAATCCTGTCGCGTAAAGCGGACCTACCGAAGAACCGACTGCTTCCAAAAAGGTTTTGCCAGCTAGGATTGCTAATTTCGAGCAATCGAGTGTCTCAATGGCTTCTTGTTTCGCCAGTTCTGCTTTAATGGCTTGCCAACCAATTGACATTGTCACGCCATGGTCGCCATCACCTAATTTTCGATCGAGTTCGCACAAGTACTCTTTTTCCTGTTCCATCGTTTCTGTTACTTTGTTTAAAAAATCGCGAAAATTTGCCGGATAATACATCCTTATCACGCCTCCTTATTTTTGAACATACATTGGGCAATCAGCAGGGTAGTCAATACATTGCTTAAGCTCTGCATCCAATTTTATTAGCGTCACAGAACTTCCGCCCATCTCAAGCGAAGTGCTGTAATCACCAATAAATGATCGATAAATGCGAATACCACGTTCTGTTAAAATCTCCTCTACACGTCGGAACATAATGAGCAGTTCCATTCGCGTTGTTGACCCCAAACCATTGACTAGCACAGCGACTTCTTCATCCGTTTCGATTGGCATATCTTCTAAAATTGCCGTAACAAGATGATCCACCACTTTATCAGCCGTCTCTAATTTGCCTTTTTTAATACCAGGCTCGCCGTGATGACCCAAGCCAATTTCCATTTCATCCTCAGCAAGCGTAAAACTTGGCTTCCCAGTTTGCGGTAACGAACAAGGTGACAAGCCTACGCCCATCGTCCGCGTCACATCATTCGCATGATTGGCAAGCCGCCTCACATCTGCTAAATCATGACCCAACGCAGAAGCAACACTCGCCACTTTCGTCACGAAAAACTCACCCGCGATGCCGCGCCGTTTCTCCTTCTCATGACTAGGAGCCGAAGCAACATCATCCGTCACGATAACCGAAGCCACCTCAATATCATGCTCCAAATCAGCTATTTCCGCAGCCATCCCGAAGTTCATAATATCGCCAGCATAGTTCCCGTAAACATAAATCACACCTTTTCCTTGATCAATGGCTTCCGTCACAGCAACAATCGGTCCAGGAGGTGGCGATGCGAAAATATTCCCGACCGCAACACCGTCCGCCATTCCCGCGCCAACATAACCCATGAAAGCCGGCTCATGTCCCGAACCACCACCAATCAAAACACCAACTTTGTCAGCATCCAGCGTCGAACGCACCAACGCGCGAGGATTTTCCAGTTGTTTCACATATTGTGGAAATGCCTTCACATAGCCGTCAATCATTTCCTCTACCACATAATCTGCGTTATTGATTAGTTTCTTCATTGTTCCACACTTCCCATCTTCAAATATGCCAGTTCCTGATTCGTAATCTGATCAATTTTCCGTTTCGATTGACCGCCTACAAACTGCACACCAAGGTATGCGTCTACGATTTTTTTAGCTAATTCTAGTCCAATGACCTTCGAACCTAGCGTTATAATTTGCGCATCATTGCTAAGTTGGGCGCGCTCCGCAGAATACACATCATGACACTGCGCCGAGCGAATGCCCGGCACCTTATTCGCCGCGATGGACATCCCAATACCCGTCCCACAAACTAAGATGCCGCGTTCCACCTCACCATTTTGAATCGCCGTCCCAACCTGAAATGCGATATCCGGATAATCTATCTCACTCTTTGAGAAGCAGCCGAAATCAATTACCTCATTATCCGACTGCTCGATATACCGTCGCAACGCCTCCTTCATTTCAAACGCATTATGATCCGAACCAATTCCAATTCTCATTTTCCAACACTCCAATATATTTATTCCATCGTGCTAGCCGGTACAACAACATCGTGATTTTTCGGCAAAGTCACAAATTTCATCAAAAAGGCACTAAAAACGTAAAGCCCCGCGAACACCCAAATGACACCAACCGTACCAAGACTTCCAATAAAAATACCAACAACAGCAGGGCCTAAAAATGTGCTCAGTCCCGCGCCTAAATTCAAAATCGACATCGCGGCACCCTTATTTTCAGGAGCAAGAGTTGGCATAATTGCCGAAAGTGGCACATAAGCCGCCAAACAAGCACCAAAGCAACCCGCGATTAGCATCGTTAGCAAGAAGTTCGCGCCAGACCAAAGTGGTACATAATAAAACAGAACCGTAAACGTCGCGCAACCCATTCCGCCAAACCACATTACCGTATTTCGCCAACCGAGCCGATCGCTAATAACACCAAACAATAAGTTGAAAATAATATTCACCGACCAAAGGCAAGCATAGATTTGCAACCACTCCCCACGAGTAAAGCCAATTTCCATAAAGAACAGCGGCATAAACACCGTGAAACCATAAGCCGCCGACGTATTGATCGTCCGAACAATACCACCCATACCGATTTTTGGCTTCTCAAAAGCAATCGTAATTCCTTTCAATAAATAGCCTAAACTTGGTCTTTCACCCGTAGCCTTTTTCGCTACTTTTTCGCGATTCAAAAAGATGGCAATCGTTGCGCCGACAACAACGAAGATTAGCGCGCTCCACAATGTCAGCATTTCACCTAAATACGGTAGCGCAATACTTGAGTACAACGCACCCAAAACATTGAGTCCGCCACTATAACAAAACCAGAAAATTCCGACTGCTGATCCTAGTTTTTCTGTAGGCGCTTCATAAGCTACCCAAACGAGGAACGAATAAGCAAACAATGGATAACCGAAGCCGCGAAGAGCATAAGTCGGTAACATTACATATAAATTATGGCTTGGAAGCCCGACCGAAATAAAGAAGACCGAACCAATAATAAATACGATGACACCAGCCGTCATCACTCGCTGCGCTCCGAAAATTTCCGATAGAACACCAGAAAACCAAGCCGCAAGTGCCGCAGCAATACCATAAACACTAAATAATAAAGCAGACTGTTGAATAGAAAGTCCACCGCTGATTAAGAATGGCGATAACCAGCCTTGTTCTAAGCCTTCGCCCATCATAAAGACAACAAGTCCCGCATAACCCATCATTAATTTTGGAGGCAAACCGATTCTGTTCGTTAAGCTTTTCATCTCATGATCTCCTTTCGATTACAAGTTTGGATTTAATACGACTTTTAGCGAATCTGCACCACTTCTTACTAAATCAAAACCATGCTTAAAATCTTCAAGCGGCAAGGTATGCGTAACAACACCTTCTGTTGGTAGGTCTCCATTTTGAATGCCTTCAATCACGAGCGGATAACAATATGGCCCTAGGTGTGAGCCTAGAACATCGAGCTCCTTCCGGTCACTAATAATACTCCAATCCACCGTCACAGGCTCCTTAAACACTGAAAATTCCACAAAAGTCCCCAGCTTACGAATCAGCGTCAATCCTTGTTCGACCGATTTTTGCGCCCCAGTGGCTTCAATATAAATATCGCAACCATAGCCATCCGTCAAATCCTTAATAATCGTGACAACATCGTCTTTCGCAGGGTTTAGCACCATATCAGCACCAAATTTCTTGGCAAGTTCCAAACGGTCGTCAAACAAATCAAGAACAATCAACTTCTGAGGACCAGACTTTTTAATCGCACCAATCATTCCTAAACCAAGCGTCCCAGCCCCAGCAAGCACGACCACATCACCTAATTGGATATTTGCACGTTGCACCGCATGGAACGAACAGGCATAAGGTTCAATCAAAATCGCTTTCTCAATCGGCAAATCTTCTGGAACTAAATAATTTATCGCTTCTTTGGTAAATTTCATATATTCCGCCATGCCACCGTTTACATTTTTCTGGAAGCCATATAAATCATGCTTCTCACACATCCAATACTGACCGCGCTTACAAAAACGACAATCCCAACACGGTACAATCTGTTCCGAAATAACACGATTTCCGAGCTCAAACTCCGTCACTTGGTCCCCATAACCAACGACGTGTCCAATAAACTCATGGCCCGGAATCATCGGCGCCTTTATGTAAGCAGGTTGCTTCTCGTCACCCCAAAAACTAGGAGCCCCATCAAAAGCCTTCAAATCTCCCGCACAAATGCCGCACGATTCCACCTTCACTAAAATCTCGTGAGGCCCAATCTCAGGAACAGCAACTTCCTCCAAACGATAATCTCCAGGGGCATAAGCGACAATAGCTTTCATTTTTTGAGGGATATCTTTGCCTAACACCACATTGTCTTTACTCTTTTGACACATAAGAACATCTCCTTTTATTTTGATAAAGCGCTTTCTTGATTACTTCCCCATTATATTTTTATTTTCTGGCTTTGTCAATCATTTGTTTTCGTTTGTTTTCGTTATTTATCGATTGAGTGGGAAATGGATAATAAAAAACCTGATTTGATATTTTTGAAAGGGATATAAAGGAGGAAAGAACGGGGATGATGAGATATATTTAAGCGTGATTTTTATACTCTTTTTGTGTAATATATTATTTTAGTTCCTTTTTGAGCATTTAAAAAATCCTTTTTGTTGATTAAATGTTGAATAAATACAAATAGTATGCTATCATTATTTTAATTATTATCGTAGAAGGAGAGGAATCATGCTGAAAAATATTTTGAGTTCATTAATTTTGACGATTTTTATAGTAGTCATAAACGCTCTCTTTAACAATATAACTCACTTTTGGAGTTTTACTTTCATTACACTGATTTGCTCATTTATTGGGTTTACGGCTGGGGAGTTTATCTTTAATAAGTTCAAACAGAAAAACAGCTAAATCAGATAGTTTAGCTGTTTCTTTTCTTTGAATTTAATATAAAGCGAATGTAGGTCTACCATAGGCTACCCATGTATTTCCACTGCCATTCATATAGCCGTATGCATATACTTGCGTAATTTTCATTCCTTTTGCTTTCCCTTTTTTTATTTTATCTAAATAACCTTGAAGTTTAGCTTTTTCTGCTTTAGCAGCTTGATTCATTATAGTCGCTGTAGTACTGACAACTCCAGCAACTCCAACTTTACCAAATACTGATTTAGCCATGCTTCCAAGTCCTGCTGATGCCATTGCGGCAAAAGGCCCTGTTACGGCTTCGGTTAATGATGCATTTTTAATTTTCTTTTTGATATCACTAGCAGATAGTTTTGTAGTGACTGTTTTTCTTTTATCCCAGTTAGCTGCATGAACTTTATTAGAACTCTGGATTATCTTACCTACTGCCGGCGATAGTGTGAAACCAAATACTGCTGTTGAGACTAGCAAACCAATAATAAATTTTTTTAAACATAAAATGCTCTCCTTTTCTTCTAATGTCCTACCGAATATATCATGCAATATACAAATTACTATAATGCTTTTTTGCATTTTTTGAGGTGCCATTTATGCAGACTAAAATTGCTGCTAACTTTAGATTAGTAAGAAAAGTACGTGGATATACGCAAAGCGAATTGGCTAGTGGAATTTGTTCACAGAGCTTAGTTAGTCGATTTGAAAAAGGTTTGGATGTTCCTAATGCTATAGTATTAAATGAATTATGCGTAAAATTAGGTATTTCAATAGATGATTTATTTGCTTCTTCCATTTCAAGGACGATTACGGTTACTGATAAAATCTATTATCTATATCAAAATGAAAAATATAATGACTTACATACACTCGTTGATGAAAATCAATATGCAATCAATAGAATAATGTACAATTATCTGAAAGGATTGTGCTTATATAAAACAACGCAGGATTATGAAAAGGCAGTAATTTATTTGGAGTATGGATTGGATTTAATTGCTACAGAAAAATTGGGAATCTTATCATTCAATGAGCTTGAGGCATTTGTCTTTAGTGATTTAGGTATGAGTTATTTAGCGATGAACAAAAAGGACGAAGCCGAGAAACACTTAGTGGATAGCGTGATGACTTTGGAGAAGACACCTACAAGGTATATGCAGAAGTTTCATGCCAGAATATACTATCACATAGGCTATTTCTATATTCAAAATGGAGATTTAAAAAGAGCTATGATTTTTTTTGATATGGGTATAGAATATTGCAAGAACAACAGCTATCTCTATTTTTTTAATAATTGTTTGGTTGCCAAGCAAAGCTGCTTGTAACTGTTTTCTATCATTTGATTTTAGGAATGCAAAATCTAACTTTCGATTTTGCATTCCTTTTTGCTATGCGCAACGGAGAACTCACACTTTGCATCCCTTTCCTAATTTTGTCCACAAATCTATATTTCCACCACTATCCCGAGCCGCCAGAAAAAAGGTACACTTATTATGTTGAAAACACTTACAAAAAAGCGGGGTGACACGAATTGACGAAATTCTTCAAACAGCTCTACGCGAATAAAATTTGGCTATTCATGGTTTTACCGGGGGTTATCTGGTTTTTAATTTTTGCTTATTTACCGATGTTCGGGACTGTGATTGCGTTTAAAGATTACCGCGTAGATGGAAACGGTTTCATTTCAAGCCTTATGAACAGTGATTGGGTTGGATGGGACAATTTCAAATTTTTATTTAGAACAGATGATGCATTTATTATCACAAGAAATACCGTGCTCTACAATTTAGTCTTTATTATTGTGGGATTATTGCTAGGCGTGGCTTTGGCGATTGTCTTTAACAGCCTCGTGAACAAGCGAATGGCAAAAGTATATCAAACCGGTATGCTATTTCCGTATTTCTTGTCTTGGGTTGTTGTCAGCTACTTCCTTTACAGTTTCTTGAGTGAGGATAGCGGACTACTTAATTCACTAATTGTCTCCTTTGGTGGCGACCCGATTGCGTGGTATAGTGATCCACAATACTGGCCCTTTATCCTGATTTTTATGAATATTTGGAAGGGAATGGGTTATGGCAGTATCGTGTACCTTGCGGCGATTGCAGGCATCGATCGGAACTATTATGAAGCGGCAATGATTGATGGCGCAGGTAAATGGCAACAAATCCGCCATGTCACGATTCCAGCTTTGACGCCACTGATTATTATTTTAACAATCTTGAATGTCGGCAAAATTTTCAACTCCGATTTCGGCTTGTTTTATCAACTTCCGCGAAATTCAGGGCCACTTTTTCCAGTGACGGATGTTATTGATACATACGTTTACCGTGGTTTGACTTCACTTGGAGACATCAGTATGAGTGCTGCGGCCGGACTTTACCAGTCTGTTGTCGGTTTCATTCTTGTTATGCTGACAAATTATATCGTGAAGAAAATCGATCCTGAATACGCACTATTTTAGAAACGGAGGCGAGTTAATTGGCAGAACAAATCGAGCGAGTCGAACAATTAGAGCAGGTCAATGGAGACTTACGCCTGCCAAAACCCGGAAAACGCAAAAAAGCAAAACCAGATGTTATCGACTTCGGTCCAAATATGAACGTCGCAATGAATATCTTACTGGGTTTTCTAGCCATACTATGTGTTTTTCCATTCTTGTACATCATTGTTATTTCATTCAGCAGTCAAGATTCGCTAGCAACAGACGGTTTTCGGCTGATTCCGAATGAGTGGAGTACGGAGGCATACAAGTACTTATGGAACATGAAAGGGCAACTAATTCAATCTTACGGAATTACGATTGCTGTGACGGTTATTGGGACAGTCTTCAGTGTTGCGATGATTGCCCTATATTCATACGCAATTTCACGCCCACAATTCCGCTATCGCAAGCAGTTCACATTTTTAGCATTTTTTACGATGCTATTTAGCGGCGGGATGGTTCCAGCATACATCGTCATGACACAAGTACTACAACTGAAAAATTCTATCTGGGCACTGATTTTGCCACTTGCAATGAACGCCTTTTATATTATGATTATGCGAACCTTCTTCATTCGCTCAATTCCGGAGCCAATCTTAGAAGCCGCACGAATCGAAGGCGCCAGCGAATTGCGAATCCTATTAAAAATCGTGTTGCCATTATCACTTCCAGGTATTGCAACAATCGCCTTGTTTAGTACACTGGGCTACTGGAATGACTGGTTCAATGCGTCACTTTACATCGATAACCCACACCTAGTTCCACTACAATCCTTATTGATGAAAATTGAGAATAACTTAGAGTTTATGCGTCAAAATGCGGATATTGCATTCACTTCGGGTGCTTTTAAAGGTATTCCGCAAGACGGTGCAAAAATGGCGATGGTTGTTATTTCGACATTGCCAATCGCGATTACGTATCCATTTTTTCAAAAGTATTTTATTAGTGGGCTTACCATCGGCGGCGTCAAAGAATAGTTTCAGCGAACGGACAAGCATTCCTCTGTGTCGTTAAAGACTCTGTTCCGATGCTCACGTACGTTTGTACGCTCCGCTTCGGTACTCGTCTTTGCCTAGCAGCTAAACGCTTGTCCGCTCGCTGAGATTCGGCGGATGAGTCAGATATTTAGGGACAGTGTGTTTTTTGAAAGATGATGATAAAATGGAGTTAGAGGGATTTCTGGCTCCAATAAAGGGAGGATTTTGGATGAAGAAGAAAATGTTTCTGATGTTGATTTTGAGTGGGATTTTGTTGGTAATGGCAGCTTGTGGTAGTGATAAGTCGGCTAGTGGAGATGATGCGGTGACGTTGAAGTGGTACATGATTGGTACGCCGCAGAAAGATCATGATAAGGTTATGAAAGAAGTGAATAAATATACGCAAGAGAAGCTTGGCTTTGGTGTAGATATGACGCAAATCGACTGGGGTGACTATGGCAGTAGAATGCAAACGATGATTAATTCTGGGGAAAATTTTGATATCGCTTACACAGCGGCTGGAGAGTTTGCAACTTACTCGCAAAAGGGCGCGTTCATGGATATTTCGAAGTATCTAAATAAAGAAGGTAAGAAAATGAAGGCGGAGCTTAATAATGAGCTTTGGAAAGGCGTGACGATGGACGGGAAAGTCTACGGCGTTCCTTCAAACAAGGAAATTGGCGAACAACAAGTGTATGTTTTCAATAAGAACCTTGTAGATAAATACAAAATGGATATTTCAAAAGTCAATTCGCTAGCTGATCTTGGACCACTTTTGAAAGTAATCAAGGAAAAAGAGCCGAATATAACGCCGATTGGTGGGAATAAGGACTTTAAACCAGTAACGCCGTTTGATTATTTGATTGATTCGGCTGTTCCGCTACCATTTGCAGTGAATGAATATGATGACACTGGAAAGATTGTGAATTTCTACGATCAACCAGAAACGAAGCAAATTTTGAAAGACTTGCACACGTTTTATCAAGATGGTTATGTAAGTAAAGACATTGCGACGTCTACGGACCCGTGGTCTTATGAAAAGGAAAACTGGTTTGTGCGTATTGAGAAATATCAACCGTACGCAGAGTCGATTTGGGACAAGCAAACGAATGGTCAATACAAAGTTGTTACGCAACCAATTATGAAAACACCGGTTATTAAAAATAGTTCCGTAACAGGTGCGATTCAAGCGGTGTCTGTCACTTCGAAACATCCGAAAGAAGCTGTGGAATTCTTGAATCTATTAAATACAGATCCATATTTGCGTAATTTGGTGGACAAAGGAATTGAAGGTACGCACTACAAAGAACTTGATGACGGACGTATCGAAGACTTGCCAGCACGCGTGGAAAACTACTCAATGCCAACATATGCACTTGGAAACCACTTTATTTTGAAATTGTATGAAGACGAACCAGCGGACAAATGGGTGAAATTTGAAGAGTTCAACGCAGAATCCAAACCATCACCAGGCCTAGGTTTCTACTTTGACGCTAAAAAAGTCCGCACAGAAATCGCGGCAATCACTAACGTATGTAACGAATTTGGTCCAGCGCTACTAACAGGAACCGTTGACCCAGACACATACATGCCGAAATTCAAAAAGAAACTAAATGACGCGGGAATGAAAGCCGTCATGGAAGAAATGCAAAAGCAATATGATGCATTTAAGAAAGAAAAGAAATAACAATGAACGACAGAGCCATTTAATGTTCCGTAATAGAACTTAGATGGCTTTTTTTATATTCCTAAAATAAAAGGTTGACTTTGAGAAACTACAAGTGTAGAATTTAATTAACGACAATTGTAGAAAGTGATAGGTGAAGAGGATGAAAAGGTTACCGGATGCCGAATTTGAAATTATGAAAGCCGTATGGAAAAGTCAGCCGCCAGTATCGACAAACGAAATTATCGCCATGTTGGACAGCGATAAGCACTGGAAACCACAAACCGTTCTAACATTGTTGGTACGACTTATTGAACGTGATTTCTTAACTAGTGAAAAAGTTGGGCGTGAGAGAACTTATACACCGCTCATAACAGAAGAAATGTACTTGCAATCGGAAACCGAGCAATTTTTAGGGAAGCACTATAATAATTCGCTCGTGGGTCTTGTCAATACATTGTATAAAGGTGGTGATATTTCCGACGAAGACATAGACGATTTAAAAGATTGGCTTTCAAAAAGGGAGTGATAAAACTTGGAACAAATGATATATGCACTAATTGAAACATCACTTACAATGTCACTTATTATCGCCTTAGTGTTAGTCTTCCATCATTTTTTCGGAGATAAATACGCAGCAAAATGGCGCTACTATATCTGGTTTGCGGTACTGATAGGTTTACTGCTGCCATTTCGACCAGATTTTGAACATCCATTAGCGATAAAAACACCTGTCGCTTCGGAGTCCGTATTAGAGGCTCCTACTACCAATGTAAGTGAGGTTGTGAGCAAAGAAATCGTGGCAACTACGCCGAGCCAAGAAACAACAACTAGCGATGTTTGGTCATTACCAGTTATTATTTTCAGCATTTGGCTTGTTGGGTTCATTGTTTTTCTAGCATATAATGTTTGGAAGCATTACCGATTTTTGCACATGATTCGCAGATGGAGTAATTCAGTAACAGATAAAGCTATTTTAACCATATTTGAAAAAAGAAAAAAAAGCAATGGGAGTAGAGTCAAAGCGTATCGATATACATATGTGCGCATTTGAAATTAGCCCAATGTTGATAGGGTTTCGGAAGCCTATTGTTCTTCTGCCAAACAAAACAATTGATCAAGAAGAGCTAGCACTGATTTTACGGCACGAATTAGTGCACTATAAACGCAAAGACTTGTGGATGAACACACTATTGCTATTTGTGACCGCGATTCATTGGTTCAATCCAGCAGTATACGTAATGGGCAAGGCCATTCAAAATGATTGTGAAGAATCATGTGATGAAGCACTTTTACAAGGAGCGGATATTGAAAAACGAAGAAGGTATGGAGAAGCCATTATTGGTCTAATCCGAAATAAAAATGTACAACGCACAGCACTATCTACTAATTTTTACGGAGGGAAAAAGACATTGAAAAATCGACTGAAATCTATTATGGACACAAGTAAGAAAAAAGCAGGTGTAGCAGCACTTTGCGGAGTAGCAACCGTAACAGCTATTATTTTATCGGGCAGTATTTTCATGAATCAAGATGGCGACAAAGCAGAGGCATCAGCTGAAATCACAGCGAAGCGTGCGCAAGAAATTGCACTAGCCGAAGCTGGTGGCGGTAAAGTTGTGAAATACAGCCTTGATTATGAGAACGGGAAGAAATTTTATGATATTAAAGTTGTAAAAGGAAACACGGAGTACGATTTCGATATTAGCGCAACAGATGCTAAAGTATACAGCTTTGAGGAAAAAACAATCAAGAATACAGCAGCCACTGGGCTTAAAGTAACGCCAGAGATTACAATCGAAAAAGCAAAACAAATTGCCCTATCTAAAGCAGGCGGAGGTAGGGTAACAAAAGCAACTGTAGACTACGAAAATGGCAAGAAAATATATGACATTCAAATTGTAAATGGCAACGCGAAATACGAAATGGATGTCAACGCTACTGACTCTAAAATCTCAAGCTATGAGAAAGAGACAGTCAAAACACCACAAACACAAACATCAAAAAATAACACACCACAAAGCAATACATCACAAAAAAAGTGCATCACAGAGCAATTCGACAAGCCAATCTAAAGCAACAACACCAAAGACAACAACACCAAAAGCGAATACATCAAGCCAGCCAAAAACATCAGAAATATCTGCAGCTAGAGCGCAACAAATCGCATTAGGCCAAACTGGTGGTGGAAAAGTAACACAATCGCATGTAGACTACGAAAATGGTCGCAAAGTATATGATATTAAAATCATCAACGGTAACACAGAATATGATGTGGAAATCGGCGCTACGGATTCGAAGGTCTATGGTTTCGAGAAAGAAGTGCTTCGAGCAACAACACCGACAAAGCCGAACACGAGTAAGCCAAGCACAAACAACAACGTATCTGCGTATGATGACGACGACAAATATGACGATGATCGCTATGATAATGACTAATTAAATTGAATGAAACCATCTATTTCTCAATTTTGAAAAATGGATGGTTTTTTCGATGCTTTCTAATGTAATTCATTGAGAGAAGGGGTTCATTTAGGCTATACTTAATACAGAACGCACTAAAAAGAGTAGATTGGGAGGAGTAAATATGGTTGAAACTGTAAATCAGTACGTGGCGGATTTAGAAGTGGACGAACAACGCCAATGGACAACGAAATTCATAACGTTCATGCGTGAAAATTATCCTGACTTTGAAGAAAAAATATCCTATCAAATTCCAACTTTTAAATTTGGCAAGCAATACATTGCTTTTTCAAATGCAAAAACCCATTTTTCCGTGCATACACTCGACTTTGAGCTAGTTTCGGAGATGAAAAACCGTCTGCCAAATGCTAAATTTGGTAAAGGCTGTGTCAAGGTGAAATTTAAAGACGAAGAGGCCATACCTGTACTATTTGACTTTTGTCGAGAAATTGTGATACGAAATCACGTCGGTTAAGGAGGGCAAAGCGATGAATAAATATCCGGCCATCCATAAAGCGGCATTACAATTAAAAGGCACAAAACATGATTATAAAGCAGAATGGGCCGCTGATCGTTATTTTGTCGGTAAAAAAATGTTCGCGATATTGGGAACGAATAAGGAAGGCCGTAACATTTTGACAGTGAAAGTAGAACCGAGCCAAGGCGAGATTTTGCGTATTGAGAATCCTGCAATTATTCCCGGCTATCATATGAACAAATCACACTGGGTTTCCGTGCTACTGGATGAGGAGCAGAACGAAGAATTTTTGGCTAAACTGTTGGCACACAGTTACGAGCAAGTTTTGCAAAAGCTACCTAAATATAGGCGGGAAGAAATAGGAGATATGTAAATAAGAAAAAATCGGTGGTGATTGAAGGATACTATTCCATGATTGCAACCGATTTTTGTTTTTTTTGTAAAATCTGCAAAATTCAAAGAAAAGCGCTTAACTATATATTTTTGCAAAATTGAGAGGAATTATTTCGTGCATTATTAGTATTTCATAGCTATTCTTGCCAAATGTTCACAAAAAATTCACAATTAGACCTAACATATATTAGCTTTTATTTGATATAATTACAGAGATAACTCGAATATGAGCTATTAATTTTATAAAAAAAGAAGGAGTTGAATGGCATGTCAGGACAAATTAGAATGAGTCCAGCAGAACTACGTGATCGCTCAAAAACTTACGGTCGCAAAGGACAAGACATCGAACAAATTTTAAGAGAATTAGAACAGTTACAAGAACAATTACGTGGTGAATGGGAAGGGGAAGCATTCCGTAAATTCGATGATCAATTCCAACAATTGAAACCGAAAGTAACGGATTTCTCTAACTTAATGCACCAAATCGAGCAACAATTAAGCAAAACTGCAACAGCTGTGGAAGAAAACGATGCAGCTCTATCTCGCAACTTCGGCTTAAACTAAAGCGCTATCAGAAATTGCATGAAGTATACATATTACCAGTCTTTATGCAGTTGTCAAAAGGCCATGCAACCAAGAGTGTATGGCCTTTTCCTATTAGATAAATGGAGATGAAAAGTCATCTAAAAAATTTGATAATTCGAAGTACAGAGGTGCTTCTTATATATAACTAACTACGGGAGTGGATACAAGTGAAAAAAATAAAATGGAGCGTTCTGGTCTTTTTTGTGCTGGCCTTGCTTCTTTCAACGGGGACCTCGTTCTTAGCATTAGAACAAAATGCGGTGAAGAAGGAAACAGAAGGGAAAATGAAGAAATTATCAATCGCCCTTGTAAATAATGATAACGGTACGGTAGTAGACGGCACGGATATTAACTTTGGAAAAGCGCTGACAGCCAAAGTGTCAAAAGAGAATGACCAAGACTGGCAAACGCCCCCAGCTAGTTTTGCTAGAAATGGGCTGAAAAGTGGTACATATGATTTGGTGATTACAATCCCGCAAAATTTTTCCGAAAAAACAATGTCTATGAACTCAGAAAACCCGGAAAAAGCAACGATTGAATATCAAATTAGTAAAACAGGAAATAAAGATGCGGAAGCGGAAGCAGAGCGTGTCGCATTAGACAAAGTCAATGAACTGAACGGAAGAGTTATCGATGTTTATTTTGGCACGATTTTAAATAGTTTACAAACAGCACAGGATAGCATAAAGAAATTAGTAGCTAAAGAAGAAACATATGGTTCTATCTATAATGACCATGTAAATGCACCACTTTCACAATATACACAACAATTCAAAACAGTACAAGATTATACAGGGACATCTAAAGAAAGTTTCCGTGGATTACAAGATACGCTAAAAGGCTTTGGAACAGGGCTTGTAAACGGTACTAAAACCAATGAAACTTACTTCCAATCCCTCGAAAAACTGGCAAAGAACCAAGAAACAAACGCAATAGTAACGAAATCATTTGCAGAAAAAATGACACAAAACGACCAAGCCATGTCAACAGGAGACGTTTCCGAACAACTGGCTAGCCTAAAAAGCTCCAATGACGCCATTTACGAACAGTTTCAGAAGATGGCTGAAAACAAAACAATGGCAGTCCAAGTTGACAGCGTTCAGAAATATCTCGACACAATAAATGAGCAAGTATCCATGATTAACACCGAAATAAAAACAAAAATGGGTGAGGGCCTAACAGAAAACGTCAGAACAGATTTGCAAAACTATATTTCAGGACAAGACACAGGAAACCCTCAAACGATATCGCTAAATGATTTGGCAGATAGCAAGTTACATGATCGCTTTAACGACGCTATTTGGCGGGCAATGCAACAACTAAGCAACCATGATAAGAGCGTCTTTAAAAAAGCAATAGCAGACGGTGTTTACGATGCTGGAACGTATTTAAACGTCCTGAAACTAGCAGAGAAATACGCCTCAGAGAACAACAAAGATTGGGATAACACTATTATGACTGAGCTACCACGCGATAAAGAAATAGATGATGCGATGGCGGCTTATATGACGGATAAAATGGATGCAATTAAAGCAATAAGTAGCAATGTATCAGGTTATTATCGCTATCCAATTACGACGGAAGTCCAAATTGAACCATCGAAAGGAACACAGCGACTGTATTTTGCAGTTCCACGTGGCTTTTCTGTTTTTGAAGGAATGGATGCTGTCAAAATTAATTCAGATACATATCCAGTTCCTATTGCTGATATTAGTTACGACACGAATAAAGAACTCTGGTATATCGATTTGAAACCAGAATTTACGACAGAAGGTGAACCTGCTTTTAAAGCGACGTTAGCGATTGACCTTTATATGAAACAAGAAACGTTGACAAGCTCCTTTATTCAGCAGCCGATTGCCATTGATTTGTATAAAGAAATAACAACACCATCGGAGCCAGTGACACCAACACCGACAGACCCAACAGACCCAACAGACCCAACAGACCCAACAGATCCGGACGGTGAACAAGGTGGGGAGCAACCAGTAACGCCGGTAGAACCAAATCCCCCAACAGTTGAGACAAGTCATATTGGGATTGATACGCAGTACATGCTAAATCCAGAAGATGTGGAGAAAAAACGCCAAGAAGTATTAAGTAGCCTGCAAGCAACAGTGAAAAGTACAGCAGATGATACAGCTAAATTTGTAGCGCCATACTATCGTCTTGCGGAGCTATTCCGTGTGTATTACGGCATCAATGCGACCAACGACGCGCTTGACTTAGATGGAAAAAGTCTTGCAGAACTGGCAACTGCTAATTCATACTACACGCAATTCAATGACGACCGTATCACGGCAATCGTTTCGGCAATTACCGACAGCGTAACAAGATTCATTCAGCGAGATCTGGTGACTTTTCAGCAACAAGTAGACGAATCACAAGCACGTGTGGCGACAACAAAAGACAATGCTAATATACTCACAGACCGCCTAAACGAAGCGACCGCACAAGCAGCAACGATGAACCAAAGTGTTGCAAAAATGCTTGAAAATGTTGAAGCGTGGCGCAAAGCAAGTCAAGATTTGCTTGACAAAGGTGGGGTTGTAGTTACGAATTCAGGCGACGAAAAATCAGCGACGCTGGCACTAAGTAACGAATTTCAAACACTACTCACGCAGAGCAAATCACTCGCCGATACTTCTACAACAAACCTTAATTCCGCCAACAGTGTGTACAAAACTTTTGATGCTATTGATCAGCAAGCTAAGAGCATTCAAAATAGTGGACTTGGTATCGTAACGCAAGCCCAGCGACTATCCGCCAATATGTCTGATAAGTTAGGCCAAGACCAAACATTTGCGGGTAATTTCGCTAATGTGATGAAAAATAGTCGTGTCGGGGATCGTCCAAACGAAGATTTATACAATTTCTTGAGTAATCCAGTAACAAAAGTAAAAGGAGAGACGATTGCAGCAGGAGACACGTTTACACCGTATTTAATCGTACTAGTATGTTTTATTGTCTCACTATTTACAGGTTATGTTATCGCGGCACAAGAACGTAAACGCAAGCAAGAAGATGATTTTGAAGAAGAAATGGCACTGGCTTACCAAAACACGCCAATTACGTTGCTAACAGTCGGTATTGGGCTCATTGAAGGTGCGATTATTGGCGCGATTTCTGCCTATTTCCTTGATTTGCATAACGTCCTTTTTGTTTCTTGGATGGGGATTATTATCCTTATTATGCTCGTGTTCGTAACGATTGCGACGTACTTATTACGCCAACTACGAATGATTGGGATGTTCCTGCTTCTTGCAATTTTAGCGATGTATCTATTCTTGACAGAAGCAGTTGGTTTGAAAATTGATAAGGATTCGATATTGTCAACTGTACGCTCCATGTCACCGTTACAATATGTGGAAAACTTGCTTAATAGTTTTGCGAGTCGAGCAGATGATTGGCTAATCTTGATGTACAGCATGATTGCTGCGGCCGTAGTTGGTATTGTAGTGAACCTCTTTGTTTGGCATCGCAGCAAAAAAACAGAAGGAGACGATGATTATGACGCATAGAAAAATAACGCGTTTCCTCTTTGCCACTAGTATAGTGGTTGGTCTTGGCCTCGCGCTCCCAACCGCTACACTGGCTGCAACAGACGAGGATTCCTATCTTGGCGATGATGGTAAAATGGAAGTCCAAGTGGATCGCGCTAAAAAAACCGAAGCAGAAAAGGATGCCGAAAAAGACACGCACCAAACGGCTGCCGAAGAAGAGCAACTCAACTTATTCTCCAAAGAAAATGAAACACGCGACGCTGAAATCAAAGCATATGAAGATAAGCAACTAAAAGATTTGAAAGCATCTCTATTCGCAGACGAGGATACGAAAGCCGATACGTCAAAAGCTACACGAGCGACGTTATTCAAAGACAACACAGAAGCTGCACAAACCGATGCAACGAGTGCAAGTGAAACTGAAAAAGAAAGCAAATCGATTTGGTGGGTACTTGGAGGCATAGCGGTTCTTATTTGCGGCTTGCTCTACACACTAGTTCGTAAAGTATGGGAATAAAGAAGGGAGCATCAAACAATGGCACAAGACACACATATCAACGTTACCATTAATTTTAAAAAATGGGGTGGGCGGACGCATGATTTGCGCATTCCGAAACACCAACCAGTCAAAGCATTACTACTTAATCTTGTTGAAACATTAAAAATGACGCAGCCCAACATGTCTCACTGTGCGATTAAAGTGGCGAATAAAGAATTATTGCTTACTGACGATGACAGGCTTACTGATTTCCAAATCACGGACGGGGACATTATTGAAATTTTATAAAAAGGGAGACTAGAGAAAAATGATTACGAGAAAAATAATGGTAGATGCGATGGAATATAATTTTCAAATAGATGGAGCGAAATGGCAAGTCGGTTTTTCAAAATCACAAACAAAGGTGAAAGACATGCGTCAATTGGCGTTATTAAAAGAACGGTCTAACTTCTTTGTAGCCGCTGATTTCGAAGATAGAGGAGAAGCGCTTACTATCACATTTGATACGGAAGACAAGATAACGTGGGAGAACTTACAAGCGCTTGGTCGAAATGATAAATTGCGTGCAGTTGGCAATGTCGCGCGTTTTTCAGAGTTATTGAAGACACGATTTACGTTTTTCCTGCATCCGGATAACATGGTTTTTGATGTGAATGAGGTGCCCTATTTGGTATACCGCGGGATTCGGGATGTTTTGCCACCGTATACGATGACAGAAGAGAAGTTTTTGAAGCAATATAAATGCCTGATCGTGGCGCTTTTTTCGAAGAAGTATTCATACGATGAGCTGATTTCGGGGTCGTTGATCAATGCGAAAGGCACGGCGTTTGAGCGCAGTATTATTGATGCGAAAGACTTGGCGGAAATTCAGACGATTTTGACCGAAAGCTATACGAAAGAAAAAGCATCTGTAGAACGCAAAATGACGATGGTACCGCGCAAAAATTATCGCTTGTTTAAAGGTTTGACGATTGGTTTTATCATTGCTGCACTTGTTCTTGCAGTTCCGGTTGCTTATTTTTCCTTTGTAAAAGTACCGTTTCAAGAGAAGTTGCTCAGTGCGAATGCGGCGTTTGTTGCGGGAGATTATGAGAAAGTAAGCACGGAATTAGAAGATGTTGATGCAACGAAACTACCTGTTGCGAGCAAGTATGAGTTAGCGAAATCGTATTTGGAAACAGCGAATTTGGCGAAGTGGCAGAAAGATAAATTGCTCGCACAACTTACATTGAAATCACCAGAAGACTTCATGTTGTTCTGGATTTATGATGGACAAGGCGAATTAGCAAAGGCAAAAGAAATTGCGATGGCAGAGGAAGACACGCAATTGCGCCTGTATAATTTGTCCCGAGAATTAGATAAAGTAAACGCGGACAAAGAGATGAAAGCTTCCAAGCAAGTGTCAGAGCGCGAACGAATCAAGGGCGAAATGACAAAAATCAAAGAAGACCAAAAGAAAACAGAAGAACAAATGGCTAAAGATGCTGCCGACCAAAAAGCAGAAGATAAAGCACAAGCAACATCGGAAGTAGAATAGGGGGATGGCAATGGAGAAGCAACTACTCACGATTAGTTATGGCAATCAGCTACATAAATGCCAATTAGATATAAAAAAAGAAGTGACAATCGGCGGCGATTTGCATCATACGGTGACTTATGAGAATTTCGCGGATTCGCTACAAGTGGCGTGGAATGAGGACGCAGAGCAATGGTATTTGGGAGATATGCCGCTTGCGTTGAATGAGCGTCTGAATCTGGAAACATCGGACGGACAAGTGTTACAGCTTTATTTGACGGAAGATGTGGCATCGCAAGTTTTTGATACGACGACGAAATATTCGATTACGTTTGGCGAGAAGGATTTTAATGATGTGGTGATTGCGGGTACGACGGCGGATTTGTTGTTTATTCGCGAAGAACTGGGTACGCCGTTTAAGTTGAGCGTATACGGCGGTGTCGTGTATCACAATTATTATCGCGTGGAATCCGAATGTTTGCTACAAGCTGGCGATCAGCTGTATTTCGACGGGGTGACAATGCGAATTGGGAAGGAAGACATCGAAGTGATGGCTGGCGAAGGCCGTGTGCATGCGACGCTAGCTCAACTTGTGGCGCCAGATAATGCGTTTAGTGATGATTATCCAGATTACCACCGGTCACCACGGATTATTTATCGCGCCCCAGAAAGCAATATTACGATTGCAAAACCACCTAGTAAGCCGTCAAAACCAAGTGAAGAACTGATGAAAATCATTATTCCACCGCTAATTATGATTGCCATGTCGATTGTGATGATGATTTTGCGACCGAATCCGATTTTTGTATTGATGACACTTGGGATGACTGGCGCAACGCTAATTTTCTCGATAGTAACGTATGTGAAAAACCGCAAGAAATATAAAGTGGACATGAAAGAACGGGACGCGAGCTACCGTCGTTATTTGAAGGACAAAACATCCGAACTTCACGCGGCAGCCGAAGAACAAGCCCATTCGCTCCATTATCATTTTCCGACAGTATCAGAAGTGCGTGACATGGCGCTTTCTGTCGATTCCCGAATTTACGAAAAGACGATGTTTCACCATGACTTTTTGACGTATCGTGTTGGGACCGGGGAAGAGAATACCTCTTTTAATGTCGAATTTCAAGAGGAAGAATTTACGCAAGACAAAGACGAGTTAGTAGACAGTGCAAAAGAGCTGAAATCGCAATATTATTCGGTAAAAGACGTGCCGATGGGGACGGATTTAATGCACGGACCGGTTGGCTATATCGGGCACCGTTCGCTAGTCATTGAGCAGTTGCAGCTGCTAGTAATGCAAACCGCCCTTTTCCACAGCTACTATGATTTGCAATTCATCACCGTTTTCCCAGAAGAAGAAAAAGAACAGTGGGACTGGATGCGTTGGCTACCCCATGCGAGCCTGCGTGACATCAATGTTCGCGGTTTCGTATATCATGAACGTTCGCGCGACCAAGTGCTGAACTCACTGTATCAAATTTTGAAAGACCGCAAGATGGCCATCGATGAAAAAGGCAACAAGAACGAGCAAATGTACTTCTCGCCGCATTACGTGGTATTAATCACCGATGAGAAACTAATGCTAGACCATACCGTCATGGAATTCTTTAACGAAGACCCGAGCGAGTACGGCGTGTCCCTTGTCTTCGTGCAAGACGTAATGCAAAGCTTGCCAGAACACGTAAAAACCGTTATTGACATCCGCGACGCAAAAAGCGGTAACATTTTGCTAGAACAAGGCGAACTAGTCAATCGTCATTTCGCGCTGGATCATTTCCCAGCAGACTTTGACAAAGAAAGCGTCAGCCGAGCATTGGCGCCACTAAACCACCTACAAAACTTGAAAAACTCGATTCCAGAAGCCGTAACATTTTTAGAAATGTATGGTGTAGAGCGCGTGGAAGAACTAGGAATCAGTGCACGTTGGGAACAAAATGAGACCTATAAGAGCTTGGCCGTTCCACTAGGTTTGCGCGGAAAAGACGACATCGTCAACCTGAACCTACACGAAAAAGCCCACGGGCCACACGGTTTGGTAGCAGGTACAACAGGTTCCGGTAAATCCGAGATTATTCAGTCCTACATCATCTCACTTGCCGTGAATTTCCACCCGTACGAAGTCGCGTTCCTACTCATTGACTACAAAGGCGGAGGCATGGCGAATCTATTCAAAAACCTGCCCCATCTATTAGGAACAATCACGAACTTAGACGGCGCACAAAGCATGCGGGCTTTAGCATCCATCAAAGCCGAACTACAAAAACGTCAACGCTTATTCGGCGAACACGACGTCAACCATATCAACCAATATCAAAAACTATACAAACTAGGCGAAGCAACAGAAGCAATGCCCCATTTATTCCTGATTTCCGATGAGTTCGCCGAGCTAAAAAGCGAACAACCAGAATTCATGAAAGAACTAGTCTCCACCGCCCGTATCGGTCGTTCCCTAGGCATCCATTTAATCCTAGCAACCCAAAAACCAAGCGGCGTCGTGGATGACCAAATCTGGTCCAACTCGAAATTCAAACTAGCATTGAAAGTACAAAACGCATCCGACTCCAACGAAATCCTAAAAACACCAGACGCAGCCGAAATCACACTACCAGGACGCGCCTACCTCCAAGTCGGCAACAACGAAATCTACGAACTATTCCAAAGCGCATGGAGCGGCGCCGACTACGTCCCAGACAAAGACGACCAAGAACAAGTCGACACAACAATTTACGCCATTAACGACCTCGGTCAATACGAAATCCTAACCGAAGACTTAAGCGGCCTAGGCGACAAAGAAGACATTTCAAAAGTACCATCAGAGCTTGACGCGGTTATTGACTATATTCATGACTACACAGAAGAAGCAAACATCGCGATGCTGCCACGTCCGTGGTTGCCGCCGCTAGAAGATATGATTTATTTGCCGGATCTGCATGTTGTGGATTACAAAGAAGCGTGGGCGAAAGAGAAACGAGATTTAGAGCCAGTGGTTGGTATCGTGGATCAACCACACATGCAAAGTCAAGATACACATGCTATTAATTTAACGAAAGATGGCCACTTAGCGGTATTCTCAAGTCCAGGGTTTGGGAAATCTACATTCTTGCAAACAATGATGCTTGGGCTAGCAAGAGAACACTCACCAGCACACTTGAACGCTTATTTACTTGATTTTGGGACAAATGGTTTGTTATCACTTAAGAATCTTCCTCATATTGCAGATACAATTGGCTTAGAAGAGCTTGAGAAATGCCAGAAATTTGTACGGCGATTAACAGACGAAATCAGAAAACGTAAGAAATTACTAAGCGATTATAGTGTAGCTAATTTAAAAATGTATGAACAAGCTAGTGGTAATGAAGTACCGTATATTATGATTTTAATAGACAACTATGATGCAATTAGAGAAGAAGATGTTCTAGTTAATATGTTAGAGCCTTTGATTACGCAAGTTGCAAGAGAAGGTGCGGGTATTGGCATTCACTTACTAATATCTGGAGTTCGCCAAGCTGCACTTAGAATGCAACTAGCGTCAAATATTAAAATGCAGTTAGCCTTATTCATGATAGACAAGTCAGACACAAGTGCTATCGTGGGCAGAACAGATATGGTTATAGAGGAATTACCTGGTCGAGGACTTATCAAATTAGATGAACCGACATTGTTCCAAGCGGCCTTACCAAATATCGGTGAAAATGCCTTAGAAATTATTGAAGCAAATCAAAAAGAAGCCGAACAAATGAAAGCAGACTGGACAGGCCCACTCCCAAGACCAATTCCAATGGTGGCCGAAGAGTTCTCCATGGAAGAATTCTTTGCTATGGAAGCCACAGATAAGCATCTTGCAAGCTACGGAGACTTACCAATAGGAATCGATTATGAATTCGCAGAGCCAGTTGCCATTCCTCTTTATAAGCAAAATGTTATTGTTTCAGCAGGAAGTTCATCCGAAGTTGTGAATAACCTGAATGCATTTGCAAAAATCATAGTTAAAAAAGCAGGTGTCGAAACTGCAGTCATAGATCAGTCGTCAATGGGACTTATAAATACAAGACAACTTGTCGATGACTATTTATCAGTGATATCCGAAATTGAAGAGTACATTGAAGATGTTTTTGATGAGTTTAAAGAACGGGAAGAAGCTTACTTAGAGATGGTGCAGTCAACAGATATTCCTACTAATCCATTTGAATTTTATCAAAAGTATACTAGAAAATGTATTATCTTTAATGGGTTGCTTCAAATCAATGAGTCTCTGTCTTCAAGAGCACAATCGCAGCTATTTGAAATGCTACAACAAGATGGTAAGACAGGTATCTGGTTTATTATTGGAAACGAGGTAGGTGTTATCAATAAAGGCTATGGTGATTTAGTGAATAAAATAAAAGATAGTAAGTTGGTTGTTCTTTCGATGCGCGTTTCTGATCAGAGCGTATTCAATACAACAAACAGAATGATGCAAGAGAAGCCGCTAGGTAAGGCAGAAGCTTATATAATTTTTGAAGGACAAGTACAGAAAGTCAAACTAGGTATGTAGAATTACTTATGTAGCTTGTTTTCTCAAGCAAGCTACATAAAAAGGAGTGATAAAATGGCTGGAAATGATGCAGAGCTTTTAGAGAGAATTAATAGAAATAAAACTAAAAGAAGAAAATATGAAGCAGTTATAAAAGTAATCCATTCCAATAAATTAAATGAATCCCGCTCTGGGGATATGTCTTCCATGGTCACATTTATTGATACAAACCGTGAGAAAGTGCAGAGATTGGATAGTGACAGTGGTTACGCGTATTTATCAACATTATCGACAAAGCTAAGAAAAGACATTGGCGACCTTGAAGATTATGTTGATTTTGCCAATGACTCCATAAAATCTATTCAAGCATTGTGTGAAACTTTAGAAAGCAAAAAGAAAACACTTGATAATAGCATTAGTGATGATGTAGATAAGTACAACGAAGGAAAGATGTTTTGGGAGCATGAGAAGAAAGGGGATGGGTGGTTATGGTAGACACTTCCGAATTAAAAAATATCAATTCAATCCAAGACAAATTCACCTCAGACAAAGTAAAATACAATAATGCGAGAGCCGCAGAAGCACTTACGAAACTAAAAGCAGCAGTCAAGCTAATCGATGATACCATTCCATCTGACCTCGATCGAATTACTGCCAAAGAATCTATGTGGAAAGGTAAAAGTAAAACAGAATACGAAGAATTGAAAAGTTTTTACATGCGTTTCAGAAAAGATTTCAATAAATCGGTAACAGCATATCGAGATGTTGCCGATGGTGCAGACTACTTATTGAATCATGTTTCAGAAGCCAAAGTACTTAAAGAAGTGAGCGATGCCTAGTGGAATTTACAAGTGAAGCATTGTATGCGTTGAATATGCTAAATGACGATACCATCTCAATTTTTAATATCCCAATCCCAGTTTATACCGAGGATGAACGTGAAAATCTCCAAATAGTCCTAGAAAAAGGATATGAAGATTTAGAAAAAATGCAGTTAATTATTGATGACGAACCTACTGAAATTTGCTCTGAATATGGTTATATACTTAAAAAATATACAAAAAGCAAAACGATATATGATTTTAAATAGTTTTACTTGTGCAGTGGATGTAGACAAAAACAAAATGTTTTCTCATGTCATTGAAAAGACGCAAGATAATCAATACACCGTAGAACGGACAACAAAGATGGTGTTACTAGCTGTGTTTTACCAGAACATAAAACTCCTACAGCAACTAGACACAAAAAAACAAAGCGAGGACACAAAAATATGGCAGGACTACGCGCTGGTTCGTTTACAAGCCTATTATAACCAAAATGAAGCATTCAACTTACAATATTATGAATACGGTAAATGCACATACTCTTCTCTCATTATTGACAATGACAGCGAACTCATTGAATATGATTTACCAAGACAAAAAGCAAGATCAATAGCAGGAAAAACATTAAAAAAACAATTAGTCAAGTTTATGAAAGTGCAGGTGTAAAAAATGACTGGTGGAGAAATTTCTATTTCATTGACCGAACAAGAACAACTTCTAGTCGAAATGCAAAAACTTGTGCAACATTCCGGAGAACTGACGAAACTCCTCCAAGAAGCGGGAGAAGCAATAAGTGCTATTTGCATGGAAGGACAGTTCAAGGATAGAATAGTAAATAATGAGCAAGGTACTATTTCAAGATTTACACTAAAAGCGCAAACACTACAAACGTTGGCAGAAGTGTTGTCCATACAAACGGAGAATACCTACAAATCAATGATTGACACAGATAAAATGCTAGCGATGCAAGTAGTCAATGCACTTTTAAACGAAGAAGGAACAAGCGTTGAATTTAAATTAGCATGTGAACAAGACCCTAACGGTGTAGTAAATCAAGTAAAAACGGTTATCCAAGACCAGAAAAATGGAGGTGTCTCATGACGATTTATAAAAGTGACAAATCCTTATTCAAAAATGCTTCTAGCAGCGGGAGTACTTATACAGGTTCATACTATTCTGGCTATAGTGCAGGCAATCAAATGACCTCAGAATCCTATGCCTTACAACGCATGAGCGATATACTAGATGGCATAAAAGAAGTCAAAGCAGAACTAAACGGCCAAGGTTTGTCGGACTTATTTCCAGCACGTGGAACATCTTCTTTATCCGCTAGCAAAGGAAAAAGCGGCTTAAAAAAGAAATACGAACACGCCAATGAACTCGTCACTTTAGCTGGTCGTATACACAAAGAAGTCATGCAAAACATTGACGGAAAGATTACCCAAGCAATGAATGACGCAGTAAAAACACTCGATAATGTCAATGAGGGGAACAATACCTACAAAACAAACAAACTCACATTTGACCAAACACACACCATCACTGATACTTATTCTGGGATGACTTCGACCTACACGACACAAAGCAAATACACCTTAGATCAAATACTGAACTCGAGTGACACACCTATCCATGCAGCTAAAATACTCTACGACGAACGCGTAAAACTAATCCATCAACTCATGGAAAATGGCGAAATTACAGACAAAGACACCATCAAAGAATTAAAAGGAATGAGCAACGACGACTTAGTCCGCGCATTCTATCCAACCCAACTAGGCGAATTTGAAGAACTAAAGTCAACCTGGCATGAAAACAATGCGGGCTGGCTAAAATGGGTAGACATCGGCTTAAGCGTCGTGGTAGGCGTGGCTTTAGTAGCCTCCGCATTTGTCACAGGTGGCGCTTCCCTCTTGTTAGCAGCCCCCGCGCTCGCTTATTTAGGCACGAAAGCCGTTGTCGGAATCACAGGCGGCACAAACATGATTACAGGAGATATACTAGACACCGAAGACAAAGTATGGCTAGGCGTAGATTTCATCGCCTCAAGCCTATCGTTCGGAGCAGGAGCCATCGTGACAAAACTAGGAGCAAGCCTAAAAGAAGGCTCAACACTCGCAAGCACACTCAAACTTGCAGGCAACGCAGAAAATATAGCCGGAAAAATCGACCTAGCCGTAACAACCATCAAAAACCCACTACTAGGCATGACACTAATCGGAGGAGAAAAAGGCATTGGCCTCATCGCATCCAAAGTCATCAGCAAATTCAACGTCCGCCGAGTAGCCGCAGCAATTGACGAATCCAGCCTAGGAAAAGGCTGGCACGATTATTTCGACACCTCGGATTTTAATGATTTGTATGGTACTCAGCGAAATCGTCTGAAAGACCTGTCATCTAAACTAGGTGGTGGCTTTACCGAAGAACAATTGGCTATCGTTAATAAGTACTATGATTTCCAGTTACCGCATGGTGTGGGAGATGGTGCTTATACGGGGATTGGGATTAGAGAATGGCAATCAGGTGCAATGGTTGATCTTGATGATCAAGAAATTATTGCAAAATTCAACGCAGAAATTAATAAATATAACTCTGCCCAAGTAAAATTAGTGAACATATATGATAGTAAACAAACGAAAGCGGTCATTGATATCTCAAAAAATATCACTAGTACCTTAGTGAGAGATGGCATCCCAGAGCAACTTTGGGAAGAGATTTATGAAAAACTTAAGGTGCCAGAGGGACTGAGAGGTGCTAAGGCATTAACAAATTAAATTATATGAGGAGATAATTATAAAATGACATTCTTCAGAAAAATATTTGGGGCTACTAATCTCACCAAAACGCAGAATTTATATGGGACAGGTGAAGATTGGCGCAAAGCTGACAAAAAACAATTAGCTATATACAAAGAAAATATCACTAATGGTATAGAGAATGGCGAAGTATCTATTTTGATGCTGGGAAGATTTTTAATGGGAGCCGGGGAGCCAGAGGAAGGCGAGCGTATGCTCCATCAGGCGGTACTGGATAATGTCGAGGGGGCAGAAAGTGATTATGTAGATTCAGTTTCATATTACTATATGATGACAGATAAATATAATCGCTCTGCTAAACAAGACCCGTGGTATATTAAATGGGTGGATGCAGCCAAGGTATGCGTCGAAAACGGAGAAAAAGAATCTGAAGTTAGATTAGCCGATATTTATAGTACTTGCTATGATATAAATGATCCAGAATTTGAGGACATAGCTAAAGAAACTATTCGTTTATACAAAATAGCTGCCTCAAAACATCAATCAAGAGCCGCATTAAATTACGCTATTTTTATTATGGACAAGCTGGCGACAGAAGCTTATAAAAAGATAAAGAATAGTCAAGACGTAGAATGGAGTTCTGCCGAGCCTTATATTTTACAAGCATTGACTGATGAAAAAAATACATCGGACAGGGACTATGCTTATTCGACGATGGCTCGTTACTACTCTACTATTATCCATAAAAAAGTAGCTCAAGCGATAGATTGTTATATTAAAGAAATAGAATTAGATGGAATCGCTGAAGATATAAAATACAATGAAAAAAAAGGTTTTGAGTTATATGGCACCAGATATAAAGGATAAGGATTATATCTACACTACATTAAATAATTATAGCATCTATTTTGACTTTCTAAGTCTGTCATATTTCTTGAAAAAGCAAGGAGAAATGGAAGAAATTTGTGATAATTATGTATATCAAATTGATAAAAAACGAGGCTCCAATTTCTCGAAAAGTATGAGTAGGGATCAAGCCATGGATATTTTGAGTAAGTACTATTTAGCTAATGAATCTGAGCTTAGCAACAAGGATATAAAGTTTACAAAAGCATCTTATGATTTCATGGAGAAGAGGAAAGCAAGCATAGCCGCAATAGATTAAATAATATAGCTAGATAAACTAATTGATAAGGTGCTATTTGTTAGTGCCTTGTCAATGTACATAGAAACAGATTAGTTAAAAGACGGATTCCCAGAAGAATCCTGGAATGATATATACAATAAGATAAATATTCCTAAAGGATTAAGAGGTATTGAAATACTAGGGAAATGATGAATAGTGAGGTGTGCAGACATGAGTTTTTTTAAAAAAAAATACTGGGTGGAATTAATAATAATAATGCCAAAAATCTTTACGGAACAGTGGAAGATTGGGAAGCGGCGAGTCCAAGTGAGCTAAAAAAATATAAAGAAAACATTGCCCAAGCTGTGGAAGCAAAACATATAACACCGGGAATGTTGGGACGTTTTCTCGTAGTAACAGGTGATGCTGAAGAGGGAGAGAGGATTCTTCACAATGCAGTTCAAGATGGTGTAGAGAATGCTGAGAAGGATTACTCAGAGACACTATCTTACTATTATGTAAGCAAAGGAAAGTATAATACTGCATTAAAGCATGATAAATGGTTTGAAAAATGGATTGATGCGAGTGAAAAATGTGTAGAACAGGGGCAAAATCTTGCTGAAACACGACTAGCGGATATTTATTCTGCGTGCTATGGCATCAACGATCCTGAATTTGAAAACAAGGTAGGCAGGATTGTAGCGCTATTTGAGGTAGCTACTGCAAAACATCAATCCTTGGGGGCACTGAATTATGCTAGATTTATAAAAAAAACATTAAGTAGTGACGAGTATAGGCAGAAAAACACTCCGAATTACAAGCCTTTGGAAGAAGCCAAACCCTATTTTCTGCAAGCGATAAAAGATGAAAAAGGAACTCAATTTGAGAGCTCCGCATATGAAGCGATTTTGTGGTATTACGTAGATTTTATGCAACGCGAGGTTTACGATGCGCTGGATGGTTACGCATCTGAACGAAAATTAACGAATAAAAACATGAACAAATTATATAAAGAAGTAGTAACATATTTGAAACACTGTGGGGGCAAGAATGTTATTATCCAAAAATCAGTAACTAGTTGTGTGGCTCAGCTTGAATTGATAATTTTGGCTAGTGAATTAAAAGCAGTTCCAAGTCTTCGTGAAGTAGCAGATAATTATGTTTGGCAAGTAAGCAAAAAACATTTTCAAAAGACTACTGCTAGTATACCTAAGGAAGAATGTCTTGCAAAGATGATAGCTTATTTTGTAGAACATAAAGAAGAATTAGTAAAAGAGCATGAATTTAATCAAGCATTCTATGATTTCATAGAAAAAAGAATAGCGAAGGTCTAAAACCAGTGCAAATACAAAATGAAATGATAAGCTATTAAAATTTGTGGTAGCTTATCATTTCTTACATAATGAATGCAATCCAATAAATCTAGTCGTAATGTCCGTATGAATGGGTGAGCGAAGAACAAGCCATCAGTATTCCAGAAATATAGTGAATTATAATGTTAGAAAAAATAGAAAATATGACAGATAAGATATTAGTACATTAATTTTTGGTATAAAGTATGATAAAAATGTCATTTCTAAATACATTAAAAGCTAATAGTCTCTATAGATAGATGAAATTAAAATGAAATGGATTGAACGATTTGTAGGAAAAATATTTCGAGAGAAGGTGTGTTCCATGTGGAGATTAGAAGAAGAATATTTTTTGAAATTAAAAATTATCGCACATAATAGATTAAATCCCGGTGGTGTGTTTACATATTTAGTAGGCTTATGGTTATACTCCCTAGTCATACTAGGAACATCAACATTGATAATAAGGCTAGCATTAGACATTAAAGCTATTGGGAAATTTACAATTATCGTTTATAGTTGTTTGCTCTTTGTGTTCCTTTGCCTTTTTATATATCTAGTAATCTGTATATTTTGGGGGAAAATATTGTATAGGACACAAATGTTTGCGACTTTTTTGATGGTATTATACACAATAGTCATGTCGGTGGAACCATTATTTTTGTGCCATCTTTTCGCGCTAAATGGGGAGTGGGGGCAACAGTTCAACCTTTGGATAATTGTTTCAGTTACGCTAGCTTTGATGCAATTTTTAATATGTTTTCACCTAGTAAGATCAGGAATATTGAAAGGTTCTCTAAAAAAAGAGGGTGTGGGTTTATTTGAATGGAATAAAGATTTGAAACTGTTAATGCAAATAATGATAGGTAGTTACTTACTTTTAATAATTTGGCTATTCTTTATAATCGGATTAAGTACAAATATTTTTGGGCCAATGGTATTTTTGACATTAATGTTCTTATTCAGTATCGCTGTACAAGAATTTATTATTTTAGTAATTTGCAGATATAGATTTTCAAGTTTTAATGTTTCTTATGAAGAAGCTACAAAGTACAGAGTTAAGAAAAAAAGGAGATGAAAAACTTGGAGGCACTAAGCGTTTAGTTTTAGAAAGAGAGCAGCAACAGAAATCTACCCGATAGAGGGTAGCTGACTTTGAGAGGAGAAAGTGAAACAATGAAAAAAAAGTATTTTTTTATTAGGAATGGCTGTTTGCTTCATTTTAGGAGGATGCAGTTTTATAGATATTAAAAACAATATAGAAGACACTGACCAAGAAGTTGCGGTACAAGACTATGTAGGGCAAGGATTTATTTTCATCGATGGGGACAAAACAAAGGAGATAGTTACTGAGAATAAAGATACTATTTCTCAATATGCAATAGACTATTTTACGGAGAAATATAAGATGGATGTCAAAGCGAATAATGTTGTTCCAGCACGAAATGCTTCCGTAGTTATGTTGCAATCTAAACAAGAACCAAAATTCAACACATCAGTCATTGTTAGCGTTGATACTCATAAGAAAAAAGTGTTGGATACAGTAACGTCAGAAAAAGGAAATGTAGAAGAGGATATCCAGACTGCTCTCTATGCTATGGCATATGAAAACGAGTTCGCTAATTTAGATGATTTTGTAAAAGATATGCCTGAAAAATATGGTTTTATTGGTTTAACGGATGAAGCGGTAAATAAAACTAGGAGTTCTGGATATGTTACAAAATATTATTATTTAAATATGCAAGGAGCAGGGGCACCAGATATCTATCAATTATACATGTCAACTCCAACTATTGACAAGGTAGCATTGCGAACTTTATTTGAAAAAGAGAAAAATCCAAAGACTTTGGTGGGGATTGTAATCTCGTTATACACTATAGATGATACACCTGCAGATAAAAATAAGGTCAATGAAATAATTGAATCGCTCAAAGAAGCTCAAGGATTACCACATGGTACTTATTCTGTCATAGTAAATGGAAATTTGATTGATGCGGCAAGTGGTCAAGCGATTGGAGATTCGGTTGGAACATCCATAGCTGTAGACGAGATAACAAAATGAGTAAGAGGCGAAACTGATGGAAGGATAAAGCTGTTTTGAAATAATAGCTGAAAAAAGATGTTAGGCGATTTATCCAACATCAGTAAAGGCTTGCATCGAGAACTGTGTCACAAGAATTAAATAGTCTCACCTTTCAATTTACACAACATCCACCGTTCCGTTCCACCCAATCCCACCATACCCATCATATAAACGAACAATTTAGAACATCTTTTCACAAATCGTTCGATAATTGATTGACTATTGAAATGACAAACGGTACAATTGAGAGTGGAAAAAGTATGGGATTCTGTACTTAAAAGATCAATTAAATGAGGTGTTTAGATGTCTTCAGTTGTTGTTGTAGGAACACAGTGGGGCGATGAAGGAAAAGGAAAGATTACAGATTTCCTTTCGGAGAATGCAGAGGCGATTGCGCGTTACCAAGGTGGGAATAACGCGGGTCATACGATTAAGTTTGATGGGGAAACGTACAAGTTGCACTTAATTCCATCGGGTATTTTTTACAAAGAGAAGATTAGTGTGATAGGAAATGGTATGGTTATTGACCCTAAGGCGCTTGTAACCGAGCTTAAATACTTGCACGACAGAGATGTGGACACTAGCAATTTGCGTATTTCTAACCGTGCGCACGTGATTTTGCCGTACCACATTCGCATTGACGAAGCTGACGAAGAGCGCAAAGGCGCAAACAAAATCGGTACAACGAAAAAAGGAATCGGCCCTGCGTACATGGATAAAGCTGCCCGTGTGGGAATCCGCATTGTTGATCTTTTAGACAAAGAGACATTCAAAGAGAAATTAGAACATAACTTACAAGAGAAAAACCGTTTATTAGAGCGTTTTTACGAGCTTGAAGGTTTTAAAATTGAGGATATTCTGGAAGAGTACTACGAGTATGGCCAGCAGTTCAAACAATATGTTTGCGATACAGCCGTTGTTTTAAATGATGCGCTTGATGATGGCAAACGTGTTCTTTTTGAGGGTGCGCAAGGGGTTATGTTGGATATTGACCAAGGTACATATCCGTTCGTAACGTCGAGTAACCCGATTGCTGGTGGGGTAACGATTGGTAGCGGTGTTGGTCCATCGAAAATTAATCACGTTGTTGGTGTGGCGAAAGCTTATACAACGCGTGTTGGTGATGGTCCGTTCCCGACAGAATTAGATAATGAAATCGGCGACAGAATCCGTGAAGTTGGCCGCGAATATGGCACAACGACAGGCCGTCCGCGCCGTGTAGGTTGGTTCGACAGTGTTGTTGTACGCCATGCCCGCCGTGTAAGTGGTTTAACAGACCTTTCATTGACACTGCTTGACGTATTGACAGGCATTGAGAAATTGCAAGTTTGCGTAGCCTACAAATTAGACGGCAAAGTAGTCGAAGAATTCCCAGCGAGCTTAAAAGAATTAGCCCGTTGCGAACCAGTTTACGAAGAACTACCGGGTTGGACAGAAGACATCACAGAAGTGAAATCCCTAGACGACCTGCCAGCAAACGCCCGCCATTACATGGAACGCATCGCCCAGCTAACCGGAGTACAAGTCTCCATGTTCTCCGTAGGACCAGACCGCTCGCAGACACATGTGGTTAAGAGTGTGTGGCGCCTATAAAGCCGAAAGAGCCCGTTTAGACCCGACAAAGTTTGGAGCAGGCGCAATAAAAATCCTCACTTGATTTTTATGGAGGCTGTGAAAACTTCGAGGGTCTGGCTCTTGAGGCTGGATTCGGAGACGCAAAACAAGACGCAGTGTTCAATCCTGCCCCAATAAACCGTGTAAATAATGAATTTTTAGTTCATTGTTTACATGGTTTTTCTTTTTTGTAGAACAAGGTAGGATAAACTAATAATGATTGTATAAATTACGATTGTTATTTCAAAGTTACAAAAAATAAGAAAAAATGACAAAAGGTGAAAAATAATACATTCCAATAATAAGTGTGTGACACCAGGCGATATAAGTTGAATTGCTCTTTAGAAAGATTTACAATGCTCCTGTACTCGAAAAATATGGGTACGCACATTTGTGTAGGGGATGACACAAACGGTCTAGGATGCAAGAGAAAAGTAAAACATCTTAAGACCCCTTCTCGATGTGAGGCAAAGCCTTGGTAAAAAGGAAATAAGAGGAGGAAATGAAGAATGGGAATGAATGGGAAAATGAAAGTGGTAGCGACATTAGCTACTGCGGGTGTACTAGTGGTGGCACCTGTGACTGCACAATTGGAAGGCGGTACACCTTCGATTCAGACGGGGAATGCGAAAGTGAGCGCGGCAACCATCAATGTGTTAAAAGATTCAAAATTGGCCCCTGTTTATGAGAACGGGAAACTTAAATTGACATTAACTGGACAACAACTGGCGCAGGTAGGTTTGATTTCCACGTACTACACTTATTTCGCGTTGCCAGATGAACTCGCTAGTTTGCTAAATAATCCGAATATACGTGCTAACACGACACTGGATTATGATATTCCAACATTAGCTATAGGCCCGATTGGTCTTCCGTCGAATAAAGGAACCCTCACAGGAAACCAATTAAAGGTGGATCAGGAACATCAAGCTATCGGGGGTAATATTTCGCATGGACTAGCTTCCATTGGAATAGGAGCTACGAATACGTATACATTGACTATCAATTTAGCGAACTTAGGCGTATCTGCTTTACCACCCTCTAATGATGGCACACTAGAGTTTGCGGCGATGAGCAGTGATCGGGATTTGGATATTAATTTATTAGGAAATCCAGAAGCCGCCCAGACTACACTAGCAACGGGCCTTCCAGATAGCGTGAAACCTGTTATTGACGCGCAAGATGTAACACTATATGCAGGGGATGAATACGATCCAAAACAAGGCGTGACAGCAACGGATGATCGTGATGGTGATGTGACGAATCTTATTCAAGTGACAGCTAATGATGTTGATACATCCCAAGCGGGGACCTATCATGTTACCTATAGCGTAAAAGATACAGCGGGTAATGTGGCTACCAAAACGATTACAGTTACGGTGATAGAGGTGAATTTTGAGAATTATCAAGTGGGTAATATTACCAGTGTAAACCCGATTATGCCAGGAGCGACAACAATTGTAGGGCAAACCGATTATGACCTCAATTCGCGTATTCCAGAAGGAACGAATATTTATGCAGAGGCTGTGTTTACAAATAGTCGTGGTTTTAGTCAAGTTGTTGGCAAATCTGAAATTAATTATGACACAGGTACTTTTGAAATTAAGGCCAATGCTGGCGTGAATTTAGCAGAAGGGAATAGAGTACTGATTTACCTTTTGGCCATAAATGGAGACAATGAGAAGAAGGGATCTACTTTCATAACTTTCGTTTCAGCGGATGGTCCTGTTTCTGAGTAACCTCGACAATATGAACTGGTAATCGCATCAAGAAGATTTAGAAAGAGGAATAAAGAAATTTTAAAAAGGTGGTTTCTGTATTGCACAGGAGCCATTTTTTGATATTAAACAATAAAATTACTATCTTTATTATAAGATGACAATAATACGAAAAATAACAGGAATGTAAAAATTAATGCAAAGAAGTAATAAATAGATAATGTCAGATAGTATAAGTTGAATTTTTTTTTTAGAAAGATATACAATGTTCCCGTGCTCGAAAAATAAGAGTACACGCATTTTGTGTAGGGGATGACACAAACGGTCTAAGATAAAGGAAAATAAGCGAGCTATCTCAAGACCCCTTCTTGATGTGAGGTAAAGCCCTGATAACAGGGAAAGAAGAGGAGGAAATAGGAATGAATGGAAAAGTAAAAGTGGTAGCGACATTAGCTACTGCAAGTGTATTGGTAATGGCCCCTGTAACCGCGCAATTGGAAGGCGGTGCACCTTCGATTCAAACGGGGAATACGAAAGTGAGTGCGGCCACGATTAATGTGTTACAAGATTCGAAATTAGCTTCTGTTTATGAAAACGGCAAGCTAAAATTAACATTAACGGGAAAACAACTAGCACAGGTGGGTTTGATTTCTACCTACTACACATACTTCGCACTACCAGATGAACTTGCTAACTTGCTAGATAACCCAAATGTACGTGCTAACACAACACTTGCTTATGACATTCCAACATTAGCTATAGGTCCAATTGGCCTTCCATCGAACAAAGGAACCCTCACAGGGAATCAATTAAAAGTGGATCAGACACATCAAGCAATCGGAGGCAATATCTCTCACGGATTAGCTTCCATTGGATTAGGAGCTACGAATACGTATACATTGACGATCGATTTGGCGAACTTAGGTGTATCGACTTTACCATCCTCGGATGATGGGACTTTAGATTTTGCGGCAATGAGCAGTGACAGGGACTTAGACCTCAACTTATTAGGAAACCCAGATGCCGCTCAGACTACACTAGCAACTAGCCTTCCAGATAGCGTGAAACCTGTAATTGAAGCTCAAGATGTAACGCTAACAGCAGGAGATGCATATGACCCAAAACAAGGCGTGACGGCAACGGATGATCGCGATGGTGATGTGACAAGTCTTATCCAAGTTACTGCTAATGATGTTGACACAACCAAAGCAGGGACTTATCATGTAACATATAGCGTAACAGATAAGGCTGGCAATATAGGTACCAAAACGATTACAGTTACAGTAGAAGATAATGCTTGGCAAAATTATAAAGTCGGTAATGTCACTCAAGTGAATTCAATTACACCAGGAGCGACAGTGATCCGAGGAGGAACCGATTATAACTATGCTTCAGATATTCCAGAAGGAACAAAAATTTACGCTGAGGCTTCACTAGTGAATGATAATGGCTTTGGCCGAACTATAGGCCGAGCTGAAATTGACTACGTGAAAGGCTATTTTACTATTAAGGTTAATGACAATGAAAATTTAGAAGCAGGCAATAAAATAGAAGTTTATCTTGTGGCTAATAATGGATCTGAAGAAAAGACCGGTTCTATTTTCAGGACAGTTGTTTCAGCGGATAGTCCTATTTCAGAATAACTTTTAGTAAGGTAGACTTTCAAGTGAAAAAGAAATAACCATATTACAATATGAACTGTTACTGCGTCTAGGAAATTCGAAAAAAGAATGAAGCATCTTCAAAAAGGTGGTTTCTGTATTACACAGGAGCCGCCTTTTTGAGATTGCACTGGTTTATATAGAGCGTGAAAGGTCGAAGTAAAGCATTGCTCAGAAAATCTAAGTACCATTAGCCATGTTCCCCAACTATATTTATATGGAGTTTGATTTACTTTTAAGTTTATCAAAAATAATACACTTGACATCAATGTTCATTATTTTGTATACTTCATTTAAGATAGCGCTTTCTATTGATTAACTATTAAGTTTATATAAGCGTTTCTTATTTTCGAGAGGAGCGATATAAATGTTAAGAAAAGAATATCCACGACCGCAATTTGTACGAGAGAACTGGCTGAACCTAAACGGAAAATGGGAATTTGCCTTCGACGATGAAAATATTGGCTTGCGAGAAGGCTGGTTTCTCGGAGAGGCCGAGTTCCCGCACGAAATCGAAGTACCATTCGCATACCAAACAGAACTCAGTGGTATCAATGATCAGACCCACCATAATATTGTTTGGTATCGTCGTGAATTTACGCTGGACAACGAATTGGCTGGCAAAGAAGTAAAACTGCATTTTGGAGCGGTAGATTACCAAGCAAGCATCTTCTTAAATGGCCAAAAAGTTGGTGAACATGAAGGTGGGCATACGTCGTTTACGCTTGATATTACGCCATTTGTTGTTGAAAAGGAGCCCATGAATTTGGTTGTCCGCGTGTACGATCCCCAAATAGACGAAACAATTCCGCGTGGCAAGCAAAGTTGGACGCCAGAGCCGGATTCCATTTGGTACACAAACACAACTGGAATTTGGCAAACCGTTTGGCTGGAAATCGTGGACGCGATACATATCGACAAACTACGCATGACGCCTAACGTGGACAGAGGTATGGTCGAGCTAGATTTAATTTTCGCAGGAGGCACGAAAGGTAAGCGCTTACGATATACGATTCATTTTGATAAAACACTCATCGCTGAAGACACCGTGACGCTAACAGAAAACCACCTCCAACGCGATGTCGCCATTTATCAAAAACACATTTTCCGCTCACCAAACCATAACGATGGCTGGAATTGGACACCAGAAAACCCGAATCTATTCCAAATCCAATTTTGCCTTGAAGACGATTCTGCCATTTACGATCAAGTTTCCTCCTATTTTGGCATGCGAAAAGTTCACACCGAAGCTGGAATGGTCTATCTAAACAACCGCCCATACTATCAAAAATTAGTGCTCGACCAAGGCTACTGGCGAGAAGGGCTGTTGACCGCGCCATCCGATGAAGCATTGCGCCGCGACATCGAACTAGCCAAAGAAATGGGTTTCAATGGCTGCCGCAAACATCAAAAAGTAGAAGACCCACGATTCTTGTATTGGGCAGACACATTGGGATTTCTAGTCTGGGGCGAATGCGCGGCAGCACCAGTTTACACAGAAGACGCTGCGACACGACTAACCCGCGAGTGGCTAGAAATTATCGAACGCGACTATAACCATCCAAGCATCGTGACCTGGGTACCAATTAACGAAAGCTGGGGCGTGCCAAACATTCATGATAACCGCGAACAACAACACCACACCCAAGCGATGTATCACCTAATTCACTCACTCGACAAGTCGCGCCTAGTCATCTCAAACGATGGCTGGGAAATGACCGAGACCGACATTTGCGCCGTGCATAATTATTCCCATGGCCGCGAAGACGAACCCGAAAAATACGCAGATTTCAGCGCAACAATCCACACCAAAGAAGCCATCCTAAAATCCCAATCCACACTAAGAGCCATTTACGCAGCAGGCTTCGAACATCAAAACACCCCGATTTTACTAACAGAATTCGGCGGAGTAGGCTATCAAACCGGCGAACAAACAGGCTGGGGCTACACATCCGTCAAAAACGCAGAAGAATTCGTCGCTGATTATGCACGAATCATGGATGCCGTATACAGCTCCAAAGCACTACACGGCTACTGCTACACACAATTGACCGACGTCGAAGTAGAAATCAATGGCTTACTAACATACGACCGCAACCCCAAATGCGATTTAAGCAAAATCCGCGCAATAAACGACCAATATTTCAACCAAATCGTCGAATAAAAAATATACAATAAGATGTGTGAAATGTTTGCCAAGCAGCAACGAAAGTGCTAGAATGAATCTTGTCGGTAAAAACATTTTATCACATCGGGTTGTTAGCTCAGTTGGTAGAGCAGCTGACTCTTAATCAGCGGGTCGGGGGTTCGAACCCCTCACAACCCATCTTAGAGCCTCAACAGTTTATGGCTGTTGGGGTTTTTATTTTGCTTTGAAATATGTACTAAATTGGAGTAGTATTGCCTTAAAATTGCCTAAGCCTAGAAATAAGAAAGCTGAAACCGTTCGTGCTCAATTGGTTTCAGCTTTTTGATGTTGACTAAATTGTTTCTAAAACTACAGAAAATCTAGTTTATCACTCATTTCTCTTTGTTTATTAGGGAATAGATGCCCATATGTATCAATTGTAGTTGTGATACTAGCATGTCCCATCCGTTCCTTTATTACTGTTATATTTTCACCATTATCTATTAGCAAAGCCACGTGGGAATGCCTGAAATCATGCAAACGAATGGGCTGAACAGCACAACGATTACATATCCGTTGAATCTTTTTAGTTCCGAAGTTTTCTCGAATTGGGTGTGATGTCTTATGCTGAAAAATTACTAAATCTTTCGTTGGAATGGAGGGGAGAAGCTTTGATTGCGCCACTTTCCAATCGGATAACATCTCAGCGAGTTTGGAATTGATTGTTATCACTCGGTTACTGGTCTCGCTTTTAGGTGGGGTCACAATCATTTTCCCATCGATACGGGAGACAGTCTTACATACGTGAATTTCCTGTTTCACAAAATTGATGTCCGACCATCTTAGTGCTAACAGTTCCCCAGCACGCATTCCAGTGAGATAAGCAGTTTGATAAAAAATCTTATGAACTTCTTCGTCTTCCCTGATAGATGCGATAAAGTGCAAGTATTCGGTAGTTGTCCAGAAATGCATTTTTTGTTTGATGATTTTCAACTTTTTAATACGCAAGCAAGGATTTGTATAAACAAGGGATTCATCCACAGCAACATCAAAAATTTTCTTTAGTAGAATCATATGCTTGTTGATACTATTAAAGGATAAGCTCAAAGTGAGTAAATGCTCTCTGAATTCTCGAATATGCGTCTGTGTGATTTTCTTGATCAAGCAATCTTTAAAATATGGGAAAAGATGATTGGAATAATAGCCACGCTGAGTACGTACATACGTTGGTTTATGATTAATTGTATAGGATTGAAAATAAAGATTTCCTAGCTGTTCAAAGGATAATGATTTATCGGGTAGAAGAGTACCATTGTAGTAATGTTGTTTTAGATGATTTTCTAATTGTTGCGCGCTACGTTTAGTAGAAATGTTATTATGTCGGACACGACGCTGTTTTCCTGTTATGGGGTCAACTCCGAGGCTAATATCGACACGATAACTTTTTCGCGCTGTTTTTGTGATTGCCATAAACGATAACCTCCATCAAATTGTATTGAAAGTTTCTCCATTTATGATATAATAACCTTGCAACGGGTAGTGTTTATATCTGGAGAATTTATTTCTTTGGTTATAGCACTACTTTTTTTTTATGCCTTGTTTTAGACATCTTAATAGCACCCTTTCCATGTGTTAAAATTCTGTTTGTTTCGTCTGTTCGTATACTAGTGGTATAAATTCTGATTTACCTATCATACTTAGATGGGTGACAATTTTCGCGCTAAGATTAGTGCTGAATTGCGTTTTCTTTTTCATGGATTCCAAAGATTGAAGTCCACCAAGAGCTTGCTTGTCCTCTAAAAATTCAAATGCTTTTAAAGCCGCTAAAGCTCCACCTTCCAAAAGCCAATCTTGGGTATCTAGCAGAGTATTTACGGTGGGTTGAATCTCTAGTTTAACTGGTTCAGCATTTTCCAAAAAGCGTTCCCAAAAACGGCAGGAATCCCATCTACTTTTATTGGACTGTTCAGGGTTTTCTACAAGAAAATTAAGATTACCCTTCAAGAATCCAAATGCTAGTTCGCGAAGTGTCTTAGAACTAGAACGAATCTCGCTTGCTAGCATGTTAGCTTTTTCATCGCGTAATTGGATTTCTGTACGTTTCCAACTTCCCATTTCTTCAATATCGAAATTTCCTTTTTCAGCTTGTTCTTTGTCTTTATCGTAAAAGCGATATTGAATATTAGATTTACGATGCCCAATGTAAAGTGTCTTAGCACTTTTCACCTTGTCAGAACTGCTTTGTTGTAGCCGATGGTGGCGACTTTTAGAAATAAATTCTCCTTTCTCGCACTTTCGATGTAATTGAGCAACTGTAAACGCTGGTTTTATATTACGGTCATCAATAGCCACATCCATACGGGTGACATGAAAGCCATTTTTTCCTGCTTGTTGGGCGCAAGATTGGAAAAAATCTTTCCATGGGCGCTTTTGTGCATCAAGATACATCTTTAATTGTTGACAACCAATACCGCTAATGTTTAGATAACAGCCTGTCCCTCTGGGATTATTAAGCGAAGGCTCAATATCCGCATAAACCTGTATGTTTCCATGTTGGTATAGGGTTGTATAGTTTTTATAACGAATTCCTTGAGGCTGTTTACTAAAGTACAGTTCATTAATATCTAGGATGTTATCAAATAAATCTTTTGCGTGTAGATTTTCAAATACGATAGTCAGCCAATCTATTCCAACGCTGATATTCTCTCTAGCCAAATTATTCACCTCCTTTCAAGTTAAGGCATATTTGTGCGCATCAACTAGTACGCTATTGCTTGGTATACCAGTCTTTTTCTTATTTATTTTTGTATTATTAGGGCGGTGTTACATATGCGCCCTTAGTGCCAAGCTTTGCTTGGCACTGTCCCGATCGCTGCCGCTCAACATTGCCATTTGGCGCTTTCGAGCCATGTCGGGACTGAAAGTGTATGGATAAGCGGAATAATAAGTATTGTTAAAGTTTCGGTTTACATATAAGTCTATTTGTTCTATAATTAGATTATAAAATAGGATTAATAAGCTTATATTTTTAATGTTAGCATTAGGTGACCTATTTGTCAAATCGTTTTTATCATAAATAGACTTATTAGGAGTGGTAGTTATAATGCCGATAATTGGGAAAAAAAATGTATCAAATATTGGGAAAAATTTAAAAGCATACCGTTTAGAACAAGGGATAACTCAAAAGGAGTTTGCTGATGATTTAGATATTAATCATCAGAATTACTCGAAAATAGAAAGAGGGATTTATACTCCATCACTAGAAAAAATACTTGAAATTTGTAAAATTTTATACATCACACCCAATGATTTACTTTTGGATAATCGAGAGTATGACGATTTCAAACAGGAAATTTTCGGAAAATTAGATGAAGATTTTTTAAATCTGATGAGAGAGATGAAAGTCGTAGAGGAAATTCGTGCTAAAGCTTTGAAAGCGAAACAGAAAGGGGACACAAGAAGCGAGGAGCTGTATCTGACAGATATAGTTGGAATTTATGTTATAGGTGGTAAGGGTTCGTGGGAAGCGGCAGATGCTCTATATTATAATCGTTTGGATAAATTAATTAAGAGAGCCTCCTCAAATACTTTAAAGGCACTAGTGAAAAGGTTGGATTAAATGAAAAATAAGCAGTAATTTTGTATAGAGCCATTTCAGAGGATGGGCTATGCGAAATTACTGCTTATTTTTTCATAAAGAGGGTTAAAGCTCAGCTATTTTTTGAGATATACTCGTTTTAGTAGTTCTACTTGACTTGGTGAAAGGTCATAGGCAATTAATTGTGGATAGATAACTTCTTTAAATTGTTTTAGAACAAAACCGAAATTGTAGACTACAATAAATGCGTTCGGTAATTTTCTGTCTTCTGATATCATTGCAATCTCGCCAGTGGGGGAGAGGTAATATATATCGTAATGATTATCTTCTCTAAGTTTTAGATTTATACAATCAATCCTGCTTTCACGGAAAGAATAATACTGGCTACCGATTGCGTCAGCTAGGCAATTATCTGCTACCTCTAAATCTGAGTCAGACTCTAATTCCCAAAGTTTTTCTATTACTACATCATCTGGTTCTACTGGGTTGAAATGATTAGAAACATAGAGATACAGCGATAACTTAGCTAATGTTTCATCAGAAAACTCTCTTATTAAATATTCTTGATCTCGCTGGACTTCATAAAGTGTCCAATTTAAATCTATTTTTTTTTAATCGTATTGCAGTGTCTAAATCAACTGAATTATTATTGATATATTTTCCATAAACTGATATAATCTCGTTTCCTAGCGAATTTGTTATCTGAATACTTAGATGTTCATCTTTTTTTTAGTTTCTCAATAATCATTATGTTACCTACTCTCTAATAGATACAGATTTTATAAAACCTTCTTTAACAAGTTCATTCATGGTGTAGGGCTTTCCATTACTGTGGTATTTTATATACTGCGTTCCACCACCAGGTCTATCAAACCAAGGAGCAGCGGTACCTCCTTTAACCTGAAAATCCTCCCTAACTCTGTACACATAATAATTAGCTTCATCACTATGTAGAGCTAGTGCTCTCATTTCATAAGGTACATCCTTCGGTGAGAAGAATTCTCCACTTGGCTCACCATATCGATCGAGCAAGCTCCCTTCTTTGATAACGGTATCTTTAGGTGTAGCGGCAAAGCCATTGTTTGGAGGCCAATTAATATTACCTGTGGTTTGATCATAATACTTAGGATTGTCATAGACAGCTTTATATTTAAGATACTTTGTTTCATTTGGCGGATAACTCCATTTTTCAAGTTTTAAGCTTGTCAACAGCATTTATCTGCCTTTCAGCGCTACTAACAATTCTACTTGGTGCAAATCTTGCTGTGAACTTAGCTAAACCAAGCACAGGAGCCCCGTATTGCGTCAACACAAGTGCACCATCTAATAGCCGCTGTCCGTCACTAACATGCTTCCCTGACACGGCATCCACGCCATAAACAGCACGATAAAACGAACCTACACCTAGCACTTCGCGGAATACTGTCTCACTCTGCCAATAAATCATTTGTTGATTTACAAAATCAAGTGTAGCCTCTGTACTCATTTTACCATCAATCGTTATGAAACCAGCACTATTTCCTTTTGGAACGTTTGGCGTTAGTCCGATTTCTTCAATTTCTTTTATCTTATCATCGATTTTTTGCTGGCTCGCATACATTTTAGTGAGCTGGCTGAATGTCGCAGGATTCAATTTTTCGAGATTATACATACCCGTTTTGCCATCGAATTTAAGATTTTGCATTATATTATCCAGTGCCTGCTTAATATAATGCGCTAGTTCTCCAACTTCATAAAAGAAATTCCCGTGACTCTGTTCGAAATCCACAAATTTGTTCAGTATCTCTTCTTTTTTATGGGCTTCAAAAATTTGTGTGGCTAAATAATTTAGTTCGGATGCGTGACCAGTTCCGTTAATAGCCGTTAATTGTGATGTAACGCTTTCCAAACGATTTTCGAAACCTGTTATTTTTTGATTTAAGTCATGAATACCATCCACATCAAGCCTAGAATTAGGTGAAGAATCCACCTGAGAATGGAAGTCAGTAATATACTTTTGCATCTTTCTCTCGCTCAGGTCTAGTGCTTGCTTGATGGATGCGCATAGTGGGAAATAGGCACCCGCGTAGTATTCTTTCGAGCTAGCGATAGCGTCTCCGCTAATCGATGTATCATTGATATAAGCGATAACAGCTTTTTTTACGGCATTTACATACTGTTTCAATTCCTGATTAGATGCGCGCAATTGTTGTGAAAAATGCGTGACTTCTGCAATATCGATGCGAGTCATAAAATCAGCTCCTTATGTAACAGTTTCCGTTCATCCTCTATTTGAGATAAGCTCGATTGAATGGTTTTTTGCTCTTGTTGTAGCTGTTCTCGCGTGCTTTCGATATGTTTGCGTAATTTCCTCCAACTTTCATGCGCTGTATCTTCCGCATCATAAGCCACACTTCTGCCATGATTTCCACGCCATACATCATGAGCTTGGGCAATAAGGTTTTCTTTCTCACGTTCGATGTGCAGAAGCTCGGTTTCTGTGTCTTCTAGCTGTATTTGTTGTTGTTTTATAGCGTATAACTGGTCTTCTTGTTGCTCCGTCTTCCGCTTTAATTGTTGCAATGTCTGATGAATTTGCGCGCTCCTCGGTTCCATCTTAGCGCACCTCCAATTGCATTTTCTGACCGACTTCTCGATCCTTGGCGGCATAAGCTTCCCCGATCTGTTTAATGCGAATTGCGTCTTCCTGCACCACTTTTCCAAACAAATCGACATAGTTCACTAAATCAAGTAAAGCTTCCTGACAATTGGTCATAGAATTGCATTGAGTGTAAGACATCGCGTTATTTTTCTTGGTATGATGGGTCATTCCTGAGACACTATCTCCAAGTTCCGCAGCGTGATGCATCATTTTTTCTCTATTTACTTTTATTTGTGCCATATCCCTATTCTCCCGTCTAAAGTTAGTCTATAAATCCATTATAAAGGAAAATAATTGAATTGTCGCCATAAAATAAGGTTATTGGGGATTCTTAGAGAATAATATACCTTCTTTAAAAGCGGTGGCATAGATACGCATAAAAGCTTCTGTCTCGTATTTAAATAATTCATCAAGATATTTTAGCTCATTATCGTTATTTAGCTTTTGTTCAAGCACATCCCTTATATGAAACTGCCGTTCTTGTAATGCCTTAAATTCAATACTAGAATTTTCTTCGGATAAAAAATATTCCACACGGCTGTGACAAAATAATGAAAAATCGTTATTAAATGATTTTGACAGCATAAATTTTCCTCCTTTTAAAAAAATTGCTCAATAGAACAACGGTTTTGTTTTCATTATAGTATAAAATGTTCATATAGACAAGAGGTGATGTGGATATGGAAAAAGTTGTAGTGGTTAATCTAAAATCATTAGTTGAGAAACACGGAATTTCAATGAAAGAACTATCTAGGTTAGCTGATATCGAACCAGCCATACTCAGTAAGCTAGTGAATAATAAAAGGCAGAGTATTTATTTTGACCATATCGCGAGGATTGCGGACGCTTTGGATGTGAAGGATATACGGGAGATTATTGATATCAAAGAAAAATAGAATTTATAAAAATGAATATGTTAAAATATAAGGTTACCAAAAGGAGGCTGCTCATAATGAAAACAAATTACCTGGAAAATATTATTAGACAGAAAATTAGTTCTCAAGATGAAGACAATGTGACTGAGTTTAAGGTTGATAATACGAATCCTGAATTTATAGGGGAATATATCTCTGCGCTTAGTAATTCTGCTGCATTAAAAAATGTTTCACAAGCTTTTTTAATATGGGGAGTAGAAAATGGAACCAAAGAAATTGTTGGAACAAATTTTTATCCAGCGAGTGTGAAAAAAGGAAATGAAGAATTAGAGAGCTGGCTGGCGCATTCTCTATCACCACGTGTGTCTTTTGAATTCCATGAAATAGAGCTGGAAGGTAAAAGAGTGGTCACATTATTAATTGATAAGGCTGCATATCAGCCTATTAAATTTAAGGGAGAAGAGTACATACGGATAGGATCTTATAAGAAGAAGCTCAAGGACTATCCTGAGAAAGAAAAAAGACTATGGTCTATGTTCTCTAATAATCCATTTGAGTATCAGGTTGCAAAGGTTATAAATAACAAGGAAGAAATATTCTCCCTATTAGATTATGAGAGTTATTATAGATTACTTGGTCAGACGGTGCCTGAGAATAAAAATCTCATCATTGAAAATTTTATAAGTGATAAACTTGTAAAAAACGAGGGTAATTGGGAGATTACTAATCTAGGTGCAATGCTATTTGCTAATCAACTGGTTGACTTTGAAAAGTTGTCCAGAAAAGCGACGAGAGTAATCATTTATAAAGGAAAAGGGAAGACAGCTCCACAACATGAGCAATTAGGCTGTAAAGGTTACGCATCTGGTTTTGAAGGGCTGATTCAATATGTAAACAACCAACTTCCAGTTAACGAGGTAATTGGCGTGGCTCTTAGAAAGAATGCACGGATGTATCCTGAATTAGCAGTGAGAGAATTGATAGTAAATGCTTTAATTCATCAAGATTTTGCTATTACAGGTACTGGACCGACTATAGAAATCTTCGAAAATAGAATGGAGATAACGAATCCAGGTATTCCTTTGATTCAAGTAGATCGATTTTTGGATTCTCCTCCGAGATCACGTAATGAGGTACTTGCATCTTTGATGAGAAGAATGGGAATATGTGAGGAGAGGGGAAGCGGCATTGATAAGGTAGTTGCGGGAACCGAAGAATATCAACTTCCAGCACCTCTAATTAGACTGTACGAAGAACATTTAAAGGTCACACTTTTTGCGCATAAATCGCTTAATGATATGACAAGCGAAGAAAAGGTGCAAGCAACATATATGCACGCATGTCTTAAATATGTTGAACAGGATGCTTTGTCAAATCAGACTTTAAGGGAAAGGTTCGGGCTGAGTGATGCAAAAAATTCTGTAGCGTCCAGAATTATTAAAGAAGCAGTTGTCGATGGGAAAATTAAAGCGATAGATCCTAATACGTCGACGAGATACATGAAGTATATACCTCATTGGGCTTAAAGAAAAGCGAAGCTCGGGAGAGAATAAGAAGCATGTCAGAGCAAAAAATTCGCTTGCATGTCGGTTGCAAAAGAGAAAAAGTGTGCGAAAGAAAAGCGAAGCTCGGGAGAGAATAAGAAGCATGTCGGAGCAAAAAAATTCGCTTGCATGTCGGTTGCAAAAGAGAAAAAGTGTGCGAAAGAAAAGCGAAGCTCGGGAGAGAATAA
>NZ_AODL01000024.1 GCF_000525995.1 Paenilisteria riparia FSL S10-1204 | reverse complement strand
TCGACGAAAAAATTATCTATGGTCAACTTCGAAAAGATATTGGGGCGATTTTAAGAAAATTATGCGAAATGAAAGATGTAGAAATCATTGAAGCTCATGCCATGCCAGATCATATTCATATGCTCGTACGAATACCGCCTAAAACAAGTGTTTCGAGCTTTATGGGCTTTTTGAAGGGGCATAGCGCTATACTAATCCATGAGCGTCATGCCAATTTAAAATACAATTATGGCAATCGCACATTCTGGTCTAAGGGCTATTATGTATCTACTGTGGGACTGAATCAAAAAACAATCCAAAAGTATATAAGAGAACAAGAAGCAGAGGACCGGATTAAGGCTAGTATAAGCAAACGAGAATACATGGACCCATTCAAAACATAAAAATTTGTCAACATCAGCAGCATAGAAGCGGTTGGCGGTCACTTAGGAAGGGTCCCTTTAGGGGCCAAGCGAGTATTGAGCCCTTCTAGGGCTAATAAAAAGCCACCCGTTCACACGGGTGGATAGTTACTTGATATTTTTGGAGGACTGGAATGAAGAAGGATCGGTTTAAGTTTTGGATTTTGACGGTGGTTGTTGCTATATCGGGATTGTCGCAAGGGTTATTGTTGCCGCTGATTTCGATTATATTTGAGGAGCATGGGATTTCTGCTGGGATTAATGGGTTTCATGCGACGGGGATTTATATCGGGGTGCTATTGGTTTCGCCGTTTATTGAGGCGCCGCTACATCGGTTTGGTTATAAGCCGATTATTATTGTGGGTGGCGGGATTGTAGCGCTGGCACTATTGTTATTTCCACTTTGGTTTAATCTGTACTTTTGGTTTGTGCTGCGGCTTTTGATTGGTGTGGGGGACCATATGCTGCATTTTTCTTCGCAGACTTGGATTGGAGCGATGAGCCATCCTTCGAAACGGGGACGGAATATGGCGGTTTATGGGCTGTTTTTCTCGCTTGGATTTGCGATTGGGCCGCAGTTGGTGAACTTGATGGCGATTAATGTGAATTTGCCGTTCTTTATTTCGGGCTTGATGGTCGTTATTGCCTGGGGACTTGTTTGGTTTTTGCGAAACGAGTTTGTAGCGGAGAATGCGGTGATTCGAGAAATTTCGTTTTTTGGCAGTTTGAAGCGGTTTTCGGATGTGTTTAAACTGGCTTGGATTGCGATGATTCCGCCGTTTGTGTATGGAATACTGGAGACGGCCCTTAATGCTACTTTTCCGATTGTAGGGCTTCGGGACGGGATTCCACAGGCCATGGTTGTGACGATTATTTCTTCTTTTTCGGTGGGAACGATTTTGTTTCAGGTACCGATTGGGATTTTGAGTGATAGAATGGGACGGGGAAAAGTTTTGCCACTTTTTGTTGGTATAGGGGCCATGCTGTTTTTTGCGACGGCGTTTGTTTCGAATAGTTTTGTGTTGATTGGGATGTTTTTTGTGTTGGGAATTTTCTTGGGGTCGATGTATTCGTTGGGGCTTTCTTATATGACGGATTTGACGCCGCTTGAGCTTTTACCTGCGGGAAATATTTTGGTTGGGATGAGCTTTAGTTTGGGAAGTATTCTTGGTCCTTCGGCGACAGGAATTATGATTGGCTTGTTTGGAAATGATGTGTTTTATTTCGTTATTACTGGACTGCTTGTTTTGGCTTTTATAGCGCTGTTTTTGGGGAAAAAGGGAAAGCAGGAACAATTAGGTTAAATTTTTTAGTTGACAGGGATTTGATGGGATGGTAATATAAATTCAATACATTCGAGCTGGATGTAATTTCAATTTCATATGAAACTCTTATTGTGAGTGGTAGAGGGACTGGCCCTGTGAAACCCGGCAACCTTTCAATTTTTTGAAAAGGTGCTAAATCCTGCAAAGTGTGATGCTTTGAAAGATAAGAGAGTGCATGCATGTTCGTTCTTTCGGATATTCGTAACCTCTCTGGTCAGTAGCTAGAGAGTTTTTTTTGTATGAAAAATTAATAAGGGAATGGTGATGTGAAATGGCAAATGTTCAAAGTTCAAATTTAGGGTATCCGCGTCTTGGTGAGAAACGAGAGTGGAAGAAAGCGTTGGAGAGTTACTGGAACAATAAGATTTCAGAAGAGCAATTACTTTCTGAAACTAAAGAATTGCGTTTACAAGCTTTGAAGAAACAGCAGGATAAAGGGATTGATTTGATTCCTGTTGGGGATTTCTCATTTTACGATCATATTCTGGATACGAGTATTACATTTGGTATTGTGCCGAAGCGCTTTGCTTATGATGGTGGGAAGGTGCCGATTGATACATATTTTGAGATAGCGCGTGGTAAGGATGATGCGGTGGCTTCGGAGATGACGAAGTGGTTTAATACGAATTATCATTATATCGTGCCGGAGCTTGAGGATGCGAAGCCGCAATTGACGGAGAATCGAGCGTTGTTTTATTACGAAGAGGCGAAACGGGAGCTTGGTATTGATGGGAAGCCAGTCCTTGTTGGGCCGATTACGTATTTGAAGCTGGCGAAGGGAAATGCTGATTTTAAAGGATTGCTAGATCAGTTAGTTCCGCTGTATGGTCAGGTTTTAAAGGAATTGCAAGATGCGGGTGCGACGTGGGTGCAGATTGATGAGCCTTACTTAGCAACAAGTTTTGATAAGAGTGAGTTGGCGTTGTTTGAAGAGGTGTACGCGAATTTTGCTAAAGTTGCACCTGATTTGAAAATTGAATTGCAAACCTATTTCGAAAGTCTTGATTATTTTGAAGAAGTTGTGAAACTTCCGGTTTCTGCGATTGGTGTGGATTTTGTGCACGATCATGGGGAATCGATTGAGGCGCTTGAGAAATTTGGATTCCCAGCAGATAAGGTTTTGGCGGCTGGGGTGATTGATGGTAGGAACGTTTGGCGTGCGGACTTGGATGCGAAGCTAGCATTACTGGAGCGTATCGCAAAAGTAGTTCCTAAAGAGCGGTTGATTGTGCAGCCTTCTAGTTCTTTATTGCATGTGCCGGTGACGAAGCTGAGTGAGCCTGATTTGGACGGAGTTTTGCTTGGTGGATTATCGTTTGCGGATGAGAAGTTAGTGGAATTGGTAGCTCTGGCAAAAGCGCTAAACGGAGAAGATGTGAAGGCGACGTTTGCGGATGCCAAAGCTGGGCTTGATGCGATTAATGGGTCGCATCACCGAAATAATGCGGAAGTGCAAGAGGCGATTCGGAATTTAGAAAATGTGGAAGTAAAACGTGATTTACCGTTTGCCGAGCGGATTAAGTTGCAGCATGAATGGCTACAGTTGCCGTTGTTGCCAACGACGACGATTGGTAGTTTCCCGCAGTCTCCTGAGGTTCGGAAAAAACGTTCGGACTGGTTGAAAAAGGTGATTACGGACGCGGAATATGAGAAGTTTATTGAGGAAGAAACGGAGCGCTGGATTCGAATTCAAGAGGACTTGGATTTGGATGTGTTGGTGCATGGTGAGTTTGAAAGAACGGACATGGTGGAGTATTTTGGTCAGAAGTTAGAAGGCTTCCAAGCGACAAAGTTTGGCTGGGTACAGTCTTATGGATCGCGTGCGGTGCGTCCACCATTGGTTTATGGGGATGTGGCGTTTACGGAGGCTATCACGGTGAAGGAAAGCGTATATGCGCAGTCGTTAACGGATCGTCCTGTGAAGGGGATGTTGACGGCGCCAGTGACGATTATCAATTGGTCGTTTGTGCGTGATGATGTACCGGATTATGTGGTTGCAAATCAAGTTGGATTGGCATTGCGTAAAGAGGTAGAGGCACTTGAGGCTGCTGGTATTCGAGTGATTCAAGTGGATGAGCCGGCGCTTCGTGAAGGGTTACCACTAAAACGTTCGAGATGGCAAAAATACTTGGATGATGCGGTGTATTCCTTCAAGTTAACAACGACTTCCGTGAAAAATGATACGCAAATTCATACGCATATGTGTTATGCGGAGTTTGAAGATATTATTGATACGATTAGTGCGCTGGATGCGGATGTTATTTCGATTGAAACGTCCAGGAGTCATGGTGAGATTATTGAAACCTTTGAGAAAGTGGGATATGACAAAGAGATTGGCTTAGGTGTTTATGATATTCATAGCCCGCGTGTCCCAACGACTGGTGAGATTCAAGAAAATATCCACCGTGCATTAAAAGTCATCGATGTCCGTCAGTTCTGGGTAAATCCGGACTGTGGTTTGAAAACGCGTAAGGAAAAAGAAACAGTGGAGGCGCTTCGTGACATGGTAAATGCGACAAAGGAAATTCGCGAAGAGTACAAAGTAACTAAATAAGTGGAAATTAGGCGCTAGGAACGGCATCATGTTGCTACTCCTAGCGCTTTTTAAATTATTGGAGGGGATTGGATTGACAAAATTACAAAAAGAAACGATTGTAGCGCAAATTGGGAATCGAAAAAGTGGGGCGACTGGTGCTGTCAATATGCCGATTTATTTGTCGACTGCTTACCGTCATGAAGATCTTGGTGTGTCAACGGGATATGATTATACGAGAACGGGAAATCCGACGCGTGAAGTTTTAGAAGAGGCACTTGCGACATTGGAAAATGGGACGGCTGGTTTTGCTACTAGTTCAGGTATGAGTGCGATTCAGTTGATCTTTACGCTTTTTGCAAGTGGGGATCATATTATTTCTTCACGGGATTTATATGGTGGTACATATCGTTATTTTGAGCTGATCGCGAAGAAATATCGGGTTGATTTTTCGTATTGGGAGACAACCGATCTTGCGGATTTGGAGAGCTTGTTGAAGCCAGAGACGAAGGCGGTGTTTATTGAGACGCCTACAAATCCGTTGATGGTGGAAACGGATTTGTCGGCAGTGGTTGCTTTTGCAAAGAAACACGGGTTGCTCGTCATTGTGGATAATACGTTTTTGACGCCGGTTTTGCAGCAGCCGCTTGATTTGGGTGTGGATATTGTGTTTCATAGTGCGACGAAGTATTTAGGTGGGCATAATGATGTGCTTGCGGGTGCTGTGATTGTGAAGGATGAGGCGTTAGCTTTGCAGTTGCGTGATTTCCATAATTCGATTGGGGCGGTGCTTTCGCCGTTTGATAGCTGGCTTTTGATTCGTGGATTGAAGACGCTTGTTTTGCGGGTGGAGCAACATCAGAAAAATGCGCGCAAAGTCGTGGCGTTTTTGGAAGGGCATGAGGCGGTCACAAAAGTGTTGTATCCTGGAAAAGGCGGGATGGTGAGCTTCTTAATTAAGGATGCTGGGCTTGTTTCAACACTTTTGCGAAATCTGGAACTGTTTACTTTTGCGGAGAGTCTTGGTGGTGTAGAGAGTTTGATTACGTATCCGGTGACGCAGACGCATGCGGACGTGCCGCGGGAGCTTCGGGAATCTTATGGTTTGACGGATGAGTTGTTGCGGATTTCTGTAGGAATTGAAAATAGTGATGATTTGATTGCAGATTTGGAACAAGCTTTTGCGAGTGTTTTGAAGGAAGGGGTGAGCGTGCATGAGTGAGGAAATTTCTTTTCGGACGAAGGTTGTGCATGCGAGCTTGGGGATTGATGAGGCGACGGGTGCTTTGAATACGCCGCTACATTTATCTTCGACGTTTCACCAGCCAGATTTTGATAATTATCATGCGTTTGATTACGCGAGATCAGGGAATCCGACGCGCCAGGCTGTGGAAGAAGCGATTGCAAAATTGGAAAATGGGACGCATGGCTTTGCATTTGCGACTGGGATGGCTGCTATTTCGGCGGCACTACTGACGTTGTCGCAAGGGGATCATTTTATTATTTCGGGCGATGTGTATGGCGGGACGTTTCGGTTGACGGAACAGGTTTTGCCGCGGTATGGGATTACGCATACGTTTGTTGATATGGGTGATTTGGATGCGGTGGCCGCGGCTTTCCAGGAGAATACGAAATTGGTTTATGTGGAGACGCCTTCGAATCCGTTGATGCGTGTGACGGATATTGAGGCGGTGGCGCGACTTGCGAAAGAGCATGATTGTTTGACGTTTGTGGATAATACGTTTTTGACGCCAGTTTTGCAACGGCCTTTGGATTTGGGCGCGGACTTGGTTGTGCATAGTGCGACGAAGTTTCTCGGTGGCCATAGTGATATTTTAGCGGGACTTGTTGTGACGAATAATGAGGCGCTTGCTAAACAAGTATATTTCATGCAAAATTCGACGGGCGGTGTTCTCGGTGTGCAGGATTGTTGGTTGCTACTGCGTGGTTTGAAAACATTGGCGGTGCGGATGAATGTTGGCACGGAGTCGGCGCAGCGTGTGGCGGAATTTTTGGAAGCGGATGAGCGGGTTGCGGCGGTGTTTTATCCTGGTTTGTCGTCACATCCTGATTATGCGTTGCAACAGGCGCAGGCGGATGCTGCGGGCGCGGTTTTGTCGTTTGACCTTGGTAGTGAAGAGGCGGCGCGCCAATTTGTGAATCATGTGCATTTGCCGGTTTTTTCGGTGAGTTTGGGCGCGGTGGAGAGTATTTTGTCTTATCCTGCACGGATGTCACATGCGGCGATTCCTGAGGCAGAACGGTTGAAACTTGGTATTACGCCAGGATTATTACGCTTTTCGGTGGGGCTTGAGGATGTGGATGATATTATTCAAGATTTCAAGCAGGCACTTGCGTATACAGTGGAAAGGAGTGCTCGTTGATGAATTTACGCCGCGATTTAAGTGAGAAGGTTTTAATTGCTGATGGTGCAATGGGTACACTGCTTTATTCTTATGGGGTTGACCGTTCCTTTGAAGAATTAAATTTATCGCATCCAGATGATATCGTTGCGATTCACCGGGCTTATATCGAGGCGGGTGCAGACATTATTCAAACAAACACGTACAGTGCGAATTATATTAAATTATCGCGCTATGGCTTGCAAGATGATATTAAAAAAATTAACCAAGCGGCTGTGCGACATGCGAAGGAGGCGGCGCGTGGGACGGGTGTTTATATTTTTGGTACGATTGGCGGGATTAATGGCGCGAATGATGCGCGAATTTCGGCGCCCAGCATGGAGGAGATTAAGCGTAGTTTTAGAGAGCAGCTGTATTGTTTGTTGCTTGAGGGCGTGGATGCGATTTTACTGGAGACGTATTATGATTTAGATGAACTGAAAACGGTACTGAAAATTACGCGGGAAACGACGGACTTGCCGATTATTGCGAATGTGTCGATGCATGAACCGGGTTTGCTACAGAGTGGCCAGACGCTTGCCTCGGCTTTGCAGGAATTGGCGGATCTTGGTGCCGATGTTGTTGGCGGTAACTGTAGGTTGGGCCCGTATCATATGGCGAAGGCGCTAGAGAGTGTGCCGATTTTGGAGAATGCGTATTTGTCGGCTTATCCGAATGCTAGTTTGCCGCAGATGGACGAAGGAAAAGTGGTTTATCAGACGGAAACGGATTATTTTGAGCAATATGGTGAGATTTTTAGGCAAGAAGGTGTGCGCTTGATTGGTGGTTGCTGTGGGACGACGCCAGATCATATTCGAGCGCTACGCAAAGGCTTGAAATCGTTAGAGCCAATTACTTCAAAAGTAGTGCATCCGATTGTGGAATTAGCGGAATTGGAATCAGCAGAAGACGTTGGCGTGCGTTTGACGGACAAAGTGAAAGAGGCATTTACCGTGTTGGTAGAGCTTGATCCGCCGCGCACTTTTGATACGGATACATTTTTTGAAGGAGCGAAGGCGCTGGATGATGCGGGGGTCGATGCGATTACGATTTCGGATAATTCGCTTGCGACACCGCGGATTAGTAATATGGCGCTGGCCGCGATTTTGAAGCAGGAATACAATATTAGACCGCTGATTCATTTGACGACACGAGACCATAATTTGATTGGGATGCATTCGCATATCATGGGTTTTCATAAGTTGGGAATTCTGGATGTGTTGGCAGTGACGGGAGATCCGAGTAAGGTTGGTGATTTTCCAGGAGCGTCTTCGGTATTTGATTTGCGCTCGGTGGAATTGGTGCAGCTGATTAAGAAGTTCAATGACGGGATTTCGTATACCGGGAAATCGTTGAAGGAGAAGGCGCGTTTCCAAGTAGCTGCAGCGTTTAATCCAAATGTACTGAAGCTCGATAAAGCGGTTCGCCTGATTGAACGGAAAGTGGAGTATGGCGCGGATTACATTATTACACAACCCATTTATGACATGGAAAAGGCAGCACAGCTAAAAGAAGCGCTTGATGCGGCGGGAATTACAGTACCGATTTTTGTTGGTGTGATGCCATTACTTTCTAGCCGAAATGCGGAGTTCTTGCATAATGAAGTGCCTGGTATTCGGTTGACGGATGAGGTTCGTGAGCGGATGCGTGAGGCGGAGCAGACAGGGACAGCACGAGAAGAGGGAATGGCGATTGCAAAGGAAATTATCGATGCGATTTGTAAGCATTTCAATGGTGTTTACATTATCACACCGTTCTTGCGCTATGATTTGTCGATTGAGCTGACGAAATATGTACAGAGTAAACAAGACATCACAGAGCAAATTATATCGCAAAACTAAAAAAGTACCAGCGAGCCATTAACGGTTCACTGGTACTTTTTCATTGTTAAAAATCAACCATGTTCGCGCTTAGTAAGCTGATTAAAAAGGCGATAGCTAGTAATAAGCCGAAGAATGTGAGTGCTTTGCTCGTTGCTTTCATCGCGGGAACCATCGTAATTGGTACGCTTTTGCCGATGAAGCGGCGAACGGCTTTGATAGCTTCGGGAACGCTTAGAAGGATGATTAAAATCCAGGGCGTTGCTTGCACCGTGAAAATTAAGGCGATTTCCCATGCATACGCGAAAATAAATGCGGCAGTGAATAAAACAAGTGCGCCTTTACGGCCGAGTAGAATCGCTAACGTGAGGCGTCCGTTTGCTTTGTCGGGCTCTAAATCACGGATACTGTTTGCGAGCAAGAGGTTGCCGACTAAGACCATCACTGGAATCGATACGTATACAATGAAAGAACTAATAAATCCGGCTTGAATATAGAAGGAAATGTAGGTAATGATTCCTCCCATGAAAAAACCTGCCATGATTTCGCCAAATGGTGTGTAGGCGATTGGATAAGGACCGCCAGTGTATAAATAACCGACAAGCATTGAAATAATACCGAGTAACCCAATCCACCAGTTATTTACGTCCATACATAAGTAAACACCGCCAAGAATCGCTAATACATATAGAAAAATGGCAAGGAATAAAATAAATCCTGGTTTCATCCCATTCCTAACAATTGCGCCACCGTTTCCTACTGTATGTTCATCATCTTGTCCTTTTTTGTAGTCATAATATTCATTGAAAAGATTTGCTGATGTTTGGATGAGGAAGCAGGAAATTAACATTACGAAAAAACGCGTAAAATGAAAACTTTCATAGCTCATTGCGACAGTAGTTCCTAAAAATACAGGGACGAATGATGCGACCAATGTGTGCGGACGAAGTAACATCCACCATTTATGGAAACCAGAGTGCCGTACAATGGCTGATTTTGTGCCGTGTGCCATTTGTTTCTCTCCTTTTTTTAAACCTTTATACTTGTTTAATTTTAGGGAAATTTGAGCCATTAGTCAATTAAATAGGATAATTCTTTTTGAAATGGGGGATGTAGTTGTTTTATAAAGTGTCTAAAGGTGTAAAAATAACAGGCTTTTGTTATAATGAGGAGGTGAGTCAAGGCAATGAAGGAGAGATGAGTAATATGGGACTAACATTGCCGATAGAGCTATTTGAGCAGGCAAAGCGGACCATGGATTCGCAAAAAGGGCAAGTGTTGCTCAGTTGGGTAACGGAACTGACAGACATTACTGCAAAGCAACTATTTGACCAGGCAGAGACTTTTAAGGGAGAGCGATTCTTCTGGCAAAATAAAGAACAATCTTTGCGACTTGCTGGATTTGGCGTGATGGATCAGTTACGCATGGAGGCTGGGAGCGACCGCTTTTCGGCATTACATACAAGAAAAGAGCAGGTGCTCCGCAGAACGGTGACGAACAGTGAGGAAAGCGCTTGTGGTGCGGTTTATTTTGGTGGATTTCGCTTCGATTCGCAAAGTGATGTGGCGCCGGAATGGGAATCGTTTGGGCAAGGACTTTTTTATTTGCCGTTGTTTTTGGTGACGGAGAAGGAAGATTGTTGTTATTTGTCGGTAAATATTTGGCTGTCGGCGGATGATGAGTTTGATAAAATAGAGGCTATAATGGCGCAGTGGGAACGAATTTGTGATGCTTCGCCCGGCATTGATGCTACGCCAGATTGTATTTTGGAGGAGCGGCTGGCTGAGGATGCTTGGCTCGCGGCTGCGACGGATGTTGTGGCGTTACTGCAAGACACGGAACATTTGCAAAAAGTGGTACTGGCGCGACGTATGCGACTGGGTTTTGATGGCTTTTTGTCGAGTAATCGGATTATCGCGAATATGGAGGCGCAGCAAGAGAATAGTTATTATTTCGTGTTGGAAAATGGGACGCGGACTTTCTTTGGGGCGACCCCGGAACGTTTAGTATTGGCAGATGAAACGCGGATGGAGTCGGCTTGTGTGGCTGGTTCGATTGGCCGTGGAACGACGGATGCAGAAGATGAGACGCTGGGGGCAATGTTACTTAATGATGCAAAGAACTTAGCGGAACATCATTTTGTAGTGGAGATGATTGAGGAGACGATGGCGCGCTTTTGCGAGGATGTGGAAGTGTCGGCGAATCCGGAATTGCTTAAAAATAGGGATATTCAGCACTTGTATATGACGGTTGCTGGGAATCGGGGTTCGGCGAAGTTGCTGGACGTGGTTCGGGCGCTTCATCCGACGCCAGCGCTTGGTGGTTGGCCACAGGAAGATGCGATGACGGTGATTCGATTGAAGGAAGCGATGGATCGTGGGCTTTACGGGGCACCGATTGGCTGGATTGATGCGAAGGATCGTGGTGAGTTTGTGGTCGCGATTCGTTCGGCGCTTACGGTGGACACGGATGCGTTATTGTATGCAGGATGCGGTATTGTGGCAGATTCAGTGCCAGTAGATGAACTTGCGGAGACGGCGATGAAGTTCCAGCCGATGTTACGCGTATTAGGAGGTAAAGTACATGAACGATCATAGACAAGTCATGACGGAATATTTGGCAGCTTTTGTAGAGGAATTAGTACAGGCTGGCGTGAAAGAAGCGGTAATTAGTCCGGGCTCGCGCTCGACGCCGATTGCTTTACTGATGGCAGAACATCCGACGCTAAAAATTTATGTGGATGTGGATGAACGCTCGGCGGGATTTTTCGCGCTGGGAATTGCAAAGGCTTCGAAAAGACCGGTTGTTCTTTTGTGCACGTCGGGAACGGCGGCGGCGAATTATTTTCCTGCGGTGGCAGAAAGCAATTTGTCACAGGTGCCGTTGCTTGTTTTGACGGCGGATCGGCCGCATGAATTGCGAAATGTTGGGGCGCCGCAAGCGATGGATCAGGTGCAGTTATTTGGGACGCATGTGAAGGACTTTACGGATATGGCGTTACCAGAAAATTCGACGGAAATGTTGCGTTTTGCAAAATGGCACGGCTCGAAGGCTGTGGATATTGCAATGAATGCGCCACGTGGGCCGGTGCATTTGAACTTCCCATTGCGTGAGCCATTGATGCCAATTTTGGAGCCGTCACCGTTTGCTGTGACGGATAAGAAGCGCCGTCATGTGCATATTTATTACACCCATGAAGTGTTGGAGGACGCAGTAATTACGCAGATTATTGAAGCATGTGCTGGCAAGCGTGGTGTTTTTGTGGCGGGACCGCTAGATAAGAAGGCTTTCTCACCAAAAATTGTGGCGCTTGCAGAGCAGATTGGTTGGCCGATTTTGGCAGATCCGTTGTCGCAGTTACGTAGTTACGGGACGTATAGCGATGTCGTGATTGACCAGTATGATGCGATTTTGCAAGAGGAGACGGCACGTGTGGCGTTGCAACCGGAAGTCGTGATTCGTTTTGGGGCAATGCCGGTGTCGAAGTCGCTTTCGAAATGGCTGGAGGGACTGGAAGACGTGATGTTTTACGTGGTGGATCCTGGTGCAGCTTGGAAAGACCCGATTAAAGCGGTGACGAACATGATTCATTGCGATGAGCATTTCTTGGTGCAGGCATTGACGGAAGGCTGGCAGGAGAAGACAGAGCCTAGTTGGACGAGGATGTGGCATGATTTGAATGGAAAAGTGCAAGCGGTGATGCAAGAGCATATGGCGGAGCTTGAGCAATTGGACGAAGGCAAACTTGTGTATGAATTGCGTGAGTGGATTCCGGAACGTGCGGGACTGTTCATTGGTAATAGTATGCCGATTCGTGATGTAGATACGTATTTTGCGCAAATTGATAAGCAGGTACGGATGCTTGCTAATCGTGGCGCGAATGGGATTGATGGCGTAGTTTCTTCTGCGCTTGGTGCGAGTTTGACGGAACAGCCGATGTATTTGCTGATTGGTGATTTGTCGTTTTATCATGATATGAACGGACTTTTGATGGCGAAAAAGTATGGCCTGAACTTGACGATTATCGTTGTGAATAATAACGGCGGCGGGATTTTCTCATTTTTACCGCAGGCAAAAGAACCGAAGTATTTTGAGACGTTGTTTGGAACGGGAGCGGATCTTGATTTCCGTTATGCGGCGGCGCTCTATGAGGGGGATTTCCATGAGGTGAAGGATTGGAATGAACTGCATGATGCGCTAGATAAGGCGCAGTTCCACAAGGGACTCGATATTATTGAGGTGAAGACGAATCGGTATGAGAACGTCGACGGGCATCGGGCTTTGTGGGCGCGGATTGCAACGGAGATTCGTGAGGCGTTGACCGAATGATGCGGATTCGTGATGTGGCATACCATGTCGTGGAGACGAATCGGGCGATGATGGGACGCGGAACGTTGCTTTTGTTGCATGGATTTACGGGATCGCACGCGACGTATGATGGTATTTTGCCTATATTGGCCACGGATTGGCATTGTGTGACGGTGGATTTGTTGGGGCATGGTAAAACGGATGCTCCGCGGGATGCCGCGCGTTATGCGATGCGTGAACAGACGGCGGACTTGATTGCGATTTTGGACGGGCTTGGTGTGACGGAGGCCATGGTGTTGGGATACTCGATGGGAGGCCGTTTGGCGCTAGGCTTAGCGGTGGAATACCCGAATCGGGTGAGGATGCTGGTACTTCAAAGTGCTTCGCCAGGTCTTGAAAATGCGCAAGACCGGCAACTGCGCGCGGCTCGTGATGCGGAACTTGCGATGCGGATTGAGGCGGATGGTGTCGCCAATTTTGTGGCTGGGTGGGAACGGTTGCCACTTTTTGCAACGCAGGCGAGTATTCCAGAAACACAACAAGCGAAAATTCGCGAGGAGCGCTTAAATCAGCGTGCTAGCGGGTTGACAGGAAGTTTACAAGGAATGGGGACGGGTGTTCAGCCTTCTTTTTGGAAGGATTTGCCGTCGCTTGCTATTCCGACCTTGCTTTTAGCGGGGCATGAGGACCAGAAATTTTGCGGGATTGCGCGGGATATGAAAGACGCGTTACCTGATGCAAAATATATAACCATTTCCAATGCGGGGCATACGATTCATCTGGAACAACCGGAATGTTTTGGCTATGCGGTGCGCAATTGGCTACGAATTAGAGGAGGAACGAAATAATGGGTTTTGATTGGAAGAAAGAGAAGGATTACGAGGAAATTAAGTATGAAACTTACGAGGGTATCGCGAAAATTACGATTAACCGTCCGCAGGTTCACAATGCGTTTACACCAAAAACAGTGATTGAAATGATTGATGCGTTTACGATTGCGCGTGATGATGCAAAAGTTGGCGTCATTATTTTAACAGGGGAAGGCGAGAAGGCATTCTGCTCTGGTGGCGATCAGAAGGTTCGCGGCAACGGTGGTTATGTTGGGGATGACAATATTCCTCGTTTGAACGTGCTTGATTTGCAACGTTTGATTCGTGTGATTCCAAAACCAGTCATTGCAATGGTCGCTGGTTGGTCTATCGGTGGCGGAAATGTGTTGCAACTGGTGTGTGACTTGACGATTGCGGCGGACAACGCGAAATTTGGTCAAACAGGACCGAATGTTGGTAGCTTCGATGCAGGTTATGGTTCTGGTTACTTGGCGCGCGTTATCGGTCACAAAAAAGCGAAAGAAGTTTGGTTCATGTGTCGTCAATACACGGCTGCTGAAGCGCTTGAAATGGGCTGGATAAACACAGTTGTGCCGCTTGCAGAGCTTGAAACAGAGACAGTTGCCTGGGCGAAAGAAATGTTGAAGAAAAGTCCGACGGCGCTTCGTTTTATTAAAGCTGCATTCAACGCGGACACAGACGGTCTTGCCGGCATTCAACAACTAGCGGGCGATGCGACATTGCTTTATTATACGACGGATGAAGCGAAAGAAGGACGTGACGCGTTCAAAGAAAAACGTGATCCTGATTTCGACCAATTCCCGAAATTCCCTTGAGGTGACAATAATGGAACTAACCAATTGGTTGGAAAAACGAGTGCGGCTTTCTCCAAAGAGGACCGCGCTTGTTTTTGATGGTAAGCAAGAAACTTTTTTAGATATATATGATGCTGTGCAAAAAGTGACTGGGCAACTGGCTTCTTTTGGTGTGCGCGACGGGATGTTCGTGGCATTGCTCGGTAAAAATGACCGCGATACTTTTCTGATGATTCATGCGTTGCAGCAACTAGGGGCCAAGACGGTGTTTTTGAATAACCGGCTGACCGCGACGGAAATGGGATATCAAATTCGAGATGCGCAGGTAGAACGGTGTTTGTATGCGGCAGATTTCGCGGATGTGATGCTGAATGCGGCGGGGGATATACGGGCAGTGGCTTTTACGGAAGTTATGATGGTGGAGCCTGCTGGCGTGACGCAAGCAGTTTCTCATTTTGAAATGGAGGCGGTGGCTTCGATTATGTATACTTCAGGCACAACGGGCAAACCAAAAGGCGTGATGCAAACATTTGGCAACCATTGGTGGAGCGCGACGGGGTCTATGCTGAATCTTGGTTTACAGGAGGGGGACAGTTGCTTTGCGCCGTACCAATTTTTCATATTAGCGGCTTGTCGATTTTAATGCGTTCGGTGATTTACGGAATACCTGTATACTTAGAGGAACATTTCGACGCAGAACGTGTTGATCAATTGTTGCATAGTGGCAAAGTAACCATTATCTCCGTCGTAACAACGATGGTGCAGCGCTTGCTAGATACATACACAAAATCCTATCATCCGAAATTCCGTTGTATGTTGCTTGGCGGAGGCCCTGCTAGCAAAGCCATATTAGAATCCTGTTTCGCAAAAGGTATTCCACTCATTCAATCATACGGTATGACAGAAACCGCGTCACAAATCGTGACACTACCTCCAGAAGACGCACTACAAAAAATCGGCGCATCAGGTAAGCCATTATTTCCAGCAGAAGTTAAAATCAGCAACCAAGATGAAATACTGCTAAAAGGTCCTAATATAACGGCGGGCTATCTGCATAATGAAGCGGCAACACAGGCTGCCTTCGATGCTGACGGATGGTTTCAAACAGGAGATATTGGTTATCTCGATCAAGATGGCTTCTTATTTGTTCAAGAACGGCGCTCTGATTTAATTATTTCAGGTGGTGAAAATATTTATCCTACAGAAATTGAACATGTTTTGTTAGATTATCCAACAATCCTAGAAGTAGCTGTTGTGGCAAAGCAGGATGACAAATGGGGAGAAGTTCCTGTCGCTTTCTTAGTTAGTAGTAAAGAAACATCGGAAGCGCAATTACATCAATTTTGTAGAGAAAGACTAGCCAAATATAAAATTCCGCACCAATTTCATTTTCTTGATGAATTACCAAAAACAGCTTCACAAAAAATTCAACGGCATAAATTAAAACAACTATAATCAAGATAACAAAAAGAATCCAAACAAAGGGCTTCCCTCTGGAATTTGGATTCTTTTTGTTACTTTAATAATTCAATGCTGTCTTCAATGCCGCCAAATTATCTTTCATAATCGACATATAATCACGTTTTGCATCTATATCTTTTTGTGTCAATGTCTCTAAGTTATGCAACTTCATTGTTTTCGTGTTTGTTTCTTTTTGGATGACATCAGCGATTTTAGAGTTTGTATTTTGTTCTAGTAAAATATAAGGGATTTTCTCGCTTTTAATCGTATTTACAATCGTAGTTAGTTTCTTTTGGGAAGGTTCGTCGCTTGTGGAGATGCCAGCAATCGGAATTTGTTTTAAGCCATATTCCTTTTCCCAGTAGCCATACGCTGCATGCGCGGTGACGAAATCTTTATGTTTTGCAGTTTCAGCCATTGATTTGTACTCTGAATTCAATGATTTTAGCTCAGATACAACTTTATCGTAGTTTTTGTTGAATGTTTCTTTTTGAGCGGGTAGTTCTTTGCTGAGGTTGTCGCGAACGGTTGCGGCCATTGTAATCATATAGTTCGGATCAAGCCAAACGTGGGGATTAATATCGCCATGGTCGTGCTCATGCTCATGCTCATGGTCATGAGCATCTTCACCTTCATCTTCATCTAGTAGTTCTTTCTCTTCATGAGACATCGTCGGCAAATTCAAATTATCTGTTGTTACGACAAATTTCACGTTGTCGTTTTTCAAAGATTGTTTCGCTTTATCAACAAAGCCCTCCATACCAAGGCCGATATAGAAAAATAAATCGCTATCGGCAATGTGCATCATGTCTTTTTGTGTGGGCTCAAAGCTGTGTGCATCAGAGCCTGGGGGATAGACGGAATGTGCATCTACATATTTACCACCAATTTGTGATGCTAAGTATTGTAAAGGATACACAGTTGCATATACGGTCAATTTGTCGTTGTCTTTCTTCTGTGCATCGCTATTGTCACCACATCCTGTTAAGAAAACAGTCACAACTAATAATGTACTAAGTAAAAATGCTAATTTCTTCAAAAATGGAAACCTCCTAAATCGAAATGATTCTTATTTGATGTGCAAAAATAATAAATCGTAGTCGTTACGATTTAACATCAGAAATCTATAATAACGCATCTGGAATGAAAAAGCAAGACTTAATATGGATTTTTTCAGAAAAAATAGGAGAGGTCCACGCGTTCCTTGCACCGACTCCTACTTTTCATTATAATGGTGATGATGGTGGTGAGCTTTGTCATCGCATTTAAGAGGCACTAAATCAACGCCGCCTTTATGCAATGGATGACATTTTGAAATTCGCTTAATAGTAAGCCAGCCGCCTTTTAGCGCACCGTGTTCTGTAATGGCTTCCATGCCGTATTGAGAACATGTCGGATAGAAACGGCACGTACCAGGTTTAAGAGGCGAAATATAGTTGCGATAAAGCTGAATACCGCCTAACATAATTTTCTTCATTTTACTAATCACCTTCATTAAATAGGATATAATTATCGTACCACAAATTTGAAAAAAAGAAAGGGAAGAAGCATGTATACGTACCAAGATTCGCTAGGTAATGCCGTTTCGATTCAGTTTAATGCGACAAAAGAAGCAGATGATGTGCTTGTCATTGCGCGATTTCATGATGCATGGCTGTTTACGTCACACAAAACGCGAGGTATTGAGTTTCCTGGTGGTAAGGGGGAGCGTAAAGAGACCAATGAGGACACGGCAAGACGTGAAACAATGGAAGAAACAGGCGCCAAATTGGACAAGTTACATCGAATAGCGCAATATGAAGTAAAGACGGCAGAGCGTATTTTTAGCAAACGAGTCTTTTTTGCGAATGTGATGGGTTTTGTCAATCAGGTAGACTATATGGAAACGCATGGCCCAATTCTTATCGCGGGAGATTTAAGAGATATTGTCAAAGCTGAGTCATTTAGTTTTTTCATGCGTGATGAAGGAATGCAGGTCGTGATTCAGGAAGTTATGCACCAAATGCAAATAAATAATTGGAGGTAGAAAAAGATGGGAATGCCATTAGAAGTCAATACAATGATCGTAACAAAGGGCAAGGAAAAGCGAATTGAAGGTAATTTTTTTGAATTGAAGAAAGAAGGGTATCGTATTTATCCGATTGATGTGCCGGTAGAAGTGCGGACGACGAAGGAAAGCGAAACAAATGGAATTGCAGTGCCATCGAAGCTGATTTGGGAGAATAATACGACGATTATTACATATGAGCTCGTGTCGCTAAATTCAAGCAACTAAGGAGGAAATGATTTGACTCGGAAAGTTGGAATTATTGGGGTTGGAAATGTGGGTTCGCAAGTGGCTTTTTCGCTTTGTACGCAGGGCATTTGCGATTCTCTTGTTTTAATTGACAAAAATGCAAAAAAAGCGCAGAGTGAGGCGTTTGATTTGTTGGATATGATGGCGTACACGCATCCTGTTTCGATTACAACGCAAGATTACGCGGCGCTAGATGATGCGGATGTCGTTATTTTGGCGGCGGGTCCGGAAATGATGGCGCAGGAAGATCGACTCAGTGAGCTGGATGAAACGCTAGCGATTTTAGACGATGTTTTGCCAAAACTGCTACACACGGCTTTTCATGGGATTTTTTTGGTGATTACGAATCCGTGTGATGTGGTGACGCATTTTGTGCAGGAGCGAACTGGCTGGGATAAGCAGCGCGTGTTTGGGACTGGGACAGCGCTTGATACGGCGAGAATGAAGCGAATGGTTGGCTCTACTTTAAATGTGTCGCCAAGTTCTGTTGAAGGTTTTGTACTTGGTGAGCATGGCGATTCGCAATTTGTTGCTTGGTCGACGGTACATGTTGCTGGAAAGACAGTGAGTGGCTCTGTGGCTTTAGATAGAGATAAGGTAGAGCAGGAAACGCGAGATGCTGGATGGGCAATTTTGCAAGGCAAAGGTTGTACAAGCTTTGGCATCGGAACGACGGCAGCTATGATTACGAAAGCGATTTTGACGAATGAACAGCGAATAATTCCTGTTTCAACATTTGACGCGAAAAAAGGCGTGTATATAGGCTTACCTGCCCTCGTTGGACGATATGGAGCAACAACTTATTATCCGAAGCTAAACGACTCTGAGAAAGCGCGTTACGATACCTCTATAGCGGTTATTAGACAGGCAATAGAAAGTAAAAATAACACCAAACCAAAAAAGTTGAGCCCTTAATCAAGGACCCAACTTTTTTATGCATCTTTATTTTTAGCGGATAATCGACGAACCCAAGCCACGATACTGATAATAAGTGAGAAAATGTATTCACCAAGCGTTGCGATAAAGATTGAAATCGCGATTTCGGCTTGAGAAACACCGCCACCATAAAAGCTAATAAAGAAAACAATAGCACTTGCAATCAAGCCCATTGTTGCTAGAAAATACTTGAACCAGCGCCATTTTAAAATGAATTCAAAAATGCACACAGCGACAATGAAAATCGCAAAAATAATCAAAGTTAATGTTGAAAATATCATAGTTTCTTCTCCTTTGGTGAACCAAGCGTTCGTGTAGTATGAGACAAATCCCAGACCATAAAAACATTCTACCATAGTTTTGCCAGAATGATAAGCGGGAAACGAGATTTTAGGAGGTAAGTTCTCATGAAAGATATTGTATTGTATGATAGGAATTGCCATTTTTGTAAGGCCAGCAAGCGATTGTTTGAGAAACTAGACTGGATGAATGTCGTGGATTGGCAAGCTTTGCAGAGTGTGAATAGACCCGATTTTTCGCAGGAAGAATTAATGGAGGAAATTCATCTTATTACTCCAAAAGGAGAGGTGAAAAAAGGTTTCTTCGCGATTCGACGGATGTTGCTACGCTTTCCATTAACCGGACTTATCGGGCTTATTCTACACTTGCCATTTCTCAAACCTGCTGGTCGATTTGGTTATAAAGTTGTCGCGGATAATCGGACGTGTACATTTCGTAAAAAATAATGTTTTTTTGTTCGTGACAAGGACGAGGAAACATGTTTCAATAACGTGAAAACTAAATTAAACTCTTATCCAGAGAGGTATAAGAGACGTGAAGTCGTTTGATAGCAACGACTTCACGTCTCTTTTTGTATATCTTGCCCACCAACATGTATGTCAAGCTGATTTATTATTACGAGCAGATGATAGGTGGGGTGGGGCGCCATCATTTTATCGCCAAAAAGGAGATGTGATAAACGTAGTTGGCAGGTCCAAGAATGGTTGGCTAAAATGTACGTTAGGAACACGGTATGGTTATTTACCTAATTCGACAAGGTATCTCAAGGAAAAATAAGAGATGTAGCCTTAGTCGACAGATTATTCAGTGAAACTATGTTGCAATTAATATAAACCTGCATAGTGCCTTCTATTTGTTTCGAAGGCTTTTTTTGCGATGAAGATTAATTAGTGGAAGTTATCTGTTAGAAATTGAAATAAAATAAAAAATAGTTAACGATTTACAGTTAATTAATTACTATGATACAATATGTGCGTTACATAGCGAAAATGGCGAGGATGAAATGTATGTCAGGTCAAATTAGAATGAGTCCAGCGGAGTTATGTGATCGCTCAAAAACGTATGGTCGTAAAGGGCAAGATATTGAACAGATTTTACGAGAATTACAACAATTACAGGAACAATTGCGTGGGGAATGGGAAGGTGCCGCTTTCCAAAAATTCGATGAGCAATTCCAAAAATTGAAGCCAAAAGTAACCGAGTTTTCGAATTTAATGCACCAAATAGAACAACAATTGAGCATAACAGCTACAGCTGTGGAAGAGAATGATGTGAACTTATCGCGTAATTTTGGATTACAATAAATGATGATTGAATGGCCATTTGATATAGCGTGGCCTTTTGGCTATAGTCAAAAAGAGGTGAGATGAATGGATGGAGAAATCGCAAGTAATAGAAGCGTAGTACAAGATCAAGTGATTGCTTTACGGCAAACGGTAACAGATTCGAATGAGGCACAAAATCCAAATATAGATATGCAAAACAACGCTACAAGGAAATAGTAAGTTACATAGTGTTGTTGAGAAAGAGATGGATATTGTTCACCGTTTTCGCCAGGCTTTTCTAGTGGACGTCTCTAACCTTCAACGTGTGGCAGAAGCGATGGAAGCCCAGGATCAACAACTTGCCAAATGAAAGGGGCAACAGAGATGAATAAGGTCGATGAAATAACACGACAAATCAACTGTTTATCTGAGGAGATATGTGAAACAGAAAATGCACAGCATCAATTAAAACGAACAGAAGAAGCATTAGTAATGCATTTTCATCGTAAAAAGAAATTTTTTAATAGTATGCAAATTTACTGGCGAACGGGAGATATGGCAAACCGCATTGCAGACCGTATTCTTCAATTGCAACGAGAAGAAAATAAAACGATGGATTGTTTGGCAGAGCAACAAACTGGAGTTCGTCGCCAAATACTGGCATTGGAGATAAAAGAAGATGAGCTGTATCGTGCTAGAAAAAAAGCATGGGAGGAAGACGAATGAGTGTTAATATGTTTTTGGACAGTGCGGATGAACAGATGCAGTCTATTCAGAGTATGTGCCAAATGTATATCTCAGAAATGGAACAAGTCAAAGCAACTATCACATATTTTACAGCAGAAACAGCTTTAAAAGGGAGAGCATATGATGCTGCTAAAGAATATTTTGAAGCAACCTATGTTCCGCTTGCCAATGGGATTATATTGATTGCTGAAGCAGTACAAAAAGCGGCTAAAAAATTAGTAGAAGAGTATCGGACAGAAGTGGATGAGAATTCGTTGCAAGAAGATGCACTGCGAAATCAATTGCGACAGTTAGGTGATTTGATGGAGGAAAGTACGATGTGTTTCGCACCTTCCGCGACGTCATTGTCAGGGGCTGAGTTTAGTACAAATCCATTTTTACCGTTTTATGAAAATCAGAAACAAGAGATACAAGGTAAATTAGATAAATTACTCTCATATGATATCGCTTCAGCAACGTTATTCGCGGAAGTAGAGAGCATAATAGTTTCTGTAGAAACTGGCTTAAGGAAGGTAAACAGTGGAAGAAATTTTGATGTCGCAACAGGTATATATGCCACTCCCGCGGAAGATGATTCAGACTGGAGCCAGACAATCCAAAACAATTATCAGGAATATTTAAAGGTCACTAAAACTGGCTTATTGGCTGGGGGATATGCGTCAACGTTGAATGTTCTTAGGGCTGAAACAGTGGCTAGTAGCAAAAAAAATTAAGGGTGGAACATGGCATAATTCACCTGTAAAGAGTACAAAATCAGGGTTAAAAACGTGGAAGCAAGTAAATGGCGATGTGAGCCGATTTAAAGATGTTAAAAATGCTCGTAAAGTAGACTCAATTTTAAATGGTACAGGAAAAGCTTTTCCTAAAAGTCTAGGTGTTGCAGGCGCAGCGGGAGTTGTTTTGGATGGTGCTGCGACGTATTTAGAGCGAAAGGATGAGTATGGGGAAACAAGTGCTGCGATTGACGGAGTAGTGCATACTGGTACAGCTGTGGGGTCTATTTATGCAGGCGCAGCAATAGGGTCATTGATTCCAATTCCAGTTGTTGGGACATTAGCGGGCGCCGCTGGAGGTTACCTCGTAAATGGGGTTGCCAATACACTGTATGATGGGTTTGCTCATGGAAAGTGGAACCTAGATAATTTCAAACTCTGGTAAGGGGGATTAGTTTGAGGAAAATGATATATATAGGAGAGGCAGATGGATATACTATCTATTTCGATTCTAAAAAGAAAGACCTATTAAAGTCAAAAAAGAGTAGATTGTTAAATAATGAAAAGACGAAAAATAATTCTAAATATATTATCTTAACTCTCATCACACTATTGTTAGTAGGTAGTTTCACAGGATTCTTCGCAAAGAGACAGCTTTTTTCAGGGAAATATAATGACAGTATACTGATAATTTTATTATTAATTTGGATATTTGAATTCCTTTTTTTTAACTATTATTGTTCATCGTGCTTTATACAAGGACGTGAAGGAAGCGGAGCCTGCAACAAAAAAAAGAATTTGGCAAAGCTATTAATAATAGTAATATATGGAATATTTTCAATAGCAGAAAAGTAACTTTTATGAAGAAGATATTTGCTTGGGCACTCACTTTAGTGGTTGGATGTGCTACAATAGGGTTCATAATTGGTCTGTGCTTAGCTAATCAGCAGGGTTATTTCATAGGAGCTCCGATAGGCAGCGAGATTATAGTTTTAAGTTTATTCGGCGTTCTCCCCTTTTTAACTGTTTTCTTGATTTGGGATAATAACTTGATACGTTGGTTTAACATTGTTGGGAAATATCAAAATAAGAAATTGGAGGGCAAGTAATTATGGAAGATAGAGTATTACCATTAGGAACAATTGTACTATTGAAAGACGGAGATGGTTCAAGATTAATGATTGTGTCTAGAGCAAGTATTGTGGAGGATCGTAAGAAAGAGGTTTTCTATGATTACGGCGCAGTGCTAATTCCGCAAGGGATGTTATCACCAGAAGCAGTATATTTTTTTAATAAAGAAAATGTTGAAACTGTTCTATTTGAAGGTTTTAAAAGCGAAGAAGAAGAAGCATTTGCTGAACAATATGATGAAATGGTGAGCCAAACTAAAGTGCCTAAGGGATCCGTTTGATTGCAACAAATAAGATCTCAGTAGTATGCGAAATAAATTCTTGCCAAATATCTAATTTAGCTCTATAATAGTATTTACCGACAAGTTATATTGATTATTTGCCTATCATTTGCCCACCAACTTTTGAAAAAAGATGAAAAGTAATGATAAGCAAGAAATCAAGAATAATGATATACTAGCATTTTGAAACAAAATGAAAAATAGTGAAAACTAAATTAAACTCTTATCCAGAGCGGTAGAGGGACTGGCCCTTTGAAACCCGGCAACCTACAGTAATGTAAGGTGCTAACCTGTGGCAGGAAGTAATTTTCCTGATCGATGAGAGCGAAGGTATTGTAAATAGTAGCCTTTTCTCTAGTTCCGCGCGCAATTGGCAAATTAGAGGGAGGGCTTTTTGTTTTTGTTATCATTTTAACGAAACAAAGCCGCAACTTCGCGATGGAGAAGAATAAAGGAGGAAATAAGAAATGGCAAGAAATCGTCATTTATTCACATCAGAATCGGTTTCTGATGGACATCCAGATAAGATTGCGGACCAGATTTCTGACGCAATTCTGGATGCAATTTTAACGAAGGACCCTGATGCTAGGGTTGCCTGTGAAACAACAGTAACAACAGGACTCGTACTAGTAGCGGGGGAAATTACAACATCCACTTACGTAGACATCCCAAAAATTGTGCGAGATACGATTAAAGAAATTGGTTATACGCGTGCAAAATATGGTTTTGATGCAGAAACATGCGCGGTTTTAACAGCGATTGATGAGCAGTCGCCTGATATCGCGCAAGGTGTAGACGTAGCGTTAGAATCCCGTGATAATGAAGAGGCAACGATTGACGCCATTGGAGCGGGGGATCAGGGATTAATGTTTGGTTTTGCAACGGATGAAACCGAAGAACTAATGCCGCTTCCAATTTCGCTTGCGCATGCCTTATCCCGCAAAATTGCCGAATTACGAAAAAATAATGTGTTAACATACCTACGTCCAGATGCGAAAACACAAGTGACAGTCGAGTATGATGACAATAATCAACCAGTTCGTGTTGATACCATTGTCATTTCGACACAACACCATCCGGATGTTACACAAGAACAAATTGCAACAGACTTGCATAAATTAGTCATTGAAGAAGTCATCGATGTCCGATTGCTTGATTCTGAAACGAAATATTTCATCAATCCAACAGGACGCTTTGTTATCGGCGGACCTCAAGGCGATGCAGGCTTAACAGGCCGCAAAATCATCGTGGATACCTACGGAGGCTATGCGCGTCATGGTGGTGGCGCATTTTCTGGTAAAGATCCAACAAAAGTCGATCGTTCAGGCGCTTATGCCGCGCGCTATGTTGCCAAAAACATCGTCGCAGCAGGCCTTGCGAAAAAAGCAGAAGTCCAGTTAGCATATGCAATTGGTGTTGCTCATCCGGTGTCAATTTCTATCGATACTTATGGCACGAGTGAATATAGCGAGCAAGAGTTAATCAATGCAGTGAATCAATTTTTTGATTTACGTCCAGCAGGTATTATTCAGATGCTTGACTTACGCCGACCAATTTACCGCCAAACAGCAGCATTCGGCCATTTTGGGCGCCTTGACTTGGACCTGCCATGGGAACGCACAGATAAAGCGGTTCAAATGAAAAATTTCTTACAAAATACAGCGAATGTGAAATAAATAAAGAACGAGAAACTAGCTTTGGCAATTGTCAAGCTAGTTTTTTGGATAAAAAGTAATATTTTTTAAGAGGATATGGAAATTCTGTCACAAAAAATACACATACAAATGAATCGTTATGTAATATAATAATTAAGTTACATAACGAAGGGGGTTTTCACCATGAAAACAAAATTACTGGCAGCATCAGCAATCGCGGCATCACTTGTTTTGGTAGCAGGATGTGGCAATAGCGAGGCAAGTGATTCAAAGAAAGAAGAGAGCAAGAAAACAGAAACAACAGCAAAGCATGAAGATCACTTAGATTATCATGATCAAAAGTCGTGGCAATTTGAAGCAGGAGACACGCAGTCGCCAATCAATATTGAAACAGCAAAAACAACGAAGATGGAAGACAAAGGTACTATTGAATTGAATTACAACCAAAAAGTAACAGACGAAGTTGACAATGGCCATAGCATCCAAGTTGATGATGGCGGTACAGCACTTATTAACGGACGTAACTTTGAGTTAAATCAATTTCATTTCCATGCCGAGAGCGAGCACACAATGAATGGCAAACATTACCCAATCGAAGCGCACTTTGTAAACGAAAGCCAAGATAGCCGTCTAGCTGTTATTGCTGTTTTCTTTAAAGAAGGAAAAGCAAATCCAGCGTTTGAAACCATCTTATCCAACATTAAAAAAGGTGAGAAAACAACTGTTAGTGAGCCAATTAATGTCGCTGCACTGCTTCCAACCAACAAAACATATTACCACTATCTAGGTTCCTTAACAACACCACCACTATCTGAGAACGTAGAATGGTATGTCATGGCAAATCCAGTGGAAGTTTCTAAAGAACAAATCGCTGAATTTAACAAATACTACGACGGCAACAATCGTAAAGTACAACCACTGCACGATCGTCCAGTCTTGAAACATACAGACTGATATAGCTATGTATAAAGAGTTTGGAGGCAACTTCAAACTCTTTTTTGCGCGATGCTGTTCAAACAAACCCTATTTATGATATGATAGACGTTGTTGAAAAAGAGAACAAGACTAGTATAATAATAGAGGAGAAATGTGACGATGTGTGGATTTATTGGATGCGTGCATGACCGCATTGCTGAAATTACCGGCGAACAAAAAGAAACATTTAAACAAATGAATGATATGATTACCCACCGTGGCCCTGATGATGAAGGGTTTTTTACAGACGAGCATGTTCAGTTTGGTTTCCGTCGCCTAAGTATTATTGACGTAGAGAACGGTCATCAGCCGCTGACTTATGAGAATGAGCGTTATTGGATAATTTTTAATGGTGAAGTGTATAACTATGTGGAGCTGCGTGAGAATTTAATGAAAGAAGGCATGACTTTCGAGACAAGCAGTGATACAGAGGTTATTATTGCTACATATGCCAAATACAAAGAAAAAACGGCAGAACAATTACGCGGTATGTTCGGTTTTGTTATTTGGGATAAAGAAGAACAGACCGTCTATGGCGCGCGCGATCCATTTGGTATCAAGCCATTTTTCTATGCAGAAGAAGACGGCAAATTGTACATGGGTTCCGAGAAGAAATCGATTTTACACGCGTTAAAATCAACCAAATTAGATGAAGTATCTTTACAAAACTACATGACATTCCAGTTCGTTCCAGAACCTGATTCCCTAACACAAGGCGTGAAACGTTTAGAGCCAGGTCATTATTTCACGAAAAAAATCGGCGGAGAAATGCAAATTAGCCGTTACTGGAAAGCCCAATTCCAACCTGTAAGCAAATCGGAAGATACATTCATTAAAGAAATTCGAGATGTCATGTACGATTCTGTAAAAATGCATATGCGCAGTGATGTGCCAGTTGGTTCGTTCCTATCAGGAGGTATTGATTCTTCTATCATTGCAGCTATTGCAAAAGAGTATCATCCAGCAATTAAAACCTTCTCAGTAGGCTTTGAGCGCGACGGTTTTAGTGAAGTCGATGTTGCCAAAGAAACTGCCGAGAAATTAGGCGTAGAAAATATTAGCTATATCATTACACCACAAGAATATATGGACGAATTACCAAAAATTGTTTGGCACATGGACGATCCGTTAGCTGACCCAGCTGCGATTCCTTTGTACTTCTTATCCCGCGAAGCACGCAAACATGTAACTGTTGCTTTGTCTGGAGAGGGTGCTGACGAGCTGTTTGGCGGTTATAATATCTACAATGAACCAAACTCTCTTTCTGTTTTCAACAAGATGCCAGGTGTCCTAAAATCGATGCTACGTGGTGTTGCGAATGTAATGCCGGAAGGAATGCGCGGCAAGAGCTTCCTAGAACGCGGAACAACACCGATGGAAGAACGCTACATTGGAAATGCCAAAATGTTCACGGAATCAGAGAAAAAGATTTTGCTACCGAAGTATCAAACAGGGCACGACTATACAAAAATTACTGATCCATTATACGCAGAAACAGTTGGTTATAACCCTGTAGAACGCATGCAGTATATCGATATTCACACATGGATGCGCGGTGATATTTTGTTAAAAGCAGACCGTATGACAATGGCCAACTCGCTAGAAGTTCGCGTACCGTTCTTAGACAAAGAAGTATTTCGTGTAGCAAAAGACATTCCAGCTTCCATGAAAACAACTAATGGCACAACAAAATATGTCTTGCGTAAAGCAGCAGAAAGCTTTGTACCAGATCACGTGCTGAATCGCCGCAAATTAGGTTTTCCAGTGCCAATCCGCCACTGGCTAAAAGATGAGATGAACCAGTGGGTGAAGAATTTGATTCGAGATTCAGGAACAGACCATCTTATCAATAAAAAATACGTATTACAATTGTTAGAAGATCATTGTGCAGGAAAACATGATTATAGCCGTAAGATTTGGACAGTTGTTATCTTTATGATTTGGTACGATGTATATGTAGAGAATAAATATAATTTTGGTAAGTAATCTAAAGCGATTAAAATCCTTACATGGGTTTTAGTCGTTTTTTATTTTTAATAGGATATTATTTCTAAAAATGGCTAATGCGAAACGTGTCTCATTGTCTTATTGTATGTCCATAGCACAGTGAAAAATTTAATGAACGCGTTTGCAAGTAGGTTTAATGTGTATTTATTGTGAAATATATCGCAAAAGGTTGAAACTGCTATTAGTAGGAGTATACTTAGCTTTAGAAATTAAATATCACATGTAACGAGTCTGGGACATAACCCAAGTAAATCGGCGACAAGCGCTCGCATTCAGGGAATTTGGCGGACTTCCGGTTCTCACATACACCAGTATGCTCCGCTTCCGGCTTCCACCAAACTCCCTGAATACAAACGCTTTCGCTCGATTTGTGTAAAGCAAAATTTTTCGTATTACCCAAAGTAAATGGCTCGGCGGTTTTGCTTTATCTTGAGTTTTGTCCCAACCTCGTGTGGTTTTATTTTTCATAATGTGACATTATTAGCGTTTGAATAGTCGAAAGGAAGTGGACCTTAGGAAAACTAGAATGATTCTCACCCAAAATCTGGCTGAAATAGTTCAAGATATTTTTAGTGCAAGGGAATAAAATATACAGTGTAAAAAAACAGGTGCTTCTTATGACTAAAGGGTGTTTAGATTTTAATCATTATTTTTAGAATAATAATTAATTAATATTTAACAGAATAATATGTATATTGAAATTTAAAGGAGCTAGTGTGATGTATGAAGTAAAACGAAAAAAAATCATCTTTTCTTATTTCTATCATCGGTTTTGTATTATGCTTTATGATGCTAGAAATGATTGGTTTCTGGAGGACAGGTAATATTTCGACATCATTTAGTATTTATGGGTGGGGAATGGTTATTTATCTCATCATCAAAATGACATTATCGATGTTCTACAAACCAAAGACAAATGCACCACCTGATTTGAAGGTGACGGTCGTTATTCCAGCATACAACGAATCGAGTGAAGCGGTTTTACGTCTGATGGCTACGATTCAAAAACAGACCTATCCGATTCATGAAATTTTTTTTTGTTGAAGATGGTAGTAAGTCAAAAGATGCGGTAAATGCTTTGCGAAAGTATGTGGCGGAGAATGATCTACCTAACACGAAAAATATTATCATTCATGAATTAGAAAAGAATCAAGGAAAACGTCACGCTCAGGCGTATGCGTTCGAGCATTCGACGGGAGATGTTTTCTTTACAATGGATTCGGATGGGGAAATTTTTGAAGATACATTGTATGAGTTACTGCGCCCGTTTGCAGATCCGGAAGTAATGGCAGTAACTGGGCATATTAATGCGCGTAATCGGGCTACTAATTTGTTAACACGATTACTGGATATGCGTTACGATAATGCTTTTCGTGTGGAACGAGCATCACAATCGGTAACAGGGCATATTCTTGTCTGCTCTGGGCCGATTAGTTGTTACCGACGCGAAGTAGTGATGGACAATTTGACACGATATTTGAATCAGACAGTGCTTGGTGTTCCGGCTTCTGTTGGGGATGACCGTTGCCTAACCAATTATGCCATTGAAAAAGGAAAAACAATGTATCAGTCGACAGCAGAATGTATTACAGATGTTCCAGATTCCATGGGTGTCTTCTTGAAACAACAAACGCGCTGGAGCAAGTCGTTCTTCCGCGAAACCTTTATCTCCATGCGGATGATTCTGACACACCCAATAGTCTTTCTTTGGTCGTTCCTAGAATTAGGACTGTGGCTTCTTTTTCTAGCTGCTATTGGCTATAATGTGTTCTGGCATTTCTGGGATTTAACATGGGTAGATTGGATATTTTACTTGGTACTAGCATGTTTATCAGCCTATGCGCGAAATGTGCATTATATTTTTAAATATCCACTATGTTATATGATGGCACCGATTTACGGATTGATCCATTTTTTCACAATTCATATTGTTCGTTTAACTGCATTGGCAACGTTACGTGTAGACAAATGGGGCACACGTTGATTGCTAGATGACAAAAGATATGTTGTCATTTGATGGATGAAATTACAAAAGAGAAATAGGGACACCTCTCTGTCAGCTTTCACTGGCATCGGGTGTCCCTATTTATTGTGTAAACGTAATTTCAACAAGCAAAGGAGAAGTATGTGTTTTGATGCTATATATAAAATATTTGTATAATCAGAAATTCCTCAAATAACGTAAAAAATGTATAGAATATGTATATATTGTGAAATAAAAAATAAAGTATTGTATTCATGAAAAAATGCTTGTATAATTTATTTATGTTGGGGGTGAATCTAAGATAATGCAATCAGGTTTATTGAAATTAGCAAATGAATTTTTATACTCAGTTTAGTATGATTATAATTTTTTGTTATTTTCGAATTATTGTTTTATATAACCAATCTGTTTCCAAAGTATTCTATACGAAATACAAATTAGAAACGGATATTTTTGGGGAGTATTACATAAAATGATTTTTAAAAATTCGCGGATAACAAATTTCTTTCGCTAAAGCTAATTATTAAGCGATTGTAAAATAAGTTCCATAAATTTCAGCAAGAGCATAGGGAATATGTATTTACTGTGAAATAATTGAGAATCCCTTGTATTTGAAAAAAGTTGGCTGTATAATTTATCATGTAACGGGGGGCGAATGGCTGGTAAAAATCGGTTAGAAAATAGCCAATAAGTTCATTTGCGAGACACGACTTTTGTAAAATTATTCTAGTTATTTTACGGATTTACGTAGCAATCATTGAAAGGCTACTCTATTTGTGAGATGCTTTTTTCATTTTCACTAGCTGAACCAAGTTATTTTATACAAAACCAGCAAAAATGTGTAAATAAGGTGAAAGATGCCAAGAACTATTGAATAAATGCATGTCGTTGTGCAATAATGAAAAGCGCAGAGTTGCGATGTTAGTAAGCTTATTCTTGAATGATTGGGTGTAGCTTGACAGACTGTCCGGGCTTTATAAATGGAAGTAGCAATATCGCCTGCTTTGTTAGACAGCCAATATTATTTGATTTGAGATCGACAGGTAGGTCTTTGCATGTAATACAAATTTCTCCTTGATAACGACCAAATAAAACATTATCAACTGTAATAGTGCCAACAGGTCTTGTATTTTTACTGGTGGGTTGGATTTCAAAATGACTGAGTGCTGGGCGTGAATTTTCTAAACGGATAAGATCACGAGCGGGATCCATACGATTTCTGTCAGTGGAATGGAGCTGTTTCACTAGTTCTGGTGCCAACATCTCTGTTAGGACACAGTCAAGCATTATTGTACCATCTTTTGCGTAAGCTGCAAATTGTTGTGTTGTTTCATTGCGCAATGCTGGATCACCAATATACACATGATCAACACCCAGACTTTCTAGTTCTAGTGCAGCTAAAAATGGATGACAAGTGCGATGTTTCTCTAAAGTTGGGAGCCCTTCAAATAGTGGTTGCCGTAGTATACCATCACCTGGAACAAATGCGGCAATTTTCAAACCGTATTCATGAAGAAAGTCATTGGTTTGTTTGAAAAATAGGGTATCTAAACCAGTATGCGGTTTTGGATAGTAGTTATGAAATGCCTCAACTTGTGTTATATCAACCCCAGCTTGCAAAAGCGCCTCTAAAAATGGCTGGTTAATCGTACTGGCATTCAGAAAAACTTTGATTTTTGTTGAAAGTTCGGCAATTTCAAGTGTAGAAAGACCATAATCAACGCGAAGTCCAGCTACTCCAAGGTTCGTTAGTTGGTCGGCATGCTGAATATCTAAATCTAGGTATTCTAGTGATTTTGCAGAAATATCAAGAATGAGTTGCATGTTATTTTTCATGGCTGCGTTGGCAAGCCTCGTTAACAGATGTTTGTAATTCGTTGGATTTTCTTCAGGAATATGTAGCGAACTAAAAATAAGTGAGAAATTATTTTTTGCCGCTTTCTCGATGGTTGTTTCAAACTCATTATTTTCGGAAAGATATACGGAAATACCAAACATGTGAAAAACACCTTACTTTCATATATTTTAGCTTAATTATACCTACTATGAAATTTTATTTCAAACGATATAAAGGTTTTTATAATTCGGAAAATTAGCTTAATTTCATTATATTTTCAAAAACAAAAATTTAAATATTAACTTAATTACGTTTTTTGGATGTAAAATTTTTTATTTTCGAAAATTTAATATAAAAATACTTTTTTGAAGAAAAACTAAAACGGGAAGGTGGAGATTTGATGAAAAAAAGTTATTACTTACGGTACTTTTGATTTACTACACTGGGGGCATATTCGCTTGCTAGAACGTGCAAAAGCACTTGGAGATCATCTTACCGTTGTGCTATCTACCGATGAGTTCAATAAACTAAAAGGAAAAGAAGCATTTCATAATTTTGAGCAACGCAAATATTTACTGGAAGCTATTAAGCATGTGGATGTAGTGATTCCTGAAACGACATGGGATCAAAAAATAACGGATATTCAATCAAATGAGATTACCATTTTTGTAATGGGAGATGACTGGAAAGGGCAGTTTGATTTTTTGACGCCTTATTGCGATGTCTGCTATTTAGAGCGAACAAAGGATATATCAACAACCTATATCAAAGAACAATTAGCTCGAGCCTAATCTTCAGTCGAACCTATGAAACTATTTTTTTTGAGAAAGCAAGGAGCTATGAATCATGAAAGTTGGAATAATCGGATTTAATATTTTTTCGCCAGGTGGAACAAGCAGGAGTAATTTGAATGTAACAAAAGAATTCAATCAAGAAAAGGTGGATGTTGTTATTTATAATGCGCGACCGTTTTCTGCAACTGATATACTTACGCTTCGCCATCAGGAAAAATTGAGCAATCGCGTAACTTTCCAGATGATTCAGGAAATAGGCAAGGATCAGACAATTGATGTGTATATTATTACGCGGGAAACTTTCTTTGTTCTAGGCCAGTTGATTAAACATCATTTTCCAAATGCGATGGTTATTGGTGAAATTCATGCGCCATTAAGCCTGCTTCCAGAAAATTTAGCGCAGGATTTGTACGGCTTGGATTGGGTAAGAGTTGCGACAGAATCAATCAAAAAAGAGTTTCAGACGAAATATAATTATTCCTCTATATTAGTGCATCATGTCAGCACGCATCACCTGTCACTGCCTGAGAGCAAGCTACAAAATGAGACGAGTAATTTGTATGTTCTTTCTCGTTTTGAGGATGATGTGAAAGATATTTCTTACGCAATTCGACTTTTAGATTATTTAGTACATTATTGTGACGCAAAGCATATGAAGCTCTATATTGAAGGATATGGGCCGTCGGAAATGTTGTATCGCAATTTAATTAATGACTATGGTTTGCACGCCAATGTTTTTTTCAATCAGGGGACGCCAGTAGACTATATCTACTTTTCTACATCGCGGTACGAAACGTTTGGCTATTCCATTATTGAAGCATTAGCGAAGGGAAAGCGGGCTATTTTGTATCCAGGAGAAGACGGGGTACTTCGAGAGATTTATGGGAACCCGAATAATATTCAGTGGATTTCTAAAGATGTTCAAAGAGATGCAATGCGCATACTACGATTCGTTGATGCAGTTCAAAAAGTCAATTATCGTCAGGCCCTAGCGGTTATTGCTAATCCGAGAAACTACGTGGCGCTTTATGAACAAGCATTACTACAATTTAAAAAGCAAAAGCAAAAAAATTGGAAATTACTAAAAAGTGAAGAAGAGATTTGGGGAAGTATTCTTGCAGATCAAGTAGAACGAATTCCACTTATTTATAAACTATATAATAGTGTGAAAGACAAACCAATTGTTGGCCCATTGGTGACTAGTGCACCTGTTAAAAAAACAGTGAAATCGGTTTTTGATTTTGTGCAAGAACGAAAGAACAATCGGAAGCAAAGTCTTGAGGTGCAGGAGGACATATTTTTTATCGAATCATTTCATGGTAAATCTTTTTCGGGAGACCCGAAGTATATCGCACTTTGGATAAAGAAAAATAGACCGAATGCAAAGATTTTTGTTAGTTCGGTAAACCAGTTAGTTGATATGGAAGTTCGACATTTCGGCATGGAGTCGGTTCGTCTTGGTAGCTTACGTTATCAACAAATGTTTCGGAAAAGTAAATATGTCATTGTCAATGGCAATACATTGGATAAAGTTGGGAAATCTCCGAATCAGGTTATTATTCAAACTTGGCATGGCTTACCTTTAAAGAAAATGGTAGCTGATTTGGAAGATCCGAAACATCGCAAACAAGAACTTACTGCGTTTTTGCCGAGAATGAAAAAATGGGATTATCTTCTCAGCTCGTCTACCTTCAACACAAAGCTATTTACTTCGGCTTTTGCACTCTCAGAAAATCCAGAATTAAAAATATTGGAATTGGGCGCACCGCGAAATGCGTACCTCATTCAGAATAGAAGTTCGTATAGCGAAAAATCGCGAATTCATATGAAGTATTTTAACCGTCCGTTTAACCCAGAAAAAAAAGTATATTTTATTCTGTCCAACGTGGCGAAAGCAAGCACGAGATGAAATAACTAGTGTGAATTTAAAAGAATTGATAAACCTTCTGCCAGAGGAATATGAAATCATCGTAAAATTGCATCCATTAGAAACAAAGTTACGTAGGTTTTACAAGTCACTGGATGCAAGGATTCATTGCTTCTTTAATGAGCTGGTAGATATTCAGGAGCTTTTTTTGCTAGCAGATATATTGATTTCGGATTATTCTTCTGCGATTTTTGATTACGCGCATTTGAATAAGCAAATTATCATTTTGCAAGAGGATTCGGAGAAATACGCAAAAAAAGTTGGTTGGTATTTTGATATGAAGAAAACGTGCCATTTAGAAGGTAAGTCCTATACGACAACAACATTAGCAAATGCCATATTACAGCATGATTCGCATGTGCTTAGCTATTGTCATGCGATTCAAAGACGCATGCTAAGCAATGATAGCGTCACATTAAACGATATTTTACTACATCAATTGTTTTCTTAAGAAAGGTTGTGAAGAGATTTGGCAACAAATAATGACATCGAATTTACAGATATTTATAAATTTCAATGTGGCTTTGAAAAAATGAAAGTGGTTGTTAAAACATTCTCCAATAAGAATATTTTGGAGTTAGCACGAGAAACACAGCCTATTTTGGACATGTATAAAGAAATTTTGGCACATGATTATGTACTTTACATGCATGTTGGGCAGTCTTCTTATTTTATTCGTCGCCAAGATGTGCACTCGATTTGGCAAAGAAAAGATTTAATTCAGTATGGCGATTTATTTTATTCGTTACATGCTGTTCCTGCTGAGAAAGAGAATAAGCTTGCACCAAAACGGTTAGTTGTTATCTTTTCGCCAATGCCAGGGAAGGATGAGTATCATAGTGCGAATATAGCGCACCGTTGTTTTACACCATCATTTCCGAGTATTCAAAAGCATTTAGTGAAGAATACGCTGGTGATGCGAATTATGGACTTGAATTTATCGTATGGTAGTCATTATGTGAATACGTTTAACTATACGAATATGGAGGATGATATTCAAGGCGCGATTCGTTTTGTCGTGGAATCGAATCATGTCGATTCAGATGATGTCGTTTTGTATGGTGGTTCTAAAGGAGGAACTGGGGCATTGTATCACAGCATGCTAGGTGATTATAATTCGGTAACAGTAGATCCGATTATTAGTACAGAGCAGTACAACCAAGAGAACGATCTCCATTTCTTGCGAGATTTCCGTAAAAAGAGTCTTTTGAATGATTTGAAACGGCTAGCAAATCAAGAAACGACGCGTCGAAGAATTATTTTTGGTTGTCCACTCATTTCTTTTAATTATAATTTATATACGCAAATTCCGTCTGATTCTATCGAGATTCGTAATGTGTTTGATTCTGCTGTGCACAAACATGCGGATATTTCGAGGAATACAATTATTGAGCAGACAACATGTATCAACGAATTATTGCTTACATCGAAGAATCTCATTAACACGGTAGATCAAATAGCCGCATTGACGGAGTAAAGGAGACGAGTAAGATTACACTTACAAAAATCGCAATTGTAGGTTCCTGTATGACACGAGATAATTTTAATACATTGTTTAATCCAACGTATAAGGAGGATTTTGAATGTGTTTTGCATCAGCATCAATGTAGTATGCTGAGTTTGATGTCTCCTGTTTTATCCATACCAGAAGACGTAGCTATGGACCAGATGAACGCTTTTACGAGTTGGCACTATTGTACAGAGCATACAAAAGAATTTCTATCGCAGCTACACGAGCGCCAGCCGGAATATTTGTTGCTAGACTTGTATGCGGATATTTATTTAGGGGTTGTGGAAACCGCAAATGGATATTTTACGTATAATCCAAAGTTTGCTACATTTCCTCCTGTTTCTAATCAGGCAGGCAGGCTAACTTTGGATGGGGAGTTTGAACGCTATTTAGCGGTTTGGAAAGTGCATGTGCGCCGGTTTTTTGACCATGTGAAAAAAGTTGCACCGTCGTGTCAGGTTATTCTTGTAAAAGCACGGTTTGTCGATGTTTTTGCAGATGGTAGCTCGCTTAATGCTTGGCGAGAAAGTCGCAAGTATCCAACGGTGGATACGGAAATGTTGAATACACTGTGGGATGAACTGGATAATTATGTAGAAGAAAATTTTCCAGTTCGTGTGTTAGATATGAGCAAAGACGCTTACACACTAAACGCCGAACATCCTTGGGGTTCTTTTTACGTACATTATACAGCCGATTTTTATCACGATTTTTTAGCGAGACTGATTACCTTAACAAAATGAATAACACAAAAACCAGTTTCGTTAATGAACGCGAGCTGGTTTTTGTGTACGTTTTTCGATTGCGATGACGAACGGTGGGTTATTGCGTTGGTTGGTAAAACGATATTGTAATACATGGAATTGATTTTGTGGAAGTAGTTCGGTGTACGCTAAGACCGCATTTTTTTCGGCTTGTCCTTCTGGATGACCGTGGTAGATGACTAATATGACAATTCCTCCGACGGAAAGCAGAGATAGCGTTGCTGTGATGGCTTCGATGGTCGAATCGGCAAGTGTGGTAATTGTTTTGTCGCCTCCAGCAAGTAGCCGAGATTGAAAATAGCTGCCTTGATGGTCTGGGAGCCTACTTTATTTGCTATGTTGGCATGTGACTCTTGAAAAAGCGTGACTTGTTGCTGTAGCTTTTTTTCAGTGAGATTGTGTGTAGTTTGTTTCTATCGCTTTCTGTTGAATATCAAAGCCGTAAACATGTCCGTTGACGCCGACTAGTTCTGCAAGAAAAGCTGTGTCATGGCCATTTCCGACGGTTGCATCAACGACCGTATCGCCAGGCATGACAATTCGTGTTAATAAATCATGGCTAAAAGGTAAAATCGCTTTTAAGTTCATATGTGGCCACCGACTTTTGCTGTGCTATAAAACTTACCTTGCCAACTATCTCGGCGCACGAGTTCGGCATCGATGGAATTGAGAACTTCCCATTTATTTAGGCTCCAAATTGGTCCGATTAAGTCATCGATGGCACCATCTCCTGTAATGCGGTGAATCACCATTTCAGGTGGCAAAATCTCAAGTTGATCGCAAACAAGGCTCACATAGTCGTCTTTTGTTAGAAATTTCAGTTCGCCGTTTTGATATTGTTGCACCATTGGCGTACCTTTTAATAAATGCAATAGATGAATCTTAATTCCCGCCACGCCGCTTTCCACTACTTTTTGCACGGTTTGCATCATCATTTCTGGTGTTTCTCGAGGCAAGCCGTTAATGATATGTGTGCAGACGCGAATGCCACGGGCGTGTAGTTTTGCGACACCTTCGACATAGCAGTCATAATCATGTGCTCGGTTAATCAAAACGCCTGTCTCGTTGTGCGCGCTCTGAAGTCCTAATTCGACCCACAAATAAATCCGATCGTTTAGCTCGGCCAGATAGTCTACAACGTCGTCTGGCAGGCAGTCCGGACGTGTGGCAATTGATAAGCCGACAACACCTGGTTCACTTAACACAGATTCATATTTCTCGCGAAGTTCAGCGACAGGGGCATGCGTATTCGTAAATGCTTGGAAATAAGCCATGTATTTGCCATCTTTCCATTTCGTATGCATTTTTTCTTTAATCGTGTGAAACTGGGTTTGCAAATCATCCACACGGTCCCCAGCGAAATCACCAGAACCCGCTACACTGCAAAAAGTACACCCCCCGTGTGCTGCAGTGCCATCACGGTTCGGGCAGTCAAAGCCACCATCTAGCGCCACTTTAAACACTTTATAACCAAAGTGCTCGCGCAGGCAGTAGTTCCATGTGTGGTAACGTTTATTGTCATTGGAATATGGAAATGGGTTCATTGTTTGTCAATCTCCTTCAATTATAAAAAAGTATCATCCTTGCTATTTTATCACATTTTTTCGGGCTTGCGGTGATGGATTCGTTGTGCTATGATATAAAAATACTTTAGTTTGGTAATGTGTTAAACTTATTTTGGAGGCAGAAGTGATGAGTAAAACAAATAAGAAAATGGGCTATCTTGTATTAACATCCCTCGTTGTAGGGAATATGATTGGATCGGGGATTTTCATGTTACCACGACAAATGGCTGCAGTGGCAAGCCCACTTGGGATTACGTTAGCGTGGATTTTAACGGGAACAGGGGTGCTAATGATTGCTCTTGTATTCGGGAATTTGGCTGTGCGACGACCAGACCTGACGAGTGGTGCGCAAAGCCATGCATTCGAATTATTTCGTAACCCAAAATGGAAACGACTTGCGGGATTTATCGCGGTTTGGAGTTATTGGGTCGCGAATTGGGCGGGAAATGTTTCAATTATTACGTCGTTTGCGGGCTATTTATCGGTATTTTTCCCTGTTTTAAATAGTAAACAAATTGTGTTTTCGTTGGGGTCTTATACGCTTGGGCTTGGGCAATTGTTGACATTTATTATTTGTTCGTTGCTACTTTGGGGCGTTTGTTTGATTATTATTCAAGGTGTTGGTAGTGCTGGACGGATTAATTTCGTTGCTACTGCCGCAAAAATTATCGGATTCTTTCTGTTTATCGTTGTCGGTTTATTTGCTTTTCAGTCGTCGGTGATGGGGGAATGGTATCACCCAGTTGTGGACACGAGCGGTTTAGAGCACGGCTTGCTGTCACAAGTGAATAGTGCGGCGATTGTAACATTATGGGCATTTATTGGGATTGAATCGGCGATGATGTTTGCTGGGCGCGCAAAATCTGGAAAAACAGTTCGGGCGGCTACGATTTCAGGACTTATTATCTCGGTTTGCTTGTATACGACGATTACAATTTTGGCTCTGGGGCTTATTCCTAAGTCGAAGTTGCTACATTCGGCGAGTCCGCTTGCTGATGCGTTGAATGTTGTGACGGGGAGTGGTGGTTCAGCTGTGATGGCGTTACTTGCGCTTGTTTGCTTATTTGGTTCGGCAATTGGTTGGATTATGATGAGTTCAGAAGCACCATATCAAGCAGCAAAAAATGGGCTTTTCTTGCCGTTTCTGGCGAAGGTGAATAAGAATGGGACACCTGTTCTTGTGTTGGTTTTGACATGTTGTGCATCACAGTTATTTATTTTGTCGACATTGTCGGGAAATATTGCGGCGGCTTATGATTTCGTCGTGAAAGTATCAACGCTTGCGTTTCTCGTGCAGTATTTCATTTCACCGCTTTTCCAATTGAAGCTAACGCTTACTGGCGCAACGTATGAGACGAATTCAGTTGCGAAACGATGGTTTGACGGTTTCATCGCCGCACTAGCGCTGACGTATGCGTGTTGGATTATAAAAAGTGGGACGGAAGATTGGCATGTTTTTGTGCTAAGTATTGGCTTATTTTTGTTAGGCTTCTTACTTTATCCTTTGATGAAGTATAAACGTTCATAATACGGCTTATTTTCGTTGCTTTATTCGCATAACTATGCTATTTTTTAAGAAGACTTTGGGAAATGTGAAAGAAGTGGGAGAATGATAATTTTATATCTGGTTTTGGCGATTCTTTGTTTGATGGTTGCCACTGCTTTTTACGGGAAATTTAATATGAAGAAACATTGGCTTGGTGTCGCGGCGCTTGTTTTGCTGGCGGGGCTAATGGTAGTGTTTTTTAGACAGACATTCTTTGTGACTGGGAGCCCTTATTATGAGATTCATAAGCAAGTTGCGTCCACGGACCTTTCTTCGGAATCGGTAGAAGGAACGAAAGTAAATCAGGTACTGGATGAAAGTACGCAGAAAAAAGATTTTACTTCAAAGCCTGTGACGGATAAGTCACTTGCGAAACAGATGAAGGTTTTAGTTCCTAAAAAAAGGAAAAAAAAGCGTCGTATTGGGTGTCGATAGAAGATGCGGATAAGAATCGAGTTATTCATATCGAGTATGCAAGCGATAATTTAAAAACGGGTCGCGGCATTGGTTTTGGCGATTCTGTAAATCAGGTAACGAAAGCTTATGGGTCATCGTATCGTGATTTGACGAAATCAGATCGATATGAGCAGGAGCTTGTTTATGAAGATAAGGATAATAATATTGAATTACGTTTTGGTTTTTGGAATGATAAAGTAGAGATGATCTGGTTGACTTCACTTGATAAAGCGCCTATTTAAAAGGTTGTCAAAGCGTTTCTTATAGGCTACAATAGAGCTATTGATTCGCGAAGAAGAGGAGTAGTAGTGCGATAGATTCGTGTATAGAGAGGTGACGGTTGCTGCAAGTCACACACGTTGGCGCATGAACTTGCCTTGGAGCATAGATGTGGTTTTAGACCGCCGTATTATCTGCGTTAAAGATATTGAGTTGAGTGGACACACTAATTTGGGTGGTACCGCGGGAGCTGGATACTCTCGTCCCATGGCATTTTTTTGCTATGGGATTTTTTTGTTTACGCCCATAGCACGATACGAAAGGGAGTTTTGGAAAATGACGTTTAATCACAAAGAGTTGGAGCCGAGATGGCAGAAGAAATGGGAATCTGAGAAGACTTTTAAAACAACGGAAGACGCGGATAAAGCGAATTTTTATGCACTCGATATGTTTCCTTATCCATCGGGAGCTGGTCTACATGTAGGACATCCGGAAGGCTACACGGCGACAGATATTTTGTCTCGTATGAAGCGGATGCAAGGCTATAACGTGCTTCACCCGATTGGTTGGGATGCATTTGGTTTGCCTGCTGAGCAATATGCGATTGATACAGGAAATGATCCAGCTGAATTTACGGCGCATAATATTGCGAACTTTACTCGCCAAATTAAGGCGCTAGGTTTCTCATATGACTGGGATCGTGAGATTAATACGACTGACCCTAGCTATTATAAATGGACACAATGGATTTTTACAAAACTATACGAAAAAGGCTTGGCGTACGAGGCTGAAGTTGCGGTGAACTGGTGTCCTGCGCTTGGAACGGTGCTTGCGAATGAGGAAGTTATCGACGGCAAAAGTGAACGTGGAGGCTTCCCGGTTTTCCGTAAGCCAATGCGTCAATGGATGTTGAAAATTACGGCGTACGCGGATCGTTTGTTGGATGATTTGGATTTGGTAGACTGGCCGGAGAATATTAAAGATATGCAACGCAACTGGATTGGACGTTCGGAAGGTGCGGAAGTGTCTTTCCAAGTGAAGGATAGCGATGCGGAATTTACGGTGTTTACGACGCGCCCGGATACGCTTTTTGGAGCAACGTATGCAGTGCTTGCACCAGAGCATGATTTGGTGGATAAAATCGTGACGGCAGATCAAAAAGAAGCGGTTGCAGCGTACCAGAAACAAGTTGAGCTTAAAAGCGAACTAGAACGTACAGACCTTGCGAAAGATAAGACGGGCGTATTTACGGGCGCTTATGCGATTAATCCAGCAAACGGAGAAGAAATGCCGATTTGGATTGCTGATTATGTATTGATTCAATACGGAACTGGTGCGATTATGGCGGTACCTGCACATGATGAGCGCGATTACGATTTTGCGAAACAGTTCGGTTTGCCAATTAAAGCGGTACTTGCTGGTGGAAACGTGGAAGAAGCAGCCTATACTGGCGATGGCGACCATATCAATTCTGCATTTTTGGATGGACTAAATAAAGACGATGCGATCACCAAAATGATTACTTGGTTGGAAGAAAACGGCGCTGGTACGCGTAAAATCAGTTTCCGTTTGCGTGACTGGTTATTCAGTCGCCAACGCTATTGGGGTGAGCCTATTCCTATTATTCATTGGGAAGATGGCGAAACAACGACGATTCCAGAATCAGAATTGCCACTGTTGCTTCCGAAAGCAACGGAAATTAAGCCGTCTGGAACTGGTGAATCGCCACTTGCTAACCTAACGGATTGGGTGAATGTGACGGATGCAAATGGCCGCAAAGGCATGCGCGAAACAAATACGATGCCACAATGGGCTGGCTCAAGCTGGTACTTCTTGCGTTATATCGATCCTGAAAACACAGAAGAACTTGCCGATAAAGCAAAACTTGAAAAATGGCTTCCAGTCGATGTATATATTGGCGGTGCTGAGCATGCTGTATTGCACTTGCTTTACGCTCGTTTCTGGCATAAATTCCTCTACGATATCGGTGTTGTTCCAACAAAAGAACCATTCCAAAAACTGTTTAACCAAGGGATGATTTTGGGTGGAAACAATGAAAAAATGAGTAAATCTCGCGGCAATGTTGTCAATCCGGATGATGTTGTCGAACAATACGGTGCTGACACGCTACGCCTTTACGAAATGTTCATGGGACCTCTGGAAGCTTCGATTCCATGGAATGCGAGTGGTTTAGAAGGCGCGCGTAAATTCTTGGACCGAGTTTGGCGTTTGTTCATTGAAGAAGAAACAGGTGAAATTAACGCGAAAATAACGCCAGAAGCCAATGTTAATCTTGAGAAATCTTATCACCAAATGGTTAAAATGGTTACCGAACACTACGAAAACCTGCGTTTCAATACAGGTATTTCGCAATTGATGATTTTTATTAATGACTCCTACAAAGCGACTACCGTGCCGAAATCTTACGCAGAAGGATTCGCACAACTGCTCTCACCAATTGCGCCTCACTTGGCCGAAGAACTTTGGCACCGTCTAGGCCATACGGAAACAATTACGTATGAAGCGTGGCCAACATTTGACGAGTCAAAACTAGTCGAAGATGAAGTAGAAATCGTCTTGCAAGTAAACGGCAAAGTAAGAGCGAAAGTCACAGTTGCTAAAGACCTAAGCCGTGAAGCTTTGGAAGAACTAGCACGTAATAATGATAAAATCAAAGAAGAAATCACTGGCAAAACAGTACGCAAAGTCATTGCTGTGCCAGGGAAACTAGTCAATATTGTTGCTAACTAAGTAGCATACCGAACCACTTTTTCGCCTTGATGGGATGAAGTGGTTTTTTGATTTTTAAAGAATTCTTAAAGGTTTCCTTTTTGTCAATTTGGCGTTACAAATATATGATATGATAATAAAAAAGATATATTAGGGTGATGAACATGAATGTACTTATTGCCGATGATCAAAAAGATATGTTAAGGATAGTATGTGCGTATTTTGAAAAAGAAGGTTTTACTGTCTTTCAAGCAGAAACTGGCGAGGAAGCATTAACGATATTTTACGAAGAAAAACTAGATTTAGCGGTACTTGATTGGATGATGCCAGGTATTAATGGTATCGAAGTTTGTAAGGAAATGAAGGCGACTAGCGGATTGAAAGTAATGATGTTGACAGCTAGAAGTGAAGGAGAGGATGAATATTTCGCATTGGAGGCGGGAGCCGATGATTATGTGAAGAAACCTTTTTTTCCAAAAGCGTTACTAGCGCGTGCCAAGAATCTAACTGGATTTCATAATGTAATTCAAATAGCGGATATCACGATCGATACATACGCCAAAAAACTATACAAAGATGGCAGTGATTTAAACGCAACGAAAACCGAATATGGATTGATGCGCGTCTTATGCCAAAATAAAGGCGGGATTTTAAATCGAACACAGCTATTAGATCTTGTTTGGGGTATTGATTATGAAGGCGAGGAACGGACCATTGACACACACATTCGCAGACTCCGTGAAAAAATAGGCGGTTCACTGATTAAAACACATCGTGGAATGGGATATAGTCTCGAGGCTTCGGATGAGTAGACTTGGCAGGAAGCTTACATGGCGAATTTCTGCCGTTGTGATTGGTGTCTTTGTGTTATCAATCCTTTTGAACCAATTTTTCTTGCCGAAATATTATTTTCATGAGATGAATCAGCGGGTAACACAGGCGATGAAAGCAGTAGAGCGCTGGGATAAGCGAAAGATTGAGACCGATATGACGCAGTTGGAGAAGAAGTATGATGTGACAATTGTTTCAGAGCCGCTTAGTACGAGTGTGGAAAATCTCAATGAAATGTTGGGGCTGGCATTGTCACGTAAGCAAATCGCACTGAACCGTTTCTGGGTAACTGATGAGACAGTAAATCAGCTGAAAAACGGAGCTATTGTGAATAAATTGTATGATCAAGGGAAACAGAAATCGAGTTTTCTTGTGAGCCTGAATGAGAAAGATGGCTTACTTGTTTTGGCGGGAGTTTCGATCGCAGATTACAATGAAACGGCGAAAATTATTAATGAATTCAACTTTATGATCATGCTGTTCGGTACGATTTTAGTTGTCGCGCTCACGGTTTTCTTCTCTCAAAAAATAACGAAACCGCTGGAGGAACTTCGGATTGTTGCAGATCATATTTCGAAATTAAATTTTGAAAAAGTGGCAATCAATACAAAGGACGAACTAGAGGACTTGGCGACAAGTATTAATGTGATGAGTGATGATTTGAAAACAGCGCATCATGAGTTGCTGCGACGGAATAAAGATTTGAAGTATTTCATGGCGGATTTAACGCATGAATTGAAGACGCCGCTTGCTTTAATTAAGGCTTATAGTATGGGTATTGAGGACGGTTTGGACGACGGAACATATATGAAAACGATTGTGAAGCAGACGGATCAAATTGGTCTAATTATTGAGGAGCTACTACGGTTCTCTAAAATGGAAGCAGACCCATTAAATATAGAAAAGATAGAGGTTCGAGCGTTATTTGACGGCTTACTAGCGAATTATCAAGACATGATGGATGTCGATGTGCGAATAAAATCAGAAGCAGACCCAAAAATCACGATTTTAGCGGATCGTGTGAAAATGGAAATGGTGTTCAATAATTTACTGACAAACGCGATGAAATATGGTGTTACAAAGCAAATGAAAATAGAATGGCATGCGCAAGACGGTAAACTTTACTTTCTGATTCAAAATAAGACAACCATCCGTGATTCGGCTGTTTTAGAACATCTTTGGAAGCCGTTTTACGTACGCGAAGCATCGCGCAATAAGAATTTTTCTGGAACAGGGCTAGGCCTTGCGATTGTTCAGGCTGTGATGGAGCAACATAAATATGACTTTGGCGCCACATTACAAGATGACTGGATTACATTTTATCTTATTTTTGATATAGCTTGATTTAGGAGAGGGGAAGCAAGTATGAAAACAAAAAACATTATAACGAGCATAGCACTTGTGGTACTTGTCGCTATTGCGCTAATGATATGGATATGGAAGCCAGAGGAGACAATGCAAGCTGCAAATTTATTATCTTATTATTTGAGAGGTTAAGGTTATGAAAAGAGAGACATTTATTTTTATACTGGGTGTACTGGCTAGTTGCGCGCTCGTGTTTCACTTTTATCAAGTACATCAGGAACGCGCTGAAATGATGACGATGATTACCGAAACAGCAAAAAAACATGATATTCCGGCGTGGATTCCACTTTCTATAGCAGAAACAGAAAGCGGCTTTGATCCTAAAACAATCGGTGACCATGGTAGCTCGTTTGGCTTATTTCAACTTCATCGTGGCGGTTTAGCTCCAGAAGAATGGAATGATGACGACCTATTAGATCCAACCAAAAATATTGAAGTTGCAATTACAAACATGACGAGAGCTTACGAACGCGCACAAGGAAAAGGCTTAGAAGGAATCCAAATGCTAACCTATATTGCGAACACATCAGGCTGGCCGACACAACGCGGCACAGACTGGACGGATCAAAACACGAATTATAATAAAAAACTAGCAAAGAATTTTAAAAAACATATTAAAGTAAAAGAATTAACAAATAATGAATGGCTTAGCAACTAATGTTAGGCTGTTTTTTTTGACACAAAAATGAAACTTTATTTCAAAATATGAAAATAAATATTGAAATTTAATTCCGAATGAGGTACAATAAAATCATGAAAGAGGTGTTCTTACAATGTTAGAGAATTTATCTACGGAAAAACGAAATGAAAAAACAGCATCTTTAGATACGCTATCAGTGAAAGAAGCGTTACAAATAATGAATGATGAAGATGCAAAAGTGACAGGTGCGATTGCTGCAAATCTTGCGTCAATTGAAACCGTTATCAAAGATGTGATTACAAGTTTTAAAAAAGGTGGTCGATTGGTTTATGTCGGCGCTGGAACAAGTGGCCGTCTTGGTGTACTGGATGCCGCAGAATGTGTTCCGACGTTTGGAGTTCCGGCGACAATGGTTGTTGGTTTAATAGCAGGCGGCGAGAAAGCATTTTTACAAGCGATAGAAGGTGCTGAAGACTCGGTGATTTTGGGTAAAGAAGACTTAGAGGGTATTGCGCTAACAGCAGATGATTATGTATTAGGTATTGCGGCAAGTGGTCGTACGCCTTATGTTATCGGTGCGTTAGATTATGCCAAACAAATTGGTGCCAAAACAGGTGCGCTATCTTGTAACACAGGTGCAGCAATCTCCGCACATGCAGATACAGCGATTGAAGTGGATTGTGGTCCTGAAATTCTTACTGGTTCCACACGTTTGAAAGCGGGTACAGCGCAGAAACTCGTACTAAACATGATTTCCACGATTTCTATGATTGGTATCGGAAAAGTCTACAAAAATTTGATGGTCGATGTGATGCCTACCAACGAAAAACTGGTAGAACGTTCGAAACGTATCATCATGGAAGCGACAGAATGCGATTACGATACAGCAGCAAACTATTACGAATTAGCAAACCAACACGTGAAAACAGCAATCGTCATGATTTTAACCAAAACGGACTTTGCGACAGCCACAGAAAAATTAGCAGATGCAGACGGTTTCATCCGACGGACATTATAAAGGAGTGAGCGAACATGACAAAAGAACAAGACTTAGGTCAAAAGATTTTTGAAGAAGTTGGCGGCATGGAAAACGTTTCTAAAATCGCACATTGTATGACTCGCGTGCGTTTAGGAATTAAAGATACAAGTAAAGTAAATGTGGAAGGTCTTAAAAAGGCACCAGGCGTTTTAGGTGTCGTAGAAGACGACACACTTCAAATCATCGTTGGACCGGGCTTTGTAAATAAAGTAGCCGGCGCGATGTGTGACATGGCTGGTGTGAAGCTAGGTGAAGTATTACCTGATAATCTTGACAGCGCAGTAACAAGTGATGATACAGCGAAAACAGGGAAACAACTCGTAGAAGAAAAAGCAGCAGCGACAAAAGCAAACATGAAACAAAAGCAAAATAATACATCAGGTTTTAAACGTTTATTAAAATCAGTAGCTAATATTTTTGTTCCACTAATTCCAGGGTTTGTTGGAGCAGGCCTAATTGCGGGTATTGCGGCAATTCTTTTCAATAATATTCAAGCGGGCAATCTCGATACAGCAACTTGGATGCAATATGTAACGATTTTAACTGTAATCAAAAATGGTATTTTCTCATTCTTAGTTATTTATGTTGGTATTAATACAGCGCAAGAATTCGGTGGCACACCCGTACTTGGTGGGGCTATCGGTGGGGTAACCTTATTGATGGGTGTGACGCCTGAGACACCGATTAAAAACATTTTCAATGGTAGTGATATGGTTGCAGGACAAGGCGGTATTATCGGGGTACTTTTAGCGGTTTACTTGCTTTGTGTGTTAGAGAAATTTTTACGTAAATGGATTCCAAATTCATTGGATATTATTTTAACACCGATGATTGCGTTGCTTATTATTGGCTTGTTTACGGTATTCATTATTATGCCGTTTGCCGGGGTTATTTCGACTAGCCTTGTTGGTAGTATCAACTGGATTATCGCAAAAGGTGGGCTGTTCGCTGGATTTGTTCTAGGGACGCTGTTCTTGCCGATGGTAATGCTCGGGTTACACCAAGTGTTGACTCCTATTCATGTTGAAATGATTGCACAAAATGGATATACAATCTTACTTCCAATGCTTGCAATGGCAGGTGGCGGACAAGTTGGCGCGTCAATTGCACTTTGGATGCGTTGCCGTAAAAATAAACCTTTAGTTAACATGATTAAAGGTGGCCTACCTGTAGGTATTCTAGGTATTGGTGAGCCGTTAATCTACGGTGTTACAATTCCGCTAGGTCGTCCGTTCATTACGGCATGCCTAGGTGGTGGTATTGGTGGAGCGGTCATTGGCTTCTTCGGAAACGTTGGTGCGATTGCCATTGGTCCATCAGGCGTGGCATTAATTCCGCTTATCGCTAATAATACATGGTTGGAGTATGTCATTGGTTTACTTGCGGCTTATATCGGTGGTTTCATCCTTACGTATTTGTGGGGAACACCAAAAGATGCAATGGAAGCTGTGGAAGCATAACAAAAAGATGGTGGGACGAGTTTTTCGTCTCACTTCTTTTTGCAATTCGTGCTATAATTGAGATATTAGAAAAGCAATGATGGAGGTGGCAACGTTTATAATGGGAAGCATCATTAATCGCATTCAAGGAATGCTGGAAGAATTGCCGAAATCAGAGGCGAAAGTGGGACGCGCCATTTTGGACGACCCTAGCAAAATTGTTAAAATGTCGATTCATGAATTGGCGGGATGTTCTGGTGCCAGTGGGGCTGCGGTCATTCGTTTTTGCCATTCCATGGGGCTAGATGGTTTTCCCGAACTGAAAATGAAACTTTCGGTGGAGCTTGTGAAGCCTGAGAAAACGGGTTATTATGATATCGAGCCGAATGAAGATTTTGAAGAAATTACGCGTAAATTAGTATCGAACACGGTTCAGACGTTGAATGATACAGTAGGACAGTTGGATAAGGAAAAAATATTACTGGCTTGTGATATGTTACAGCAGGCGGATACGATTTATGCTTACGGTGTCGGTGCTTCTTGGTTGATTGCCGAGGATATTGCACAGAAGTGGATGCGTGCTGGAAAACACGCTGTAGCGATAGCTGATCCGCATATTTTAGCGATGGCTTTTGCGGCTGGTTCTAAAAAGGCATTGTTCTTCGCGATTTCAAATAGTGGTGAGACGAGCGAAGTGTTGCAGTTGGCAGATGAAGCGCAAAATAATGGGCTGAAGCTGATTAGTTTAACGCGTTTCGGTCAAAATAAATTAAAACAAAAAACAGATGTGGCACTGGAAACGTCGCGTGCACCGGAAACAGAGTTGCGAAGTGCAGCGACAAGTTCCAGACAGGCACAATTTCTGGTGATTGATATTTTATTTTATTTCTATGCATCGCATCATTATGAGGATATGATTGAACAAATAAGGGCATCACGCGCGGCAACAAATCGATTTAGAGAATCGTGAGTTACATAGGTTGCGCTATTTCTTGAAAAGAATTGCTTGACTTCTGGCGAAATATCCGCTATTATAAGTTCTATATTAATTCTTGCGTTGATGAAGAGTAAGTAACATGATGGACGTTTTTTAGAGAGCTGATGGTTGGTGCGAATCAGTAGCGAAAATGATGTGAATGGACTTCGGAGCGACTAAGCTGAACAGGATTTTCCTCAGTAGGAGTTAGCGATTAGGCCTTATCGTTACACAAGGCAACCCATAGTTATGTGGGATTGAGTGAATCGTTTTTCGATTAATGAAGGTGGCACCACGGGTCTCCCGTCCTTATCTAATTTTATTAGGTATGGAGGGAGGCTCTTTTTGTTGGGGGCGTTCGAACAAAGCGAGAATGTAATCCCCTAGTACAACGAAGCAAAGCAAGAATGAAATGCGTAATAAGATGAAAAACCAAGATTGACCATAAAACCAAAGCATAAAGCAAGAAGAGTAAGCAAAAATGATTTTTATAGAGAGTCAGTGGCTGGTGTGAACTGATAAAATCCTTTTGCTGAAGTGGTCCTTGCGCGTGCGGCTTTGAACGAAGAAGTAGGAGCTGCCGGGTTCTCCCGTTAACGAGATAGAGTATGAACGTGTACTCGAATGAGATGGAACTTTGTTAGTTCTAATATGAGGTGGTACCGCGAATTTTCGCCCTCTAAAGATACAGTGTATAATGCTGTCGTCTTTAGGGGGCTTTTTTGTATATTGAAATGGAGGAATGGAAGATGAGATTAGTGAAAAAAATGCAGGCGGATACGATTACGGCGATTTTGGCGTATGAACGTTTAGATGGGAAAAATAAAGCATTGCTGGAAGGTGCGGCTCGGGATGCGGATGTGGGGCGCTATTCGATTATTGCGATGGACCCGGTACACGAGATTGCGATTCATGGGACGAGGTTCGTAATGGATGGTGTGGAAAGAACAGTGACGGATCCGTTGTTGGAACTGGATCGGTTGATTCGAACGGAGAGCGGGGCGGAGTCGGTTTTACCTTTTGAAGCTGGGGCGATTGGGTATGTTGGGTATGACACGATTGCATTGTATGAGGACTTGGGCGAGATGCCGATTGAGACGCGTGATGGACTAGCGGATAGCCATTTTATGTTGTATGAGTCGTTTTTGATTATGGATCATCAGGCGGAGGAAATCATGCTGGTACAGGATAATTGTTATACAGGGCGTGCAGAAAGTGAGATGGAGCGCGCGATGATGTTGATGCGGGAGCAGTTGGTGACGCCGAATGAGTGGGAGTTGCGTGATGTGATGGTGGCGCCGATGGAATATGCTAGCAATACGACGAAATCGGAATACATGGCGTTGGTGGAACGTGCGAAGGCGCATATTCGTGATGGAGATTTCTTTCAAATTGTTTTGTCGCAGCGTTTAGAGGCGAAGTTTACGGGAGATGCGTTTGATTATTATCGGAAATTGCGATTGCTGAATCCTTCGCCGTACTTGTTTTTTGTGGATTTTGGTGAGACGAAGTTGATTGGGTCTTCGCCGGAGAGTTTGGTGAGTGTAACGGGGGACGTTGTGGTGACGAATCCGATTGCGGGGACGCGTAGACGGGGGGAGACGAAGCAGGAGGATGAGCGTCTGGCTGACGAGCTACTACATGATGAGAAGGAGCTGGCGGAACATCGGATGCTTGTGGATCTTGGCCGGAATGATATTGGGAAGGTTGCTGTGACAGGGACGGTGCGTGTTCCAGTGTACTTGACGATTGAGCGGTATCGCTTTTTGATGCATTTGGTGTCAGTCGTGGAAGGACAGTTGAAACCGGGGTTGACGGCAATGGATGCGTTGAAATCGGTATTGCCAGCTGGGACGGTTAGTGGGGCGCCTAAGATTCGCGCAATGGAACGGATTTATGAGTGGGAAAATGTAAAACGTGGGCCTTACGCGGGTGCTGTTGGGTATTTGACGCACCGCGGGGATTGTGATTTTGCACTGGCGATTCGGACGATGGTGTTGCATAACGGAACGGCTTATGTGCAGGCGGGCGCAGGTGTCGTGTATGATTCGGACCCTGAGAGTGAGTATTTAGAGACGTTGCAAAAAGCAAAAGCATTACTGGAGGTTGGGAAATGATTTTACTAGTGGATAATTATGACTCGTTTACGTATAACTTGGAGCAGTATTTGATGGAATATGCGAGTGAGGTTGTTGTGAGACGGAATGATGCGGCGGATTTGATGACGATGGCGGAGCGCGCGACGGGGATTGTGTTGTCACCGGGACCTGGGAAGCCGAGCGAGGCTGGATTGCTGGAAGAGGTTGTGCGGGTGTTCGCGAAACAAAAGCCGATGTTAGGTATTTGTTTGGGACATCAAGCGATTGGCGAAGTTTTCGGTGGGACAGTGAGCCAGGCAGAGAAAATTAGACACGGTAAAGTTTCGATGATGAAACAAAGTGGTGGTGCGATTTTTGCTGGACTGGGTGAGGAATTGGAAATTATGCGGTATCATTCGCTTATTGTAGAGAAGGCAGATTTTCCGGAAGATTTAGAAGTTTTGGCACGATCGCTCGATGATGATGAAATTATGGCGATGCAGTTGCGTGATTATCCAGTTTATGGGTTACAGTTTCATCCAGAATCGATTGGAACACTTGACGGAAAACAAATGATGGCTAATTTTGTGGCGATTGTAGAGAAGGAGGGAAAGCAGGATGGAAGCGTATTTGCAAAAAGTATATGACCAACAAAATTTAACGCGAGAAGAAATGCGTGATGTAGCGACAGCCATTTTTGCAGGGAAGTTGACGCAGGCACAGATGGCGGCTTTCCTGATGGCTTTGAAAATAAAAGGAGAAACGATTGAGGAGATGCAAGCAATCGCAGAAACGATGCAAGGGATGGCGATGCAATTACCGATGGATGGCGCGAATACGATGGATAACTGCGGAACCGGCGGTGACAAGTCGATGAGTTTTAATGTGAGTACGACGTCCGCGTTTGTATTGGCAGCAGCTGGTATCAAAGTCGCCAAACATGGCAATCGTAGCATTTCAAGCCGGTCGGGAAGCGCGGATGTGTGTCAGGAACTAGGCATAGATATTTCGCTTCAAGCGAGCGATATGGTATATTTACTGGAGAATGCTGGTATTGCTTTTCTATTCGCACCGCATGTTCATCCAAATATGAAATATGTGATGGGCGTGAGACGCGAACTGAATACACCGACGATTTTTAATTTAATCGGACCGTTAACAAATCCTGTGAAGCTTGAAACGCAGCTTATGGGCATTTACCGTCGTGATTTATTAGCGCAAACGGCTACGGTTCTTGGAAATTTGGGCCGGAAACGCGCGATTGTTGTGAACGGTGGTGGTTTTACCGATGAGGCTTCTCTTGCAGGTGAAAATCATTACGCACTACTTGAAAATGGTGAAGTGACGCTACACACGTTTACGCCAGAAGATGTGGGTATGGAAAGTCGTGATTTGGAGGCAATCAAAGGTGGCAATGCGAAACGAAATGCAGAAATTTTGTTATCCGTTTTACAAGCAGAGCCAGGTGCTTATTACGATACTGTTGTCTTAAATGCAGGACTAGGTTTGCTTGCTCACGGGAAAGTATCCACATTAGAAACAGGAATCGAGATGGCAAAACAATTAATCGATAGCGGCGCGGCATACGCCAAATTAACGAAATTACTAGAATGTCAGAAGGAGCGATTAGTAGGATGACGTTTTTAGAAGAAATTTTAGCTAAAAAAGCGCAAGAGGTGGCGGACATGCCATTAGAGAAAGTCAAATTGGAACGCCAAAAGCCTTATTTTTATGATTTTTTACAAACGAATAAAGAGGCGGTGCAACTTATTGCAGAGGTGAAACGAGCTTCTCCCTCAAAAGGTGCTATTAATTTGGATGTTGATCCTGTTGCACAAGCAAAAAGTTATGAGAAAGCAGGAGCTGGCGCGATTTCTGTTTTAACAGATCAGGCATTCTTCCAAGGAAATATTGAGGACTTGCGGGCTGTTGCGAAAGCAGTATCGATTCCTGTGTTATGTAAAGATTTTATCGTCAGCGAAAAACAATTAATTCGTGCGAAAAATGCTGGGGCTTCTATCATTCTGCTAATTGTCGCAGCGCTATCAGAAGACGACTTGGCAACGTTGTACAAGCAGGCGGTTTCACTTGATTTGGAAGTACTTGTCGAAGTGCATAATGAAGTGGAATTAGAAGTTGCGGAACGTTTAGGTGCGAAATTAATTGGCGTGAACAATCGCGATTTACATAGTTTTGTCGTCGATATTGCGGTTAGTGAGCGCGTTGCCAAGCAATTTTCGCGAACGGATGCTTGTTATATCAGCGAAAGCGGAATTCGCGAATCTGCCGATGTCGCCCGTGTTGCGAAGAACTACCAAGTGGTGTTAGTTGGCGAAGCATTAATGCGTGCAGAAAATGTAGAGCAAGCAGCGAGCAAACTGAAGGTAGACCGCGTATGACACAGGTCAAAATTTGCGGTTTGAAATACCGTGCAGACGTTGATGTAGCAGTAGCCAATGGTGCGGATATGATCGGTTTTGTTTTCGCAAGAAGCAAACGTCAAGTCACAGCAGATCAGGCGCATATGCTTGCTAAAAAACTCCCAAGCACAGTGAAAAAAGTAGGCGTTTTTGTGAATGAAAGCCCGTCCGAAATCAATCGTATCGCAGCAACAGTGCCACTTGATATCGTGCAATGTCATGGTCAAGAAACCCCAGAAGAAGTCGCTAAAATCAACTGTCCAACCATCAAAGCCTTCCAAGTGAAAGACGGCCAAATTAGCGGGAACATCGAAGTCTACCCCAATAGCCTCCTGTTGCTTGACGCACCAGCTTCCGAATACGAGGGCGGTAGCGGTGAAACGTTTGACTGGGAAAGCCTCAACGATACCATTTTGCCACAAGAAAAAATCATCATTGCAGGCGGATTAAACGCAGAAAATGTCCAAATGGCAATCGCAAAATTTCATCCATTCGCCGTTGATATCTCATCTGGTGTCGAAACAAACGGTACGAAAGATCCTGAAAAAATCATCACATTCATCCAAAAAGCAAAGGAGTCGAAATAAATATGAGTTACAACGCACCGAACAAAGCTGGTTTTTACGGCAATTATGGCGGACAATTCGTCCCAGAAACATTAATGAAAGCAGTCACAGAACTAGAAGCAGCTTACGAGCAATCCAAAAAAGATGAGGCGTTTCAAAAAGAACTAAACTACTATTTACGCGATTATGTCGGTCGTGAATCACCGCTTTATTTCGCGGAACAACTAACCAAACACGCGGGCGGCGCCAAAATTTACTTAAAACGTGAAGACCTCAATCACACAGGCGCGCACAAAATCAATAACTGCATCGGTCAAGCCTTGCTAACTCGCCAAATGGGCAAAAAGAAAGTCGTCGCAGAAACAGGCGCAGGCCAACATGGCGTCGCAACAGCAACCGTAGCGGCTCTGTTCAACCTTGAGTGTACGATTTTTATGGGAGAAGAAGACATTCGCCGTCAGCAGTTAAACGTTTTTCGAATGGAACTTCTCGGCGCAAAAGTTGTTAGTGTTTCAGGTGGTAACGGTACGCTCAAAGACGCTGTCAATGAAGCTTTGCGTTATTGGGTTGCCAACGTAGAGGACACGCATTACATCATGGGTTCTGTCCTAGGACCACATCCATTCCCGCAAATTGTCCGTGATTTCCAAAGCGTTATCGGCAAAGAAGCACGCGCTCAGCACCTTGAAAAAGAAAACCGCCTTCCAGAAGCAATCGTAGCTTGTATCGGCGGAGGCAGCAATGCGATGGGACTTTTCTATCCTTTCGTGAACGATAAAGCAGTCAAAATGTACGGCGTCGAAGCAGCAGGCTCCGGTCTTGATACCGCTTTTCACGCAGCGTCCTTAACGAAAGGTGAAATCGGCGTCCTGCACGGCGCGATGATGCACATTTTACAAGACGATGCCGGTCAAATCCAAGAAGCTTATTCGATTTCCGCGGGGCTTGATTATCCGGGAATTGGTCCAGAGCATAGCCATTTCCGTGATGAAGGTCGCGCCGAATACGCCTCGGTAACAGACGATGAAGCCGTCGAAGCGTTTCAATTACTTTGCCGCACAGAAGGTATCATCCCAGCATTGGAAAGCTCACATGCGATTGCTTTTGCCGTGAAACTAGCAGCCAAAATGAACCCCGAAGAAAGCATGATTGTGTGCCTGTCTGGTCGTGGTGATAAAGACGTGGATCAAATCCGCGCACGTTTGAAAGGAGATAACGAAAAATGAAATTACAACAAGCAATCGAAAAAGCGCATGTAGCCGTTGTCCCATACATGATGCAGGCGACGGAGGTCTTGGCCAATTAGAGTCTCAGATGCAACTTCTAAGCGATGCAGGCGCGACAGCTATCGAAATCGGTATTCCTTTTTCCGACCCAGTGGCAGACGGTCCAGTCATTCAAAAAGCCGGATCACGCGCACTAGCAGACAATATTAGCTTAGAACAAATTCTAAACCGATTAGCAACAAGCAAAATAGACATTCCACTCGTTGTTATGAGTTATTTCAACCCAATCTACCATTTAGGCGTAGAAAAATTTATCGAACTAGCACAAAAAACACCGATTAAGGGGTTAATTATCCCTGATTTACCGTATGAACATCGCGACCTAGTCCAGCCATACCTTGAAAACACAGATATCGCGCTCATTCCACTTATCTCACTAACCAGCCCGAAAGAGCGTATTGAGCTAATCGCCAAACAAGCGCAAGGCTTTATCTACGCAGTCACAGTAAACGGCACAACCGGAGAACGCGCCGTGTTCGGAGACACGATTGACGAAACCTTAACTTTCTTAAAACAGGTCAGCCCAGTCCCCGTGCTAGCCGGATTCGGAATTTCGAACTTAGACCACGTTGCTCGTTTTGCGAATGTTTGTGACGGTGTGATTGTTGGGAGCAAAGTGGTGCAGCTATTGCACGAAGGCAAGCATGAGGAACTTAGCGCATTTATAACAGGAGCGAGTCAGCTCACAAGATAAAAAGCGAAAATTTTTTTTCGCTTTTTTTTTTGATATTTTTCAACTAATGATTGCAAGCTTGTGCAAGAAGGAGTAAACTAAAATTTAGTTGTGTTTTCTTTTTACACTAAAACGGCTCCATTTTGAGCACTTTATAATAAAGGACGAGATCTATGTCTTCTTCAAAACTACTACGTGGCACATTTATTTTAACATTAGGAACGTTTATTTCTAAATTTCTAGGTCTATTCTATGTCATCCCTTTCTACTGGATTATGGGTGGCGCAGGTCCGATGACATTGTACAACTTCGGTTATGTACCGTATCAAATCTTTCTAGGAATAGCAACAGCAGGGGTTCCGCTTGCGGTCGCGAAATATGTCGCCAAATATAATGCTATTGGTGAATACGAGATTGGGCGTCGCTTGTTTAGAACGGGCGTGTACTTAATGCTTGTAACCGGTATTTTGAGTTTCATCGCGATGTATGCTTTAGCGCCAGTGCTTGCAGGCTTGCAATCAATTGAAGGCAGTGGTTATACAGTGGCGGACGTGACAACGGTTATTCGAGCAGTCAGCTTTGCTTTGATTGTTATTCCGGTTATGAGCTTGATTCGTGGCTTTTTCCAAGGCTATCAATCGATGGGGCCGTCTGCGGTTTCTCAAGTTGTGGAACAGATTGTGCGTATTGCCTTCTTGCTCGCGGGTTCAGCTTTCGTCTTGTATGTTCTCCACGGCACCATCGCGAGCGCTATTAGCCTTGCAACATTCGCTGCCTTTATCGGCGCACTAGCCAGCCTTATCTGCTTACTATGGTACTTCTTCAAACGCAAAAAAGGACTCGATGCCTTGTTGCGAACAAGTAAAGGAGAAGTCACCGTTTCGCTACCATCGATGTACAAAGACATTTTCATTACCGCGATTCCGTTCGTTGTCGTTGGGATTGCAAGTTCTCTGTATCAACAAATCGACCAATTCACGTTCGGACGTATTTTAACATGGATTGGCTACAGCGGGCATGAAGCGAGAATTTACTCGGTATTGTTAACTTCAGTGCGCAAAAATTAGTTATCATCCCAGTCAGCTTGGCCACGGCATTCTCGATGACGATTGTGCCACTTGTTACAGCTGCCTACATGCGCGGCGAACAAGAAAATGTAAAAAAACAATTAAACGATGTTTTCCAAGTCTTACTTTTCATTACGCTACCGGCTTGTATTGGTATGTCACTTCTAGCTGAACCGCTTTACACCGTGTTTTACGAGCATGATCCAGCAGGGATTCAGATTTTAGCGGCATATGCACCAGTTGCGATTTTACTATCTTTATTCAGTGTGACGGCTGCGATTTTACAAGGAATTGACCAACAGCGTTTCACGATTTTAAGTTTATTGCTCGGTTTATTGACGAAATCCGTGTTCCAAATGCCACTGATGATGTGGATGGGCGCGCGTGGTTCTGTTATGGCAACTGGATTAGGTTACACGGTTTCCGTTATTTTCGCGATGATTATTATTCGGAAATACGCCAACTATAATTTCAGCGTTATTTTAAGAAGAACGGTACTCATGTTGATGTTAAACTTAGCAATGGCAATCGTTGTCTTACTTGCTTACTACGGCTTCACATTATTCATCAACCCAGAATCGAAATTTGGTTCCATGATGTTGCTTATTCTTTGCGGCGGACTAGGAGCAATCGTCTATAGTTATCTAAGTCTGCGCCTACGGTTATTCGACAAAGTATTCGGACCAAGAGCAGCAGCAATCAGGAGAAAACTGCATATTAAAGCCTAATGAAAAAAGTTTGCGAGCCAAAAAATTTTGGTTTGCAAACTTTTTTTTGCTTAGAAAATATTTTTTTGCAATTAAAAGAACTAAAAGGCATAAAAACCTCTTAGTTCTGCTGATTAATAAGGATTGTCATCTGTTTCGCTGAATTTCTTCAAATAATACGGAATTTGTTCAGCAACTTCGGTTGGCAAAACAACGTATTTCTTTTTCGCTAATGTTTCGCCAATATAACTGTGCAAAAATACAGCGGTTAAAACGGCATGTTTTGGCGTTTCAAGTTGACCGAGTAAGCCTGCAATCATGCCTGCTAACGTGTCTCCCATGCCTCCAGTTGCCATCGCAGGTGTACCATATATGTTTTGCCAAATATCATCCTCGATATACACGCGCGTGCGATGATCTTTCAACACAACGATGGCATGCAATGCATCCGCGAAATCCTGATTTTTTGCGTCATTCAAGTTGTCTGTATGCGTATGCGTCAGGCGCTCCCATTCTTTTCGGTGAGGTGTGAAAATCAGCGTCGCATCCGGCGTCGGGTACTCCCCATTCGCATATAGCGTAATCCCATCACCGTCCACAATCACGCGCTGCTCGGCATGTGTATACTCACAAACAAGATGTAATAACGTTTGCGCCGTCTCGTCCAAACCAAGCCCTGGTCCAATCAAAATCGCATCAAACTGTGGCAGAGCTTTCACCAAATAATCCGTATCACTTGAATCAATAAACATCGCTTCAGGAAGCCTTGCATGAAGTGCAGACCTGTTCACATGATGCGTCGCCACAGAAACAAGACCTGCGCCGCTATGAATCGCACCTTGTGCCGCCATAATAATTGCACCGCCTAACAGTTCATTGCCACCGATTAACAAAACACGCCCATAATCGCTTTTATTCGTCTCATCATCCCTCTGTTTAATCCATGCACAAACTACTTTTGGTGTAATTTTTTTCATGATATATCGCCCTTTCTTAATTTTTTTTGTATGTAATTGCGCTTTTTCTTGCTTAATTGTTCAATATAGTATAACCTATCCACAAAAGGAGGGAAAGCAATATGAAACCGATTTTTCCAGCAGTAAAAGCAGTTATTGTACATAATGGTCATTTTCTTGCCTTAAAGAAGGCGGATGCGGACGGAGATGTCTGGGAGCTACCTGGTGGTAAGATGAACTTTGGTGAGACAAAAGGAGAGGCGTTATTCCGCGAAGTGCTTGAAGAAACAGGTTTACAAGTTCAGCCATTTATTTTGTATGATACGTGGGAATTTTTCCAACCAGAGTATCAAATTACCGGCGTGATTTATTTGTGCGAAAAACCAGAAGGTGAAGTTCGAATTTCGAGTGAACATGCAGCGTATGAATGGTTTCCGCTGGAAGCAAGCAGCTTAGAACGAATGGATGTCGTCTTTGCGTCGCGCATGGTTCGCTGGGATTTTGATGCGATTAAAGGATTTATGGCGTAATTCGCTTCAAAATGCTTTCATGTCACTACAAAAGAGTATACAATAGGGGAGTAAATATATCATTTGAAGGGATTGTTAGGAATATGAGTACAATCAATTGGCAAGAAGAAGCGGAAAAGCGTCGTGAGGATTTCAAACGTGATTTATTCGCCATTTTAAGCATTCCAAGTGTTCGCGATGATTCCCAGGCGACAGAAGATGCACCATTTGGCCCAGACGTGAAAAAAGCATTGGATTTTGCTTTAGAATTGGCCGAAAAAGATGGCTTTGCGATTAAAGAGGTCGGAAATGTAGCGGGACACGCAGAGTTTGGACAAGGGGAAGAACTTGTTGCAGCGCTAGGTCACGTTGACGTTGTACCAGTTGGCGATGACTGGTCGCATGATCCATTTGATCCAATTTTGAAAGATGGGAAAGTATTTGCCCGTGGCTCAGCGGACGATAAAGGCCCAGCAATGGCGGCATACTATGCTATGAAAATCATTAAAGAATTAGACTTACCATTATCACGTCGTGTGCGGATGATATACGGCTCAGATGAAGAAAGCGGTATGTCTTGTGTCGAACGTTATTTTGAAACAGAAGAACAACCAACAATGGGCTTTGTGCCTGATGCTGAATTTCCGATTATTCACGCGGAAAAAGGTATTTCTGAGTTGGATATTTCGTTCAAAGACGGCGAAAAAGACGGCAATGCGGACTTCCGTTTAATCAGTTTTGAATCTGGCGCACGTTACAATATGGTTCCAGACCATGCGAAAGCCGTTTTGGAGGATGCTAAAGATGTGGCTCAGCTTACAAAACAATTCGACGCTTACAAAAAAGAAACGAAGCTTAATGGTGAACTTGTAGTATCAGGAAACCAAGTAACAGTTTCTCTAATTGGTAAAGCGGCACATGCGATGGAGCCAAACAATGGTATTAACGCAGGCCTGCATTTAGTTGCGTTCCTTGGCAAATTCACATTGACTGGTGCGGCCAATGATTTCGTGATGTTCGGTAAAGATTACTTATACGGCGATTCACGTGCGATGAAACTAGGTATCCGTTACGAAGACGACGAAAGTGGCGAATTGACAATGAATGTCGGCGTGATTCGTTATAGCGTCAGCGAAGGCGGTCGTTATGGCCTCAACTTCCGTTACCCAGTGACAGCGAACATGGACAAGCTAAAACTAAAAATGGAAACTGTAGTGAACGAATATAGCGGTCAATACACGCACTACGATGACTCCAAACCACTATTCGTACCAAAAGACCATAAATTAATCCAAGTGTTGCAAGAAGTATACACAAGCCAAACAGGCGAAGAAGCAACATTGCTTGCTATCGGTGGCGGAACTTACGCGCGTCATATGGAGACTGGTGTTGCCTTTGGAGCCCTATTCCCAGGTCGTGAAGATACCATGCACCAAAAAGACGAATTCGCATATTTCGACGATTTAGTAAAAACAATCGGAATTTATGCAGAAGCGCTTTACAAATTAGCGAAGTAAGGTATATAATTGAAAAAAATTAAATGAAAGTAGAGATGCGGAAAAAAGAGGAACGTGTGGTCATGCAACCCTTTTTTTCCGTCGCTGCTTTGATTTGAATTTTTAGATAGTTGCAAAAATAGGTAATAAAGGAGTGCTCACAATGAAAGTATTAGTAAACAATCAATTAATAGAACGAGTAGAAGCAAAAATTGATATAGAAGATCGGGGATATCAGTTCGGAGACGGTGTGTACGAAGTTGTTCGTGCTTATAATGGCCAATTCTTTACATATGAAGAGCACATTGATCGCCTGTACGCCAGTGCGAATAAGATTGATCTTGTTATTCCTTTTGAAAAAGCAGAATTACGTGAATTACTGGAAGGCTTATTAAAAGCAAATAATATTGGAACAGGGAATGTGTACTTGCAAGTTACGCGCGGTATTCAATCACCGCGAAATCATGTAGTGCCTGATCTTCCTTTAGAAGGTGTGCTGACGGCTTCTGCAAGTGAAGTGTCGCGTGACACGACGCTATTTGAACAAGGACGCAAAGCGATTTTGGAAGAGGATGTTCGTTGGCTACGTTGTGATATTAAGAGCTTGAACTTGCTTGGAAACACGATGGCAAAGAACAAGGCGCACCAAGCTGGAGCTTTCGAAGCGATTCTGCACCGTGGTGAGGAAGTGACGGAAGGCTCGTCTACCAATGCGTATATTATTAAGAACGGTACGCTGATAACGCATGCGGCGGATAATCTTATTTTGAGTGGGATTACACGCCAAGTCATTCTAAAAGTAGCGCGCGATATCGGTGTTCCGGTTGCAGAAACTGGCTTTACGCTTACGGATTTAGCAGCGGCAGACGAGGTTTTCATCTCCAGTACGACAATTGAAGTAACGCCAATCATCGAAATTGATGGCAAACAAGTGAGCGATGGTAAACGTGGCCCAATTACGAAAAAAATTCACGACGCATTCGCAGCAGAAGTTCTTAAGCAATGCGGCGAATTAGCATTTAGTTAAATTTTCAAAATCGGAGGAGTCTTTTGCAGGCTTGTCCGATTTTTTTAAGGAGATGTTTACGATGAATCAAGATTTAAAAACGCTCTTGCAAAACCAAGAAGAACAGTTGCTTCTTCCAGAAATCCGAACATCAAAAGATGCGCTTAGCCAATTGCTTGCTACTGATTTTTTTGAATTTGGAAGTTCTGGTCGGGTTTTATATCGGGAGGAGGAAATAGCAGAAACAGGAATCGATGTTGTCGATATGCAACTCAGTGACTTTGAAATCAAGCCACTAGCTGAGGATGTTGTTCTTGCGACGTATCGTATTTTCAACGTAGAGCAGAAGCAGTCATCCTTACGAAGCTCTATTTGGAAATTTCAGAACAATCGCTGGCAACTTGTCTTTCATCAAGGGACAAAAACTATATAATTAATTACATATAAAAAATAATTGACGAATACGCCCAATGTTATCGTTTTCAGGAAAAAATAGGCTTGACAATGATAAAATTAGGCGTATAATTGCTAATAGTTCGTATGCGAATCTTTCGCTCTTGAACATTAAAGGAGGGGAAGTAAATATGGATGAGAAGTTGATACGAGAAGTGGTGCTATCCTTTCGATCGGTACAGCGCAAAATACACCAATACCTGCAAGAAGAGGCCGCGAAACGGGACATCACAACGGTGCAACTTTTTTCATTAGGAACGTTAAAAAGGGAACCGCACTTAACGCTTGGCGAACTAGCCGAACGGGTGCAGGTAAATAAAAGTACAATGAGCGGTATTGTGGACCGTCTTGTTAAAGCAAATTACTTAACACGCGGACGTGAAGAAGGAAACCGTCGCGCGCTTAATTTACAGCTAACTGCTGAAGGCTTAGCAAAAGTCGATGAAACGTATGATTTGTTTTTCAATCGATTGGAGCGTGTTTTGGAAATAGAGACAGAAGAGCTAGAGGCTATGTTAGAGACACACAAGAAAATGATTGCGTTATTGGAACGAAAGGAGTAAGAAAGAATGAACATGAAAGCAGCAACGAATGGTATTAAAACAAACGGTATCTTGATTGTGATGCTAATGGGTGCATTTGTTACGATTTTGAATCAAACATTGATGAACGTAGCGCTGCCAAGCATTATGACGGATTTCAATATTACAGCAAGTCAAGGTCAATGGCTGACGACTGGATTTATGTTAGTCAATGGTGTCATGATACCGATGACTGCTTTTCTAATTGAACGATTTACAACGAGACAACTTTATTTATTCGCAATGATTACATTTGCGATTGGAACAACGATTTCTGGTTTTGCTGGAGATTATACAGTATTAATTATTGGGCGAATGGTACAAGCGATAGGTGCAGGTATTGTTATGCCACTTCTAACGGTCGTTGTACTGAACTTATTTCCAATGGAACGACGCGGAAGGGCGATGGGTCTTATCGGGCTTGCCATGAACTTCGCGCCAGCAATTGGACCAACGTTATCAGGATGGATTGTCCAAGAATACGATTGGCGGAACTTATTTTATATTATTATTCCTTTTGCAATTTTGGACGTAGTGGTTGCCTTCTTCCTATTAAAAAATGTCGGTAAACGTACTTTTCCAAAATTGGATTTCCTTGGTGTTATTTTATCGACCATCGGGTTTGGTAGTTTATTATTAGGATTTAGTAACGCAGGGGATCATGATTTCTTATCTGCAAAAGTTATTGGTTTTGTCCTATTAGGGTTCGTTGTATTAGCTGTATTTATTTGGTATCAAGGCCGCGCCAAAGCACCTTTACTGAACTTCAAAGTTTTTCAACATCGGACGTTTACATTGACAACAACTATAAGCTTTTTCGTTATGATGGGGCTATACGGTGGCATGCTGTTATTCCCAATCTTCTTGCAAAGTGTGCGCCATTTCACACCATTAGAGTCTGGACTTGTCTTATTGCCAGGTGCAGTGATGACCGCAGCGCTATCGCCAGTGACAGGTATTCTATTTGACCGTTTTGGAGCTAAATACTTGTCCTTGATTGGGCTTATTATCATGGCTGTAACGACATTCATGTTTACAGACTTAACCGAAAGTACGACATTAACATATATCGTTATTGTGCAAACGGTTCGGGCAAGTGGTATGGCAATGGTTATGATGCCACTACAAACCGCAGCGCTCAACTCGTTGCCACTATCGATGGCAGCGCACGGATCGGCGATGTTCAATACCGTTCGGCAAATAGCGGGCTCACTTGGCACGGCTTTACTCATCACCACGATGTCCAAGAGTGCTTCAAGCTACGCCAAAAATTTAGGAGCAGCCGATGTTGTTGGTAAGACAAAAGAACAAATCGCCAATCATGTCTTAATTCACGGAATTGAAACAGCGTTCCTCGTATCATCTATTCTTTCTGTGATTGCTGTTATTTTGTCATTGTTCATTAAGAAAAAACCACAATCACTAGCACCAGTCGTTAAGAAAACAGAAGTAATGGATAGCTAAACTTAGAAACTTTGTACGCAGGGCCTAACCTTGTGTGCAAAGTTTTTTGTGTAAATTAAGTACATCGCAAGCGTAACATTTTTATACCGAATGTATTATTTCAAAACCGAACATATGTTGACTTGACGTGAGACGAGAAGAGAAGTAAAATTTAAAAGGTAGCTATTAGTGTAATGGCTCTTTTTTTATCCATCTTTCTAACATACATAGAAGACAAGTAGACCAATTCGTCTTAGCAAAGGGATTGATGTAATAAAGGCGAGTTCCACACGAAATATAGAGTGATAGACGACGCAATGTAAGCGAAGGTGAATGTAGAATGAAAGATAATTTGTTTGGCGATGATTGGGAAATAGAACCAGCTGGTGGTGAGACGGGGAAAGCTTTTGTAGCTGTTCATGAAGACGAGAAGTTCTTTTTAAAGAGAAATTCATCGCCTTTTTTAGCTGCGCTTTCTGTAGAAAATATTGTTCCTAAGCTTATCTGGACAAGACGTGTGGAAAATGGAGATGTTATTACCGCGCAGAAGTGGATTGATGATAGTCAAACGCTAGATGCAGAAAACATGCGCGAGCCTCGTGTTGCGAAACTACTAGGACGGATTCATCGCTCAGAACATTTACGGGATATGTTAGGTCGAATTGAGAAAAAAGATTATTCCTGTGCGTATTTATTGAAGCAAATAACGGTGGATATTCAAACGACGTCTTACAATGATACTTTAATTTTAGAAGCGCAACGCTATTTAGCAGAGAATATGGACACGTTAGAGGAAGCGCGTCATGTTGTTTGCCACGGAGATGTCAACCATAATAACTGGCTACTTTCAGGAGAAGATTCGCTTTATTTAGTCGATTGGGACGGGGCAATGCTTGCTGATCCAGCGAATGATGTTGGGGTTTTATTATATCAATATGTTCCGTCTGCTGAATGGAAAAATTGGTTAGCAGAATATGGACAGGAGTTGACGCCTGCTTTTTACAAACGACTGAAATGGTTTTCTGTTTGTCAGGTTTTAATGGCAATGAATTGGCAGTATGAACGCGGGCGTGAACCAGAACGCTTGCGATTAGAACAACTTTTGAAAAAAATATTAAGTGATAATGAGGTGTACGCAACGTTATGCGAGTAAAACATAAACCGTGGGCGAGAGAGAAAATCTTGGCTCATCCAGAAGTATGTGTGGCAAACCCAGAAGACTGGAAAGGGAAGTGGCACGAACTATTTGGAAATGAAAATCCGATTCATATCGAAATCGGAACTGGAAAAGGGCAGTTCGTCACTGGCATGGCAACAAAGCATCCAGATATTAACTATATTGGCATTGAAGTGGTAGAGAGTGTCTTGATTACGGCGCTGGACAAAGCACTGGTTGCTGGCATCCCGAACTTACGATTGCTATCGGTGGACGGGGCAGATTTATTAGAATATTTCGAGCCAGGTGAAGTGGCGCGTGTTTATTTGAACTTCTCTGATCCGTGGCCGAAGAAACGCCATACGAAACGTCGCTTGACGAATCCGCGTTTTTTAGATATTTATAAAGTATTACTACCAGCAGATGGCGAAATTCATTTTAAGACGGACAACCGTAGTTTGTTCGAATATTCATTAGTCGCGTTTTCAGAGTACGGTATGTTGTTGCATTATTTGTCGCTTGATTTGCATCATAGTGATTACGAGGGCAATATCATGACAGAGTACGAAGAGAAATTTTCCGCACAAGGTTTTCCGATTTATCGTTTAGAAGCAACTTTTAAAGCATAACAAGAGGCTGGAGCATATATGGCTCTGGCTTTTTTTCATAAAGGAGGTAAAAATAATGGATACATTGCAAGTAGGGGAGATAAAAATTCATTGGTTACGAGGTGGAATCGCGCATTTCGACGGTGGAGCGATGTTCGGCGTAGTCCCAAAAGCTCTGTGGCAGAAAAAATACGAGCCGAACGAAAAAAATCAGATTCGCTGTACGACAGACCCGATGTATTTCGAATATCAAGGCAAGCATTATTTAATTGATGCAGGAATTGGCGTTGGGCGTCTGACGGAAAAAACAACGCCGGAATTTCGGTGTAACAGAAGAATCCTTTGTGTTGGAAGATTTGGCGAAATTAAGCGTCGCCCCAGAAGCAATTGACGTTATTTTAATGTCACATATGCACTTTGATCACATTGTTGGCTTAACGGACACGAGTGGTGCGAGCTTGTTTCCGAATGCGACGATCTACACGACAGAAACCGAGTGGGAGGAAATACGCCATCCTAATATTCGCTCCAAAGCAACTTATTGGTCTGAGAACTGGCAGGGGATTGCGAATCAAGTAAAGACATACAAAGAGGAGCTGATATTAAACGACGCGATTTCCTTAGAAAAAACAGGCGGACATAGTAATGGTCATGCGGTAATTCGAATAGATAGTCTTGGCGAGTCGGCGATTCACATGGCTGACATCTTTCCAACACACGCTCATCAAAACGTACTCTGGGTCACCGCATACGACGACTACCCAATGGACTCCATTTTTGCAAAAGAACGATTGCGCGAGGAGCTTAACGGAACTGGAAAATGGTTACTGTTTTATCATGATTATTTTTACCGAGCGCTGCAGTTTGATAAGGACGGAAATACAACAAATTCGGTGCCTTTGAATCATATAAACTAAAGATACCTCTATATAGTATTTTAGTTTATATCCCTATATAGGGGTTATTTAGATGTCTGTATATAAGCATTACTGATTGTTTAATGAGATTTCATATTTTTTATAGTAGGGGGTATAGGGATGTCGGGAGTTCGTAAAGCAGTTTCCAATAGGCTAGCCAAAATAGAAGGTCACGTTAAATCCATCAAAAAAATGACGGATGACAATCGATCTTATGATGATATTATGTTGCAAATGGCTGCCGTCAAAAAAGCGTTACAAAGCGCCGAAAAAGTCATTTTCAGCGAACAAATGAAAGAAATGGTGGAACAAGGAGAATTTAACCAAAAGCGTGTAGATAGTTATATCAAATAAATGTTGTGGAGAGTCATCTAGGCTGTTATTGTAATAAATCACTTTACTTAGAGTGCACTTCAAGGTTTATACTAATTTTATAGAAAAGGAGAGGATTAGAATGATTGAAAAAGACTTAAACCAAAGTACCATTTTCCCAATTGGAGAAAAAATTGACAATGATTATTTCGTAGGAGATGCATACCTTTCGATGCTTACCACGCAATCGAATCCAATCGGAAATGTCACTTTCGCGCCGAATGCAAGAAACAATTGGCATACTCATGAAGGCGGTCAGATTTTACTTGTGATTGGTGGCGAAGGCTATTATCAAGAAGAAGGCAAAGTAGCGCAACGCTTGAAGGCGGGAGACGTCGTTGAAATCGCAGCTGGGATTAAGCATTGGCATGGTGCAGCGTCAGATAGCTGGTTTGTTCATCTGGCGATTGTTCGTGATCCAAGCAAAGGCGACACTACCTGGCTAGAACCGGTGTCTGAAAGCCAATATCAAGAAGCAAATCAGTCGAAATAAAGCGCACAACGCCAAAAAAACATACTAAGATTAGTAGGTAAGGCCACGGCCATGGTCTTGCCTACTATTTTTTTAATGATGCTAATAAACCACACGCTCTGCGTGTGCGGCGACGGATAGCTTTAGCGTTAAAAATCTCCTTTCGCTATAATAGAATTGGCCGCAAACCAAATTCTGTGCGAAAGGAGATTTTTTTTATGCCTAGTAACGATGATAGTAGTTTATCACATACTCGTTGGAATTGTAAGTATCATATTGTGTTCACTCCAAAATATCGACGAAAAATTATCTATGGTCAACTTCGAAAAGATATTGGGGCGATTTTAAGAAAATTATGCGAAATGAAAGATGTAGAAATCATTGAAGCTCATGCCATGCCAAATCATATTCATATGCTCGTACGAATACCGCCTAAAACAAGTGTTTCGAGCTTTATGGGCTTTTTGAAGGGGCGTAGCGCTATACTAATCCATGAGCGTCATGCCAATTTAAAATACAATTATGGCAATCGCACATTCTGGTCTAAGGGCTATTAT
>NZ_AODL01000023.1 GCF_000525995.1 Paenilisteria riparia FSL S10-1204 | reverse complement strand
ATTGCCGTGGCCTAGTCCTGTGATGCCTTGGATGATAATGTCGACGTGTTGTGTTCGGCTAATGTTGTGAATACTTTGGAGACGCGCATGTTTTCTTTTTTTGTCCCAGTGAATGGTTATGCGGGTGATTTTATCTTCGAATGCGATTCCTCGCACGACTTTCGTGTTTTCCATGGTCATTTCCTCCTCAATCATGGTTCCTGCTTCGTCTTCGTGGCTGGCGCGAACTTCGAGTGGGATGCGATAGTTCTTTGCGTACTCAACGGCTCTTGGATGCAGGACGCCGGCGCCAAGATTGGCTAGTTCGAGCATTTCGTCGTAGGTGACTTGGTTTAGTTTACGGGCATTCTTGATGTAGCGTGGATCAGTTGTGAAAACGCCTACGACATCAGTGCAGATGCTACATTTGTCGGCTTCTAGTGCTGCAGCAAGTGCGACGGCAGTTGTGTCGGAGCCACCTCGTCCTAGTGTTGTGATTTCACGGTCGGCGCTGATACCTTGGAATCCTGCGACAATGACAATTTTGCCTTGGGAAAGTGCGTCTTGGATGGCTTCGGTATCAATGTCGAGAATTCGGGCGTTGCTTGCGATTGGCTCGGTGGTGATGCCTGCTTGCCAACCTGTATAAGAAACGGCTTCGTAGTTCTGTTCGTGAATCGCCATGCTGAGTAAGGAAATGGTCACTTGCTCTCCGGTAGATAGGAGCATGTCCATTTCGCGCTTGCTTGGATTGTCGCTGATTTCTAATGCCATGTCAACGAGGCGGTCGGTTGATTTGCCCATCGCGGACACGACGACAACGACTTGGTTCCCTTTTTTTTTTAAAATTCGCGGATTGCTTGATCTGCGGTTTTTTTTAATTTTTTTCGATGGTGCCTACTGAGGTTCCGCCGAATTTTAATACTACTCTTCCCAAAAATAACCCTCCTATTTCGGTTTCTCTTCGTTTAGTTTTGCGAACTTCTCGTGTACTGCTTCTGCGACAGCCATTGGCACGCCTGCTTCTTGGATTTCAGCGACGGTTGCCGTTTTTATTTTTTTCATGGATCCAAAATGTTTTAAAATGGCTTTCTTTCGGCCTGGGCCAACGCCTGGAATCCCGTCAAGTAGCGATTGGAATCCGGTTTTACTGCGCAATTGACGGTGGAATGTGATGGCAAAGCGATGGACTTCATCTTGGATTCGCTGTAATAGGTAGAATTCTTGACTGTTGCGGTGCAATGGTACGACTGCGAGTGGATCGCCGAATAATAACTGGCTTGTTTTATGTTTGTTGTCTTTAGCGAGTCCTGCGACTGGAATGTCTAAGCCAAGTTCGTTTACTAAAACATCTTTCGCGCTATCGATTTGCCCTTTCCCTCCGTCAATCAAAATTAAATCTGGAAGTGGCAAGCCTTCTTTTAGGACACGCCAATATCTACGACGCACAACTTCGCGCATTGTTGCGTAATCATCAGGACCAACAACGGTTTTGATTTTGTATTTTCGGTAGTCGTTTTTGCTTGGACGGCCGTCGAGGAAAGTAATCATTGCCGATACTGGGTCAGTTCCGTGAATGTTCGAGTTATCGAAGGCCTCGATGCGGTTTGGCGTCGGAATACCCATTGCTTCGCCCAGTTTCTCTGTTGCTCCTACTGTCCGCTCTTCATTCCGTTCGAGTAGCAGGAATTTCTCGTTTAATGCAATTTTGGCGTTCTTGTAGGCTAGTTTCACGAGGTCTTTCTTATTGCCTCGCTTTGGCACGAGAATTTTCGTATCGGGAAGTAATGCTTGAATCGCCTCTTCGTCCACATCATCCGGCAGAAAAATCTCTTTTGGCGGAATATGATTCGTTTTTTGATAAAATTGTCCAATAAAGGTTAGGAAATCTTCCTCGGCTTCGCTGTAAAATGGGAATTGGGACACATCGCGTTCAATGAGCTTGCCTTGGCGAATGAAAAAGACCTGGACGCACATCCAGCCTTTGTCGATAGCATAGCCAAAGACGTCACGGTCAACAAAATCAGTCATCGTCATTTTTTGTTTTTCCATTGTTGTTTCGATTGCTGTGATTTGATCGCGAAATTCGGCGGCTTTCTCAAATTGCATATCTTCAGCAGCGACTTGCATTTTTGTTTGCAAATCTTGTTTCACTTCTTTATAGCCGCCGTTTAGGAATTGGACAATTTCGTCCGTCATTTTTTTATATGTGTCGGCTTCAACTTTAAACACACACGGGGCTAGGCACTGACCAAGATGGTAGTATAGGCAGACTTTGTTTGGCAGTGTGGTGCATTTACGCAGTGGGTAAAGACGGTCGAGGATTTTCTTCGTTTCATTGGCGGCATACACGTTTGGGTATGGGCCGAAGTACTTTCCTTTGTCGCGCTTGACTTGGCGAGTAATGATAAGACGAGGATGGCGTTCATTGGTAATTTTGATGAACGGATAGGTCTTGTCGTCTTTAAGCATGATGTTGTAGCGCGGATCGTGTTTTTTGATTAGATTTATTTCGAGTAACAGCGCCTCCACGTTGGAAGATGTTACGATGTATTCAAAATCGCGAATTTCTTGTACGAGTCGTTGGGTTTTACCATCGTGCGAACCTGTGAAATAAGAGCGCACGCGGTTTTTCAATATTTTGGCCTTTCCGACGTAAATAATTGTGCCCTGCTGGTCTTTCATTAAGTAACAGCCGGGTTGATCGGGTAATAGGGCTAATTTATTGCGAATGTGTTCGGTCGTCATTATTTATCACTCCAAATACAGGCTTTACTTCCTTTATAAGTGTAGCATAAATCAACAAAAAAGCTAGAAAAAGAAGTGTGAAAACGTAGATTTAATCCCGCTTCCAAATCTTTTTCTAGCCGTCAACTAACTTATAAATATTTCGCTAAAACTTCATCCAATTCTTCTTTCGGACGATAGCCAATCACTGTATCAACAACTTCGCCATCTTTCTTAATAAGCAATGTTGGGATACTCATCACACCGAATTTACCTGGTGTTTCTTGATTTGCATCAACATCCATTTTAACGATTTTTAATTTATCACCTTGTTCTGCGGCAATTTCTTCTAAAACTGGAGCAACCATGCGGCAAGGACCACACCAAGTCGCCCAGAAATCTGTAAGCACAAGACCTTCGTTTGTTTCTTGCTCAAACGTAGCATCTGTAATTTCTTCAATAGCCATTTTTCTTACCTCCTCGCACATATTGTAACGCTAGTATAGCACTGCGCCCGCATGTGGAGCCAATAATCTGCTCAAAAATCATTTCAATTCCGCGATAGTTATACCGTTTCCGCCTTCTGCCGCGGCACCAAAGCGAATCGATTTAACCATGCGATGGTTTTTCAGGAATTCCGTAACGCCTTGACGTAACGCGCCGGTTCCTTTTCCGTGAATAATGCTGACTTGGTGATATCCGGCAAGTAGTGCTTCATCGATATATTTGTCCACTTGTTGCAGGGCATCTTCATAGCGAACACCGCGTAAGTCAAGCTCTGTTTTGGTAATAGAATTATCGCTTTTCACCGTTGTCACATGACGTAGTTTCTTCGGTTGTTCTGGTTGGAGATACTCAAGATCGGCTTCTTTAACTTTCGTTTTAATAATACCGATTTGCGCATTCCATTCTTTGCTGTTTACGCGGTCAAGTAACACACCTTTTTGATTTAGTGACAAAATGCGTACTTGGTCTCCTTTAGCAAACTTATGCACCACTTTTGGAACATCGTGAATCACTTTTTTCTGGATAGTTTTTGGTTTCACTTGGTTTAGGCGGCTTTTCATTTCTATGAGTTCATGTTCTTTGAGGCCTGCTGCGCCTTGTAATTGCATTTGACGCAGTTCTTGGATGATAACTTCTGCTTCAGTTTCTGCTTTTTCAATGACTTCTGCTGCTTTTTCATTAGCTTTTTCAATGAGTTTATCTTTCTGATTATGGTACGCGATAATTTCCTTTTTGGAGCTCTTTTAACAGTTTGTCACCATCACGACTCAACTGATACGCTTCTTCGTACTCTAGTTCTGCCGCTTTTCGTTTTTCTTCCAAGCTAGAAATCATATCGTTTAAATCTGCGCTTTCTGTATCGACAAGTCCTCTGGCAGCATCAATTACGCTTTCATTTAGACCTAAACGACGCGAAATCGCAAAGGCATTGCTTCGACCAGGAACGCCGATTAATAATTTATAGGTTGGGCTTAGTGACTCGACATCGAATTCGACAGAGGCATTCGTCGCAAAAGGACGATTATAACCGTACGCTTTTAGTTCAGGATAATGGGTCGTCGCAACGACGCTCGCATTTTTAGCCGCAACTGCATCCAGAATAGCAATGGCAAGTGCCGCACCTTCTTGCGGATCAGTACCGGCCCCCAACTCATCAAAAAGAATCAAAGAATCTGCATCCATCTTATCTAAAATAGAGACAATGTTCGTCATATGCGAAGAAAATGTACTCAGGCTCTGCTCAATCGACTGCTCATCCCCAATGTCAGCAAAAACTTGCGAGAATACCGCAATTTCTGACTCCTCTTCTGCAGGTACTTGCAAACCAGCCTGAGCCATCAAAGTGAGCAAACCAAGTGTTTTCAAGGTAATTGTTTTCCCTCCGGTATTTGGACCAGTAATAAGCATCGTCTGGTAATCCCCACCAAGCAGAATATCATTACTAACGACAGTCGCCGGATCAAGTAATGGATGACGCGCACGGAACAAGCGAACAATACCGTCTTGATTAATACGTGGTGTCACAGCTTTCATTGATTTCCCGAATCTCGCTTTCGCAAAAATAAAATCAAATCTGCCGAGTACATACGTATTTTGTCTGATTTCTGGTATGAATTCAGCCAATGTCGCTGAAACTTCCGCCAAAATCCGCTCAATTTCTTGTTTTTCTTTCGCTTGCAATGTACGACGTTCATTATTCATGTCCACAACACTTTGTGGTTCAATAAACAATGTTTGGCCTGAAGCGGACTGATCATGTACAATACCGCCGTAATGGCCTTTGTATTCATGACGCACTGGCAAAACATAACGATCATTACGAATCGTAATAACCGTATCACTAAGCATTTTGGAAGCATTTTTATCACGCAAATATTGTTCTAAGCGCTCACGAACACGACCTTCAGTGCGCCGAAGCGTCTGACGAATATTGCGTAAAGCTTCGCTCGCAGTATCTAAAATTTCGCCAGCCTCATCCACAGTAAGCACAATCGTCTCCTCTGTATCTTGCATTGATAAAAGCTTACTTGCCAAATCATCAAGTAATGGCAATTCTACACCTTGTTCGATTAAATCATCAATAAAATGCTTCATCAAACGACTTACGCGCAAATTGCTTCCCGTTTGGTAGAGCTCTATACCGCTTAAATCTCCACCAATCTCTAGCCGTTTCATATGAGCCGATACATCATAAATTCCTGATATCGGTGCCGATCCACGTAGTCGAATCACTTTTGCGCCTTCCTCAGTTTCTTGCTGTGCTAAATTCACTTTGTCGATTGTAGATGTCGGTTGTAACGCCCTAATCGCCTCCTCCCCCAGTGCAGAAGAAGCAAATTCGAGCAGTTGTTGCTTTATTTTATCGAATTCTAAAATTGTTTCTACTTTTTTACTCATAATTTATAACCCCATGTAACGTTCTTATTTTGCGGAACGTTTATTTTTAATAAATGCTAGGAAATCTGTCTTGCTTCTTGTATTCAGCACATCTCCCTTTGCAAGCCATCCTTTTGTCGCAGCTCGAACACCAATTTCCATAAAATCTAAATGTCTAGTATCATGTGCATCCGTATTGATAGCGATTGGCACATGGTGTTCTTTAGCAAGCTCCAAATATTTTGCAGTTAAATCCAATCGTTGCGGATTTGCGTTGAGCTCTAAAGCTGTCCCAGTTTCTGCCGCCAATTTAATCAATGCTTCAACATTTACATTATACCCATCACGTCGGCCAATCACACGCCCTGTTGGATGCGCGATTAAATGCACATACGGATTTTCACAAGCAGTCCGTAATCGTTTCATAATTTCTTCTTCCGATTGTGAAAAGCTTGAATGAATCGATGCAATTACAAAATCCAAATCTTGTAACAAACTATCATCAAAATCAAGCGATCCGTCTGGTAAAATATCCATTTCAATACCAGAAAAAATCTCAATTTCGGCGTATTGGTCGTTCAATGCACGGATTTCCTCCTGTTGCTTTCTGATACGTTCCTCCGTCAACCCATTGGCCACCTTCAAAAATTGTCCATGATCTGTGATAACCATGTACTCATATCCCTTGGCAATACAAGCCTCTATCATCTCTGAAAGCGAGTAAGCGCCGTCCGACCAAGTTGTATGCATATGCAAGTCGCCTTTAATATCTTCCAACTGAACAAATGCAGTATCTTTTGAAATCCTGTCAATTTCTGTCCCATCACGTCTGACTTCTGGAGGTATAAACGGAATATTAAAATGCGCAAAGAAGTCTTCTTCAGAATCGAACTGCTTCACATTTCCCGCCTCATCCTCAACACCGTACTCATTAATCTTTTCAGATTGCTGTTTGGCAATTTGACGCATCCGAATATTATGGTTTTTAGAACCTGTAAAATGATGTAGCGTACTCGCAAATTCCCCCGGCGCAACCATTCGAAAATCCACGGAAATCTTAATCTCATCATCCAGTTCAACGGAAACCTTCGTGTCTCCGGCCGCAATGACTTGATCAATCATCTCAATCGCAAGCAATTGTTCAGCAACCGCTTTAGGGTTATTTGTCGCAATCACAAAATCTAAATCCTTCACCGTTTCACGCAAGCGTCTGAAACTCCCCGCATGCGAAAAGCGTTCAATCTCCTCTATCCTAGCTAAATAATCCTCTAATTCTTTAGCAACTGGCAGTGCATCATTTAGCGGATACCGATCTGGGCGGTCTCCCATTTCCTGAACCGCTTCCACCATTTTATCCACCGACTTCTGCCCGAAACCTTTGAGTGCCGAAATGCTTCCATCCTCAGCTTTAGCAAGTAGTGAATCTTTGTCTACAACGTCCAGTTCTTGATATAATCGTGACAATTTCTTCCCGCCTAATCCAGGCACTTTCAAAAGCGGAACAAGCCCTTCTGGTACTTCTTTTTTAAGTAAGTCGAGTTCTTCTGATTCACCTGTTTCAATGAAATTCTGAATAATGACAGCTGTTGATTTTCCGATACCGCTTATTTTTGTGAAATCTTCTATTTCTGAAAAGCTACGTTCATCCTGTTCTAATGCAAGCGCCGCCTTCCGAAAAGCCGATATTTTGAACGGATTTTCACCCTTTAACTCCATATATAAAGCGATTGTTTCTAATAAGTTAACAATTTTCTTTTTATTCATTATTCCACACTCCCCCTTAGAACAAGCAGAAAAGCTGGAACTGAGCAGCCCCAGCTTTTCGCTGACATCTAAAAATTCTATGGTAACATACTAGTCATCCAATTATAAAACGATTCCGAGAGCCACGGCGTATTCTTCAATATCCATTCCGCTACAGAAGAACCAGTAATCGCTTTTTGGGCCCACTCTGCTGGAAAAATTGCTCCAACATACAAAACCAAGAAAATCAGTAAATACGTGGTTAAAACTCCTAAAAGGGCACCAATCAGCCCATTCACTTGACGTAAAACCGGCACTTTCGTTACACCTTTAAAAAGCGAAGCAATCATGTGCACAATTATAGTTGCTACAATAAAAATCAGTAGAAAAGCAATACTATTATAGTACGCGTTTTCGGTATGGAGAGTCTCTAATAGCACATACAAATCATTCGCTTTATCCAACTGCGGATACGGGATAAATGTAAGATGTGGCGCTAACATTTCATAATATTTATACGCTACAAAATAAGACAGTAAATAACCAATTGTAATGATTAATTGTCGTAAAACACCATTTCGATATCCATTAAAAAACCCACTAACTAAAAAAAATTATTATTAAAACATTTAAGATCATCTATTCTCTTCCTTTAAGCCGAGCTAGCTCTTTCTCCAGCTCTTGATATTTTTCCTCAAGTTTCAGATAATCATGTGTGGCATTGACAGCAGTTAAAACAGCTAATCTGCCACTGTCCAAAGAACGATTTTGCGAACCGATTTCATGCATTTTTTCATCCACAAGACGCGCAACATGGCGAAGGTGGTCTATTGTTTCAACACCAACAATGATATATTCTCTGCCATAGATTGTTGTTGTCAATTTATTTCTAGTATTATCTGCCATCTGTCTTCCTCCTCATTCAAACACAATATCCTACATGTACCTCATCTTATCATGAATTGCAAACGAAGAAAAGAGCAAATGTTCCAATCCTTAACGATTTCAGCCTTAAGTATGAAACAATGCCCCCTATTATGGTAGAATAATAGGGAAACTTTAGAGAAAGTAGATGATTCCAATCGCAAACACCGTTATCCAAGCTACACCTAGTCAAATCGAAGCCATGCAAAAAGCTTACTTGTCTTTCATGTCCGATAAAATACCACCTGGCGCTATATTTGCTGTAAAGAAAGCTGGTCTTTCCATCACTGCTTATAAGTCTGGAAAAGTCATGTTCCAAGGCGTAAAGGGCGAAATGGAAGCAGCAAAATGGGGAAGTCCAACAGCACCAAAAATAAAACCAAGCAGTTCAAAGTCAGCATCCGCACTTCCAGTTGGATTTGCAAATAAAAACGTTGTTGGTTCCGATGAAGTTGGTACAGGCGATTATTTCGGCCCCATGATAGTTGCGGCATGCTATGGGGATCAAGCTATGATGCCCCTACTTAAACAACTCGGAGTAAAGGATTCGAAGGCGATGACAGACCCAGAAATTTGTGCCATTGCGAAAAAAATAATTCCTGTTGTGCCACATAGCCTCTTACTTTTGCCAAATCCCAAATATAACGACCTTCAGGCTAAGGGAATGAATCAAGGTCAAATGAAAGCAATCCTCCATAATCGTGCTTTAGAAAACGTCATTGCCAAAATACAACCTATTAAACCAGATGCTGTCCTGATTGACCAATTTGCAGAGAAAAATACATACTATCGCTATTTAGCAAAAGAACCTTCTATTGTTCGCGAGAATGTATTTTTTGCTACAAAAGCGGAAGGCCTTCACCTTTCCGTCGCAGCTGCATCTATCATTGCTCGCTCACGATTTGTCGAAGCTTTTCACGAGATGGAACGTGAACTTGGTATATCTCTACCCAAGGGCGCAAGTTCCAAAGTGGACCAAGTCGCAGCCAATATCATCGATACCAAAGGAATTGCGACACTTCAGCAATATGTAAAATGGCATTTTGCAAACACAGATAAAGCTAAGCGACTATCGCACACTACTAATTAATCATTTTCCTATATGAGAGTCGAATCATGACCACTAGTGATTCGACTTTTTTGCGCCCTCACACACTGGGAATTTGCCAAAAAATCGGAGAAACTCCATTATCTTCTAAATACTTATTGCTTGTTGAAAAATGACGACACCCCATAAAACCGCGATTTGCTGACAATGGACTTGGATGTACCGAGGTCAGAACTAAGTGATTTGAATTTTGCAGTAGTTTCTGTTTTGATTTCGCATTATTTCCCCATAACAAGAAAACAACGGGTTCTGGCTTTTGGCTAATAAGCGAAATAATAGTATCTGTTAACTGCTCCCACCCCCGATTTGCATGGGAGTTAGGCTGTCCTTCTCGAACTGTCAACACCGTGTTTAATAACAGTACGCCTTGTTGAGCCCACGGCAATAAATAGCCATTGTTCGGTATTTGCAAACCTAAATCATCTGCTAATTCTTTATATATATTCACTAAAGAAGGCGGCGTCCGAATACCTTTCTTCACTGAAAAAGACATTCCATGTGCCTGATTTGCGCCATGATATGGATCTTGTCCTAAAATAACTACTTTTACATCTTTATACGCCGTGTATTTCAAAGCGTTAAAAATATCATACATATCTGGGTATACTTTCTGATTGCCATATTCCACTTTCAGAAATTCTCGTAATTGCAAATAATAGTCTTTGGTAAACTCATCTTGTAAAAGTGTATCCCAATCATTTCCTAATTGAATCATGTTGTCGCCCCCACTTATTCTTGATACTACAATTATACATGTATCTGACGAATAAATGAACCGATTTCAAACTGTTTTTCCAAAAATTGAATACTTTCTTGTGCTTCTTTATTTATTGTAGAGATTGGTACAACTCCCCGTTCTGTAAGCACCAACGGATCCACAACACGTGTTTTGCCTGTCATATAAAAGTCGTAGGTTTGATTGTTTATTTCAACCGCTATACCTGGATGTAGCATCGCAAGTTCTCTTTGTAAATGTGTATCGTGTATTCCTTGCAAATGCGCAATAATGTTATTATCTGTACTTTGTTTTAGCAAATCTATTTCTATATAGTGTTTTTTCATCGCATAGCGTAGTATTTCGGACATTTTCCAAGCGCTGTAGACATTCTTTGGCTCTAGTAAAACGAAGGAAACATAATGCTCATAGTTCCGAATGTACCATAAAGCTATATCTTCCGATGTTATAACAAAACGTCCATCAATCACGCAAAGCGCTCCTAAAAAAGTATCTACTTCACAGCGATTTATATGCCCATAAACCAGCATATCTCTCAAAAAATAATCGATCCGATCCGCGCACAACAAAGGGCTAGGTTGCTCCAACAATGTATAACGTGTCAAATCATCTAAACCCAGTGACTCCACATCAACCATTGCGGTTATACCATTCTTTTCTAAAGTCTCTATAAAAATACTGTCATGGTATCCTTCCTCTTTATCTTGCATCAAATAGTCAACAACATGTGAAAAGCTAGTATGTGATATATCATGCAGCAATGCCGCAATTTGTTCATCTAGCTTTGCACCAAACTTCTTAACTAGTAACATGACACCAACAGAATGTTCTAGCCGATTAACGGTCCAATTCCGTTGAACCAAATAGGCTGCCCCCGCTTGATGAACCCCTGCCAAACGTTGCATTGCATCTGATTTAATTAAGGTTTCAAGCACACCATCTATCTCAAACTCTCCATATAGAACATCTGTATATTTCATTTCCATTCACCTCTTGACAGAACTTATGTTCGTATTTTATAATAAATTATCTTCCCTGTCAAATAACTGCAACTCAAAAAATTGGACAGTCGCTAAACTGCCCAATCGTCTTTATTTTTATGGATGTTTTGGTTTTACATTTTCTTGATGATCATTTTTGCGAGTGATGAACGGCCACCAATTGGCCTGACCGAATAGCCGAACCATGACTGGGACGAATAGCGGTAAGACGACAAACGCGTAAAGCAATAATCCAATGAGCACAACCGTGGCGATTTCTAGTAGTGATAGTACACCAGCCGGCATCATCGCTGCAAAAGTTCCGCCTAAAATGAGAACCGCTGAGAAAATAACGCCGCCCATATTTTTCATCGTTAATATCATCCGTTCGCGAATTGGCATTCCGTGGTACTCGTTGAATCGTGTCATCAAGAAGATGGAGTAGTCGATTCCGAGCGCCACAAGAACAACAAATCCAAAGAATGGTGTCGCCCAAGTTAGCCCGTCATAGCCAAGGAATCTAGCAAAAATAATCTCTGCAATCCCGATGGATGCAAAATAGGTCAACACCAGAGAAGCTATCAAGTAAAGTGGCATCACAAGAGAGCGTAATACGATTACTAAGACAATGAACACGCCTGTAAGTACAAACATAAGTACAAGGTGATAATCAGCACTTGACATGTCGCGAGTATCATAGTTAATGCTTGTCATTCCACCGATTCCAATGTTCGCATTCTCTAACTTAGTTCCTTGTAAACTCGATTTCAGCTGATTGTTAATACCATCAATGGCATCCATAGCTCCATCAGAATACGGATTCTTCGTTAATACAAGATTTAGTGTAGCCAATTTACCATCTGATGACATATACTGATCTAACACTTTTTGATAATCTGAATTATTTACTAATTGGTCTGGAACATAAATACCTGATTCATCATATGGGACAGTAGACCAATTCTTGACAAAATCATTAGCCCCTGTAATACCTGACTGAATTTGACCTAAACCATCAGCACTTTGTTTTAAGCCGTTTGTTAGTTCGCCAATTTGACCTGTCATCGCTGAAAATCCGCTTTGCAATTGGCCTTGTCCTGCGGCTAATTGTGCTAATGCTGAGGATATTTCAGGCATTTTTGCTATTGCTTGGTCTTGTCCTGTGGCCGCTTGATTTAGGCCCGTTTCAAGTTGCGTTAAACCTGTATCAATTTGACCTAGTCCGCTGTTAAACGCCGTCAAACCTTGTGTTATTTGTGCATTTTTTTCGTTGAGTTGTGACATTGTAGAAGCTAGGGTTTGAATGCCTTGATTTAAAGCTGTCATTTGTTGTTTAGCTTTGGTCATTTCTTGCTCGATTTGTGCCTCTATTTGCGGTTGAAGCGCTCCTGTTGCTTGTTTTAATTTCTCAAAATTACGGATGATTGCGGTAAATTGTGGGTCTACAGGGTGATTGGATTTATACGTGTTAATCGCATTTTCCATATCGCTAATCATCATATTTAATGCAGAAGTATCTATTGCTGGTTTGGCAGGATTTTGGAACTGAGCGGTTTGATCAGCTACTTTTTGAAGTGCTGTGCCGACCTGTTCGTAACCAGATTGGATTTGTTTCTGTCCGTTTTGCAGGGTTGTCAGTTGTTCGCGTGCTGTTTTAACGCCCTGTTCTAAATCTCCTGCACCAGATGCACCCGCCTTGATTCCAGTTGAGATTTGCGTTAACGCGGCTTGTAGTTGGTCTACGCCTTCTTTTGTTGCAGCCGTTCCCGATTGAAGTTCGCCGATGCTTTTCACTGCTTCATTTAATTGTGGTTCAGATTTCGCCATTTCGGTGCTGGCTTCGGATAGTCCTTTTTGGATAGTACCAATACCATTTCCGGCTTCATCTAGCCCGTCACCTACTTTTTTGCTCTGATCCTTGACATAGATATCATCAAGTCGCTTACCTGTAGGCCTTGTAGCGCTTAACACCATATCGACGCCTTTAACATGCGAGAGGTCCGTTGAAATTTCTTCAAGTAATGCCAGATATTCGCTTGTTTTCATCGGGTCATCGTTTTCTAAATAAACAGTTGTTGGTGCAACTTGACCAGCTCCAAAACTGTCTGAAACTACGTCAAATCCTTTCTTAGATGGGTATTTATCGCTTATTTCGTCTAGTGAGTTGAACGATAAATTGCCTGTATATAGGATAATCGGCGGAACTGTAATAGCTGCAACAATTAACAATGCTAAAAATGGTCTTGCGAAAGTGAATTTTCCTGCGGCACCCCATAATTTATTTTCTTTATGGGAGACATTTTTATTGAGTGGCCAGAATAGCTTTGTTCCTAGAGTTGCCATGAAAAATGGAACAATAGTGAAAAGTGCCACTAGGAGCACAACAATTCCAACAGCAACTGCTACCGCAGAACGATAGAGCTCGAATTGAACGAAACTTAAAGAGGCAAAAGCAACTAATACTGCAATACCGCTGTAAATAACTGTTTTTCCTGCTGTGCGATAGGTTGCAAATACAGCTTCTTTTCCAGATAAGCCACTGCCTATTTCTTCTTTAAAACGACTCATCAGCAAAATACAGTAGTCTGTACCTATTCCAAATAGGATACAGACCATAAATATTTGTGTGTATGTCGACACCGGAAAATCCCACTTGTCGACGAGAAATGATACTACTGCTTGGCTTGTTAGGTAACTAATACCAACAGTTAATAACGGAATAAAGGGTGCTACAGCAGAACGGAATACAAGCACTAATACAACTAGAATAAAGACGATTGTGATACCTTCTGTTTTATGTACACCGTCTTCAGAGCTTTGCACGACATCTTCTTGAATTAACGCATTTCCAGTTAAATACGTGTCGACTCCTTTGATATCCATCTTTTTATCAATGTCATTACGGATTTCTTTTACCGGGGTTTTTCCAGCTACGACATTTAGTGTGGCTACCATTGTTTTTCCATCTTTGGATAGGAACTTATCTTTTAATTCTGGTTGGTTGAAACTATCTACGACACTTGTAATGTGTAAGGATTTCTTATTTTCTTCAATGGAAGATAGTGAGTCTTCGATATTGCTTACGTCTGTTTTCGTTAATTTTTTATCGGATGTGTAAACAGCGATGTAGGCTTGTCCCTGTTTGTCTGGGTTATGTTTTTTCTCCATTTCGGTAGCCAGTGAAGATGGGTAGCCATCAGGAAGCTTAATTTCTCCTTTTTCACGGACTAAATCAGCCATATTCGGTGCTGTAAAGAGAAGGACAGCCATGACTACTAGCCATGCTGCAACAATTGGCCATCTAAATTTTACAATCCATTTCATTTTTTACTCCCCCTTTGTTTTTTGGATGACTGACTCAGATATCTTTTTATACAGTGTTAAAAATTGTTCACTATCTTCTTCGCCTAGAATTTCCAGCCAATTGGATACGAGATTTTCTAGTTTTTGCTCACACGCCTGATATACCTTTTCCCCATCTTCTGTAACTGTTAACACAAAAACGCGCTGATCTTTATGGTTTTTTTCACGGTGAATAAGTTTTTTTTCTAGTAACCGATTTATTTTGGACGAAATAGCGCTTTTGTGAACGCTCAATACTGTTGCTAAATGGTTTGGGCTACAAACTCCGTGTTCCGCTAAATAACGTAGCACTAGAAATTGTTCAAAAGAGATACCTTGCTTGCCTAGAATTTGTTCGGCAATCGCGTCATGAAGCTGTCGTGTCGCAAATATGTAGGTTTCTTCGTAGCTTTTTATGAGTTGCTTAACTTTCTTGTTTTCCAAAACAAGTTCACCCCCTAAACTATTTGTTTAATATACCTTATTTTTCATGGTAGCGCAAAAAAACTGCTCTTTTCTAATTCGAAAAGAACAGTTTTTGAACACTTATTTAGCGAATCACTGCATCAAATTTAGATTCTAACGCCGATACGATAGCTTGATTGGCTTTTGTAACTTCTTCATCCGTAAGTGTGCGCTCTGGATCAAGGAATGTTAATGTGTAGGCCATTGATTTCTTGTCTGCACCCAATTTCTCACCTTCGAAAATATCAAATAATTGAATGTTATGAAGGAGTTTGCCTGCTTGGGACTTGATTTCATTTTCCAATGCAGCTTGACTGACTTCTTTGCTCACTAATAACGCGATATCACGTGTCATAGCTGGGTATCTTGGGATTGTATGGTATGTGACAGCTGTTTTCGGTGCTGCTAAAAGCTCTGCTACGCTTAGTTCAAAGACATATGTTTCTTTTAAATCTAGTTCTGCAGCAAGTGATGGGTGAACTTGGGCTACGTACCCAATTTGTTTACCCGCAAGCCAGATGGAAGCAGTTCTTCCTGGATGTAAGTCTTGTTTTTCAGCTTGTTTCCATTCTAGTTGGTCTGTCAAGCCAAGTTTAGTTACTACGCCTTCAATGATACCTTTTAACACGAAGAAGTCGACTTTTTTCACTTGTTTTTGCCAGTCATTTTCTTGCCAATTACCAGTAATAAGACCTGCTAAATGCTCCGTTTCAAGTGGCAAGTTATCACCTTCTGTTGCGTAAAATACAGTGCCTAATTCGTAAAGCGATACGCTATTGTTATTTCTTGCTACATTATAGCTCGCTGCTTTTAGAAGTTGTGGGACAATGCTTGTACGCAGATGGCTATGTTCTTCACTCATTGGCATAGATAATGCTACCGCTGTTTCTTCGGATAGAGCTAGTTGGGTTGCGGCTTCTTTACTTGTTAATGAGTACGTCAATGCTTGATTTAGCCCTGCACCTTCTAGGTATCTGCGGATTGTTCTACGCGCTGCTTGTTCTGTTGTTAAATGACCTGCAGAAATACTGATTGGAAGTGTGGATGGGATTTTATCGTAGCCATAAATACGCGCGACTTCTTCAAAAATATCTGCTTCAATCGTGATATCCCAACGACGTGATGGTACAGTTATTGCTAATTCATCGCCACTGACTTCTAAATCAAATTGTAATTTAGCAAAAATAGATACGATTTCAGCATCGCTTATTTCTGCTCCCAAAACACGATTAATGCGTGTTAAAGTTGTTTCAATTTTGTTTGGCTACTTTTTCGCGATTATCAACGCTTGCTATACCACCGACTAAGGTTCCACCAGTTAGTTCGGCGATAAGTGCTGCGCCGTGTTGCAACGCTTGCTCTACTTTCCAGGCATCGCTTCCTTTATCGTAACGAATGCTTGCTTCAGTTCTCAAATTAAGTTCACGTGATGCCTTTCCAACATAACTGCTTGCAAAAATGGCACCTTCAAGCGCAACCGTCGTTGTTGTTTCGATGACTTCGGAAGATTCGCCGCCCATCACACCTGCAATAGCAATTGGTGCTAATCCGTTTGTAATTACCGTATGACCTGCGTTAAGTTTGCGTGTTTCGCCATCTAATGTCACAATTTCTTCGCCATCCGTAGCTAAACGAACAACGATTTCTTTGCTACCAAGTCGTGCATAGTCGAATGCATGAAGCGGTTGTCCGTATTTCAAACAAATATAATTCGTAATGTCTACCACGTTATTATGCGGACGAATTCCAGCTTTCATCAGCTTGGTTTGTAGCCATAATGGTGATGTTCCAATTGTAACATCTTTGATTACCTGCATACCATAAAACGGTGTCGTATCCGCATCTTGAACACGAACTGTCACATAATCAGCCACATCGCCTTGTGTTTCAGAAGTTGGGATAGCTTTTAATTCAGGTTTTTGATCGACAATCGCGCCAACTTCATAGGCTACACCAATCATGCTTAATGCATCTGCGCGGTTCGGTGTAATTGCCATATCTAAAATCGCATCGTCTAAGCCTAGCAATTCACTAGCATCAGAACCAACGGCAACTTCTTCTGGTAATACAAAGATTCCGTCGGCAACTGCTTTTGGAATTGTTTTTCCTTCAAAGCCGAGTTCTTGTAAAGAACAAATCATACCTTCTGATACTTCGCCGCGTAGTTTTGCACGTTTAATTTTAATGCCACCTGGAAGTTTGGCACCAACTCTTGCTACGACTACTTTTTGACCAGCTGCAACATTAGGCGCCCCACAAATTATTTGTACTGGTTCTGCTTCACCTACATCAACTGTGCATTTATTTAATGTATCTGCATTCGGATGTTTCTCACATGTTAACACTTCGCCGACAACGATGCCTGATAATTCTGCGTCTAAATGTTCCACACCTTCTATTTCAATCCCACCGCGTGTAATGCGTTCTCCTAGCTCTTCTGCTGAGACCGCTAAGTTTGGGAAATATTCTTTGACCCACTGATATGATACTAACATCAACCTGTCGCCTCCTTATTCTTTCACCGAAAATTGTTTTGTAAAGCGTAAATCATTCATGTATAGATGGCGAATATCGTCCACCGCATATTTCAACATGGCAACCCGCTCAGGTCCCATACCAAATGCAAAGCCACTATATTTTTTCGAATCAATACCTGACATTTCTAATACGTTTGGGTGAACCATGCCGGAACCAAGAATTTCAATCCAACCTGTTCCTTTACAAACGCGGCAACCTTCTCCACCACATTTAAAACAAGAAATATCCATCTCAACAGAAGGCTCAGTAAATGGGAAGAAACTTGGACGCAATCTTACTTCACGATCTTCACCAAACATTTTTTTCGCAAGAACGGTTAATGTTCCTTTTAAATCAGCAAGCGTGATATTTTCGTCGACAACGAGCCCTTCGATTTGCGTGAACTGATGGGAATGTGTCGCGTCATCGTTATCACGACGGTAAACTTTACCAGGACAAATAATTTTAATCGGACCGTTGGCAAAATCGTGTTTCTCCATTACGCGTGCTTGTACTGGCGATGTTTGCGTACGTAATAACGTATTTTCTGTAATGTAGAAACTGTCCTGCATATCGCGTGCTGGGTGATCTTTCGGCAAATTGAGTGCTTCGAAATTATAATATTCTTTTTCTACTTCTGGACCCTCTGCAACCGTGTAGCCCATACCGATGAACAAGTCTTCAATTTCTTCAACGACTTGCGTCAACAAATGCGCTGTGCCTTCGCGCACCGATGTACCTGGTAGCGTGACATCAATCGTTTCGCCAGCTAACTGCTTTTTGATTTCTTCGGCTTGAAGTCCATCTTGCTTTTCTTGAATAGCATTCGTTAGTTGTTCGCGAACTTCATTAGCCACTGCGCCAACTTTTGGACGTTCTTCTGCTGATAGTTTGCCCATTTGTTTCATGATTTCTGTCATTGGACCTTTTTTACCTAAATATTTGACGCGTAGGTCATTTAAGGTTACTAAGTCTGTAGCTGCCGTAATTTGTGCCACAGCTTCTTGTTTCAGTTGTTCTAATTGATCTAACACACTACTTCACTCCTTCTTTTTGGCCAAAATAAAAAACCCCATCCACAAAGGGACGAGGTTATAATCACGCGGTACCACCCTAATAGACAGCTAAATAAGCCATCCACTTCATTCCAATAACGGCTTCACACCGATCTGTCATTCATTATACAAAATCCCGACAGCGACTCCAGAGCTGAAATGTTCGCATTACGTATCACTAAGGTTACTTGCAGTCTAAGATAACCTCTCCCTAACAATGACTTGGTAACGTTACTTGTCTCCTTCAACGTCTTTATCCATATTTGGTTGCTTGCACTTCATTATAGTATGTTTCCAGTGACATTTCAAGTTAATTTACTGTTTCCGGTTCTAACTCGATCCAAGTTTCGGCCCAGTCTTGTACTTGCAGCATCACTTTCTCAAGGCCTTTCCCTTTTTCTGTTAAAACATATTCGATGCGAACGGGGGTTTCGGGATATACCTCGCGTACGACAATTCCAGATTCTTCTAGCTCTTTTAAACGTTCAGCTAGCACACGATCACTCATTTGGGTAATCTCACCTGCGATTTCTTTAAAGCGCTTTGGTCCATCCAGTAATACGTTAATAATTAGACCTGTCCAACGCTTTCCTAAAAGCGAGAAAGCATTCTCAAACTTCGGACACATAGTATGCGTTTCTTCTTTCATAGTCCTCACCTCTGCTTACATTGTAACATATCCGAGCTAGAAAGTAACTAATTTAACCTCTGCGACTTACAATTAATAAGTAAAGAGACATATTGAAAATTACTCTCATCTGGCGTAAAATAAAAGTGACACAAACAACCATCCAAAAAAGCGTATTGGAGGAATAATCATGGCACAATCAAGATATGTCGTACAAGGTAATGTTGCTGAAACGATGGACTTAATCAAATTCTCCCAGTCTTCTAACGAACTTGTCTTTGAAGAGCTACGCCAATTCGGAGATTTTTCGCAAGGCATGTTAACGTATGAGCGAGCTAATTTTCACGCAAGTAATCCTGCTGCTTTATTTATTGTTGTGCACGATTTCAACCATGTCACAGAAGTCACGATGATTTCTATTGACGGTTCTAGTAACACATTGCTAAATAAGCTTGATTGGGGCGCAAAGAGTTTCATCGGAGGCGTAAAATCCGCACTAAAACCTGTATTAATTGAAGAAGTGAAATTACCCGACTAACTGACAAAACAGCACAAGCTAGGAATCAAGCTCCTAGTTTGTGCTGTTATTCATTTCCTTAAGCTATACATTAAAATTCCAGCTGCTACCGCAACGTTTAATGACTCACTAGAACCATAAATTGGAATGTAGACTTTGTGTGCAATTCGTGTTTGTAGCTCTTCTCGTATGCCGTTACCTTCGTTTCCAACCATGAGTGCCAATGATTCTCGTGGCTCCACATCTTGTAATCTTGTTGCTTCTTTATCTAATACAGCGCCATAAATTGGCACGCCCTCTTCTTCTAGGCGTTCAACCCAGTGCAATAAATTCGCCTGCAAAACTGGTATGTGAAAATGACTTCCTTGCGTAGAACGGATGACTTTTGGATTGTACAAGTCTGCACTTCCATGCCCGAGAATAACAGCGTCATATCCAGCAGCATCCGCGGTACGAATCAAGGTTCCAACATTCCCTGGGTCTTGCACGCCATCTAAAAGAAGGAATTTCTTTCCGAATAGCATCAGAATCTCGGGATCCTCCATTTGAACTACAGCAAAAATACCCTGATCGGTTTTTGTTTCGCTGATGCTTGTTGCCACTTCTTTATTAACTTCAAACATCGGGATATTCGCTGTATTCCAGCTTTCAGGGATTTTGACATTTGGTGCCACAATGAGTTCTATTACCAAACCATCTTGACGCAGCGCCTCTTCTACTAAATGAAACCCTTCTACTAAATATGAAAACGCTTGTTGACGGCCTTTTTTTTGTTTGTAGTTTACGCCAATTTTTTACGCGTTCGTTTTTTGTTGATTTGATCATTTCCACGATTACCACACTCCCATTCCTTCTCATTATAGCATAGTCATCGTATTTAAATAGTATCTTTTTTTGAATGAAGGTTGTGGTAGTGTAGGAAAAACTGGTATAATACTTTAAAGATAAAACGTACTAAAGGGGAGACAGAAATAATATGCAGATAAATCGGGAACAATGGACTTCAAAACTTGGCTTTATTTTATCGGCAGCGGGTTCTGCAATTGGACTTGGCGCTTTGTGGAAAATGCCTTATGTGACGGCGAATGCTGGTGGCGGTGCTTTCTTTTTAATTTTTGCAATCTTTACGATTTTTATTGGGTTACCGGTGTTGCTTGGGGAATTCGTAATCGGGCGGCGGACGCAGAGCGGGGCGATTGCTGCGTATCAAAAACTGGCGCCTAATACGAAATGGAGTTGGACTGGGCGCATTGGCGTCGTGACTTGTTTCTTTATTCTTGCTTTTTATTGTGTGGTTGGTGGCTGGGCGTTGCTTTATATTTGGAAAGCAGTGACGGGGGCACTTAGCGGGCTTTCTGTGGACAAATTGGCAGCTTTGTTTGGGGAGACGTCGAATGACCCGTGGCAAGTAATTGTGGCGACGGCACTCTTTATTGGGATTAACTGGTTTGTGTTATCTAATGGGATTACTGCTGGAATTGAACGAGCGAATCGTTGGATGATGCCGGCTTTGTTTTTATTCTTATTGATTTTGATTGTGTATTCGTTGACGTTGCCAAATGCGATGGATGGAGTTGTCTATTTTTTAGAGCCTAAATTTACGGATTTGTCTGCGGATGCTATTTTGCAGGCGTTAGGACAGAGTTTCTTTTCGCTAGCCGTTGGGGTTGGTGGCATGATTACATACGCATCCTATTTAAAACGGGATGTTTTCTTGCCAAGTAGCGCGCTCATCATCGCGCTAATGAATCTACTGATTTCGTTATTTGCGGGATTGGCAATTTTTCCAGCAGCTTTTTCTTTCGGGATTGAACCGCAAGCTGGTCCTGGTTTACTGTTTGTTGTTTTGCCAGCAATTTTTAATCAGGTGCCGTTTGGAATTGTGTTATTACTCTTATTTTTAGTGTTATTCTTGTTTGCCGCGCTAACTTCTAGCTTTTCGTTGTTTGAAGTTCCTGTGACGGCGTTTGTTGAGAATCGACCAGAATCGCGAAAACGTGTACTACGCATCGTTGTTATCATCGTAATGGCTATGGCTGTGCCAACATCGCTTAGCACTGGGGTTTTAGCCAATGTGACGCTTTTTGGAAAAGATTTATTCGGACTTGCGGATTATATCGCATCGAATATTTTACTGCCAATCGGGGCCTTTTTAATTGCGATTTTCGTTGGCTTCCGAATGCCTCGCCAAGTGTTATGGAATGAGATAACATCAGGTGGAGCCTTCGGTTTCCAACTCTTCGCTGCATGGCTATTTGTGCTAAAATACGCATGTCCAATCGCGATTTTCTTCGTGTTTTTACAACAACTCGGAATTTTATAGAAAAAAGATGATGTCCGCAAAATAGGGCATCATCTTTTTTGCTTATAGGCTTTGAAAAACTTCTTGTATTGCTAATTCAACATTATCTGCGTGATAGTCTAGCGCATCAAGTGCTTCGATTGGATGAACGTAGAGGGCTCTTGTTAGAAGTTCGGTGTAAGCAATTGGCTCAAGCCCCGCCTCTTTGCCGTGCAGTTCATTCAAATAGGCTTCTTTGCGGGCCAATATTTGCATTTCTTTTTTAGACAGTGTTTTGATTTCAATATCTGTTGCCAAAACGCGCCTTGCTTGGATTAGAAAGGCTTCGTTGGACATGTTGCGCCAACCTAATGTGAAGCTTTTTGACGGGACAGCATCCATTGCAGCACCGACAAGGGCTTGGGCAACCTGTTTTGCTGTCATGTAGCATGAGCCACCAGTCGCTTTGTTGTGATGGTCGACATATAGTGGAAATTCCGAACGATGTAAACGTTCTGCGTAGTTTTTCCAAGCAGAGACTTTGTTGGGGACTAAACCGACCACATAAGGCAAGCGCAAAGCAACAGTCGTTAAACCATTACCATTCTCCTCAAGCAAGCGCATTTCTTGTTCGACACTCGCATATATATAAGGATGCATCTCTGTCAATTGCAGTTCTGGCCAAGCCATATGAAAATAATTATAAAACGAAGTGCACAGTAGGAAACGTGACATTCCTGCTTGTCTAGCAAGTTGCGCTAAGTGTTGCACTGGCTCCACATTCGCCTGAAAGAAGAACTCTTTCGCTGGCTTATCTGGAATAAAGTGTGAATTAACGCCACCTGCAAAAACAAAGATATCCTGCCCTTTTAACAATTTTACAATTTCTGCATCTGACATGTCGTTCATATTACCAAAATGATGTTTTGCGCGCGGGTCAAGCACGCCCTCTTCTGGTACGGGAGGCAGTGATAATGTCGTTACCTGATATTCCTCTGTGTCTAAAAATGCTTTTGTCGCGGCATAACCAATTAGACCGGTTCCACCAAGAATAAATACGGATTTCAATGCTGACGCCCCTCCTTGTTAGTTAAAACTAGCCGAGACGGATTTCGCTTACTTTATCGGCATCTAAACGTTTGACAACTTCGGTAATTAATTTTACGGCATTGGTAAAATCATCGCGGTGAAGCATCGATGTATGGGAATGAATGTAGCGTGTTGCGATAGTGATAGAAAGCGACGGGATGCCGTTTCCTGTTAAGTGGATGGCTCCTGAGTCTGTGCCACCTGCAGCGATCGCTTCAAATTGATACGGGATTTCTAATTCGTCTGCAACATCAGTTACAAAATTACGCAACGGGGCATGGCTAATCATAGACGCGTCATAAATAATGATTTGCGGGCCTTCTCCCATTTTGCTAACTGCTTCTTTTGCTGTTACGCCTGGTGTATCTCCTGCGATTCCTACATCAACGCCGAATGCGATGTCAGGCATGATTTGATGAGCCGATGTTTTCGCACCACGCAAGCCTACTTCTTCTTGCACTGTTCCAACGCCGTACACGATATTTGGGTGGTTTTCGCCTTTTAAGTTGCGTAAAACTTCGATTGCAATCGCTAAACCAATGCGGTTATCCCAAGCTTTTGCTAGTAGGTATTTCTCGTTTTTCATAACAGTGAATTCAAATGCTGGCACAATCATGTCGCCTGGTTTAATGCCCCAGCTTAAGACTTCTTCTTTGTTTGCCGCACCGACATCGATGAACATATCTTTAATATCAAATGCTTTTTGACGTTCTGCAGCTGTCATCAAATGTGGAGGTTTAGAACCGATAACGCCTGTGATTTCCTCGCCAGAACGTGTAACGATTGTCACGCGCTGTGCTAACATAACAGAGCTAACCCAGCCGCCGATGGTTTGGAACTTAATAAAACCGTTCTCATCGATTTGCGTTACCATAAAACCAACTTCATCTAAATGGCCTGCGATCATTACTTTAGGACCGTTAGCGTCTCCTGTTTTCGTTGCGATAGCACTGCCTAATCCATCTGTTTCAAATGTATCTGCTAGTGGCTCTATGTATTGTTTGAAAACTTCACGGACCGCGCGTTCATTTCCTGAAATCCCTTTAGCGTCAGTTAGTTCTTTAAGCATTTGTAACTGTTTATCCATTCGTTATTCCTCCCTAATTCTTCAATTTCCATCTACAAGTATACGATAAAATCACGGGTAACGCAAAAACAGACAACGATTGAGAAATAGTTCCTCGTTTGTTGTCTGTTAACCTCTTATTTCGCTAAAGCGTCTTTAGCTTGTGTTGCGATTTGAGAGAATGCTGCTTCGTCATGTACTGCTAAGTCAGCAAGCATTTTGCGATTCATGTCGATACCAGCAAGTTTCAAACCGTGCATGAATTTGCTGTAAGAAAGATCGTTCATACGAGCTGCCGCATTGATACGTGCAATCCATAATTTACGGAAGTCACGTTTCTTTTGACGACGATCACGGTAAGCATATTGGTAAGATTTCATTACCGCTTGGTTTGCTACTTTATATAGTGTGTGCTTCGAGCCATAATAGCCCTTTGCTAATTTAATTATCTTTTTACGACGTTTGCGTGTTACTGTTCCGCCTTTTACGCGTGGCATATAAATTACCTCCTAATGGGTTTTCACAAAAATAGATTCTGTGTTAGTTTTTCGAATTAAAACTGGCTTATTTCATTTTAGCGACCATTTGACGAATACGTCTGAAGTCACCTTTTGAAACTAACGCACTTTTACGTAGTTTACGTTTTTGTTTTTGAGATTTATTGGCGAACATATGACTTGTGTAACCGTGCGAACGTTTTAATTTACCAGAACCTGTTCTTTTGAAACGCTTAGCAGAGCCACGGTGAGTTTTCATTTTTGGCATGAATATTTCCTCCTCTAGAACTTTACTTTTCTTGAATTGGCGCTAGGACTAAGAACATTGAGCGTCCGTCCATTTTTGGTCTTTGCTCAATTGTACAAAGGTCTTCGCACTCTTTCGCAAAACGGTCAAGCACCTTCTGACCGATTTCTTTATGGGTAATCGCACGTCCTTTAAAGCGGATAGAGCATTTTACTTTATCGCCTTTCTCAAGGAACTTGCGCGCATTACGTAGTTTCGTATCGAAATCGTGTTCATCAATCGTTGGACTTAAACGAACTTCTTTCATTACGATGATTTTTTGATTTTTGCGAGCTTCTTTGTCTTTCTTCTGTTGCTCGAAGCGGAATTTACCATAGTCCATAATGCGGGCTACTGGCGGTTTCGCAGTCGGGGCAACTAGAACAACGTCTAAATTAGCTTTCTCCGCAATTTCAAGCGCTTCTGCTTTGGTTTTAACGCCCAGCTGTTCGCCATCTTGATCAATCAATCTAAGTTCACGTGCACGAATCCCATCATTTACTAACATGTCTTTGCTAATGGTGAGCCACCTCCATAATTTATTACTCATAACAAGTGCGAGCGCATGAAAAAAGCGCCGGTTTCGTTACAAACCCGCACATCAGAAAATTCACATAAGTGAACCATAATTCCAATTCTTTGCCTGCAAAAATAAATTTCACGAGGCGAGAAGCGGGATGCTCCTTCTTTCTTGTCATTTCATTAACCAGAAGTTATTGTACCACGGCTAGACTGTAGATGTCAAATCACCTACTCATTTGACCACGAGACTTATCATACCAGAGTTTTCAAACCTTTTCAAGACTTTTCATGAAAAAATGTTTCGTCGAAAAGAATTTTGAACGGGCTGTGGATGGTTTGTTGCATGATGGCCGTCATGATTTGTTCCTTCTCTAGTTGAGAAATTGGCGTGATTTCCGTGTTTTTATGCCATGATTGGATGGCTTCTGGGTTCGCGATGAAGCCGCCTTTGGTGAGGTTGCCGGTTAAAATAAACTCCATTCCTTCTTTATTTCCAACAATAATATAATCTCCACGCCCCGTCAAAGTATACATATATTTTCCTCTTCTTTCGTTTTGATAAATCATCTTGCAATCCAATGTGTAAAAAACAATACAAAATATGCTATAATCAAACTAGCTACAGCTATTAAAAAGATAGACTAATAGTTTTACTCAAAAAAATATGAAAACAATAGGGAGCGAAATTAGATGGAACAAGACAAATTTACTGCTAATGTAAAAGTACTTGGTGAACGTATTGCGCAACTAAAAGAGTCAATTGTAACTGAGGAAGCCACAAAAACATCACTTATAATGCCATTTTTTCAATTGCTGGGTTATGATGTATTTAATCCACTGGAATTTACACCTGAATTTATTGCTGATGTAGGTATAAAAAAGGGAGAAAAAGTAGACTATGCTATTTTAGTAGATGGCAAGCCTATTCTTTTAATCGAAGCAAAGTCAATAAATGAACAGCTTAAAAAGCACGATTCACAATTATTTAGATACTTCGGTACAACTACTGCTAAGTTTGGCATTCTAACAAATGGTGATGAGTATCGCATTTATACGGATTTAGAAGAGCCTAATAAGATGGATCCCACACCTTTCTTCACATTCAGGCTTACAGATGTTCAAGACACGCAAATACCTGAAATTATCAAATTTCACAAAGATAACTTCGATATCGAAGCAATATCAAAAACAGCATCTGATTTGAAGTACCTTGGTCATATAAAAAAATTTATCGGTCAAGAAATTGAAAACCCAAGTGAAGATTTCGTAAAATTTGTTATCAGCGAAATCTATGGCGGCATGAAAACTAAGGCAATCATTGATAAATTCACACCCGTCGTAAAACGAGGGTTCCGGCAATACATTTCCGAACAAGTTAATAATAAATTAAGTGCCGCTCTAAATAATAACGTCACATCATCGGTAGAAGATGAAGAATTCCTGGAAGAATTAATTGAAGAAGATAGTATTGAAACAACACCTGAGGAATTAGAAGCCTTTACCACCGTCAAACTACTCTTAAAAAACTCAATTGATACCAGCCGTATCTATTTCCGTGACAATCGCTCTTACTTCAATATTATCTTAGATGATAACATTAGAAAATGGATACTTAGGCTCTATATAAATAATAGTCGCAAATATATTACTTTGAATGATGATGAAAAAACAACAATTGATATCACAGAGGTGCTAGATATCTACAATTACGCAGATAAAATCACCCCTATTGTAGAAAATTACAAATAATATAAGAGAAGCCTGGCAATATATTTTTAATTATATATATTACTCAGGCTTTTCTTTCATTTCTCCCAATTAAGTTCCCAACTAAAGCCAAACTTATCTACTACTTTTGCATGTACGGCGCCCCAGAACGCTTCCTGTAGCTCCATTTCAATCGAACCTTCTTCTGCCAACGCTTTGTAGACTTTCGTAATCTCTGCTTCAGAATCGAACTCTAAGCCTAGAATCACGCTATTTCCTTCTGCTACCGGTGTTTGGAAAATATCATTGAGGTACAGTGTAATCTGCTCGTTCACAACGATTTCGGCATGCAAAACCTTGTTCGGATATTCCTCAAAGCCTGGAATACCATCCGACATCTGCAAATTCTTGATTTCCCCTCCAAAAATAGCGTGATAATAATCCACCGCTTCCTTACAATGATCGGTTGTTAAATACGGAATTAATTGCTTCATCATAAAACTTCCTTTCATTTACTTGATATTGCTAGAATACGCGATTCTTTGCTCATTTGCAAGAAAAGCCTAGAACAAGATGAATGGCTTGTTCTAGGCTTTATTTAAATACCGTGTATTTGTAAATAGTCATGGAAATTATGAAAATTGTAATCTTTGTTGTTCGGGTTTAAAACATAGTCCTTGTAGTCATCAATCATGTTTACTAATTCCGGAATATTACTATGCTTTAGAATCCCCGTTTCTTTCAAATCTTCCTCGTCTTTTTGCCTTGTGCTGAATAGTTTCGAAAGCGCAAAGTATTCGATTGTTGGTATGTGTACGTTTAAGTTCGAAAAACGCAAGGTTTCGGCGAACTTTATCTCCTCGGGAGGCGGAATTTCAATTACAGTCACCTCGTCAATATAGAATTTCGCCAACACTTTTCGAAACGAGCTGTCATTCACAACTTACTTAACCATAAAATCGATATCGATTGTTTCTCTAAATTCATCTTTTAAAGATACTTTCCTAATAAGCCGCCGATCAAAATAACATCTGCATAAACATTGTTTTCAGCCATTTCTGCATTTAGTTCTTCTAAAATGATAGTTAAAAAGTCAACATCTTGGTCTAAAATCAAGTAGCTAGTTTCTCTTTCGCTAATTTATATAAGCGGTCGCTTTGAACGGTCATGTTTAAATGGTTGATGTATTTGTTTAGCCAGTCTTTCTCGCGGTCTTGTTTCTTCATTGTCAATAATTTGGATGGATGCAGTAGTAAATTACGCAAAACTTGTACTTGTTCGCGATAACGAACCGTATTCTTGGTCGTGCCGTTTTTTAAATATTGCACTTGTTTATACTGAATAACAAGCTTTCTGTACGGGTATACAAACACGTTCATTACCAATCATCCTCTCTTCATTTTGTTACTAATATTATAACACGGAAGCTTAGAGTGGGCAATATAATGCCAACTGAAAAAGGCGGCTAGCACGGAGCCAACCACCTTCATAAGGATACGCGTTATCCTTAACGAATTTCTTTAATACGAGCTGCTTTACCACGTAGTTCACGTAGGTAGTAAAGTTTAGCGCGACGTACTTTACCACGACGTAATACTTCTAATTTAGCGATACGTGGAGTGTGTACAGGGAATGTACGCTCAACACCAACGCTGTAAGAAATTTTACGAACTGTGAAAGTTTCGCTGATTCCTGATCCGCGGCGTTTAATAACAACACCTTCAAAAAGCTGAATACGTTCGCGAGTTCCCTCGACAACCTTCACGTGAAGGCGAACTGTATCTCCCGGACGGAAGCTAGGTACATCTGATTTTAACTGATCTTTAGTAATTTCATTGATTAACAAATTCATTACTCTTCATCTCCTTCCAACAGACATTCTTTCATTATGTAAATGAAGCGGAACATCGTTATAAAACTGGTTTTGTCCAGTTACTAATCTAATTTATCACATTTCGGATAGTGTGTAAAGGTTTTTTTCTTGATGGCTAAAATATGATATGATAGGCTTGACGAACAGGCAGAAGAAGAAAGGATGAAACAAATGACACACAACTTTCTTACGCAATTGACCACCTTGCCCGCTTTATTTCCAGTCAACTATTATTTAGTGCATGAAAAAGACGGCTTAACACTCGTTGACACAGGCTTGCCGATGAGCCGCACAACTATATTGCAAAACATTGCTGCCACAGGTTTACCCCTTCGTTCGATTGTACTAACACATGCCCACGGTGATCACATTGGTTCGCTAAAAGCTGTAAAAGAAGCACATCCAGATGCTCAAATTTGCATCGCTGCACGTGAATTAGAACTATTAAAAAATCCCGAACCTTACGCATTCGAAGCGCAAAAACCAATCAAAGGTTCATATCCAGAAAAACTACCTGTCAACGTTGATAAAGTCCTACAAGAAGGGGACATGATCGGTTCATTATCGATTTTAGAAACACCAGGGCATACGCCAGGATCTATCTCACTTTTTGATAATCGTTCAAAAATTATGATTGTTGGAGATGCATTGCAGACTCGAGGAGGCTTAGCGATTGCTGGTGATACGCGACCTCTTTTTCCATTTCCAACGATGGGTACATGGGATTTAGAAACTGGCATCGCATCAGCCCAGAAAATTCTGCAATATAAACCGAGTGCCTTGGCTCCAGGGCACGGAAGAATCCTCCCCGACCCGTTACCTTCCCTTGAAAAAGTCATCGAGCGTGCAAAGAGGAAAATACGATAAAAATGGAGAACCGCGAAATTGGACGGTTCTCCATTTTTTTAGAATCGAGTAATTTTAGTCATGACTACCGTGCCATAGCCTACTTGACTGAAAAGCAATTTACCGTCTTCTTCTTTTATAAAATGTTCATCAAAATGGCAATTCAACACGGCATCTCCGCCAAGTTCATGTGCCTGTTCTTGCAGTCCCCGAACTAAACCGGAGAAATCAGACGTTGCTTGCCAACCTACTTTTGGTTCCACTTGTACATAATTCCGTACAAAAACGATTTGCACAACATCATGGTTGACCGCTGTTGGTCCGGTCGAGACTGTGATGGATCCGACGTCACGATTTAGTACATCGTCGCGGTTTTCTTCTTCATTTTTAAAGATACTCATGTTTAATCCACTCCTCTTTTTATCTCATCTAACCATTTTAGTTGCTGGTCGGACAATGTATAATTATTGAGTAAATCTGGTCGACGTTCCCATGTTCGGCGCAGTGACTCGCGTTCCCGCCATTCTTCAATAAGCTTATGATTCCCATTTAATAACACTTCTGGTACATCCATATCGCGAAATTGCGCTGGCCGTGTGTAATGTGGATGCTCTAACAGCCCAGTCGAAAAGGAATCTGTGACGGCCGAGTCGGCATTTCCTAGCGCTCCTGGAAGCAAACGAATCACACTATCCATCATCGCCATTGCCCCAATTTCACCGCCAGTTAAAATATAATCCCCAATCGAAACCTCATCTGTCACTAAAAATTCGCGAATGCGCTCATCGTAACCTTCATAATGCCCGCATATAAAAATTAAATGTTCCTCTTGTGCAAATTCTTCCGCCATTTTCTGATCGAATCGTTTGCCAGCTGGATCCATTAAAATCACGCGGGGCTTCGTATTTGGCGTGCGTTCTTGCAATGCTTCGACCGCGGAGAAAATCGGTTGGGCTTTTAGCAACATTCCTGCGCCGCCGCCATAGGGATAATCATCGACTGTTTGGTGCTTTCCTTCTGCATATTCCCGAAAGTCCGTAACAGAAACATCAACGAGTCCTTTTTCAATTGTTTTTTTAATGATGGAGTTGCCTGTCATGCCATCAAACATCGTCGGAAAAATCGACAATACATCTATTTTCATCTAGTCAAACAATCCTTCCATGACTGAAATCGTGATTTTCTTGTCAGCAATGTTAACAGATGTCACAACGTCCGCGATATAAGGCACTAGCTTGTCTTTCTCGCCCTTTTGTTGGACTACCCAGACATCGTTTGCACCTGGTGTTAAAATCTCGCTAATCGTTCCTAGCAGCTCGCCTTCTTCGGTATAAACTTCACAACCAATGATTTCGTGGAAGTAAAATTCATTTTCTTCTAAATCGCCAAGTTGAGATTCTGGCACTTTCAACATGCCTTCTTTCATCCGCTCGACATTGTTAATCCCCATAATGCCTTCAAACGTCAATAAATCGAAATTTTTATGTTTGCGATGGGTTTTAATAACTAGTTTCTCTGGTTTCTTACTATTCTTTGCAAATAAAAATAACTCATTTCCAGGGACAAAACGCTCATCTGCGAAATCGGTTTGCGACATCACGCGTACTTCTCCCATTAATCCATGTGTATTCACGATTTTTCCTACATTAAACATCTGTTCCATACTTTCACCTCTAGCGTATTTCTATTACTACATCATCTTTCACAACAATCGTCTTCGCAAAAATGCTATCGTTCCAAGTATCTCCTACGGCTATATCTAAAAGTGCTTCTAATTCTTGCTCTCTGATCTCACTGCCAAGCGGCAAAATCTCTAATTGTTCTACTTGAAATTCAATCAGTTTTAGCTTTTCTTGACGTAACTCGATTTCCCGACCAAAGTAATCATTGACCGAATCTTGATTATACTTATGTTTACGCTCCATCTTTTTTTGTTCAAAATGAAGTTGATCACTTTCTTTTTGCAATTGCTGACGTTGTTCTAAGTAAAAATGTAATAGTTTTTGTTTACTTTTTTCTGTTAAAACTTGGTTTTGACAGTCACTTTTTGGATAATTTTCATTAAAAACGCTCCTTAAT
>NZ_AODL01000022.1 GCF_000525995.1 Paenilisteria riparia FSL S10-1204 | reverse complement strand
TGTGAAAAGTGATCAAGCATCAGGAATTTCTGGTGTAACAGTTGAATTACACGACGTACAAGGAAACACAATCGCAACACAAAAAAACAGATGCTAGTGGAAACTATTCTTTCCAACAAGTAGCTCAAGGAGACTACTATACAAAAGTTCTAATCCCAGCCGATTACAGCTTTGTTAGTGGACAAGGTTACGGCTCTGATGGAAACAGTAATTATCTAAATGCAACAGGGGACAATGCAATCACTGGCTACTCTGTAACATTAAAACAACAAGCGAATGCAAACATTAACGGATTAATCAATACGACAACAGATGCAGGAGTTAGCGGTCAAAATGTATCTTTATACAACGTTGACGGCACATTAGTGAAGACAGTAGCAACAGCAGCTGACGGAAGTTTCGCATTCGGTTCTCTTCCAGCAGGCGACTATTACGTGAAAGCACCAATCCCCGCAAACTACACATTTGCTTCATCTAACGGTTTTGGTAGCGATGGTAACTCTTATTACTTGCATGTGGGCAATAATGACACAATCAGTAATCTACGCCTAACATTGGCACAAGAATCAGGTCAAATTCGCTCAACTGTTTTTGAGGACCAAAACATGAATGGTACGCAAGAAGTTGGCGAAAATGGTCTTTCGAATGCAGTAGTTACGCTATATAGCACAGATGGTACTGTTGTAGCAACTGCAAGAACAAATAGCTACGGATCTTATGCATTCGAAAATATCACACCAGGTAATTATTATATCAAAGTAACACCACCAACTGGCCATTCAGTACTTGCGAATGCCGCATTTGGTAAAGATGGAGTATCTGGATATATCAAAATAGATGCCAACCAAACACGTACAGATATGAATGCAGCTGTAATAATTCCTGTTACTGGCATTTGGTTGAGCGGACCATATTCAATAGAAGTTGGCGAGAAAGGTCAAGTATTTGCTGGCGTACAACCAGACAATGCAACCGATCAACGCATAACATATACTATTGCTGATCCAAGTATTATATCTATTAATCCACTTACAGGTGAATTTACAGGTTTGAAAGTTGGCAGAACAGAAGTTACTGTTAAAGCTCCTTCTACAGAAGCTTTGACAACAGTTATTAACGTTACAGATGTTGCACCAGTGAAAGCAACAGATATCACATTAGACGCAACTAATATTTCAGCAACTGTAGGAGATACAGGTAAAGTGAACGCTACAGTAGCACCATCAGATACAGCTAATAAAACCTTGACATATACACCAGCAGATACCTCTATTATTAGTGTTGATGGTAACGGCAACTGGACAGCGAAAAAAGCAGGAACAACAACAATTGCTGTGAAGACAACAGACGGCAGTAACATCACTAAAACAATTACGGTAACAGTAAAAGCTGGAGACGTAGGTGTTGCAGGAGTATTTATTGCAGGACCATACACTGTGAATGTAGGCGGGGCAGGTCAAGTAAATGCATGGGTAACACCAGAAAATGCGACACATCAAGAGCTAGTATACACTGTAGATGATCCATCTATCGTATCTATTGACCCTAACACAGGTAAATTCACAGGCTTGAAAGCTGGTTCAACAACTGTATATGCTAAATCACCAACATCTGGAATTACAGTTAAAACAACAATTAATGTAAACCCAGTGAAAGCAACAGACATTACATTAGGAGCAACGAATATCGAAGCAAAAGTTGGAGATACAGGTAAAGTAAACGCAACAGTAGCTCCATCCAACACAGCCAATAAAACATTAACGTATACACCAGCAGATAGCTCCATTATTAGTGTCGATGCAAATGGCAACTGGACAGCGAAAAAAGAAGGAACAACTACAATCGCTGTGAAAACAACAGATGGCAGTAACATCACGAAAACAATTACAGTAAAAGTAGGCCCTGCAGTACCCGTTTCAGAAGTAGTTATTTCGGGACCGTACAATGTTAAGGTAGGCGAAACAGGTCAAGTACAAGCACATGTAAATCCGACCAATGCAACCCATCAAGAGCTAGTATACACTGTAGATGACCCGTCGATTGTATCTATTAACGCTAATACAGGTGCATTTACAGGCCTTAAAGAAGGATCTACAACAGTAAATGTTACATCACCAACATCTGGAATTACAGTTAAAACAACAATTAACGTAAACCCAGTGAAAGCAACAGACATTACATTAGGAGCAACGAATATCGAAGCAAAAGTTGGAGATACAGGTAAAGTAAACGCAACAGTAGCTCCATCCAACACAGCCAATAAAACATTAACGTATACACCAGCAGATAGCTCCATTATTAGTGTCGATGCAAACGGCAACTGGACAGCGAAAAAAGAAGGAACAACTACAATCGCTGTGAAAACAACAGATGGCAGTAACATCACAAAAACAATTACAGTAAAAGTAGGCCCTGAAGTAGCCGTTTCAGGAGTAGTTATTTCAGGACCGTACAATGTTAAAGTAGGTGCAACAGGTCAAGTACAAGCACATGTAAATCCAACCAATGCAACGCACCAAGAGCTAGTATACACTGTCGATGACCCGTCCATCGTATCTATTAACGCTAACACAGGTGCATTCACAGGTTTGAAAGAAGGATCTACAACAGTAAATGTTACATCACCATCAACTGGAGTTACTGTTAAAACAACAATCAATATAAATTCATACTTCTCAAGCATCGTTGAACAAGGTAATTTCAATGGTGACAAGGCAAATGGCGGCCCAGTCCAAATCTACAATGCCATTGAAGGTCTAGCAGATAAATCTAGTGTAACACTAACATACAATGCTCTAGATGCAGAAAAAGAATCAGATCAACAAACAAACGGTCGTCGTCAATTTATTTTCTACGTAGATGGCGAACCAGCTAACTTCAATACAGACTATAGCTTCAGTATTTCTAACACAACAGTATTAAATCCAAACATTACAAACAACAATACAGATACTAAAGCTCTAGGCCACATTGAAGTACAAGTAACAAAAGGAACATCGACAATTACTGTCACACGTAAGAGCGACAACAAAGTAGTTAAAACTTTGGCAGTAACCGTTCAATAAAACAACACCACGAAAAAATGAATGAATAAAGGGGATGTGGCATTGGTAATAAGCCAGTGCCGCATCTCTTTTATAAATTTTGAATAGGAGGAAAGGCGTGCTGAAAAAGAGTTTAACAGGATTAGCAATGTGGTTCCCAGTAGTTATCATGATAGCTTTACTCATACTAACAACATATTTGTTACCAGAATCTTGGAGTAGTAGCGACGCATTTACAATCTGGACGATGTTGGCAGTAGGCTTAGGCATGATTATTCTTATTGTCATACTAACATGGCTATTTACGAAATTATATCAGTGGAAGAAGGGTTACTTTTATTTAGCGCTAAGTTTACTCATTCTTGTTCCACGAATCATCTGGATTGCTTGGCTACCAACAGATGCGGTCTCAGATTATTATTACTACAACGTTATCGCCAGTTATGTTGCCGATCAAAATAGCTGGAGTGTTTTATTTGATAAAGGAATTCTATTTTACGCCCCATACTTTACACATATCCTCAATTTCTCCAATGTTCTATCGGTTGTTTACAAGCTTTTTGGAAACTCTTATTTTGTTGGGCAACTGTTTAATATTTTTCTCACAGGGTTTACTGGTGTGTTACTTTATATTACGCTTGCCAAACGATTTTCAAGAAATGTAGCAACAAGTGCGGCACTTATTTTTGCTATCTGGCCAGCCTATTTTCTGTACAGTACCTTACTAGGCACGGAGCCACTGTTTTTATTTTTATTTGTGCTCAGCATTTATTTATATATGAAGATTGAAGATAATGGATTCAGTCCTTTATGGGCATTATTACTTGCATTGACGCTGATTTGTATGAACATGATTCGGCCTCTCGCAGCGGTTGTCTTAATAGCATTTGTTATTACGGCGCTAATTGTGCAAAAGAATCGACGGAAAACATTGGAAACATATTCAATCGTGATTATCTTATTTGTGCTTTTTTCACTAGGGCAGTCAACGATTAACAGACTTGTTTATCACATCCCGACGTCTAACTCCTCGCTAGGTTACAGCTTATTTGTTGGCGCTAACGAAAAAAGCGGAGGGCAATGGGCGAAGGAAGATGCCGACCAGTTCTGGAAACTATATAATGATACATCGCTGACAAACAGTGAAGTAGATAAAGAATTGATGTCGAAAGGTATTACCAGATATAAAGATATGGCCAAAGAAGGCGATCTAGTATCTCACATGAAAAACAAGTACATCCACTATTCGGATGAAAACTATGGGTACAATTGGAATGTGTATAGCCAAGCTGGATTTATTTGGTACCATTCAGATATTATTTTGATGATTTGCAATATCTTTATGTATGTCATGCTGGCAATCAATTTTGTAGCGGCAGTCCTTGCGCTCATTTTACGGAAAATCCCGAGTATTTATTTGTTTATGTTGTTCCAAGTAGGCTTTACTTTGTCAGGATTGCTAGTAGAAGTTCAAGGAAGATATCATATCCCGCTTATAATTGGCTACAGTGTTTTAGCTGCATGGGGATTAAACGAAATTCGAAAACTATGCCTCGCCTTTGTACCGAAAAAGAAGAAAAAACGACAAGCGATATTGACAACACCAGAAGATGTCTAAATTTGGAGCGTGGCGTTTATTTAGTGGACAATAGGAATACATGGTTTATTTAGAAAATTTATGGGAGGAGAATATATGGAGAATCGAAAAAGACGTTTGGAAGAGACGGCTTACAATTATATTTTGGCACAAATTAGTAGTGGAACGCTGAAACCAGGCGATTTCGTTAATCAACGCGAGCTAGCAGATACATTGAATATGAGCCGCACACCGATTAAGTCTGCTCTATCTCAATTGGCTGGAGAAGGGTACATCCGGATACTTCCTTACAACGGAACATTTGTGGCGTACAAACATGAGGCTTTTGGCAATGGAGAAGATCGCTTGTGAGAAAACGGATTATTATTTCATGCATTATAGTACCAATTCTCATCGTACTAGCCATCGTATACGTCTATCAAATATCCGAACAACAAACCATTGCAGGTGACGCAGAGCAACAACAAACCACAAGCACACCCGCAGAACACAAAAATTCAAGCGATCAAACAAAAGAAAATAATGTCATCCCAAAAAGCATCACTTTTCAGCCAAGTGGTGAGAAACCTGTTGTCAATCCGATTGTCCCTGTTGGAACGGATAAAGACGGCAGAATGTATATTCCCGATGACATAACGAAAGTTTACTGGTATAAATTCGGCCCAACGCCAGGCAACAAAGGAAATGCAATCATCGCAGGCCATCGTGACTGGGGCGGGAAATTAGGTTTATTTCAGTATTTAGAAGATATTAAAATCGGAGAAAAAGTAGTTATTACCGATGCCAATGATAAAGCACAGACATTTCAAGTAGTTTCAAAAAAGGCATATTCCTATAAGAATTTCCCAACGGATCTCATGGACACGACAAAAGGGCAAAAAGTAACCTTGATTTCATGTACAGGAAGATTTATCAAATCAGAAGAAAGTTATGAAAATAGGGAAGTTGTTATTTTGGAAAAGGTATAAAGTAAGGAGCCGATAATGAATATTCTTTTAGTTATATTAGCAGGAACAAGTGTCTTTTTGATCTTTGCCTATTTTTTGTACTCGAGTTTGATTTTGCTATTGCCGCCATTTAGGAATTCTGATGCCAAGGCACGCGTAAAAGATGACACGGAATTGACCTATCTCTTTTTAATTCCCTGCCTCAATGAAGAGCTCGTGATTGAAAAAACGATTAACTCAATCCTATCTTTGCAATACGAGAAGAAAATGGTTGTCGTTATTGATGATGATTCAGTAGATAACACGGTTAACATTATAAAAGGCCTGAAAAATCCTAATGTTCGTATTATTGAACGGAAGAAACCAAACGCGCAACTAGGGAAAGGAGAATCATTAAATTATGCATACAGCAAAATTAAGCGTGCTGTATCATTACTCAACCTAGATCCAGACAAAATTATTTTAACAGTTATAGATGGCGATGGGCGTCCAAGTACAAACTTTTTAGAAGAAGCGTCCAAATGTTTCAGTGACCCAAGTATCGGAGCAGCGCAAGCCAGAGTTCGCATTACGAATCGCGCGAAAATGCTACCGATGTTGCAAGACATTGAGTTTTATTCCACCGTTGCAGCGATTCAAAACAGTCGCGAATACACAGAAAGCGTTGGATTAGGTGGAAATGGCCAGTTTACAAGACTGTCAGCACTATACGATTTAGGAGAAACACCGTGGTCCAAATGTTTGTTAGAAGACTTTGATTTAGGGTTATCGATTCTGCTAAAAGGCTGGAAAAGCAAATATTTAGGAAAAGCCATAGTGTACCAGCAAGGCCTAACATCGATAAAACGATTTATCAGACAGCGCGCCAGATGGGTGCAAGGAAACATTCAATCCATGAGCAGACTTCGAGAAATCGTGAAATCAGAAAAATTACAAGGCATTTCGAAATTAGATATTTATTATTTTTTAGCTCAGCCATGGATTAACTTGTTAGGAAGTTTAATTATGGTGTTCTCATGGTTCATGATTTTATTCTTCTTCCAGGCGATTGATTGGCAAGCAGGATTTAATAATAGCCTAGAAAATAGTGGTGCGATTTTAATTATTTTAGCGCTTATTTTTGGCCCAGGCCTTGTCTGGTGCATTTACTATTACGAGCAAAGTAAGCAAGACGCGAATGGAACATCCTTATTTCGCGCAATATTAGCCAGTATTTGTATGCCTTTATACAACATACTAACCATCCCAAGTATCTGGCTAGCCTTTTGGAAACAAGTAACAAGAAAAGAAGGCTGGGCAAAAACCGAACGAATTAAAGAATAAAAAAATGAAGCGAGGTTATTAGGACAATGAATAGAAAAGTAATGTTATCAGGAATGGCGATTTTAGCAAGTAGTATGTTGGTTTTAGGCGGATGTGGCTCCTCAGATGATAAAGCCAAAGAAGAAAAGCCAAAAACAACCGAAACGAAGACCGAAACAAAAGCGGTCAAGAAAACAGATGAGAAACAACTGCTAGACTGGTCTTACTCTGGCAAAACAGGCCCTGAAAACTGGGGTTCCATCAAATCAGCCTACAAAATTAGTGATACGGGTAAAGCACAATCACCAATTAATATTAAAACAAGCGATACAACACAAAATGCCAAACTAAAAATCGATTACAAATATCAACCAACGATGTTCAAAGTAACACGTAAAGACCAAAGCGTCCAAGCAGTCGCAGAAACAACCAAAGGCAGAGCTGACAGCAAAATGACACTAGGCGGCAAAGATTACATTCTAAAAGAAATCAACATCCACACGCCGAGCGAACACGAATTAGACGGCAAGAAATTCGATGCAGAATTACAACTAAAACACGTATCAACAGACAAGAAAACAACCATCGTAAGTATTTTCGTGAAGTCAGGCAAAGAAAACCTAGCGATTGGTGACCTGCCTAGTCTAATCAATGATTCTAAAAATGGCAGCACAACAGACATGAAGAAAATTGTAAGTACACTAGGCTTAATACCACAAGATAGTACATTTTACGTATATGACGGATCACTAACAACACCAGCCACAACAGAAGGTGTGAAATGGGTAGTATATGAAAAACCAATCACTATGTCCAAACAACAACTTCAAGATTTAAGTAGCCAACTAGAAGGAAACAACAGACCCATTCAAGAACAAAACAAGCGCATAGTCAGCAGTAATCAATAAAAATGTGATGGCAAAAATTTAGGAAGGAGCAGGTTTGATGAAAGAAATATGTATTTTGATACCTGTATATAATGAGGAAGAATCGTTACCCTTTTTATATGATAGGCTGTCACAAATAAGAGACCGATTACACCAATATGGTTTCTACTTTCTGTTTATTGATGATGGGAGTAGGGATGAAACGGTTCGTGTGATTCAAGAATTGCAAGAGCGAGACGATGCTGTTCAGTATGTTAGTTTATCCCGAAATTATGGGAAAGAAGTTGCGATGATGGCAGGTTTTGATTACACGAATGGTGACGCCGTTATACTCTTGGATGCTGATTTGCAAGATCCGCCTGAACTAATCCCGCAAATGTTAAAGTATTGGGAGCAAGGCTATAAAGATGTCTATGCAAAACGAGTATCCCGCGACGGAGAATCATGGTTTAAAAAATGGTCATCAAAAACCTATTATCGCTTCCTTCAAAAAATGACATCCATTGACGTTCAAGAAGATACAGGTGATTTTCGCTTACTAGATAAAACATGTATCGAAGCACTAAAACAAATGCGCGAATCACAACGTTACACAAAAGGCATGTTCAGCTGGATGGGTTTTAAGAAAAAAGAAATTCTATTCCACCGTGATGCACGAGTAGCAGGAGAAACCAAATGGAGCTATAAAAAACTATTCGGACTTGCGATGGAAGGCTTAACGTCTCTTTCCATTGCCCCATTGCGAATTGCTACAATCATCGGAAGCTTGGCGATAGTGGGGTCGGTAGTTTTATCGGCTTATCTAGTCATTCATCTATTTGTTAGCGGTGCAGGAGCAATGTCAATGCCGCTAATTATTGATGCGTTGCTACTAATGGGCGGAATTCAGCTACTCTGCACGGGTCTACTCGGTGAATATGTCGGCCGTATCTTCATGGAAACAAAAGAGCGTCCACTGTACTTCGTCGAATCATCAAGCATAAAACCAAGACGAGTACTACTAAGTCAAAGCAAATTCACTGAACGTAGGAAAATATAATAATTAAATAACTTTAAAAGTCGGAATGTATCCATCGATATGTTCCGTTTTTTATTGTATTTAATACCAATTGGGAATTTTTTGTAGTAAAATAAAAGAGAAAGCACGACACCGTACCAGAAAGAATTATTAAAAAAGGGGTTTTACAGATGGAAATAACATTTTGGGACAAAGTAGTGGCAGCATTTCAGTACAACGACGTGATTTGGCATAATGTTTTTTTGACGATTATTTATATTTATTACCGGTGTTTTTGTTGCAGTTTTCGTTTCTGGATGTATTGGACAGATTAGAAATCGGATGCATAGAGCAGAAAGCGGAGGCAAGTCATCCAAAGGTTTCTTGACGGGATTTTTGGCAGGACTTGTTTTTCTTATTTTTAACATCGGTTTGTTTTTAACGCTATCCATAGCTTTGGGTAGTGCGGGCAGTGTGGATGTAAGTGCTCAGGGCGTCTTTTATACGCATGAAGGCAAGCCTACGGTGATGACGCTGACCAATGAATTTCAAGCAAATAGTGTAGAGAACGGCTATACATCTGGCACTTCAAAGGTTTATGCTGTTGCAATTCAACCCGAAACAGGAAAGCGAATCTGGAAGACCAAGCTTTCAAAAGGTTTCTCTGAAGGCCAAAAAATACTCGGTGAAGCTAGCGAAAAGGTATGGATTTTTGACGGGAAAAATTTGCAAGTAATCAATAAGCAGAACGGCCAAATCATCGCAGACGAAGGAAAATTAGCAGAAATAAGTCCAACACTTAAAAATCAGTTTCCAACAAACACTGCATGGTATGTATTTAAAGATAAACATGTTCTTTTTAAAGGATTGGATGGTCAAGTGTATCAGATAGACGCGGATTCCATGAAGGGAAATGCCAAAGAAGGCGTGAATGCTAGTGATCTTTTTGAATCAGATGATCTGAACAATACCCAGAGTGCTCAGGGGCAAATTGTTGCTTCAGGTAAAAACGATGGCAAGTATTTCGTCATGCTAGGGGCAGAAGATGTTCAGGCGATACAGCGCGGATTAGAGCTACCTGATGAATCATCAGAACGTAAATATGTGTATACGACTTCCCTCATAAACAAAGGAACTAGCACAATCGCCGATCAAACGAAAGTAGTGGATCAAGTATTTATAAACGGCGCATTCTTGCTGACACCAGCAAACAATAACGACCAGTATACGTATAAACCAATTGAAAGCATTGCAGCACCCCCCAAAAAATGCCGTCATACAGTGATTATTCAGATACTCAAGCTTATTTAGACGCGCTGGAAGCTTATCAGAAAGCACTATCCAATTATCAGGATAATGATTCGAGATATAGCAGTTTGATTGGTAGTCTAAATGCTTGGCAGGTATCAACGCCAATGCATATAGATGACAATCCGACCTTTATTTTAGAACATAACGAAACAACGGAATCTGATTCTAACATATTACTTAGCGCTATGGATACGGATAAGAAGAAAGTTCTCTGGACCATAAATACAAAAGCTTCCTCGATTAATTTAACACATCAAGACAGTAGCAACTTAGTAGTGTTAACGAGTGGTAGTTCAGAGGCTGAAAACATCTTAAATGTGTCTTTAAAAACAGGAAAAACAACGGGATATAATTTTAAATATAATCGTACATTCTCGATTGAACCAAATTAAATACATCTAAAAAATACATCTAAAAAGCCGAGATACGGTCGTGTTTCGGCTTTTCTATAGAAAAAATAACAACAAAGACTATCTAATTATAGATAAATCATCTATACTAGATAAAAGAGGTGAATGAAATGCCCGCAGAAAATCAAGGTGTGAATTTACTAGAGTTGCGCAAAGCTCCCAAGGCTAATGCAGAGAAACAAGGCGAAGTAGAGGATTATATCACATGGAAACGTGAAGAAAAGACATACTTCGGACGAATCGAGAAATTCCTAATCAACTCGGCGATTGTCGCGATTGATGGAGACTTGCAAAAGGAACATAAAGCTCCTGTTCGCACAGTTGTGAATTTTAAGAAATATCAGGTAGTGGAGTTAGGAGAATAATAAAGAAAAGAAGTACTATTCTCCCATCTTAAAGAAACTTTTTTATTACTCCCTGTAAAATTGTACTATCCTTTTTACTAAGGAATTGGTATAATTGTAAAAACAGGAGGGATAACATGAAAAGAAAAGCATATCGTAATTCGCCAGCATTTGTCTTGTTAGCATGGGGTTCATTTTTGGCTTTCGGGGTGTTAATGGTTATTGGCCTAGTCACATTGAAAGAACCATTGATGGTAAAGGGTTACTATCTCATGGGCTCAGTTGGCCTCATTTCATCCGCATTTACAGTAGCGAAAGTAGTACGCGATAACCAAGAAGATGAAGAACGTTACAACCAAATGTTCCGAGCTAAAGATTTGGAGCATATTGAGAAAGTGGAAGAATAATACAATAAAAACTATAAGTCACAAAAAAATCTGTCTGTGCCTCCAAGCTTCAGCGTGTCGACAAATGTCTAGTTCCTAGGCAAGGACTAATCGTTCATGCTTATATTGGAACTGTAACTCGTCACACGTCGAACAGTTCCAACAAAGCGGAGCGTGCTTGAGTACGAGAGCATCGGAACGGAGCTTTTAACGACGAAAATGGGCGTTTGTCGACACGCTGATATGAATAAAGCACTATCCCGTTGTATGGAGATAAGTGCTTTTTTGTTGTTCCGCAAAATATTAATCTTCACTTTCAGGATCGTTTTTCTTATCCTCAGTCTTCTTTTTTGTCGGCAAGACAATTTCTTTATCGCCAGGAAGTACAATCGTATAATCGTTCTTCTTCACGAGTTTGCCGTTGTCGAAATCTGGGAAATCTGCTTTTTGTGCCATACTATGACCTCCATTTCTCTCCCATTATACTACAAATCGTAATTTCTTTCCTTGGAAAGCTTGTAAAAGATGCGCGTAAATGGGATAATTTTAAAGAGGAAAGTTGCCATGGAATTAAGAAATAAAGGAGCGTAAAAACCATTGAAAATAACGAAAAAACTCGCAATCTCGCAAAAAGAGTGTTTTGATACAATTATCAACTCGGTATTGCACGATGTGAAGCAAACGACGGGCAAGAAACCGCTTGTCCAAAAGCTTGAAGGCATGAAGTTTAAACGCAAAATGGCAAACGGTTCAGAGGCAATCATGATTATCACCAAATGCACTCCGCCAGAAGTCTACGAATTCCAAACAAAAACGCATGTAAACACACACACAACACGCTACACCATTGAAAACACGAGCGAGCATACTTGCGAAGTAGTCTATGACGAAACCGTAGAAGCCAAAACTGCGATGGCACGCTGGAACAATATATTAGTTGGAGGCATTCTGGGCTTCACCCGAAAAAAACGCATTACCCGCACCCTAGCTGGCATCGAAGCCTACATCATCCAACAACACAAAGAATTAGCTGCCAAAATCGAAAAAATAAAAGCCCGCCCAGCTTATCAAACACCACGCAATACGCTATAATAGAAGAAACAGCCGAATTTGTTATTAAATATCCCGCCAAACCCTTCAGCGCGCTGACAAATGCTTAGATTCTAGGCAAAGTCGAGCACTGGAGCGGAGACTTTAACGACGGAGATGAGCATTTGTCGGCGCGCTGAACGGAGGGGAAAGTGTGACATATCAAGCCCTGTATCGTGTTTTTCGCCCACAAAGTTTTCAAGATGTGGTAGGACAAGAACACGTAACACGAACATTAAAAAATGCAATCGTCCAGAATAAAACATCGCATGCCTATTTGTTTTCTGGCCCTCGTGGAACTGGGAAAACAAGTGCAGCGAAAATTTTTGCAAAGGCGATTAACTGTCCGAATAGTGTGGATGGTGAACCGTGTAATGCATGCGAAATTTGCACGGGAACAACAGATGGTTCAATTCCGGATGTATTAGAAATCGATGCGGCGTCCAACAACGGCGTGGAGGAAATTCGAGACATTCGCGAAAAGGTGAAATACGCACCAACTGTTGCGAAATACAAAGTTTATATTATCGATGAGGTACATATGCTTTCGACGGGGGCCTTTAATGCGCTCTTGAAAACTTTGGAAGAACCGCCAAAGCATGTGATTTTTATTTTAGCAACGACGGAACCGCATAAGTTGCCACTGACGATTATTTCGCGGGTGCAACGCTTTGATTTTAAACGAATTACGACGCAAGACATTATTGGACGACTAGCGTTCATACTGGATGAGGAAAAAATTGCTTATGATGAGAAGGCGCTAGACATCGTGGCTCGCGCTGCTGAAGGCGGGATGCGGGATGCGTTAAGTTTGCTGGATCAAGTTATTTCTTACGGTACGCAAGAAGTAACGGTTGCCGACGCACTGGAAATCACGGGGTCAGTCGCACAAGGTATGTTGACGGAACTCGTGCAAGCAGTCATTGATTCAGATGCCAAACAAGCTTTGGAGAAACTTTCAGGCTTACTTGCAGAGGGGAAAGACCCAGTTCGCCTAGTGGAAGATTTGCTCGTCTTTTTCCGTGATGTGTTGCTATTCCAAAAAGCGCCAGAATTGACGGATGCAATGGAACGCGCACTTATCGACGAAGCTTTCCAAACATTAGCTACAGTTGCTGATGCCAACAAAATTTACCAATACGTGACGATTTTAAATGATGCAGGACAACAAATGCGTTTTTCAAATCATCCGGGAATTTATATTGAAGTCGCGCTTGTGCAGTTAATCCAAGTCGGCGGTGGAGCCGGACCAGCTACATCAAACCAACAAGCTGCTGCACCAAGCGGGGACGTAGCAGAACTTACCAACAAAGTGGAGCGCTTAGAACAAGAGCTAAACGAACTAAAACGTCAAATTGCAAGCGGTGCAGTAGCCGCAAACAATGCTGGGGCGCAACAAGCCGCACCGCGTAAGAAGCAAGCTATTTCTGGTAATAAGCAATTCAAAGCACCAGTCGGTCGAATCAATGCCGTACTAAGCGCCGCGAAAAAACAAGATTTGCAACTCATTCGTAGTTGCTGGAGTGACCTTATCTCGATGCTAATGGCGTCTCAAGCCGCACTTTTAAATGAAGCTGAGCCTGTAGCTGCCTCTAATGACACTTTTGTGTTAAAATTTAAGCATGAGATTCATTGTCAAATGGCGATGGACAATCCCAATTTTGTGGAAACAGTAACGAACGGTATTTCAAGGCTGACGAAGAATAATTATTCCTTCATCGGTATCCCTGAAGATCAATGGGGTGAAATCCGTGAGAACTTCTTGAAAAATGCGGATAACACAGAAGCAGAAGATGGTGGTGGTGAAAAAGCTCCAGAACCTGTGGAAGACCCGCTCATCAGTGAAGCTGCGAAACTAGTTGGAGAAGGTTTAATTGAAATTAAAGAATAAAAATTAATCGAAAGAAAGAGGAGATTTTATAATGCGTGGAATGGGAAATATGCAAGGTATGATGAAGCAAATGCAAAAAATGCAAAAGGAAATGGCGAAAGCTCAAGCTGATTTAGAAGCATCTATGTTCACTGGAACAGCAGGTGGCGGTATGGTAACTGTTGAAATGACAGGAAAACGCACAGTCACTGACGTAGTAATCAAAGAAGAAGTAGTCGATCCAGAAGACATCGAAATGCTACAAGACCTAGTTTTGGCAGCAACAAACGATGCATTGAAACAAATCGAAGACACAACCGCTTCAACAATGGGCAAATTTACGCAAGGTATGAACTTACCAGGCATGTAAAACAATAGTAGGCACACAGGTTCAAGAGGTTCCACGGAATCTCTTGGGCGGTCTGCTTCGTATGTTACCCCATGAGATTGAAACACATAAATGAAAGTTAAGTTTGGAGGACTTTATGCATTATCCAGAGCCGATAACTAAGCTGATGGACAGTTTTATGAAATTGCCTGGTATTGGGCCAAAGACAGCGGCTCGACTGGCTTTTTTTACGTTGGATATGAAAGAAGAAGATGTACTTGATTTTGCGAAGGCGCTTGTAGATGCGAAGCGTAATTTAAGTTTTTGCTCCGTTTGTGGCCATATTACGGATAAAGACCCGTGCTACATTTGTGCAGATACTTCTCGTGATCGTAGTATTGTGTGCGTTGTGCAGGAAGCTAAAGATGTGATTGCAATGGAGAAGATGCGCGATTTTCACGGACTTTATCATGTTCTTCACGGAACGATTTCGCCGATGGATGGGATTGGGCCAGAAGATATTAATATTCCAGACTTGTTAAAACGGCTACAAGATGATACGATTCAAGAAGTTATTTTAGCGACAAATCCGAATGTTGAAGGCGAAGCAACGGCAATGTATATTTCCCGCTTGCTAAAACCATCAGGCATTACAGTAACACGGATTGCACACGGTTTGCCAGTTGGTGGCGATCTAGAATATGCAGACGAAGTAACGCTTTCCAAAGCTTTAGAGGGACGGCGTGAAATCTAAAAACGAGGTGAGCAAACATGGAATCAAGAAGTAACAAAAATGCAAAAACCAAACGCCATAGAAAGCAAAAAATCGGTAAGTTGCATAAATCGTATGATACGTATTTGTTAGAGTTAATGGAAGTAACGCAAGAAAAATGGAACCAGCAAAAAAGCATTGTGCATAAAAGCTTTGGCTACAATCCAGAAAGCGAATATGAATTAAAGAAGGCAGAGGCCAAATATTTTTATCTTTTTCGCGAAGCAAGAAAGCGTCAGCTAAGAAATTCGCCGAAATAAGGATTAGAGATTCTTTCAGGAGGGTCTCTAATTTTATGGGATTTGGGGTGTGATAATGAGAAAAACATGGATTTGGACGGGAGCTATTATTGTTGCAGTGCTATTTTTTATGGCTTTTCGGACGGCTTTGCTTGATCCGTTGGGGTTTAGGGTGAAGCACGCACTACACATAACGACGGCTGCAAAACCAGAAGATGCACCTATTGTGTTTATTCACGGGTATGATGGCTCGAATTGGACATTTTTCACAACAACGGTTCGTTATAGCGCAACGGATTTTGGGACACGCTCGCTGAAATTATTAGTACGTGAGAACGGCGATATTGACATTTCTGGTGTCTATGACAAGGCTATGAAGCGGCCAATGATTCGTGTGAATTTTGAAAATCCACGATCTATTATACCAAATAACGCGACATGGTTTTCCAAAGCGATGGAATTGTTGAAAAAGGACTACGGGATTGAGGATGTGGATGTTGTGGCACATTCATATGGAGGCTTAACGTTTGTGAATTTTTTGCAGAAGTATAACTATAACGCGAATTATTATCCAGAAGTAAATACGTTTACTGCTATCGGGACACCATTTAATGGTTCGGTTGTTTCGAGTGATGGCAAGACGCCGTATGATTTGACTGCGAATGGGCCTATGAAGGAATCGCAGTATTTCAGAGAGATGGTGGAGCGCCGAGATAGGATTCCTGGTGATTTGAAGATGCTGAATATTATCGGTGATTTGGGTGATGGTAGCCGAAGCGATGGACCAGTAGCGGTAGATAGTGCGAAGAGTGCGGCATTTATTTTTAATTCGGAAAATTATCAGCAAGTTTTGTTTACTGGAAGGTTTGCGCAACATAGTTGGCTACATGCGAATATCGGTGTGGATAGTGAGATAAAGGATTTTATAGAAGCTAATCGCTAGCGGTACTGGCAAATAGATAGTCATTATGGCTAATAAATTATCAATCAACACAATTGTTGACGAAAATCAGGAAATAGTATAAAATAATGAGAGGCTTTGTTAATAAGCTTTCTTTAATGTGTGCGGCTTTGCTGCAAAGTCTTCATCCCGAGTAGGTAGTGTTATAAGTGCTAGTTATAACACTACCTATTTTATTTTTGCCTCGATGACTTGCTTTATTTTGAAAGCAGGCGTATAATTGGTAAATCGTAATGATTACTATTTATGAGAAGGAGGAAAGAAAATGGCTAAGAAATCAAAAATAGCAAAAGCTGCTAAGCAACGTCAATTAATAGCACAATACGCAGAGCTACGAAGTGAATTGAAAGCAAAAGGCGATGTCGTTGCATTGGCGAAACTACCGAAAGATTCCAACCCGATTCGCTATAAAAATCGTGATTTAATAGATGGTAGACCAAGAGCTTACATGCGTAAATTTGGCATGTCACGGATTACATTTCGCGAATATGCCCATAAAGGACAAATTCCTGGTGTGAAAAAAGCAAGCTGGTAGAGAAAATGCCCCGCGTTACATGAAAATCGTAGCGCGAGGCATTTTTTATTTTATAATAATCGTTTTGAGATTCTCGTTAATGGTTTCGATTCTCTCATCGATTTGTAGTTGGGCAGCTGTGATGTAGGCTCCTTCTAGGATTGGGACATCGAACAGGAGGATTTCTTTGTCGGAAATATCCATGACGGTTTCGATGTTCATTTTAGCGCTACCCAGATCATAGAAGGCATAGATATAATCGGCTTTGTTTGATTCAAAAGCAATACTTACTTTTTCAAAACTCGTGCCGATTTCGCCGTCATCTGTACCTCCTGCATGGGTAATCGGGACGTCGCGAGCGATTTCAAGAAGGATTTGGTGGATGCCGTGCGCGACTTCCGCGGAATGAGAGATGATAGTGATGCCATATTTAGCGCTCATTTTAATTGGCCTCCTCTTGTGCAAGCAGGGCATGGAAAAGTAATGCAGAGGAATAGGCTCCCGGATCAAGATGACCGATGGAACGATCGCCAAGATAAGCAGCGCGGCCTTTTGTTGCTTTTAAGTCTTTTGTTTTTTGTAGGGCTGCTTCGATAACATCGCTGCTTAATTCATCTTGATGTAGGGCGTTAACAACGGGTTCCCAAACATCAATCATTGTTTTTTCCCCGGCATGCGACTTGCCACGGTGTTCGATTCCCGCCAGTCCCGCTTCGAGTGCTTCAATGAGTTGGTTTTCCGTTAATGTGTCGGTATCGATTGCCTTACTCATTGCAAGAAAAGCACTGCCATATAGCGGCCCAGAAGCGCCACCGACTTTACTAAGTATTGTCATGCCAGCAGTTTTGAACGTTTCTTTTACATTTTGCTGGTTCTTTTTCAAGTAACGATTTTTTGAGTTCTGTGAGGCCCCGAGCCATGTTGATACCATGATCTCCATCGCCAATCGCTTGGTCTAAATCACTAAGTAGTTGTTTGTTTTGAATGACTCGGTCGCTGAAGTCTTGTAGCCACTGAACTGCCCAATTTGTATTATAAATCAATGCAATCCCTCCTATTTCCACGCACTAGTTACGACAGGATAGTTCACCATATCAAGCCATTTTTCATCCGTTAATTTCAAAATTGTTAAGGATATGCCGTTCATGTCAAGGGAGGTCATGAAATCGCCAACGATCGTTTTAGCAATCGGAATCCCATGTGTCGCAATGACTTGGTGGACATCGTTTGCAAAAATATACTGCTCCATGAGTGGTGTCGCGCCCATTCCGTTAACAAGAACAACGATTTTATCTTCTGTCCCAAGTACGAGCTCTGCATTAATCCGTGCAAAAAGTAAATTCGCGAGTTCATGCGAGGTCATCACTTGTTCACGGCTTGATCCAGGCTCCCCGTGAATCCCAACGCCGACTTCGATTTGATTGTCTGGTAGCTCAAAACCACGGTGTCCAACTTCTGGAACGGTTCCAGCTGATAAGGCTGCGCCAATAGTTTTGACGGAAGCTACCACTTTTTCACCAAGTGCTTGGAGTTCTTCCAAAGACGCTCCAGCTTCTGCAGCTGCGCCAACGATTTTATGAACAAACACTGTTCCAGCAACACCACGTCGACCTGTTGTAAACGAGCTGTCCTCCACGGCGATATCGTCATTCACAAGAACGGACGCGACGTGAATATCTTCTGCTTCGGCAAGTTCCGCCGCCATTTCAAAATTCATCACGTCACCAGTGTAATTTTTCACGATTAGAAGTACGCCTTTTCCTTGATCTGCGGCTTTAATTCCTTCCAAAATTTGATCTGGTGTCGGAGATGTAAAGACGTCACCACAAACTGCTGCGCTAAGCATGCCTTTGCCAACGAAGCCTGCATGCGCGGGTTCATGACCAGAGCCACCACCGCTTACTAGTCCAACTTTTCCGGGGCGTTTGTCGTTTCTGGCAATGACGCGCGTGCCTGCCACACGATACACTAGGTCATTATGCGTTTTGACTAGACCTTCCACCATTTGTTCCACGGCTTGATCCACTTCATTTAGAATTTTTTTCATGTTTACTATCTCCTCCTTGTTTTAGTTCCTACCATGTAAATTTCCCTGATGGTGGGAGATTAAACGTTATGATACAATAGATGAGATAAGATTGGAGGGCTTTAAATGCAAAATAAGATGCCAATTGTGGAGGCTTTGAAAAAACATGAGAATAGAGCTTCTCTACACGTACCAGGACACAAAAAATGGGCTATTATTTCCCCAAATATATCGTGAAGTGTTGCGTTATGATCTTACAGAAATTTCGGGTTTGGACGATTTGCATCATCCAGAAGGTGCGATACGTGAGGCACAGCAACTCCTTGCCGAATCTTACAATACGGATTGCAGTTATATGCTGGTGAACGGTTCGACCGTAGGGAATTTGGCAATGATTCTGGGAACTTGTAAGCGTGGAGATACGGTAATAGCATCGCGTGATTGTCACAAGTCAGTGATGCACGCACTAGATTTAGCAGGTGTCCATGTGATTTATTTGGCGACACGAAAGGAATCACAGACAGGGACAGCAAACGGTATTGATAACTCACTATTACTCGAAGCCTTACAAATGGAAGTGATTCGAGCTGTTATATTTACTTATCCGAGCTACTACGGTTTCGATTTTGATTTAGTAGTTTGCATTGAAGCGTGCCGAAAATTCGGTGCACTCGTACTCGTTGATGAGGCGCATGGTGCTCATTTTCAAGCGGATGCATCGTTGTTTCCAGCCTCGGCAATCAAACTTGGCGCTGATGTTGTTGTGCATTCCGCGCATAAAACTTTACCAGCTCTAACGATGGGATCCTATTTACATATACCAAAATGGCGGGACGAACTAGCCGGAATTCCAAGCTATCTACAAATGTTGCAATCAAGTAGCCCTTCTTATTTAATTATGGCATCCCTTGATTATGCGCGTCATTACGTGTCAAATTATAATAAAAAAGACGTAGAGGCATTCCGAAATATGCGCACAGAGTGGCTAATTTGGCTTCAAAAAAATAAGCTTGCCGTCATTACACCCGATGACCCACTAAAACTTATCGTGCGCAAAGACGGATTATCTGGTTTCAATCTTCAAACAATATTTGAACAAGCAGGCTACTATCCGGAGCTTGCAGACACTAATAATGTTTTACTTACACTGCCCTTAATTAAAGAGGGTATGGAATTCCCGACACCAACAACTGGTTTAAATTGGGCAGATGTCGAATTTCGCGCGTTAAATTCACCAGATTCAATTGCAATCCCAACCATTACTCGAATTCAAGCTTTTGATACATCCCGTCCAACTCTTTTTGGAAAAAATTGAACATACAATCGGCAAAAAAGCAGCAGAAATGGTTATCCCATATCCACCGGGAATTCCCATCATTATAACTGGCGAGACAATAACCGCAGCGCATATCGAGATGCTTCTAAGTGCCAAACAACATCATTACCAAGGTGGCGAAAAACTCCACGAAGATAGACTTAAGATTTTTATATAGATAAAATTGTTCTCATTTGGTTAAGTTACAAAATCAATGGGAACTTTTTTTAGTTCACAAAATGTTCACATGGAATCCCCTTAAAACACCAATTCGACCTCTTCACGATATTCCTGCTATCCCTTATAGTGAATTCAAGGGTCATATTTTAAATATGAATAGCCTAAATGAATTAAAAGAAAAGAGGAAATAATAACATGAAGAAAGTCGCAGTCCCAGTCATCGTTTTTTGCCTTGGGATGAGCTCATTAGTACCGCCAAATCAAGTATTAGCAACCGAAAATACAAGTATAGCTATTGAAGCTAGATTAGCTACTAGTGGCCAACTCATTAATAGTCCTTACTCAATTAAAGTACCAACACAAAAAGATCCACTACTCTACATTCCAAGTGAATACTCCTTCTTCCCAAGGTTTACATCAGATACAAAGATTTCCTACGTAGTTAATGGTGCAGAAAAAGCGCTACCAGCAAATGATGTTGTTTTTCAACCGAATACTATCACACCTGGAGCAGAAGATACCTATATGGAAGCCTCAAGAGTCGGTATTTATAACTCGAGATGGGTTGATTTGCGTCTTATCCCACTTGAGTTAACTTCACCAATTACAGTGGGGCACGCAGCGAACACGTTCCTAAGGTTCACGAATACAGGTAAAACATCAGATCCTATCGTTAAAATTCAATATTTAGATCACGAAACAAAAAAGCCCATCGAAGTATCTGGATTTTTCACGTACACAGATATTGATAACGCAGAGAGCCTGAAAATTTTCAAGGAAAGCAAAATGAAAAATATCTACGTCATGGAAAAAAGTACATTGCTATATAGTGACGACGAAACATCCACTTCTATCACATCTGCAGGCATTGCAAGCGACGAATTTGTCAAAGAAAGTTGGGGTTCTTTCATATACGGGCCAACTGATCATCTTATTATGGCACCGCGAGCAGAAGGAACGAGCGTTATGGGTTACATTGGTAAATCCCTTATAGCCATTGATTTTCCTAAACCACAGTTCATAGCAGACGAAGCTACATCAAATGTGGAGGACAATCAGGTAGAATACACGACAATCCAAGAAGTACCATATCGTGATACAGATGATCTTGAGAGCAAGCTAGTTATGAAGACATCACTCGAAAATATTCTCGACATTCGAGATGTTAAAATAACAAATATCGCTGGTAAAGACGCGTCATCTTTATTCACCATTGCTATCGATAAAAATTCGAATACGGTGACAGCAACAGCTACTGCAGCAGCGCTTAAAAACGCAGATCTATATGTCAATAGCTACATGTTAAAAGTAACTGCTGATCTAAAACCAGATGCTGATTACGGGTCTTACTTGAAAAATAAACATTTAGAAATACCCGCAACATCGGAAACTGAATTAGCGGACAAAATATTAAAAAGCGATAGTTCGATTGCTAAAATTCGAATTTTCGAAGCACCAGTTTTAACAGCAAGTGATCTTCATGCAACAGCTGGTTCTACCGCGTCAGATATCGATTGGGTGACTCCTGTGTCCGCGATAGACGAAGTTGATGGCGATATCTCAGATAATGTTACCATCGATTATAGCGCAGTAGATTTCAAAAAAGAAGGGCAATATCCAGTCACATACACGATTACAAATAGTAAAAACAAAATTGCAACGAAAACGGTGACGATGACAATCACAGCTGATGCTCCTATTATCGAGGCAACAGATCTTGATATCATCGCAGGAACAGACGAAAATGCAGTCCCATGGTACACTGGCGTTAGTGCAACAGACAAGGTAGATGGCGATTTAAGCAGCCAACTTGTCGCGGACTATAGCCAAGTGAATTTCAAAAAAGAAGGAAACTATCCGGTTATTTACAGCGTTAAAAATAGTAACAATAAAGCTTTAACGAAAACCGTGACAGCAAGAGTAACCGCGAACCTACCAGTCATCGCAGCACAGGATATCAATATTATCGCCGGAACAGCAGCAACGGATGTTCCATGGTATCAAAACACATCTGCAACGGACACAGTAGATGGAGATATTAGCGCAAATTTAGCAGTCGATTACAGCCAAGTGAACTTCAAAAAAGAAGGCCAATACCCAGTCACATATACGGTGTCAAACAGCAATAACAAGGTGACAGTGAAAACAATCCAAGTAACTATAAGTGCTGATTCACCTATAGTTCAAGCTGCGGACTTACAAATTCTAGCTGGAACAAAAATAGAAGACATTGCGTGGTACCAAGACGTGACGGCAACAGACAAGGCAGACGGAGATCTTAGCACTGAAGTAACCGCCGATTATAGCGCCGTTAATTTTAAAAAAGAGGGCACATATCCGGTCGTGTACACCGTGACAAACAGCAATAACAAAACAGCAGCAGTCACTGCTACTGTAACAATTACAGCAGAAGCACCGGCGCTGCAAGCTAGCAATCTAGCCGCATTAGCAGGGACAAAATCCGACGATGTGACGTGGTTCCAAGGCGTTTCGGCAACGGACAGAGCTGATGGAGATCTAAGCACAGATGTAAAAGTCGATTACAGCCAAGTCAATTTTAGCAAAGAAGGCAGTTATCCAGTCGTGTACAGCGTAACAAAACAGCAACAACAAAACAACAAACAAAACAGTCAATATGAATATTACTGCTCAGAATCCAGTGCTCCAAGCAATCAATCTAGCAACAATTGCTGGAACGAAACCCGATGAAGTCCAGTGGTTCCAAAATGTTTCCGCAGATGATCGCGTAGATGGTGATATTAGCACCGACATTCAGGTAGATTACAGTGCAGTAAACTTCAAAAAAGAAGGCAGTTATCCAGTCGTATACAGCGTAACAAACAGCAACAACAAAACAACAACAAAAACAATCAACATCACTGTTACCGCAGAAAAACCGGCCCTGCAAGCTAGCAATTTAGACATTTTGGCAGGAACAAAAGCCACAGATATTCCGTGGTTTCACAGCGTGACAGCACTTGATAAAGTAGATGGCGATATCAGTAAAGATATAACGGTCGATTTTTCAAAGGTTTCATTTAAAAAAGAGGGCAATTATCCAGTCATTTATACGATAACAAACAGCAATGGAAAAACCTCGACTAGCACAGTAAACTTGCAAGTTACAGCTAAGGAACCTGTCTTAACAGCAACAGATCTCGACATTGTCGCAGGAACTGATGCGCAAGATATCCCATGGTATCAAGGCGTTGCTGCAGAAGATTTGTCAGACGGAAACATCAGCACCGACATTACAGTGAATTACGACGAAGTGAATTTTAAAAAAGAAGGCAATTATCCAGCCACGTACAGTGTAACAAACAGCAATGGAAAAACAACAACAATGACAATCAACGTTCGAGTAACTGCTGAAAATCCAGCCCTTCATGTAAGTGACCTAGAGACTATTGCGGGTACAAAAGATCAGGACATTAACTGGTTCTATAATGCTAGTGCCGAAGATAAAGCAGATGGAAACATCAATGACCAAATTCAAATCGACTACAGCAGCGCGGACTTGAACAAGGAAGGCAATTACCCAGTCACATACACGGTCACAAACAGCAACAATAAAACAACCACAAAAACCGTGAACCTACAAGTGACCGCCGAAAATCCAATCATCGAAGCAAGCAATATCAGCGTTCTAGCAGGATCAAAAGGCGAAGAATATCCTTGGTTCCAAAATGTGACAGCGACCGATAAAGTAGACGGTGACATTTCACAACAAATATCCGTCGATTATAGCCATGTAGATTTCAACAAGGAAGGCAACTATCCAGTCAGCTATACCGTAACAAATAGCAATGACAAAGAAACAACTATCACAATCAACGTGCAAGTCACTGCTGAAATGGCAATTTTGAAAGCATCGAATCTAAGCGTGATGCAAGGGACAAGCGAAGATAACGTTGCATGGCTAGAAAACGTAACCGCCGAAGATAGTGTTGACGGCGATATAACAGATAAAGTCACCTACGACGCGAGCCAAGCGGATCTAACGAAAGCAGGCAGTTATCCAGTTATCTACAGCGTAACAAACAGCAATAACAAAACAACAACCATGACGGTAAACCTGCAAGTCACCGCACCAAAATTAGCACCAGCACAACCAGCGCCAGAACAGCCAACACCAAAGAAACCAATCATCAAAAAGATACTACCAAAAACAGGGGATACATCTGCTCTGCTTTACGTACTTCTTGGTTCTGCATTTATTCTATTCGGCACATTACTACAAAGACGACGCAAACAAGATTAGGCGCTAAATAAATGGAGGTAGGAAATCAGCATTTCGATTTCTTACCTCTATTTTCATATAAATATAAGCGTTTTGTGTCAGTTCATGGTATGCTTAGAACTAAGAAAATGAATAAGGATGGTAACAAAGATGAACGGTATTTTTATCACGTTAGAAGGTCCAGACGGATCAGGAAAAACAACGGTCGGCACACGTTTAGCCGAGCGTTTAGAAGAAGCAGGAATCCAATTTGTAAAAACGAGAGAACCCGGAGGAAGCAAGATTTCAGATGTTGTGCGAGAAATTTTTCTAAACGATCTCGACAGCAGAATGGACGCGAAAACCGAAGCTCTCTTGATTGCAGGAGCGAGGCGTCAACACGTGGTGGAACTTATTCGTCCAGCTCTCGCCGAAGGAAAACTAGTGCTATGTGATCGCTTTATCGATAGTTCACTTGCTTATCAAGGCGTTGGGCGCAATATTGGAATTGACGAAGTTTTGAAAATCAATCAATTTGCTGTGGAAGCAACAATGCCAGATGTAACATATTATTTAGATGTCCCAGCAGACATTGGCTTAGCAAGAATTGCTGCGAATAAAGGCCGCGAAGTCAATCGTCTCGACATGGAAGATGTGACATTTCATAATAAAGTACAAATAGGCTATGAAACTGTGCGCGACATGTTTCCAGAACGGATTGAAATCATTGATGCGACAAGAACTATTGAAGAAATCGTCACAGATATTTTCGAACGAATCCAAGCAAGACTGGGCTAACATCAGTTGTTACATACCAAGATGCGCCTCATCTGCCACGAGGTTTTATTAGTAAAGCTTTCGCCTAATTTCTGATATAATAAAGAAAAACATTGTAAGGGGATGGAAAATGATGAAACTTATTTTTGCGATTGTTCAAGACCAAGACAGCAACCGCCTATCCGATGCGTTAACGGATGCTAATTTCCGTGCCACTAAATTAGCATCAACAGGTGGCTTTCTAAAAGCAGGAAACACAACTTTTATTATAGGTGTGGAAGACGAGCAGGTCGAAGCCACGCTTGAAATTATTAAAAACAACTGCAAAGCACGCGAACAAATCATGAGCCCAGCAGCATCGCTTGGCGTAACGGTAGACACATATGTGCCGTACCCGATTGAAGTCCAAGTTGGCGGTGCGACTGTGTTTGTAATGCCAGTCGATCAGTTCCAACAGTTTTAGAAGGATTAAAAGCGCACTGTATTATCATACGCATTCAGCAAACATAGTTCATAAAAATCTCGAAAAAGCCAAAGTTACACGTCGTTTCATCTGGACGCGTAGCTTTGGCTTTGTTTCTATATTCAGGTAGATTGCATTGCTAAGATTATGTGGTAAATAGTATCCCAATCTTTTGTCGTAGGATGCCGTGAAGTCTTGTATGTTTGGCAATCAAATTGTTCAGAAGTCTCTTTGTAATTTTTAACAATTAAGTCCACGCCAAGCTCATTGGCGAGTTCATTCGTAATATGTTTATTATAGCTAAATGTCACTTTTGTATTACCACCCATAAAATTCTCCATAAACATATGCAAGTAGTTCAAATAAGCCGTTTTCCCATCAAATGAAAATAGAATATGGGGCATGCTATCCACATCTTTGTTCTTAGCATACAATGTAAACATCGTTAAGTTTACGCATATATCTTCCACGTATTTCAATTTTTTTAAAATCAGCAATCTCACTAGACGAAACAGCATCCATCCATTTTCTAAAAATTTGATAATGCGTGGACTTCACAAACTGATTTACTTCAAAAAAGTTCTTTTGAAAAAGAGGCGTTAGTTGCGTTAACAATAGGATATTCCGAATGTAAAAAATAAAAAGGTAGCGTGTTGCATCATTAGGTTTTGGAAGGTTTTCTTGGGCGAAAAAGTCACTTACAAACTGATTTAAATCTTTCGTTAAAAATGGGTACAGATGCTTTTCAATCGGGCCAGCAATACCTTCTTTATACATATAGTTATCAAGAATTAACATATCTAAAAACATGACCTCATCAACCGGTATAGCGGATTTAGGAGCAGCTACTAATATTTCATGTGCAAGCTTATCAATATATTTAAACGTTAAGGATTGGGCTTGTTTTGTTTTTACTTCATCAGGAATTTTAATATAATGTTCTTGCTCTATCCGTTTGTTTACAACCATAATCCAGTAAAGAATGCTTCGATGCTGTATAGAACCTTCGATATCCGTATTTTCTATAAAGAAGTCATAATTTTTTTTTTAAAATATCAAATAATTCTTGCCCAGGACGGTACTTTGGAGAGATATCATTCGTACTATAGAAAAAGTAGAAATAAAAATAGCGAATGTCTACTTCTGCGCCTTCAATTTTAACAGGGGTAAGAGACAGCGTTAGATTAAAGTCTCGTAGAATGTTTTTAAAACTGGAAAGATAGCGATATAAAGCAGATGACGACAAAAATAAATCGTCCGCCCACTCATCTATAGTTAAATAAATCTCTTCATAAATATTCTGGATAATTACAAAAAGGGGCGACTGTTCTGATATATCAAGTAGGAGTTCATCAATTAATGCGGTATTTTCAATCTCATATCCGACCGCTTTGTGCTGGACAATGAAATGTTTATCGACAGCACTTATTTCCGTTATATCCCGTTCAAGCGTGCGGACAGATATATCAAACTCAGTAGCTATTTCATCCAGAGAAATAGGATAAGGAGACTGCATAATTTTTTCAACCAAATGGATTTGACGCCGTATTTTTTTATCAGCTATAATGCTTAGACTAAAATTGTTCATTGCATCCTACTCCAATCACTCAATTTTTTTGTGTCGGAAAAATCGACAAAATAAAATAGCGAGATAATAAGCATCTCTGTATAATCTAAGTATACCCAAAACGACAGGTGATGAGCACTTGAAAAGTAAGGTATTTAATAAAATTCAAAGAAAAGACATAATATTGAGATGAAGCTGTTCAGATTGTGAATTATCCTTAATCGAAAGGATGAGATACTAACATTCAGGAAGGTGATAATATGGTTTTAAATGATCTATATTCGCGAGAAATTATTGAGACCGAATTTAACAAAGAAAAATTATATTCATTACTTTTAAACAATGATTTTTTTGAGGTGAAGAAGCAGGAGATAGTATTAAAAAAAAAATGACAACATAACATTGAGAAGTGGGAAAGTTGACTATGTCTATTACATCAGTCAAGGTATTGCCTTTACAAGCATCGGTGATCAAATTATGGATTTTTGTGGACAAGGAGAATTTGTTGGATTGGTAGACAATAGTTCAGTGAAAGAATCCGAATTTTATTTGAACCCGCTGACAGAACTCACTGTATGGAGATTTAAAAAAAGTGATGTAATGGCCAAAATCATGAGTTTACAAGATGGCTATCTATATTATTATAATTGTATGCAAGAACGATACCAAAGCTATACTAATAGAATAATGTTACATGAAGAGACAGATGAACAGCGCACTTTAATAGCATTACATGACATTGGAGAGAAATTTGGACGTTACATCCAGAGCTTAAATAGGTATGTGATTCCTAGGACTTTTACTAGAACACTGGTAGCCGATTACTTAGGAATCAGTCGAACTAAACTGAGCGATATATTGTCCAAATTAAAAAAAGAAGGTAGAATTTCTCTGAATGAGCGTCGGCAGATTACTATTCATAAGTGAATACAAAAAAGAAAAATCTTTTTATTATAAAATAAAGGCTGATATTTCTGAATAATAAATATGAAAAGAATTATGTTGACTTGTGCACTAATAGCTATTTTGGGGAAAACTTAGTTACCCTATTAAATGGTTTCAGTGAAAGTAGCAAAAGAGAGAACAAAGAACGTAACAATCAAACCAGCAACAATTTATATAAGTATCCAATCGAAGCGAATCTTATAAGTTGGTAATTATATCAGAATCAGATTCATCCAAAATGCCAATCCATTCAGATTCTCTACACGTGGTTTTGGATATGACCCACACACCTATACGCACGTTTCAACGACTGTTAAAAAAGTATAACGCGATAAGTAATGCATATTTAATGCGAGTCGCTTAACAAAATTCGAAAAAAAAGTCATAATTTCTGTAAAGAGACGACCAATAAGAGAATAATTCGATAATGGAAAGATGCGATAATGAAATCAAGGGGGTGAGGGACATGAGTTTAAAAGAATTGTATTCACAAGAAACTATCAAACGGGAATTTCGCGCCGAGAAATTATTTTCATTACTAATGAATAATGATTTTTTAGGAATACAAGCTCAATTAATGGCTGTTAAGAAAAATGAGAAGATGATATTTCAAGAAGATGGTGTAGATTATGTTTACTATATTCGTGAAGGAATAGCTTGCATCCATATTGAAGAACAGATTATTGACTTTCGAGGAGCGGATGAATTTGCGGGATTAGTGGATAGTACTCCTATGAACAGAAATGCATTTCATCTGACCCCTTTGGTGGACTTAGTGGTCTGGCGATTTGAAAAAAATGAAGTAATAGCAAAAATTATGAGCACGCAAGATGGCTATTTATTTCATTACAACAGCATGATAGATTGTTACCATATTTACACAAATCGAATTATGCTGAATGAAGAAAGCGCAGAAGAACGCACCCTTGTAACACTTCAATATATAGGAACTAAGTTTGGCGAGAAAAATGGTGATTATTTCGTAATTCCAATAGCTTTTACACGAAAGCTGTTGGCTGCATATTTAGGTATAAGTAGAACAAAGTTGAGTGATATTTTAAAGAAGCTTAGATATTTGGGATGGATTTCAATCGATAAAAAACGCCAAATAAAGGTTTATAGCAATAAATTAACATCCAAAGCAGATTTATGATATATAAAGATAGAATATTCGGAGTAATACTCTATTTTAAGGAGGCGATTAGCATGTAAGTCCCATTTAAAACTTGCTGAAATAGGAAAAGGATTTAAAAATTAGGAGGAACTAAATAACATGAAAAACGTATTAAAAAAACCATTAACAATTACACTAGCAACACTTTTACTAGCAAGCCAACCAGGTATGGCAAGCATCGCAGCATTTGCGGCAGAGGCTCCTGCTGGCGGAACACAAGCAATTCAAGGTCGCTCATTGGCACCTGTATATGTAAAGACCGCAGCAGAATTAAAAGCGGCAATGATAAATTCGTCTGTAAAAGATATCATTTTTACGGCAGATATTAATTGGTCAGGAACTATCAATCAAAAAGGTAGCAAAAGTATATACGGAAATAACCATAAAATTAACTTCAATGGTGGCAATATTTATGGTGATTGGGACAGCGTAAACGAATTGTACGATATGACTGTTGAAAATGGAGGCGCTTGGGGTGGCTTCTTCGGAGGAACTGATAACACAATCAACTCGTTTCACAATGTCAGCTTTACAGGAGCGAACACCCAGGCAGCATTTAATGTGCCTAATGGGACCCTTAATTTGAGTGGAAATATTTATGTATCAAGCAGTGCAAAAGATGCTATCCAAGCTGCTAGGGTGAATATTGATCAGAGCGCGATTGTTACTATCTATAGCTCTGCGTCAGCTTTAAATATAACTCCTGATACTGTAGGTAAATTGCCATCTCATTTAATGATTAATGACAAGGCAACTGTTACCTTACAAGGGGGAATAGCCTCTAACGCAATCAATAATACCTCAAAAGCGATGGTCTTTAACTGGGGTAGTTTATATGCTAACGGAGGCAGTGCCGCTTACGCTAGTAATGGGGGTAAAGTCTTTTTGGACGAAACAAGTACTAGTGAATTTACATCGAAATCAGGTGTAGCCTTTACTGGTGGACTAGAAATTGCAGACAATGCGAACCTTTCTATCAAGACTGGAGGAGGCGTAGCTGCTGACTTTTCACAATCAATAGGCTTTACTGCAGCACCTAAGGCGAATTTCGTTATTGAAGCCACAAATAAAGCGATTATTGGAGATTCAGGAACGCCAGTTTCATTACAACCAACGCAAGGGATATCTGTTTGGAACATATCAAGTGATCCAAAAGGAGCTCCAACAAACGCATATGCCTTTTCAAAAGCTGAATTCAAGATAGATAATAGCGGATTAGTAGCCGGAATGGTTACAGATAGCCCTACTTTCGCAAGCACTTTTAATAATGCATATATCAAGAAAATCGCTTACGGTTCTTACTCTGTTAATGTTGCTGAGCACAACCGCCAAGCAGCAGCAGAAAATGCTGTGAAAGATTTGTTCAATAACAGTGACGTAACAGGCACAATCAAAGATACAACTAACCAAGAAGCAATTGATAATGCACAAAAAGCAATCGATGCCGTAACAGATGCAACGAAAAAAAGCAGAATTACAAAAAGGCCTAGATGAAGCACAAAAACAATTGGACGCAAAAAATGCAGCAACAGAAGCAGAAAAAGCACGCCAAGAAGCAGCAGAAAATGCTGTGAAAGACTTATTCAACAACAGTGACGTAACAGGCACAATCAAAGATGCAACTGACCAAGAAGCAATTGATAACGCACAAAAAGCAATCGATGCCGTAACAGATGCAACGAAAAAAGCAGAATTACAAAAAGGCCTAGATGAAGCACAAAAACAATTGGACGCAAAAAATGCAGCAACAGAAGCAGAAAAAGCACGCCAAGAAGCAGCAGAAAATGCTGTGAAAGATTTGTTCAATAATGGTGACGTAACAGGCACAATCAAAGATGCAACTGACCAAGAAGCAATTGATAATGCACAAAAAGCAATCGATGCCGTAACAGATACAACGAAAAAAGCAGAAATTGCAAAAAGGCCTAGATGAAAGCACAAAAACAATTGGACGCAAAAAATGCAGCAACAGAAGCAGAAAAAGCACGCCAAGAAGCAGCAGAAAAAGCTGTGAAAGACTTATTCAACAACAGTGACGTAACAGGCACAATCAAAAATACAACCGATCAAGCAGCAATTGATAACGCACAAAAAGCAATCGATGCCGTAACAGACACAACGAAAAAAGCAGCATTACAAAAAGATTTAGATGAAGCACAAAAACAATTAAATAATCGAAATGCAGTTTTAGACGCACCGACGATTAATAAATATGAGTATTTAGATAGCTTTGTCACAGGTAAAGTAAGTGCTGGAACAGCAACTGTATCCCTTTATGTAAATGGCGTTCGCGTGAAACGTGCGACACCAGATGCTTCAGGTAACTACAAATTTGACGCATACGGCCTAGGCTTAAATGATGGTGTTACTTTTGAAGTACGTCCTGTAGATGCAAATGGTAAAGAAGGAACAGCCGCAATAGCAAAAGTAGAAGGAAAAAATATTCTTTCCAATGCTTTGACAGCAAATGATGCAGGTATCTCCACATCAACAATTACAGGAACAGTAGGCAATGGTATTGACAATGTCCGTCTATCTATTGATGGCGTTATTGTAAAAGTGGGTCAAATCAGCAATGGAACATATAGCATTGCTACAAACGGCCTTATCAAAGCAGGTTCCGTGGTACAAGTCGTGGGCTATAGTAAAACAAAAGTCGAACTAGCTCGTGTAACAGTTAAAATTGTGAACGATGAAAAACCAACACTTAGCCCATTAACAACAGATGATGATATGATAACAGGCTATGTAACAGCAGGATCAGCAACTTCTTTCCGCGTAAGCATTAACGGAGTAGCAGTGAAAACAGGTACTGTAGCAGCTAATGGAACTTTCCAATCATCTATTGGTAAACAAGCAGTTGGAACAGAAGTGAAGATTGAAATCAGAGATGCTACAGGTTACAATGCATTACGTGTTTCTACTATCACAGTAACAGGTTCAGCCGTTGCGAAATTAGACGCTCCAACACTAGTTCGCATGGATGGTAACTATATCATTGGTACAGCAGTAAAAGGAACAGAAACAGTAGTTCTTTATGAAGATGGCGTTGCAAAACGTACTATTTCAGCAGCACAAATGACTACTAATCCAGATGGCAGCCTATCTTTCCGTGGTTATGTAGCACCAGGTACGAAAAATGTTCAAGCAGCAGCAAAAAATAGCGATAAACGCATGAATAGTGTGTTGTCAGCAAGTTTTGAACTATAAGTTTTAATGAAAGGTTATGGGAATCAAAGGTTTTTGGTTCCCTCCCTTTCTGTTATTTTTTAAGTGTCGAAAAAACCGACAAAGTAAAATGGTGAGCATAGCAATAGTGATGTAATATATAAGTATAGCCGGTCAATAAAACGTTGCGGTATAAAGATTTAAGGAGGTATGAATGATGAAAAAAACCTGGAAAACAGTGATTATTTTTTCAGCGATTTTACTCGTATTAGCAGGATGCTCCAAAAGCGAGACAAAAAGAAAAAATTTTATCAGCTACGAGAAAGCATTGAAGCAAAGGCTTGGGAGATAAAACTAGATCAAGCAATCTATACGGACGAACGCGATCAAAAAAAGCAATCCTGTAGAAAAAGTACTCCGCTTAAAAGTAACCATAAAAAACATATCAGCAGAGGAACAGATATTTGATACAACGAAGCTTCAAGTCACAGATAGCAAAGGCCAATCACTAAAAATATACCCTTATGAAAACATGATAGAGAAAATATCCCCGAAACAAAGCCTTACAGGTTATAGCTACTTTATTGCCACAGAAAATGCCCCGTATCACGTGACTTACACGTATCCCGTCACAAAAGATGTTTTCACATGGGAAGTAAAACCAGAAGAGAAGTAAAGGCTCGAGTTAAAAATAATAAGATAGTGGAGAGGTGCCATATAATCGTGTTGAAACGAACACTAATAATAGGTGGTGGTGAGGCTGCGCAATATGTGCTCCACACCATTACAAGCGACAAAAAAAAATCAAATTATAGGAGTACTAGATGATAGCTCAAAAGTCCAATTGCAAACAGTACCACTCCTCGGAAAACTGGCTGATTTAGAACGAATTATCCTAGAAGAGGCAATTACAAGTGTTGTTCTAGCCATACCATCGTTGAAAAGCTACAAACGTAAACAAATATTAGAAACATGCCAAAAGTTAAAAATGGAAACAAAAGTTCTACCAGCATTGCAAGACATTCATTCGAAAAAAGAAACACTAGCTTTGCGAGCTGTCTCCTATCAAGACATCATTGAACGCGAAGAATTCGAACTAGATTATCAAAAAATAGAGACGGAAATATCAAATAAAACGATATTAATTACAGGTGCAGGTGGTTCGATTGGATCTGAAATAACACGGCAACTCATGAAAAGTAAACCTAAGAAATTAGTTTTATTAGGTCATGGAGAAGCGAGTATTTATGAAATCCATCGTGAACTCCAAAAGTTAAATGAGCAGACGGAACTTATACCTTGTATTGCCGACATCCAAAATGAACAGCGGTTAGCAGAAATCTTTCTGGAGCACAATCCCGATATTGTGTACCATGCTGCAGCACACAAACATGTGCCGCTTATGGAACAAAACGTTGCGGAAGCTATCGCGAACAACGCAAAAGGTACTTGGAACTTGGCACATATATCTCAAATACACGATGTAGAGAAATTTGTAATGATTTCAACAGATAAGGCAGTAAAACCTACGACAGTTATGGGTGCTTCCAAACGAATGGCAGAAAAAATAGTTCAGCTTTTTAATCAGACATCGAGAACATTGTTCTGTGTCGTTCGATTTGGCAATGTGCTCGGTAGTAGTGGCAGTGTTGTCCCACTTTTTTACGAGCAGATCTGTAATGATGAGCCAGTTACGCTGACACACCCAGACATGGAACGCTATTTTATGACTATTCCAGAAGCAAGTAAGCTCGTGATTCAAGCGAGTATGATTACGCGTGGTGGAGAAATTTTCGTCCTTGATATGGGTGAGCCAATCAAGATTATGGATGTGATTCATAAGCTCATTGACTTGACAGGAAAAGACCGTGAAGCCGTACAAATTACTTTTATTGGAATTCGACAAGGTGAAAAAGTACAAGAAGAACTATTTGAAAGCGATGAGAAGTCACATGCTCAGATTTTTGAAAAAATATTAGTTGGAGAGGGACATCCTCATCCATCAGAATTAACGAATATTCAAGTATTGCTAGGTAGTTATATGGACATGACAGACAAAAGACGTAAAGAACTGCTATTTGAACTAATAGAAGCAGATTGGAGCTATGAAAAAATATGATGAAAACAGTAACCATGAACAAAAATAGTTATGCTATATTATCAGAGAAAATCAAAGCAAAACAGGCCACAATAGGTGTTATTGGCATGGGATATGTTGGTCTTCCTTTAGCGATGGAACTCGCAACAGAAGGTTTTTCGGTGATTGGCGTCGACATTGATTCTCTAAAAATCGCGGAGCTAGCAGACGGGAAGTCCCACATCATTGATATTCCAACCGCAACGGTACGAAAAGTTATTGAAAACAATACATTCCTGCCAACAACTGATTATGCAATGTTACAAAATGCCAATGTCATTAGTATCTGTGTTCCAACACCACTAACCAAATCACATGAACCAGATATGAGTTATATACAAGATACGGTTACAAGACTGAAACCAGTTCTTCAAAAAGGAACACTTTTAGTATTAGAGAGCACGACCTATCCTGGGACAACGCGCGAATTGATTGCAACTGAGTTTGAAAAGGATGGTTGGATAATTGGTGAAGATATCTTTATCTGCTTCTCACCAGAACGTATTGATCCAGGAAATAAGCAATTCGAACCAAAACAAGTACCCAAAGTAGTTGGTGGAATGACAGAGAACTGTTTGGCGCTCGGACAGCAGTATTATGAACATGCTTTTGATACAATCGTTCCAGTCTCCACACCAGAAATTGCAGAGATGACCAAATTACTAGAAAACACTTTCCGTAGTATTAACATCGCTTTTATTAACGAAATGTCGCTACTTTGTGAAGAACTGGGGATTGATCTTTGGGAAGCTATCGACGCGGCAAAAACCAAACCATTCGGATTTATGCCATTTTATCCAGGACCAGGTGTAGGTGGACACTGTATCCCACTTGATCCTATGTATCTTTATTGGAAAGGCAAGGAGAAGAATTTCTTCAGTCGATTCATCGAGTTGGCGCAACAGGTCAATACATCCATGCCAAAACACGTCGTTGAGTTAGCCAGTCAAGCGCTTAATAAACATGGCAAATCGCTTAGTGCCTCTAAGGTTTTACTAGTTGGTATGGCTTATAAAAATGATATTGATGATGTTCGTGAATCACCGGCACTACACGTGTATGAACAATTAAAGCAAGCGGATGCTCAGTTGGATGTTTTAGATCCATTTGTAACGAGTTTTCGTGATGAAGCTGGTCAATTGATAAAACCGGTATCGACAGTAGCGAACATGGCTGATTACGATTGTGCGATTATCATGACGAAACATTCCAATATTGACTATGATGCACTTTTAACATCATGTGATTGCATTATCGACACACGAAATGTTTGGGACGAAAAAAAAAGCCAATGTATATAAAATCGGTGGCGTATAAAGAAAGCGAGTAAGATAGATGAATCTGAAAACAATGGAACTGGGCGTCGTACTAAAAATTATTAAAACGAATATTTGGTGGCTCATTGCGCTACCAGTTGCCGCAATGGTGTTAGCTTTTAGTATTAGCAAATATTATATTCAGCCTGTGTACACCTCTTCTGCTCAAATTTTTATTACAACCAATGTAGAGGCAGAAGAAGGGAAGACTACGGTTTATTCCGAACAATTAAAAACCAACATACAGATGGCAAACACATTCAACACTATTTTGAAAAGTTCGCGTACATTGGAAGCGGTGCGAGACGAATTACAGCTAAGTGAGACGAATGAAGAATTAGCAAAGAAAATCAGTATTCAATCAGATAAAGATTCACTCGTGTTCAGAGTCTCTGTAGAAGATACAAGCCCGAATCGCGCACGTGAAATTGTTAACAAAATTACAGAAACATATAAAGATGATTTGCCGAAATTAGTAGATAATAACAAAGTGATTATTTTAGAACCTGCGAATCTCCCATTGGAGCCAACATCTCCAAGTATTGTATTAAATACATTGATTGCTTTTGTACTGGGAATGATCGCTAATTTTATCTTGGTTTCTAGTATCTACTTGTTCCGAAACCATGTTGAAAACGAATCAGATTTAACCGAACTATCATTGAAATTTGTTGGTGATATCCCGCTAATTAAGGAAGGAGGACGCAATATCAGATGAAAACATACCATGACTTTAAACAAAATAAAGAGGTTCCCTTTTACAAAGAGAAATTTAACAGCATCCAAACTAACCTTCAATTTATGCTAAAAAAACAAAATATCCGAAACTTCATGATTACATCAGCAAACATGAGTGAGGGGAAAAGCTTTGCAAGTGCAAATATTGCGGAAGTTTTTGCGGAAAAAGGAAATAAGACATTACTAATTGATGCTGATTTTCATCGACCATCTTTACGCAAATATATGCAGGTTAGTGAAAATGTAGGGACGATTGATTACTTGATGGGCGATTTAGCGCTTGAAGATGTTTGCCAAGACACATATCATCCCAATTTGAAGCTAATGCCAACAGGAATTGCGCCACCGAACCCGAGTGAATGGGTGGATTCGGTGGAGATGAAACAGTTGATTGAGACAGCGAAGCAATCGTTTGATTATGTGATTATTGATGCGCCGCCATTATTACCAATTACGGATAGCCGAATTTTGAGTTCCTTGTGTGACGGTGTCCTGTTTGTTGCATTTGCGAAAAAGACCAAACGAAACGAAATCAAGCAAGCGATGCGTTATCTGGAAATTGCAGATGCAAATGTTATCGGCGGAATTTTAAATGGTGTTGCGGTGAGCAAAAATGATCGAAAAGGCTATCGCTACAAATATTGATGGGAGAGGATGTAGCTTGGATAGACCACTTATTTTGAAAATCGCTTATGTACTCAGTTTTCTTATCACATTAGTTCTTAGTCTTTTCTATCCACTACTGATAATTGTGCCTCTTCTCGTTGGGCTTCTTGTGTTTAGCTGTTTCTTTACACTGAAACAACTTGCAGAATTAACATGGTTCATGCTAATCATCGCCTCCTTTTTTGGGTCTATTCTCTCAGTTCCAGGCTTTGAAAGTTTGTTCCTCTATCGCGTACTGCTACCTGTTCAAGTCATCTTATTTTTGCTTACTTGGAGTAACTGGTCATGGATGAGCAAACGAACACGGGTAATGCTGCTTCTGCTTGTCGGGTGGTTGATTACGGCGATTATAACGATTAGTTGGGCCGAGTATCAAGGCGTCGCTTTTCGAAATGTGTATTTTATTATGGAAGCAATATATTTGGTATTCACAGCAGTTTATTACCTGAAAACTGAAAAGAAAATAGAAGGGCTCATCAAGGCAATTAGTATTGTTATTGTAGTCAATATCGGCATCGGGTTATATGAAATCAATACAGGATTACATTTAAAGAAATCAGGCCTTACAGATATCATTGGTAATGCCCAATTTTTACCGAGTGGTACTTTCTTTAACCCGAATGACTTGGCATCTTTCTTGGTTTTATTTTTGCCAATGACACTAGTCTATATGAAAAGTAAAAGTATTATTGGGAAATTATACAAATTATTGTTAGCGATTGGCTCTGTTTATATCATTATTGCGACTCAATCACGAATTGCGCTCATCCTGATTATAGTTATACTTTTCTTCCTTTTATTACGCTATTCATGGAAATGGGCAGTATTAGTACTTCTATGCGTACCACTTTTTTTACAACTACCAAGCATGCAAGAAACGATTGGACAAGTCAATCAAACGTATACAGATAAAACGAATTCGACAGATTTACGTCTCGATATTACGAAATATACATGGCAAACTGCAAAAGACAGTTATTTTCTTGGTGTTGGTTCAGGAAATGTTCAAATTAAATTGGCCCAATACTTCCCAGCGGACGAGCAAAATAGTGATGGCGCTGTATCAGTCCACAATTTCCTTTTAGAAGTGCTTGCGAATTATGGTTTATTATCTCTACTTTTTTTCCTGTCTTTTCTGCTATATCTTTTCTATCAAAGCTGGTATTACTGGCTGAAAAATAAAGCAAAAGCAGTAAAATATTTGATTCCGCTACTAATCAGTATCGCTTTCCCGTTCATTACTTTTGCTTCCAGTACGACGCTTGAAAAAAGTTACATCTGGATTAGCTTTGGGATTATTTTAGCGGTACTTAATCAATACGATAAACGAATGGAGACGAAAAATGAAACGATTTAAATGGATACCATTGCTACTATTAGCGGTATTTTGTATAACGGCATGTACGAACGAAGCAGATGTTATCAAAGAACCACAACAAGTCCAAGCATCTTTTCCAGAAGATAATAAGGTAAATGTAGCAAGCTTAGATATGACAGTAGGGGAAGTAACGGATGCCAATAAAGATATTCCGGTTGGTGATAAGCTTGGGAACAACAAATTGGTGAAGTTAGATGTGACATTGAAAAACACAACAGAATACGGTATTCCGATTGCTTCCAGTACATTTCGCATATTGGATTCTAGTGGTAAATACCATAGGAATTATGCGATGGAAGATGAGTTAGGTCAAATTATTTCAGGCGGTGAAGTGCTAGAAGGTATGATTTACTTTGCCATTCCAAAAGAACGCACGATTGAGAAAGTAATCTATGAAGACACGACAAGAAGCGCTTACCAGGAATGGAGGGTGGAGAAATAGATGATAGAAGCAACGACGTTCAGAAAATTAAATATATTGATGGTATCGGATGATTTTTATCCACGTGTTGGAGGAATTGCGGCACATGTACTAGAAATTAGTAAAGCTATTAGTCAGTTGGGCCATAATGTGGTGTTACTAACCAAGATATACGATCCCCATCATGAACTACCAGAAGAAGAAATGGTCGATACAGTACGAGTAGTGCGTGTAAGAGTCAGCGAGAAACGCAAAATCCGTGCCTTACAATTCATGTACAAGGGTCGAAAAAAAAATAAAAGAACTACTAGCAAAAGAAGATTTTCAAGTGATTCATTGGCATAAATTAATTGCTGATTCGATGATTACGAAAATACCATTTGATGGTGTGAAAATATTTACGAACCACTCATCCACTTTCCTTCATTGGTATAAAGATGAAAAATTTGCAAGATTACGATTTTTATTAGGTCATATGGATGGCGTGATTGCACCGAGCACCGAGTTAACATCAAAAATTGCAACGGTTTTTCCGAAGACAAGAGCTTTAACGATTTCAAATGGTGTTGATACGACGAAGTTTTATCCAGATATAAAGAAGCGTGAGCAGATGCGTGAGAAGTTAGGATATCAAGAAAATGATAGAGTCGTAATGATTGCTAGGCGACTAGAAGCAAAAAATGGCGTCTTATATTTTACAAAGGCTATTTCTACAATGCTGGCAAAAGATGCTCGAATTCGAATTTTGATTGTAGGTAGTGGGAGTCAAGAACAAACGATTCGAGATTTCATCCAAAAGAATGGATGGAAAGAGAAGGTGACCATCGTGACAGGTGTTGCTAATCCAGACATGCCTTACTATTTTAATGCAGCAGATGTCGTTGTTCTTCCTTCTTTAATGGAAGCTACAAGTATTGCTGGTTTAGAGGCAATGGCGTGTGGAAAGGCTATTGTTGGTACGAAAGTTGGCGGGATTCCTGAAATTGTTACACCAAATGAAACAGGACTGCTCATTCCAGCAAAATCGGAAACAGCTATTGCTACAGGTGTCTTGACCATATTAGAAGACGATAATATGCGTCTGAAAATGGGACACGCGGCCTTAGAATCCGTTCAGAGAAATTTTGCATGGCAAGAGATTGCGCAAAACACAACGGCTTTTTATTACGAACAATTACAACGCTCAATATGACATAAAGTAGGTGGATTATAATTTCTAATAGACTGTTAACATCCTTCTTATGGATGACTTTACTCACCATATCGATTCAATTTGTTGGCTTGGTTAAAAATATTTTTATTGCGAAAGAGTTTGGGGTTAGCACAGAGATAGACGCATACAATTTAGCGAACACATATACTGTCTCGATTACGAACTTAGCAATACCAGCTATCATCATTGTTTTGATTCCTTTTCTAACTAAACGAACGGGCGAATTATCAATGCAAGAGGCGCTCAATACCTATATCAGTACGATTTTACTCAGTATTTCGCTACTTGTAGTTGTAGGGATAGGAAGTACCATGTTCTTTTTGCAAAGTGGTATGCAATTATCTGAGACGATGCGTTGGACGCTCTTGATTATTATGATTTTGAATGTGGCGCAAATATTCCGTGTGTTAAGCGCAATTTTAACGGCATTTAGACAAGTAGATAATGATTTTATCACGCCAAAAGTAGCAACTTTGTGTAGCACGATTTTCAGCGGTGTATACGTTGTTGTAGCTTCTGAGCCATCCATTATTGGTGTCAGTATTTTTCTAACCGCTTCTTTCCTCCTGGAATGTATCCTGCTTGCTATCAAAAATAAAGGCTTCTCTTTCAGGTTCCAATTTCAATGGAAAAACTTAGCCTTTCGTCAATTGATGCGTCAAACAGGGCCGGTTGTTTTCAACTCGATTGTATTTCAAATTTCGTTAATTTTTTCGATGACGTTGGCGGGTTTTCTCGGTTCTGGCTACGTGGCGACGATAGGTTATGCCAACCAGATGGTAAGCATTATTCAAGCGCTTGTGATTGTTAATATATTGACGGTAGTTTATCCAACATTGTCTCGTATTTTTAGTAAGCAAATCGAAGCAGGAAAACAACTTTTCATCCAATATGTGACGGTGGCGAACATGCTCGTAATTCCACTTCTTGTGGGGATGGTGGTTGTTGGTGATCTGCTAACGGCTTTGTTATTCCAACGTGGTGCATTTACGGCTGCGGATACGACGCAAGTGACGTTTTTTATGGTAATGATTAGTATTGGGTTACCTGGCTTGGTTTTGCGAGATTTCGTGTATCGCGTCTACTTTTGTCTGGATGACACGCGCACACCTTCCCGAATTTCGGTGATTACGATTGGCGTAAATATTCTCTTATTGCTTTGTTTGACACCGATTTTTGGAATTTATGCCGTGCTTCTGATTCCAAGCATAATGAATATTGTGTCGGGATTAGTCGCCTATCGATTACTAGAAAAGCGAATAGGTAAAATAGATCCGAAGCGCACATTAGTAAAGCAACATATTGTGATGCTATTGAATGCAAGTGTGATGGGCACCGTTCTTTACTTACTGCGCATACACTGGAGCTTGACATCAAATGTCGCGTTTTTAGTATTAGTGATTATCGGAATACTGATTTATGGGTTATTGGTAGGCATGACACAACGAAACGTCATCCGAAAATTGAAGAACAAAGGAGTTTCAAATCAATGAAACAAGTAATAATCATGAGTTCCGTTCACCCCTGGAATGACACGCGTATTTTTCACCGAGAAGCCGTTAGTTTAGCAAATGCAGGCTACGCGGTGACTCTTTATGCGATTGAGAGTAACCGGAAGTATCAGAACGAAATACCGAATTTAACTGTGAAAACATTGCCGAGAACAAGCAAACTGAAACGATTTCAAACATGGCTTAGGTTGTATCACATTGCGCGAAAATCGCAGGCGAGCATCATTCATTTACACGACCCCGAATTACTGCCACTTGGCTATTTCCTTCAAAAACTCCACAAAAAGCAGGTTATTTTCGACATGCACGAAGACTTTCCTGCAGTACTACAATCAAAAAAAATAGCGAAGCACATATTTGCTAAACCGATTCTTCGCTTTATCGCTTACATGGAGAAAAAAATGCTTCAAAAAGTCAGCGCCGTCGTTTTTGCAGAAGCTTACTATAAAGAAAATTATCAAGATGTCACGACGAAACAAGTAGATATTTATAATTATCCGTTTTTGCAAGAACAAATGTCCATCCCGAAATATGAAATACCAACCTTGATTTATGCAGGTGCCATTCACGAAATCCGCGGATTTAAAGAAATGCTAGATGTGGCTAGGTTGCTAAAAATGGCAGGTTATACTTTTCAAATACTAATCATAGGTCAAGTTCCTGCAAGATTGGAAACCTACGCTATAAATTTTCAAAAGGAACATAGACTTGAACAAGAAGTGAAACTCATCGGAAGAGTGGATCTAAGCCAATTAACGACATACTATGCAAAGTCCCATATTGGCCTGGCGTTGCTTCATCCAGTGGACAATTATTTACGATCTTTACCAACTAAAATATTTGAATATATGTCGTTCTCCTTACCCTATATTCTATCCGATTTTGAAGCTTATAAGAAACTAGCGACGAGTACATCGAGTGGGATTACAGCAAATGCTGAAAACCCACATGAAATCGTAAAGCACATTCAATTTTTGTTAGAACATCCTGAAGAGCAGAGACGCTAGGTAAGAGCGGTTATGCTTATCATCAAGCAAGGTTTAATTGGGCGACACAAGAACAACAACTATTACATCTATACCAAGTAATATTGGAGGAGAAATAAGGTTTGAAAATTTTATATTTACATCAACATTTTCAAAAAAAAGCGGGAGCAACGAGGTCCTATGAATTTTCTAAACATTTCTTGCAACGTGGACACGATGTCACGCTTATTACGGGCACTGGCAAAAGTGAGCGAACAGAAGAAGGAATTGAAGTGCTATCCACAGCAACGAAGTATAACCAGAAAATGAGTAAGGGACGCAGAATCCTAGCGTTTGGACATTTTATGCTCGGAAGTTTTTGGCGAGGCTTGACACGTCGGCAAGTGGATGTCATTTATGCTACATCGACACCACTAACAGTTGGATTTATAGGCTTGCTACTTAGCAAAATAAAGCGAATTCCACTCGTTTTTGAAGTGCGGGATGTTTGGCCGGATGTTCCGGTTCAACTTGGATATATCACGAACCCGTTACTGATACAAATGCTTACAAAGGTAGAAAAGATGATCTATAACGAAGCAAGTGAGATTATTGCTTTGTCCTCAGCTATGAAAGAAAGGATTGTTGCCAAAGGTATAGCTGCTGAAAAGGTAACCGTTGTTGAAAATGTAGCAAATAATGATTTGGTGGCGAAAATCGAAGTTCAACCATGTGTGGATAAGGAGCTACAACAATGGATACAAGATCGTTTTGTGGTAATACATCCTGGGACAATGGGAGAAGTCAACGGATTAAAGCATCTTCTAACAGTAGCTTCTCATATGAAAAAAGATAAACATATTGGTTTTCTGCTTATTGGGGAAGGCTCGGAGAAAGCGGCATTACAAGAACAAGTCACAGCCATGCAATTAGAGAATGTGAAAATAGTTGATGGCATGGCAAAAGAATCCGTTTTTAGTGTGATGAAACAATGTAATATAGGCGCTATGAGCGTTAAAAATGAACGCATTCTGTGGGATAACAGTGCGAATAAATTTTTCGATTTTTTAGCAGTAGGTTTGCCAGTTGTTTTGAATTATCAAGGATGGCAACATGAGGTTTTGCAAGAAAGTGGCGCAGGTCGTGGTTTTTTGTATCACGATATAGCGGGTTATTGTGAGTTTTTACAAGATATGGCTGAAAATGAGCAGAGCTACCATCAAGCGCAGGTCGCAAGTAAAAACTTGAGTAAACGTTACGATGTCACTTTACTTTCAGAACGTGTGGTCAACTTACTGGAAAAAATGATAGAAAGGAAGAAATGATGATGAAGCGTGGAATAGATATTGTTTTTGCGATTTCGATTGGATTAGTTGCTTTGGTTCCGATTTTTGTTAGTGCCATGCTGTTTTTAATTTTATATCGCGAAACACCGTTTTATGTCAGCATACGAGCGGGAAAACAGGAGCGTAGCTTTAAGATATATAAGTTAAAATCGATGCGTCAGCTTTTTGATGAGAATGGAGAAGCCTTACCTGATTATATGCGAATCACGAAGTTCGGCCAATTTTTGCGTAAGTATAGTATCGATGAGTTACCGCAGTTATGGAATATTTTGGTTGGAGATATGAGCTTAGTGGGCCCTCGCCCTTTGCCAGTTGCGTATAATAGCCTCTACAATCAGCGTCAGCGTAAAAGACTTTCTGTAAAACCTGGTCTGACAGGTCTAGCTCAAGTAAACGGGAGAAACGCGATTAGTTGGGAAGAAAAATTTGAACTTGATGCACAATACGTCGAGCAGCAATCTTTGAAGTTAGATAGTAAGATAATTCTCCAAACAATTGGAAAAGTATTTCGCGGAGCCGATATTAGCCAAGAAGATCATGTGACAGTAGAAATTTTTCAGGGAACGACGAAATAAAAAACAAGGAAGAGGTAGAACAATGCAAACACCGATTTTATTATCCACACCACATATGAGTGGTCGGGAGCAAGTATACGTACAAGAAGCATTTGATACGAATTGGATTGCGCCGCTGGGGGCAAACGTAACAGCGATGGAAGAACAAATAAAGGCATACACAAATGCAAATGCGGTCTGTGTGACAAGTTCTGGTACTGCAGCCATTCATTTAGCTTTGCGATTACTAGAGGTCGGTGTTGGGGATACCGTTTTTTGCGCCTCGTTTACTTTCATTGCTAGCGCAAATCCGATTAAATATATGGGTGCTGACGTGGTGTTCATCGATTCAGAACCAGAGACGTGGAATATGTCACCAGAAGCATTGGGACGCGCTTTACAAGATGCAAAAGAGCGAGGACAACTACCGAAAGCAGTTATTGTGGTGCACCTCTACGGTCAGAGCGCGAAAATGGAAGAAATCGTAGCAGTATGTGAACAATATGGTGTCCCAATCATTGAAGATGCCGCAGAATCTCTAGGCTCGACCTATAAAGGCCAACAAACCGGAACATTTGGTGATTTTGGTATCTACTCATTCAACGGCAATAAAATTATCACAACGTCTGGCGGAGGCGCGCTTGTAGCTAAGGATCCAGCCATGATTGAAAAAGCTGTTTTTCTAGCTACGCAAGCACGAGAAGAAGCACCACATTATCAGCACGAGCAAGTTGGCTATAATTACCGAATGAGCAACGTTTCAGCAGGGATTGGTCGAGGTCAGATGGAAGTTTTAGATGAGCGTGTGGCGGCGAGACAAAATATATATCGCTATTATGAACGTTCTTTAAGCAACGTAGAAGGTATTACAATGATGCCGGAATTAGCAGGTACTGTTTCCAATCACTGGCTCACAACGATAACGCTAGATGTGGAAGCACTAAATATGTCACCGTACGATGTGATGGAAGAAATGAAAGCAGCAAATATTGAAACGCGCGTACTGTGGAAGCCGCTTCATTTGCAACCAGTTTTTGAAGGCACGACTTTTTATCCGCATGATACGACACAATCAGCTATTTGCGAACAATTATTTAAGACAGGACTTTGTTTGCCATCAGGTTCGAATTTGACAGAAGTGGAGCTTGAAAGAGTTAGTAAAGAATTGAGCCGTATTTTAGTTGAAAGTCCAAGCATTGCTGTCTAGTAACCGCAAGAAAATAAAGGGAGAAAAGGGGTTTTTATCATGACTAGATTTACTTTGGTAGTGCCAGTTTATAATGCAGAGGAGACTATTAATCGCTTACTAAAGAGTATCTTAGAGCAAACATACAAAAATTACCAAATTATCCTTGTAAATGATGGTTCTACAGATAAATCAGGAGAAATTTGTGATATGTATGCAGAAAAATATACGAATATACGCGCTGTGCACAAAGATAATGGGGGACTTTGCGCAGCGCGGAATCAAGGCATGGCGTTGGCACAAGGAGAGTATACCATTTTCCTAGATAGCGACGATTACGTAGAGCCAGAAATGTTGTCTGGGTGGAATGAGATTATCATAAAGCAAAATCCAGACTGCATTATCAGTGGTTTTAAAAGAAGGAATATAGATACCGGTCAGGAAAAAATATTTCAAGCAGAACGAGCAGGTTTATGTCGATTTACAGAAGAGGAAGGGGCTTTATTTGGAAAGCTTTACTGCGAATACTTACTAACTTCTGCCTGGGCGAAAGCTTTTAAAACAAAAGTAATTACTGAAAATCAAATCCGATATAAAGAAGAAATGTTATTTGGTGAAGACGAATATTTTTGTATGGACTTCTTTACCCATAGCAAATCCAATTATATCGATTCAAATAGCTATTATATCTATATAAAAAGTGAGAATCCTAATGCGCTAACGAACAAGACAATCGATTTCAATTTTTATAATATTTTATACGAGCGAGTAAAACAGTTTTGTGAAGAACGTAGTATTTGGAAAGGAAACAAAATACATGTCGCAAACATGTACCTGAGAGCAGTGCTAAATCATGCAACAAAGCTAAAATCACAACAAAATAAGTCATTAATTAACTACATAGCAATCAGGTCGTCGAAGCCGGTACGCAGTAACCATAAAATAGCAAAGATATTACTACTAACACCATTTTTTCGACACATGATATTCTTTTTTAAAAATAGCCACACTATAAAAAAACCACGCGAGGATAAAATAGCGTGGTTTTTTATACTAGTATTTAGCTCACCCTTTTTTATCTGACAGTAGCAACGCGAGCCGTAATTTAAGTGAAAAATCTGCATGTGTAATAGGGTGGTCAAGAAGTGCCGCACATTTTGCAATTCTGTATTTCACTGTATTCCGATGAATATACAACTGCTTTGCCGTCTCGGTGATCTCGCATTGACAACTTAAATACACCTGCAACGTTCGCCGTAACTCTTGATGTGTCTCCGATTGCGGATAGGCCAGTGTCTTGAGTGTAAACAAACAGAAATGCTGAATCTGCTCCACTGGAATAAACTGCATCAATTCCATAATCCCTTTTGATTCATAGAAATGAACAAACGAATGATAATGGTCCTTCTCACTCTGCCGATACGTATCCACAGCTTCCATATACGAATAGTGAATAGAAGCTGTTTCGTACACTTCATTACCCGCGGCAAAAGAAATTGAAATCGGGAACAGGCGATCAAGGGCTGTCTGGATTGCTACTAATTTTGCCTTCAAATCCGTCTCATATTGTTGCAGCAAAATAATAAATTTCTCTTCTGTCGGATGTGGAAATATTAATGCATTCTCGAAATTCCGATGTAATTCTCGTTCCAACCACTCATACGTCAACGAATAAACTTCCTCTTGCAATGTCGCATTTTTTAAAGCCATCGAGCTCTCATCGATACCAGCAACTAAGCAACGATAATAATCCGAAGGCAACAATCCATAACTTTTCCCATAGTCTAGCAAGTTCCGCGTGTATTCCGCGTCATCCTCGCCTTTTTGTAACAACTTCGTAAAAAACTTCCCGCGCAACGTCCGGTTACTCTCCGACAACTTCTGATTTTTATAAATCGTAAATGAAATAATCGTATTCGCCTGCTCAATAGCTAGCTGGGAATAGGGATACGGAATCTGATCCGCCTTCAAAATTACCAAAAAATACGGATAATACGTCGTCACTTTCACTGGAAAAACCGAAATGAGTAGCGAATCATTGTCTAATAAAAACGTCAACTCCGTCGCAAGCTCAGGCGTTTTTTTTTAATCGATCCTGAATCTCATCCAATTTTGCAGCATAGCCCGCCTGTTTAAAATGTTGCGTACTTGCAACGACTTCCAGAAATGGATTCACTAGCAAAACAGGCCGTTTCAAAATCCCGCCTAAATTCTGAATCAAAGACTGCAACGACGCGCCTTTAATCATCATCTTTGAGAACTTCTGCTGAATATCAATCGCATAATGGAATTTCTCCGTTTGATGGTCCCAAATATAAGACAGCAACTGGTGCGAAATCGTTCCTAGCGTTACTGTCAGCGGAATCCGTAAAATAGGAAACCCTAACCGATTCGCCGTCTCAATCACCATCGGATCTAACTTATCAATAAACCGACCAAGCTTTATACCGAGCCCAGCAGCAGGTAAACGATGCAAGTCCTCAATCAATTTGCACAACGCTTCTGGATCATTTTGAAAAGCCATCGCCGTGGTTAACAAAAAACGTGTTTTTAGGTAAATAAGCGACAACATCTGGCGTCTCTGAAATCTCAATCGTATCGACCACATTATCTAAATTCGCAGCCTCATTTATCACTTCAATATTGGAAAACCTTGGCGTTAGTAATAGTTCGGACATTGTTGTCATTTTAAAACCCCCTCATTTTACAGATGAACAACATGGTTGCGCTTACTTTCTGTTTCCATTGTACTATACAAAAGCCCAGTTTGTCGTTAGAAAAATTTGTCTACTATAGACAAAACCTAAGTATCTTTTCGTGCTATCTAGCTAATGTTTCCGATTTCAAAATATTTTAAAATATAGGTAGAACATAGCTATTTAAGGCGGTCAGTCACTGGAGAGTGTATACATTTTCAAAATAGTTGTGAAACGGTGTACATAATAAGGCTGATCGCTCTTTTTGAATCAGAGATAACTTAAGGAGGAACTAAAGATGGTAAAAGAACTACAAGCTTCCATTCGGACAATTATGACCCCAGGGCCCGTTGAGGCGGAGCCACGTGTATTGCGAGCAATGAGCACCCCGATTCTAGGACAATATGATCCGGAGTTTTTTGCGTTAATGCAAGACGTTACAGACCTGTTAAAAATGCCATTCCAAACAGACAATGAATGGGCGCTAGCCGTTGATGGGACAGCGCGTGCAGGACTAGAAGCAGCGGTTTGTGGCATTATCGAACACGGCGATAAAGTACTTGTTCCCGCTTTTGGCCGTTTTGGCTATTTGATGGCAGAACTTGCCCAGCGTGCCGGTGCTCAGGTGAAAATAATCGAACAAGAGTGGGGCACCATTTTTGATCCAAAAACAGTCATTGATGAAATAAAAGCGTACAATCCAAAAATGCTAATCATGGTGCATGGTGAAACATCGACAGGTCAGATGCAAAACCTGAAAGAAATCGGCTTATTCTGTAAAGAAAACGATGTGCTTTTCATGGTCGACGCCGTGGCTACCTTCACAGGCGCAGACTTCCAAACAGATGCGTGGGGTGTAGATATCGCCGTAGCCGGAACCCAGAAATGTCTGAGCGTCCCAACAGGTATGGCACCACTCACATACAACGATAAAGTAGAAAAAATCCTAGCATCTCGCTACCAAGTGGAATTAGGTTTAACAAAGGATGTTCGAAATGACCGCTTCATTTCAAGTAACTACCTTGACCTTAGCCAAATTCAACAATACTGGGGACCAAAACATATCAACCACCATACAGAAATGACATCGATGATTTACGCACTACGCGAAGGCTTGCGCATCGTCCACGAAGAAGGCTTAGAAAATCGCTTCGCTCGCCACCGCAAACACGAGAAAGCCATGATGACAGGCTTGAATGCGATGGGCTTAACGCTATTCGGCGACATGTCCAGCAAAATGCCAACCGTGACTTGCGTCAACATCCCAGAAGGATTAGACGGAGAAGCCGTTCGCGCCACATTATTACATCACTACGGCGTTGAAATCGCAAGCTCGTTCGGTTCACTAGCCGGCAAGATTTGGCGCATCGGTAATATGGGCTTTAGTAGTCGCAAAGAAAACGTCCTACACACACTAAACGCACTAGAAGCTTCGATCACATTCCACGGCGGCAAAATCGCAAAAGGCGAAGCAGCACAAGCCGCGTTGAAATTTTATAACGAGAATTAATAACGAAAGAAAATCCCCGTTCCGATGTAGAGTGGGGATTTTTTTGTGGCGACGTATTTTTTACTTTCATTTTAAAAACCTCTCAACTCTCGCTTGAACCAAGGCACGCAAGATGACAAATTGCTGGCCATCGTTGAAAGTCATATTCAATTGGAACGAATCTATCTATTTAGCAGTGGAAATGGTAGGACAGGTAGAATGATAATGAACTATCTCTTTGCACAACAGAAACTACAAGACGACCAAACAATTCCTAAATAGCGCCTAATAAACAAAACCAGAAGCCACATCACCATGGCCTCTGGTTCTTAGTCTAATGCGTCTAATAACAGCATTAATATAATAAAACACATGCCCGCAATCAAGACGATTTTAAATGGAGATACTTGTTTAGAAGCAGGTTTTTCTGGCGGGGCTTCCGTTTGGATTGGCGCAACGCCTGCCTTTTTTATCACCGGTGCTTGTTCACGTTTAGGCTCGACAATGTCGCCATGCACATATTGCGTGATAATATCGGCTGGTGGACCTAATAATGCAATTGCCTCGGCTTCATTTATGCCATTCTCCAAACTAACGGAAATATGCTCATCTAAATCGTTGATAATGCTCTCTCGTTCCTCAGCTGGCAGTGAGCGTAACCCGTGTTGCAATGTCTCCAAGAATTCGCTTCTATTCATGCGGTTTTATCTCCTTTCGTAATGCCTCGATACTCGCTGTGAATTCGTCCCATTCCTTCAATGTTTCCTTTAAAAAAACGCGACCTTGATGTGTAATATGATAATATTTACGCTGCGGACCATTCGGCGATTCCACCGTGTAGGTCGCACAATATCCGTCTTTCACAAGGCGGCGCAAAAGTGGGTATAGCGTACTTTCAGTAATTGGTATATGTTTTTTTTATTTGCTGAGTTAAATCATATCCATAAAAATCATCTGTTTGCAAAATAAAAAGCACACACATATCTAGCGCACCTTTTCGAAACTGCGTCGTTACGCTCATATTTGGCCTCCAATAAACGTTATTTCTAACCTAAGTATAGCAATTTTAGCTTTCTACGGCAATAAAAAAAGAGATTCTGCGATAAACGCAAAACCTCCTTTAAGTTTCTTATTGAACGGTTTCTTTCGCATTTTGGAGAACAAACGCGCCTTCGTGAGTATCGCGAACACCGTTTTCTTTGTCGTAAATCACGGAACCGCGTAGAATCGTTGTTACAACTTGTGCACCAATTGTGCGTCCGATATACGGGCTTACTTTGTGACGGTATTCTAGGTCTTCAGCAGCCAATGTGTACGGCGCATTTGGTTGAATAAATGCAAAGTCGGCGTCCTTGCCAATCGCGATATGTCCTTTGTTGTTTAGTTGATACAAATCAGCCGGATTAGAGGCGATAAGTTTTGCGAATTGTGTCAATGCCATGCCGCGTTTTTGTACGGCTTCGTCGAACATGATGTCCACGTTATTTTGAAGTCCTGCAATACCGCCCCAAGCCGTGAAGGCATTACCGATTTTCATATCTGGAGGACAAGGGGAGTGATCGGATGTTACGAAATCGATTTCACCAGCGAACAACTTCTCCCAAAGGCGTTCTTGATTTGCTTTATCACGTAATGGTGGTGCACATTTCGCTGTTGTACCAATGGTTTCGAACTGTTCTTCGTCAATTGCGAAGTAGTGAGTACATGATTCACACGTCACTTTTTGGCCTTCGTTGCGGGCACGAGTTACTTCTTCTACACCTTCTGGAGAGCTTAAGTGACAAATATGGATTTGACAGCCCGCGATTTTAGCAAGGTAAATGGCGCGACGTACGGCTTCTACTTCCGTGAAAACAGGGCGTGATGCCACGTAATCTTTGGCCGATGTTTTGCCTTCGTCTTGTGCGACTTTGCCTAATTCATCGCAGATTAACGCATTTTCGGCATGGATTGCTAAAATTTTGTTCATTTTGGCGATTTTTTTCATGCCGGCGAAGAAGGAGTAGTCGTCAACGTTACGGAAATCATTGTCGACGCCATCAAAGCCACATGTTGCTAAGAAACATTTGTAAGCTGCGACGCCATCTTCGTTAAGTTCGTGCAGTCTATCTAAGTTATGCGGAACGAGCCCACCAAAAAGTGCTACATCGACGCTAAGTTTGCCTTTTGCAGCGTCAAATTTCAATTGTAAAGATTCGCGATCAATAGTTGCTGGAAGTTGGTTTAACGGCATTTCGATGAACGATGTTACGCCACCTTTTGCAGCTGCTTTTGTGCCAGTTTCATAGCCTTCCCATTCTGTACGGCCAGGTTCTGAGATGTGCACATGTGCGTCAACCATACCTGGAGATACGACAAGACCACTCGCATCAATAACTTCTTTTGCTTCGCCAAGTTCTGCGCCAATTGCCACAATTTTACCGTTTGTTACTGCTACGTCTGTCACTACTGCCTCTGTGTCCAAAATTACTTGTCCGTTTTTGATAATTAAATCATAACTCATTTTTCCTTCAACTCCTATTTTTTTAAATATTAATTTCTGTTTCTAATTTTTCGGTTGTGTCTTCGTAAAATGAGGGGTTTTTCTTGCGGTGTAGAGAGGCGAAGAACGCATAAGCGCCGAACGCGACAATGACACCGACAAACCAGGATAGTCTGGAAACTGGCTCTAGCGCCGGGATGAACTTACCGCTTAGCGATATGATAACCGCGACAATCGTGACGATAAAAGCCAGTGAATTAAAGCCGTTTTTATAGTACGAAAATTGCCCTGGTTCTGTGTAAAGGCTATCCAAATTAATGTTGCGCTTCATAATAATAAAGTAATGCGCTAACATTACACCGATCACAGGTCCTAAAATGCCGCCAATAATATCGAGGAACAAATAAATACTTGCTTGGTTTTCCATCAGTTTCCAAGGGCAAATAAGAACACTAATAATACTTGCAATCATAACGCCATGTTTGTACGTCAATTTTTTCGGGAAAATCGCGGCAATCTGATAGCCCGCTGGAATAATGTTCCCTGTGGCATTCGTCGAAATCGTCGTCATCAAAATAACTAATACTGCAAAAATCGAAGCAAACAAACTATCCCATTTCTGCACGATATCAAGTACGTTCCAAGTTTCCGTACCGTAATGAATGCTTGCGCCAGCTAAAATACAAACACTAGCTACAGCGAATAATACGTAAGCAACGGCAAGCCCGAAAGTTTGTCCAGTTGCCTGTGCTTTGAAGTTCTTCGCGTTTTGTGTGAAGTCAGAAGCACTAACCGCAGGAGCCGCCCAAACAGCAACAACCGCGTTAATCACAACTAGGAATAAGAACAACGAATTCCCACCAGTCTGAACATTCGCCGGCACATAATGAACGATATTGCCGAATCCAGCCAAGTAAATCGCCCAAATTGCCATTCCACCAAAAACAATATAAATACAAGGATTTAGAATCGCGGTAAACTTATTTAAAACCCCCCCCCCCACCAAATCCAATGGCAACATTAACCGCCCAGAAAATCAAGAAGGCGATGAGACCAGGAACCGTAATTCCTAAGATACTAATTCCGCCACCAATCTCCAGAAAACCAGGCCAAATTTTACCGATTAAAATTAGGAAAGCGAGCGATCCGGCGTAACATTGCAAGCCAAACCACATAATTGCGGCGACACATCCCCGCAAGATACCTGGAAATAGTGCACCACGAACACCGTAAGAAGCCCGTAAGATCATTGCAAATGGTACGCCATACTTAGAACCAGCCGCTCCATTTAAGACCATTACTGCTGCAATAATGAAAGCACTAACAACAATGGCCGCCATAATACTCACCGTTGATAATCCAAGAATCAGAAATCCACCAACCGCGACGTAGTTTGGAACGTTATGTACAGAACCCATCCACAATGTGAAATAGTTAAACGTACCCCATGTCCGTTTTTTCTCTGTTTTCGGTAGCAGGTCATCACTATACCCGCGAGACCGATACTTCTCTAGTTGCGCGTCATCCATACCATCACTTCCTTTTTTATTTTACGAGTAAGCGCTTTTAATTCGTTTGAAAAGAAAACGCTTCCCTTTTTGCCTTTTAAATATAGCATGTCACGAAATGGATTTCCTTAGGCGTTTCACATAAACTTTAGAAATAGTTTGTTTGTTTTGAACAAAGTGAAAAAATGCACAAACAGAAGGCGTTAACAGTAGGGGAATTGGACAATTAGTGCTAGAATAAAAGAGAATGACAAAGCTGTTCTAAAATAGGAGCGTGAAGACAGTGGCTAATTATATTAACGAGAAACGTCGCGAAATTGACTTTGATCCGTATACATTGCCTATCATCGCTTTACCAGAAGTTATTGCGACCTCTTTTAAACCAATTGGCGATAATCCAATTATGATTCGAATTGCTGATAAAGATAAAACATTCGCCCCTCTGAAAGCCCCCGATAAATATCAAGGTGTGCTAGAAGTGCATTTCAATGACATAAACGAAGAAGATGATTATTGGGGACTAAGCAAGAAGGAGTCTGACGAAATGGTACTGTTTAATAAAAAACATGCTGACATGATTCATGGTTTTGTGGATCAGTTTTCAGAAATAAGTCAAATTGTTGTGCATTGTTATGCGGGTGTGAGTAGAAGTAGTGCTGTGGCAATGCAACTAGCGGAATACACAAATAATCTCGATACGTATACCAAATTACGCGAAATAAAGCGCTACATTCCAAATACACGTGTGCTAGCCATTATGCGTGGTGAAGAATTTTAACCATTTTTTTTAGCAAAATTAGCGCCACAACCTTGCCCGTCATGTTATAATGTAGAGAAATGATTGGAGGGGTTTTTTCGTGGGACGACAAGCAGATTTGCTATCGATGCAACCAATCGCGATGCAGCTATTCACTAAAAGCATTACTACGGACCGATTAGCGCATGGCTATTTGTTAGAAGGCGGGCGCGGAACTGGGAAGAAACGCACAGCGAAATGGCTGGCTCAAACACGCTTTTGCTTGGAGAAAAGCGACGATGAATTGGCTTGTGGTACATGCAATAACTGCTTGCGAATCGAAAGCGACAACCACCCCGATGTTCATTGGCTAGAACCAGATGGTAATAGTATCAAAATTGATCAAGTACGAGAATTGAAGCAAGAACTGGCCAAGCGCGGTATGGAATCGGATCGTAAAGTTCTGATTATTGATAGCGCGGACAAGATGACAGTTCAATCTGCTAATTCCTTACTTAAATTTATAGAAGAACCAGACGGAGGGATGTTGATTTTATTTTTGACAGCCAATCCGCAGCAGATTTTGCCAACCATTCAATCACGATTGCAACCGGTGAGCTTTCGGGCTTTGCCGTTTGATGCGTTTGTGGCAGATTTGATGGCGCAAGGAATTTCTGAGCAGAAGGCACGTGTATTAGCGAGTGTTGCAGGAAATACAGAACAGGCGCTCATTTGGAATGAAGATGAGTGGTTTGGTGAGGCACGCAATGTGACAGTGAGGCTTTATGAAGGTTTGCATCATCAAGGTGTGGACCCAATTTTGCTCATTCAAGAAGCGTGGATGCCAGTTTTTAAAGACAAGCAACAGTTGCATCTTGGCTTGGAACTTTTGCTATTAATTTATCGCGACCGTTTACATTTATCGCTTAACGAGGATTACAAGCCGATTTGCATGGAGCAAGAACAGTTATTAAAGCAAGGAATACTGCGGAAATCATTGACTGATACAACCGCTGAAATGGAATGTATTTTAGCCGCTAAGCGCAAACTAGATTCCAATATGAATACCCAACTATTGATGGAACAACTCGTATTGAAAATTCAAGGGAGGTAGTCCAATTGCCAAAAATCGTAGGCGTTCGTTTTAAAGAAGCCGGTAAAATATATTATTTTTCGCCTGAGAAACTCGCGATTCAAGAGGGTCAAGGCGTTATTGTTGAAAATGCACAAGGCATTGAATTTGGAAAAGCAGTCATTGCACCACGCGATGTAGACGAAGAAGATGTTGTATTACCTCTAAAACGTGTGATTCGTGTGGCGACAGATGCTGACTACAAATGCGTGGAAGAAAATGCAGCATCGTGCCAGCGTGCGTTTTTATTGTGTGATGAGAAGATTCATGAACACAAAATCGAGATGAATTTAGTGGATGTTGATTATACATTTGATCGCAACAAAATTATCTTTTACTTTACAGCAGAAGGACGCGTTGATTTCCGTGAACTTGTAAAAGATTTGGCGTCGATTTTTCGGACACGAATCGAGCTACGACAAATCGGTGTGCGTGATGAAGCCAAACTGCTCGGCGGTGTTGGCCCGTGTGGCCGGATGCTTTGCTGTTCGACATTTTTAGGCGATTTTGAACCAGTGTCTATTAAGATGGCGAAAGATCAGAACTTGTCGCTCAACCCGACGAAGATTTCTGGGCTTTGCGGTCGTTTAATGTGTTGCTTGAAATATGAGAATGATGAATACGAAGCGGCGAAAAAAGAAATGCCAGATGTTGGTCAAAGTGTCGTGACGCCTGATGGGAAAGCGCGCGTTGTCGGCATCAATCTACTGAGCCGTCTGCTGCAAGTGAGACTACCAGATCAAGAAGCGGTTATTGAATACGCATTAGAAGAATTACGTCCTTTCAATGCTTTTTCAAAAACGCCAGCGAAGTCTTGAGGTGACTAACCATGGACAAAAAAGCACTTTTTGATACAGTAAGCAATATGGAAGAGCAAATCGGTGAATTATATCAACAACTGGGTGATTTAAAACACAATTTAGGTGAGATTTTAGAAGAAAATAACCGTTTGAATTTAGAAAATGAACATTTGCGTCGTCGCTTAGAAGAGTTGGATGGACACGAACATCTCAGCAAAGTTCCAGCCGAACAAGCGCTTGGTGCAATGGCCCCAGCCCGTAAAGAAGCGATGCGACAAATGATTGAAGTTGGCGAAGGTTACGATAACCTAGTCAAACTATATAAAGAAGGCTTCCACATTTGCAACGTCCATTTTGGAAGTCCACGCGGAAACGACGAAGATTGCCTTTTCTGCATGTCGTTATTAAATAAGAAATAAACAGCGGCTTTCTCATTTTTTGTGGGAGAGCCTTTTTATGAAGAGAGGTTTAGAATATGTTAGTTGGAGACGAGCGATTAGATCATTTATTGGCAGAAGGCCTGCGGATTATCCAGAGCCCATCAGTGTTTTCATTTTCACTTGATGCGGTGCTACTGGCGCGATTCGCCTACATTCCGTATCAAAAAGGTCCCATCATTGATTTGTGTAGTGGAAACGGGATTATTCCATTATTGATTAGTTCGCGAACAAAAGCGCCAATCATCGGTGTGGAGATTCAAGAACGACTTGTGGATATGGCGCGCCGGAGCGTGGCGTACAATGATTTAACTACTCAAATTGAAATTTTGCAATATGATTTGCGGGATGTTGTGCCACTGCTTGGTAGAGAGAAGAATAGCTTTGTGATGTGTAATCCGCCGTATTTCGCGCTCGATACAACGGCGATAAAAAATGAAAACGAGCATTTGCGAATTGCCCGCCATGAAGTGCATTGCACATTGCGTGATTGCATTCAAGTATCCGCGAAACTGTTGAAACAAGGCGGGAAAGCAAGCTTCGTTCACCGTCCTGAACGCCTGCTTGAAATCATTGATATTATGCGCGAATATGGACTTGAACCGAAACGAATCCAGTTTGTACATCCACGTGTGGAACGTGAGGCTAATACCATTTTGATAGAAGGCGTGAAGGGTGGCAAACCAGGCATCAAATACTTACCACCAATTATCGTTCAAAATGAAGATGGCGAGTATTCTAAACAAGTGAGGGAGTTGCTTTATGGCAAAGAGTGACGCACATTATTTCTATGTATTGCAATGCAAAGATGGTTCCTATTATGGCGGTTATACGACGGATGTAGCGCGTCGCGAAGCTGAACATAACGCGGGAATCCGTTGCAAATACACCCGAAACAGACGTCCCGTACACGTCATTCATTCCGAATGTTTCGCGACACGCTCAGAGGCAACCAAAGCCGAAGCCGCTTTCAAGAAATTACCACGCGCGAAAAAAGATAGCTATCTACAAGAAAATAAGGAGTGAGAACCCAATGAAAAGCCAAAAAAGTTTTGCTGAGATAGGGAATAATCAAGGCCTGCTATACCTAGTTCCAACACCAATCGGTAACCTAGAAGACATCACGATGCGCGCCATTCGCATTTTGCAAGAAGCTGATCTAATTGCTGCTGAAGATACACGCAACACTATTAAGCTACTCAATCATTTCGAGATACATACAAAAATGATCAGTTATCACGAACACAACAAAATAACCCGCCAAGATGAGTTGATTGAAAAACTACAAAACGGCCTGACAATAGCCATCGTAAGCGACGCAGGCATGCCTTGTATTTCTGACCCAGGTTATGAACTAGTTGGCGCTGCCATCGAAGCAGGCATCACAGTTGTTCCTTTACCAGGAGCTAATGCCGCAATGACCGCTCTCATCGCGTCTGGCTTAACGCCACAGCCGTTCTACTTTTACGGCTTTCTGCCACGCAGCAACAGGGGTCGAGAAGAAGCACTGAACAAGCTAGCTCGTCGTGAAGAAACATGGATCATCTACGAATCGCCACACCGCCTAAAAGAAGTTTTAAAAGCGATGACAAAAACATTAGGAACGACCCGCAAAATCGTCTTATGTCGCGAATTAACAAAAAAATATGAAGAATTTTTACGAGGAACAGTAGGAGAAGCACTAGAGTGGGCAAAAGAAACCGAAATAAGGGGTGAATTTTGCGTCATTGTGGAGGGAAATGAAGAAGCACCAAACGAGGACGAAGAAATTTGGTGGGAAAGTGTCACAATCAAGGCGCACGTCGAACAGGTGATGGAAGCAGAAAACCTGTCCTCTAAAGAAGCCATCAAGCAAGTCATGAAAACTCGCCAACTTCCAAAACGTGAAGTATACCAAGCATATCACGAGCTATAATTGGAAATACAGAAGTAAAGGAGGAATTTCTAATGACAAACTTACCAAACATCGGCAAACCAGCTACAAACGCGCTACAAAACATCGGTGTAACAACGCTGGAGCAAGTCGCAGCAATGGATGAGCCAACATTACTAAAAATTCATGGAGTCGGTCCAAAAGCTATTAAGATTTTACGTGAAGCATTGACAGAACAGGGAATGGGGTTCCAATCAGGTGAATCCTTATCGAAAGATTTCGCTGTTATTTGTGACTTTGAATGCGATAATGCTCCGAAAAAACGGATGATTCGTGACTATTTGATAGCAAGTGCTACTGCAAACCAAGCTGATTTGGAGGCGGTGCTAGAGGAGGACTTTGTATGGACGGTTCCAGGTGAATTTCAAATAGAAGGGCGTCAAGAATTCATTGAAGAACTCGTAGCGCATGCTCAACCGATTAGTACACTTGAGATTCAGTCATTGTTAACTCATGGCAAAGGTGGTTCGGCACATGGGACTGTTACTGATAAACGTGGGAAGAAGGTTTATTTTTCAGATATTTTTGTGTTTAGGAGTAGTGGGAAAGATGCGAAGATATCTGGGTTGACGTCTTTTGTGGTGATCGAGGATTAGGGGGGTTAGTTCATTGCTGGGTTCAGACTTATATTTGGGTTTTAACTCAGTATAGGAGGCTTTGTAAGAACTGGATAGAAATTTGATGGATTGTGGTGAGGGAAAGGAATGTTTTTGTTTTAAAGGCGTGCTTAGCGAAGAGAACGGGGAGGATTAACCCATCGCTACGCTCACGCTTATATTTGGGTTCTAACGAAGCACACTACGCTTCGTTAGAACTGGAGAGAAATTTGATGGATTGTTGTGGTGAAGGGAAAGGAAATTTTTTTGTTTTAAAGGCGTGCTTAGCGAAGAGAACGGGGAGGATTAACCCATCGCTACGCTCACGCTTATATTTGGGTTCTAACGAAGCATAGTACGCTTCGTAAGAACCCAAACAAAAAAGCATCCTATTTGAGGCTAGCACGCTTTCAAATAGGATACTTTCTTTAATTGTAGGCTTAGATATCATCGCCGAATTGACGACGGATGTCAGCTACTAATTTCTCAGCGCCATCACGACTAAGTGTTAATTTACCGTCAACAACTTGTTTGTTTTGATCGGAAAATTCACCAGTGATGTCACAAAGGTTGCTAGCTGTATATTTCTTTAGAATGATTTCATCTTCATTGATATAAATTTCTAAAGCATCTTTAACAGCAACGCCTAGGTTACGACGAATTTCAACTGGGATTACAATTCGTCCTAGTTCGTCAATTTTTCTCACCATACCTGTAGATTTCATTTTCTTACCTCCTATCTATGTGGTCTAATATACATAATACCAAGAATTTCCTAGAAAAGCTAGACGAAAATAGCAATTAATTAAAAAAAATTTATATTTCCAAGAAAAATACTTTGTAAATGGCTATATTATGCGATTTTTGAAATAAAAGTTGCGCAATTTCCAATATTTATTTATTGTTTATTTTTAAACAATAATATTTTTTTTCGCCACATGGTATTTTGTTTTGAAGATAAAATGATATAATAGGAGGTAATTGTGAATTTAACACCGGAAAACAGAATTTCGGCGGAGGAATGGGAGAGGATTAGTTTGCCAAAAGAGAATAATACATTTTATCTTACAACGCCAATTTATTATCCAAGTGGAAAGGCACATATTGGGCATGCGTACACGACTGTTGCAGGGGATGCGATGGCGCGTTATAAACGTCTGCGCGGATTCGATGTGTTCTATTTAACTGGAACGGATGAGCATGGCCAAAAAATCCAGCAAAAAGCGGAAGAGCAAAATGTATCACCGCAAAGCTATGTAGATGACATCGCAGCTGGTTTTAAAGAGCTTTGGGAGAAGCTTGAGATTTCGAATACGGATTTTATTCGGACAACAGAGTCGCGTCATAAAGATGGTGTCGCGAAAATTTTCCAAAAGTTATTGGATCAAGGCGATATTTACTTAGGTCAATATGAGGGTTGGTATTCGGTTTCTGATGAGGAATATTTCACGGAAACACAATTAGAAGAAGTTTATCGTGACGAAAATGGGAAAGTCATTGGTGGGAAAGCACCAAGCGGCAATGAAGTGGAGCTAGTGAAAGAAGAGTCGTATTTCTTCCGCATGAGCAAATACGCAGACCGTTTATTGGCTTATTATAACGACAACCCGGAATTTATTTTACCAGAATCACGCAAAAACGAAATGATTAACAATTTCATCAAACCAGGTTTGGAAGATTTAGCTGTTTCCCGAACTACTTTTGACTGGGGAATTAAAGTACCTGGCGATGCGAAACATGTTGTTTACGTGTGGATTGATGCGTTGTCTAACTACATCACAGCGCTTGGTTATGGTTCGGATGATGAAATGAACTTCAACAAATACTGGCCAGCAGATGTTCAAATTATCGGAAAAGAAATTGTCCGCTTCCATACGATTTATTGGCCAATTATTTTGATGGCGCTAGATTTGCCATTACCAAAGAAAATTTTCGGACACGGCTGGATTCTAATGAAAGACGGCAAAATGTCGAAATCAAAAGGAAACGTCGTAGATCCATATATGCTAATTGATCGTTACGGCTTAGACGCTGTACGTTATTACTTACTACGCGAAGTTCCGTTCGGCTCGGACGGCTTATTCACACCAGAAGACTTCGTGGACCGCGTAAACTATGACTTGGCAAATGACCTTGGCAACTTATTAAATCGGACAGTCGCGATGATAAATAAATACTTTGACGGCGAAATTCCAGCTTATCAAGGCCATGTAACACCTTTTGATGCTGAGTTAGAGAATTTTAAAGACAATGTCTTAAAAGAATACGAAACCAATATCGAAACAATGCAATTTTCAGTAGTGCTGTCTCAACTTTGGACTTTAGTAAGCCGCACAAACAAATACATCGATGAAACAGCGCCATGGGTACTTGCTAAAGAAGATGACAAGCGCAATGAATTGGCGAGCGTTATGACCCACTTAGCAGAGAATTTGCGTATCATCGCTGTTATGTTAAAACCATTCTTGACACAATGTCCAGAAGGCATTTTTACACAGCTCGGTATAGAAGACGAGTCGTTAAAAGAGTGGGCGTCCATCTCAGGATACGGTAAAATCCCAACTGGCACAAAAGTAGTCGCAAAAGGAACACCAATTTTCCCACGCTTAGACGCGGCAGAAGAAGTAGCATACATTCAAGAACAAATGAAAGCAACCGCACCAGCACCGGTAGCTGAACCAGAACCAACTTTAGTAGCGCTAGAAACACCAGAAATCGGCATCGAGGATTTCGACAAAATCGATCTCCGCGTCGGTGAAGTGAAGCAAGTCGAGAAAGTCAAAAAAGCTGACAAACTATTATGCTTCCAATTAGACCTTGGTGAAGGCAAACTCCGCCAAGTATTATCAGGAATTGCAGAATTCTACGAACCAGAAGAACTAATCGGCAAGAAAGTCATCGTCGTCTCCAACCTAAAACCGGTCAAGCTTCGCGGACTTATGAGCGAAGGCATGATCTTATCTGGGGAAAAAGACGGCGAACTGCGTATCATCGAAGCAAGTGACGCTTTACCAAACGGCGCAAAAGTAAAATAAACAATAAAAGACAGTTCCGAACTCGGAACTGTCTTTTCATACAAGTAAAATCCGACTTTCTACTATTATTAAAAACAACGATCCATTCCCAAAATACGATAATGTGCTATTATATAGAAGAAAGTTGCATAAAAATAAAGAAATGAGGGATAAAAATGCTTTTTGATACGCATGTACACTTAAATGACGACGCGTTCAACGATGATTTAGAAGAAGTCATCGCGCGCGCTAAAGAAAATGACGTAACACGAATGGCTGTTGTTGGCTTTAACGAAGAAACCATTAATCGAGCACTCGAGCTCGCAGAACAATATGATTTTATTTATCTAATTGTTGGTTGGCATCCGACAGACGCGATTACATTTGCACCGGAAAAACTAGAATGGCTAAGGGAACTAGCATCGCATCCTAAAGTCGTGGCACTTGGCGAAATGGGATTAGATTATCACTGGGATACCTCGCCAAAAGAAACACAATTTGAAGTCTTCCGCCAGCAAATCCGTCTTGCAAAAGAAGTAAATCTCCCAATTGTTATTCATAACCGCGAAGCAACAGAAGATGTTGTCCGCATTTTACAAGAGGAAAACGCAGCAGAAGTTGGTGGGATTATGCATTGCTTTGGTGAAACTGTCGAAGTGATGCAAGCCTGTCTTGACATGAATTTTTACATTTCATTTGGTGGTACAGTTACCTTTAAAAACGCAAAATTACCAAAAATTGCAGCAGAAATGGCGCCGTTAGACCGTATTTTAATCGAAACAGATGCTCCGTATCTTGCGCCACACCCAAATCGAGGGAAGCGAAATGAGCCGAGTTACGTCAAGCTTGTTGCCGATAAGCTCGCAGAATTAAAAGAACTGAAATATGAGGAAATCGCCTACCATACCACAGAAAATGCAAAAAGGCTCTTCCGAATAGAGTGATTTCTGTAATGCCTTTGTAACAATGAGCGAACTCTGTAATGGAATCTTAAGCAAGGTTTGCTAAAAGTTAAAGAAATCTTTAAGAACCCGCTATATTATGCCTACGACTAGAGACTGAATGGGTTGAAATATTTTTGACACATTAGACATATAATGTAATGAAAAAGCTTTGTGATGGCTTAGTAGCAACGTTTAGGTTCGCTTATTTGGTCTATACATTTTAATCCCTTCATTCGTTGACAGTTCTTTCGTCCCCCGTATATAATCACAACAGAACTAGAAAGGGGAGAAATACATGACCATGGAAACTAGCAGTAACGCAAGCCAGAAATCAAAATGGCGTTTACCAATTATGATTGGCGCGTTTGTTATTGTCATAGCTTTGGTTTTTTATTTCGTTTTCGAGGGAACTAAAAACGATATCACCATTGTAAAAGCAGGCGAGGTTACCAAAGTAAGCACACATGCTAAAACAGTAGCTGAAGTACTGAACGATGAAGGGGTCAAAGTTGGAAAACATGATGAACTATCTGTTTCCAAAGACGCATCATTAAAAGATGGAATGAAAATTACTTATGTTCCAGCTAAATCAATTACAATTAACGACGAAGGTAATGAAGTGAACGTGTGGACAACAAAAAACACCGTAGCTGAAGTACTGAAGGACGAAAATATTACAACACGTCCACAAGATGCTCTAAACGTAGCGCTAGATGCCAAAGTTGCTAAGAACATGGAAGTTAAAATTGACCGTGCAGTAGCTTTATCCATCCAAAACGGTGCGAAAAAAGAGACAACTTGGACTACAAAAGATACAGTTGCAGACTTATTAGCAGAAAAAAACATCAAGTTAGACGCACAAGACAAAGTATTGCCAGCAAAAACGGCGAAACTTGCAAACAATATGACGGTTGTTGTTACATACGTGGACAAGAAAACCGACGAAAAAAAAATCTCAAGTTGCTTACAAAACAGTTGTTAAAGAAGACGACAACTTAGCAGCTGGCGTTGAGAAAGTAGTACAAGAAGGAAAAGTAGGCGAAAAAGTAGCCAAATACAATGTTATTCTCGAAAATGGGAAAGAAAAGCAACGTAAGCTACTTGCCGAAGAAGTTACTGCAAAACCTGAAGATAAAGTCGTTGTTCGTGGTACGAAAGAGAAAGTCGTTGCAACACCAGTTAGCAATAGCACTTCTTCTTTCTCTCCTTCTAAAAAAGCAACAACATCTTCTAAATCTTCCACATCAAATAGTAATTCGGCACAAGTAAGTAGCAAACCATCTGGCGGTCAAACGATTAAGATGGAATCCACTGCTTATTCAGGTGGCGGTACTACTGCAACAGGTATTAACTTAACAGCAAACCCAGGCCTAAAAGTAGTTGCCGTTGATCCGAGCGTTATTCCATTAGGCTCTAGGGTTTACGTTGAAGGCTACGGAGAAGCAATTGCTGGTGACACTGGCGGAGCGATTAAAGGAAATATCGTTGACGTATACTTCCCGAATGAAAGCCAGTGCTATTCATGGGGACGCCGTACTGTGAACGTTACAATTTTAAACTAAGTTAAATCAAGGAAGCAGGTCACTAGCCCAATATGCGGCAGTTTCCTGCTTCTTTTTTATGTTCAGCTTTGTTAGAATGTATGGTATGATAGATAGACTATGAAAAAAGGAGCGTTAGAGATGGAGAAGCCAGTGATTCACGAGGTCATCGTTGTCGAGGGACGGGATGACACAACAGCTATACATCGCGCGGTAGAGGCAGACACCATCGAAACAAATGGATCAGCGCTATCTGAGATGACAATCGAGCAAATTCGTCATGCGAAAGAGAAGCGAGGTGTTATCATATTAACTGATCCAGATTTCCCTGGAGAGAAAATCAGAAAGCAAATTGATGTAGCGGTTCCCGGTTGCCATCATGCGTTTATCAAGCGTAGCGAGGCCTTACCGAAACATGGCCGTGGCCTAGGTGTTGAACACGCTACACCCGAAGTCATTCGTGAAGCATTACAGCATTTTCGCACGAGCAACAATCGGATTATGACAAGTGAGGTTTCCTATGAACGCCTAATCAATCTAGGACTGATGGGTGGTTCAGGCGCTAAAGCGAAACGACAAAAATTAGGAGAAATCCTTAAAATAGGATACACCAATGGCAAGCAACTACAAGCACGATTACGTATGTTTGGTATTACCAATGAACAATTTGAAGCCGCATGGGGCATCATAATGCAGGAGGAAGCGAATGAGTAAAGATATAGCGACACCCGGTCGTACGAAGGAAATTCTAAAGAAATACGACTTTCTATTTAAGAAAAGCCTGGGTCAGAACTTTTTAATCGACAGCAATATCTTGCGACGGATTACGGAGACGGCCGAGCTAGATAAGGAAACGGATGTTATCGAAATTGGACCAGGAATCGGCGCGTTAACGGAGCATTTGGCGCGGACGTCCAAGCGTGTGTTAGCGTTCGAAATCGATCAACGTTTGATGTCTATTTTGCCAGACACTTTGGCAGCCTATGATAACGTGGAAATCGTGAACGAAGATATTTTGAAAGTAGATGTTGGTGAGATGATTGCAACGAAGCTTCCGAATCGCCATCAACCTGTGAAAGTCGTTGCCAATTTACCATATTACGTGACGACGCCGATTATTTTGCAACTACTTCACGAAGACCTGCCTGTTTCTAGTATGACATTTATGCTACAAAAAGAAGTAGCAGACCGCATTTCCGCAAAACCTGGTACGAAAGCATATGGTAGTTTATCTATTGCTATTCAATACTATATGGAAGCCGAGCTGTCCTTTATCGTTCCAAAAACAGTCTTCATGCCACAGCCAAATGTAGACTCAGCGATTATTCACTTAAAAAGACGCCAAGAACCACCAGCAGAAGTAAATAACATTGATTTCTTTTTCGACATAACACGATCTTCCTTCGCGCAAAGACGTAAGACGCTATGGAACAATCTCGTGAACCGTTTTCCTGAATTAAAAGCACAAAAAGAAGCGCTGGAGCCTGCACTTGCCGAACTTGGTATTGATGTAAAACGTCGCGGTGAGACGCTTACAATCCCTGAATTCGCGGTTTTAAGTAATTTTCTTGACGATTTCATGAGAAAATGAAGAAAAATTGCTTAAAAAGTAATCATAGAGGTTGACATGAGGGCGTTTCGCTGTTAAAATGTTTATTTATTGATTTTTAGGCCTCATTATGCTATACTAGTATTTAGTGAGGTGGAAAATAAATGTCAAAAACTATTGCAAGCATCAAACAAAATCTTGAATCCAGACTTGGAACAAGACTAACTTTGAAAGCTAACGGCGGACGTAAGAAAACAATCGAGCGTTGCGGTGTATTAGCCGAAACTTATCCATCTGTTTTCGTTGTTGAGTTGGATCAAGACGAGAACAATTTTGAAAGAGTATCTTATAGTTATACAGACATTTTAACAGACACTGTAGAATTAGACTTTACTGATGATGTAAGTAAAGAGTTAGCACTTTAATCACTGATATCTCAAGACCAGTTCGCATGCGGGCTGGTTTTTTGATGCGCCGAGTTCATGCGAGAAGCTTAGCGTATACATTTCTAGTACATATTTAGGTAGCGATGTGTTAGAATAAACAAAGAGAAAATAAATGGTTGAACGATATGGTTCTATAGAAAGGCTGTAGAGACGATGAAAATAAATGTGAAAGCACCTGCGAAGATTAATTTATCATTGGACGCATTGTACAAAAGAAAGGACAATTATCACGAACTCGAAATGGTAATGACAACAATTGACTTAGCGGATCGTCTGCAGCTTGTTTTACTCGAAAAGGACTGCATCAAACTCGATGTAAAGGCGCACTTCATTCCAGATGATAAACGCAACTTGGTATATCAGGCCGCGGCGCTTTTGAAGGAACGGTTTCAGATAAAACAAGGTGTAGCGATATCGCTTGACAAAAGTATTCCTGTAGCGGCAGGTCTCGCGGGTGGAAGTAGTGATGCAGCGGCGGCCCTTAAAGGCTTGAATCAATTGTGGGATTTGAACTTGTCGTTGGAAGAATTGGCAGATCTCGGTGCAGAACTTGGTTCGGATATTCCATTTTGCCTGTATGGGGGCACTGCACTTGCTACGGGTCGCGGCGAAATTATTGAGCCGTTGCCGATGATGCCAAATTGTTGGATTGTACTTGCAAAGCCATCGATTAGCGTTTCTACACCGGGTGTATACCGCGATTTAAAAGTTAGCGAAGTAACGCACCCAAACACGAAAGGGATGGTACAAGCCATTCAAGAGGGTAGCTTTGAAGGAATTTGTGATAACATCGGGAATGTTTTGGAAACGGTCACGCTTGTGAAACACCCCGAAGTAAAGCGGATCAAGGAGAAGATGCTGGAATTTGGCGCAGATACAGCTTTAATGAGTGGTAGCGGCCCGACAGTGTTCGCCCTTGTTAAACAATATTCACGAGCTAAACGTGTCTATAACGGCCTGCGTGGATTTTGTGAGGAAGTTTACTTAGTAAGACCGTGGCAAGAACAAAGATGATATAAAAGTAAATTCATGAAGGAGTCGATAGTGATGAAAGTGATTTTTAATGCGGATGATTTTGGGTTATCTAAAGGTGTTGTCTATGGAATTCTTGAAGCGTACAAACACGGTGTCGTGAAATCAACCACGATGCTTGCGAATTCTCCTGCTTTTGATTTAGGTGTAGAAGTGGCGAAAGAGAACCCAGGACTGGATATTGGTGCCCATTTAACGCTAACATTCGGTAGCCCGATTTTAAAAGACGTGCCTACATTGACAGCGCCATCTGGTAAGTTCCTAGCACAAGATGTTTTGCGTGCTTCAGGTGATCAGCTTGATTTTGATGAAGTAGAACGTGAATTCACAGCGCAAATTGAAAAAATTCTAGGAGCGGGTCTTTCCATCTCACATTTTGACACGCATCATTTAATCGAACCCATCGTACTCCCCGTAATCCAAAAATTAGCGAAGAAATACGGCGTTGGTATGCGTCGCTCTGTGCACGATGCAGATTATACTGGCATTCCAACAACGGATCGCTTTGCAGATGAGTTTTACGCAGAAGGCATCAACGCAAAAGTGGTCAAACAAGTCATCGCAAAACATAAAGACGATACGAAAACATTAGAGTTTATGTGTCATCCAGCTTTCATTGACGAAACATTGTTATCTCTAAGTTCGTATTCTGATTATCGAATAAAAGAGCTGACATTCCTTACATCGAATGAAGTAGTAGATGCCTTGCAATCAGTTGGCGCAGAAGTAGCTAGCTTTAAAGAGGTCATGAAATAAAGCGATTCAAACCAAGCCGCGCATGAATAAATAGTTTATCGCTATCTTTTCCAGCCAAAAATCTTTATAATAGACTTAAACACGTACAAAAAAAGGGAATCATGTTATATTGTTTGGAAAAGCATCTTTAAAAAGAGGAGAAGAAGTGCAATGAAAATTCGGCGTAGCGAACGTTTAATTGATATGACACAGTTTTTGCTAAGTCATCCACGTAAATTAGTCCCATTAACGTTATTTGCAGAACGTTACGGTTCAGCGAAATCGTCTATTAGTGAGGATTTAGTTATTATAAAGAAAACATTTGAAGATAGAGGCATCGGTACGCTTGAGACAGTTCCAGGCGCTGCTGGTGGCGTGAAATACATTTCGATTGCGGATAACGCAGATGTGCTAGATTTTGTTCAAACGCTCTGTAATCGCATTGCTGAGCCTAATCGTCTTTTGCCAGGTGGTTATTTGTACTTATCTGACTTACTAGGTGAACCAGTAACACTTAATCACATTGGCAAAATTTTAGCGACGAAGTTCAACAAACAGCCAATTGATGCAATCATGACGGTGGCGACGAAAGGCATTCCGATTGCCCAAGCGGTGGCAGAACATCTGAATGTCCCGTTTGTTATCGTTCGTCGTGACAGCAAAGTAACAGAAGGCTCGACGGTAAGCATCAATTATGTCTCTGGTTCCAGTAAACGAATTGAGAAAATGGAGCTTTCCAAGCGAAGCCTACCAGAAGGCTCGAATGTTGTCATTGTCGATGACTTCATGAAAGCTGGCGGAACCATTAATGGTATGAAGAATTTGCTGGAGGAGTTCAATGCGAACCTTGTTGGCATCGGTGTCCTTGTTGAATCTGAATACGCCGAAGAACGCCTTGTAGACGATTATATTTCTTTAGTCAAAATCAAGAATGTCAACGTGAAAGAAAAGCAAATCCAAGTCGTCGAAGGAAATTATTTTCAATATCCAAGTGAATAGAATAGAAACTGGAATCCATGGGTAGCAATCATAATGCTCTCTAGGGGTTTCAGTTTTTTTATGAATAAATAAGACCTCCGTATGACTGGTTTTATTTTGATTTATGCTACAATAAGAACTTATAGAAAGGTAGCGAACAGTTTAGTTAGTGAAGTTTTTTGTTTGCTGACTTTTTGTATGATTGGTTACCTACATAATAAGGCAACTAACACATTATTACGGAATTTGGAAGGGGCAATACACATGAAGAAGTGGGTTAAATGGTTGATTGCGATTGTTATTATTGTAGTCATTATCGTTGGAGCAGTCCTGTTTTTGGGCAATAAATCGGGTTCTGACACGGCAGCAACGAAAGATCTTGTGACAACAAAAGTGAAACAAGGTGATTTAAAAATTAATGCGACAGCAACAGGCGCAATTGTTCCACAGGATCAAAAAGCACCTGATTATGATGCGTTAGAATTACAAGTACAAATGGATGAGCTTGACGTTCCGAATGTAAAGAAAGATCAAGAAGCAAAAATTTCAGTAACCGCACTACCAGACAAGACATTCATTGGTAAAGTGAAAGAAATTGCTGAACAAGGAACAGTTATGAACGGCGTATCTTCGTTCTTAGTAACGATTTCTATCGATGACACAACTGACTTGAAATCAGGCATGACTGCTGACGCTTCTATTCTTGTAAAAGAGAAAGCAGACGCGCTATACGTTCCAGTAGAAGCTGTACAAAAAAATGACGACGACAAATATTACGTACTCGTTCCTAAAAAAGGTAAGAACAACACAACAAAAGAAGTAAAACAATATGTAACAATTGGGCTTCATAATGAGGACAACATGGAAATCACCAAAGGTCTAGAAAAAGGCGATGAAGTTATCCTGCCAACGAAAACAACGTCGTCACAACCAGGATTTTAATGACTAGACGAAACAAGGAGGTGATCGCATGGCGAGTCCACTTATAGATATGAGAAATTTAACGAAAACATACACACTTGGCGACGAAACATTTAAAGCACTTGATAATGTTACATTAGCTGTTGAACAGGGCGAATTTTTAGCGATTGTTGGTCCGTCTGGTTCTGGTAAGTCAACCTTAATGAATATGATTGGTTGTTTAGACGTTCCGGATTCTGGCGAGTATCACTTGGACGGTGTCGATGTAGCAACGTTAAATGATAATAAACTATCCGCTATTCGTAATAAGAAAATTGGTTTTATTTTCCAACAATTTAACTTACTGACGAAACTATCTGCTTTTGAAAATGTCGAACTACCGCTGATTTATGGCGGGATGAGTGTCTCTAAACGAGAAGAAATCGCATTAGATTGCTTAAACAAAGTAGGATTGCTAGAGAAGAAACGAAATTTACCAACGCAATTGTCAGGTGGCCAACAACAACGTGTGGCTATCGCTCGGGCACTTGCGGCGAATCCGCAAATTCTACTAGCCGATGAGCCAACTGGCGCGCTCGATTCTAAAACAGGAAAAGAAGTCATGTCTATTTTGCAAGAATTGAATCGTGCTGGAAATACAATCGTGATGATTACGCATGATTTGGATATTGCAAATTACGGAACACGGACTATCCGTATCCAAGACGGTCAACTTTTTCATGAGGGGGTTAAACAATGATCCTTCAAAGTATGAAAATGGCTTGGAAACAGTTAAAAACAAGTAAGATGAGATCGTTCCTGACCATGCTAGGTATCATTATCGGGGTTTCTTCGGTAATTCTGCTAGTGTCACTAGGAAAAGGCGTGACAGAGCAAGTAAACAGCCAGATGGGCGACCTAGGCTCCAACTTGGTTACTGTCATGAATAGCTCTACCAATCCCAACGATAAATTCACCTACGATGACGTCATGAAATATAAAAATATTGATGGTGTTAAGAGTGTGTCACCAGAAATTTCAGGCCAAGTCAAAGCAACCTATGATTACAAATCCAAAGACCTGAAAGTAGTGGGAACAAACGAACAATATAAAGACGCCCGAGGCTTGAAATTAGATAGTGGGCGCTTTCTGCTTCCAATTGACGTAGAATATGGACAAAAAGTAGCAGTTATCGGACCAAATGTTGCGAGCGATTTATTTGGCTTCTCCAATGCAATCGGAGAATACGTCCGAATTGATGGGATGCCATATAAAGTTGTCGGAGTTCTCAAGGAAAAAGGAAATTCGATGATGGGCTCAAGCGACGATCAAATTTTTATTCCTTTATCTGCAGCGCAACGTATGTTGAAAGATACTAATGTTCGAACTTTGTACGTTGAAACAGATACAGCAGATGATGTGGACCGTGTCGTCAATACATTAGAATCACGCCTTTCAATTCAATTCGATTATACAGCTTCAGATTCATCAAGTGGTGAAACCGCACCATATCAAGTCATTAACCAACAAGAGATTTTAAGTGCCTTCAACACCATTAGTTCGACATTAACGACAGCACTGGGCGCTATCGCAGGAATTTCGCTTGTTGTTGGTGGTATTGGAATCATGAATATCATGTTAGTTTCCGTATCCGAACGAACAAGAGAAATAGGTATTCGTAAAGCTCTAGGCGCGAAGAAAAGAGATATTTTGACGCAATTTCTAATTGAATCTATTGTTATAAGTGTTGTCGGTGGCTTGATAGGTATTGCTATCGGTGTATCAGGCGCACTCGCGTTTAGCTCTTTTGCAGGAATAGCATCTGGAATTGCAGCGAGTACAATTATAGGTGCATTCTTATTTTCCATGTTAATTGGTGTCGTTTTTGGAATTATGCCAGCGAATAAAGCTTCCAAATTACGTCCAATTGACGCATTACGATCTGAATAACAGCTTTAAAAAAGAGGATTTTTTTACATAAATCCTCTTTTTTTATTATTTAGGCACAAAACAATGATAAAAAAATGTGATTTTTTTATCTATAATGCTTTGAAATAGGGATAAAATGCAACGTCATATATTTTTAATCTTTCTGTTACAATTACGTTAAAAATAACGATGAAATCACCTTGTTTGTCTGTTAATTCTATCTCTAGTAATAGCTTTAAGCACTGATATAACTGGTTTTTTGGATATATATATTTCTCTGTTTTATTTGTCATAATAGCATCAGATTTTTTAATGAATTAAAAAAACAGTGTGCAAAAATGCCAATAAAAAACATCAGAATAGATTGATTTAGTATACAAAAAAAGACGATACAATTGTTGTTTAACGATATAAAATATGTATTTTTAGAAAGCTGAAATATGTTTATAAATGAGCAAAAATGCTGTAACGGTGAGATTTGTGTGTATTCTTAACTAGCGTAGTTTATCATAGTATACAATTATTTTATTGTTAAAAACAATTTGTTTTTGTCAATAAAAAAGTGTATAGAAAACCAAATTTTATATGCGAAGTCACAAAGTTGTCAAATTTAGCTTTTTTTATTATGATGTTGTTAGAGAAAAATTCTGGGCTTTCCTTTTTGGGAACAAGAAGTATTTGTTACTTCTTGGATGGGAGAAATGTCAATAGAACAATTCTCTAGTGTTATCTTTATGATGTTGCGTGTGTATTGATTCAACAAGTAGCATGTCAACAAGAGCTAAGGTGGTGAAGAAAATGGAAATTACAGATGTGAGATTACGTCGAGTTGAGACTGATGGAAGAATGAAAGCTATTTCTTCAATTACGATTGATAGCGAGTTCGTAGTACATGATATTCGCGTGATTGATGGTAATGATGGATTATTTGTGGCAATGCCAAGTAAGCGTACTCCAGATGGAGAGTTTCGCGATATTGCGCACCCAATTAATTCAGATACTCGTGCTAAAATTCAGGACGCTGTTCTAGCTGCTTATGCAGAGGCTGATGAAGTTGTCGGTGAAAGTGCTGAGGCTCCAGTTGAAACAGAAGAAGGAAATGAAGAATAAACACTACTTTTTATAGGCCTGGGTAAAGCTTGTTGTGATGCAGGGCTTAAAGGGAAACCATGTTTGTCCCAGTAACAAGATGAAAAACCCCGAGAAGCTATGAGAAGACAAAAAATGGGATAAGGAGTGACTAATAATGCAGGTAACTGATGTGAGATTACGTCGTGTAGAAACTGATGGAAGAATGAGAGCAATTGCTTCTATAACTTTGGATGAGGAGTTCGTTGTTCACGATATTCGTGTGATTGATGGAAACAATGGTCTATTTGTTGCAATGCCAAGTAAACGAGGCGTTGACGGCGAATTCCGTGACATCGCTCATCCAATCAATTCTGACACTCGTGGAAAAATTCAAGAAGTAGTGCTAGCTGAATACGTTCGCGTAGGCGAAGAAGAAGCAAGCGCAGTTTCAGAAGATGTTGCAGTGGAAGAAGAAGTGACTGCTGAATAATATAAAACATTTCAACAACCAGCTTAGTGCTGGTTGTTTTTGTTTGGGCTGTTCGAACGCAGTGAGTTACAGCCCAAATATAAGCGTGAGCGAAGCGATGGGTTAATCCTTTTAAAAGAAACAATCAACAACCGCCCAACAAAGTAAGCGAAATCCAATTTTTCTTACATATTCAAAACGTCTGAAAAAGCCTTCCGATTCTTTCGTTATTTGTTGATTAGGCATTATTCACCAAAATGTTATTTTTTAAAATTCCAATGTAATTTCTTACTCGGTCTATTTACACCTTGAAAAAAAGCTGTATTTACGGTATTATTCATTATGAAGAATAGTGGATATTGGAGGGTCTTGTCAATGATGAATAGATATGCAATCGTTTTAGCGGCTGGGCAAGGTACAAGAATGAAATCGAAGCTTTACAAAGTGTTGCACCCCGTATGTGGAAAGCCTATGGTGGAGCACGTGGTTGATCAAATTAGTCAACTTCAACCAGAGGAAATTGTAACGATTGTTGGGCATGGTGCCGAAGCAGTACAGACCCATTTGAAAAATCGAAGTACGTTTGCAGTACAAGAAGAACAACTAGGAACGGCTCACGCTGTATTGCAAGCAAAGATTGCTTTAGGTGATAAAGATGGCTTGACGCTCGTTGTGTGCGGGGATACGCCGCTGATTCAAGGACATACGATGGAAGCCTTGATGAAATACCATCACGAGAAACGAGCAAAAGCAACAATTTTGACGACAGTTTTAGACAATCCAACAGGTTACGGACGGATTATTCGTGATGACCTTGGAATCGTCGAAAAAATCGTCGAACAAAAAGACGCTTCTGAAAAAGAGCAACGCGTCAATGAAATCAATACGGGAACATATTGTTTTGATAATTTAGCCCTGTTCGAAGCTTTGGAAAAGGTTTCTAATGAAAATGCGCAGGGGGAATATTATTTACCAGACGTTATCAAAATTTTGAAAGACGAAGACGAAGTAGTTGCAGCTTATCGCATGGATAACGCTAAAGAATCTTTGGGCGTTAATGATCGTGTCGCTTTGGCGGAAGCACAAGAAATTATGCGCCACCGTATTAATGAAAAGCACATGCGTAATGGCGTAACCTTGATTGACCCTGCAAACACATATATTGATGTGGACGTAGAAATCGGTCAAGATACGATTATTGGACCAAATGTCTCCATTCACGGCAAGACTGTTATTGGCGACGATTGCGAGATTACAGGAGCAAGCTTATTGGATAATGCGATTCTTGGTGAACGCGTCAAAGTAAGACATTCATCCATTTATGACAGCAAAGTAGGCGATGATGTACAAGTCGGACCTTACGCGCACTTGCGCCCTGAATCAGAAATCAGCGAAGGCGTTAAAATTGGTAACTTTGTCGAAACGAAAAAAGCAACAATCGGCAAAAAACACTAAGATTCCGCATTTCATCTACATGGGTGACGCAGAAATCGGTGAGAACGTCAATATTGGTTGTGGCTCTATCGCAGTCAACTATGACGGTAAAAAATAAAGCAAAAAA
>NZ_AODL01000021.1 GCF_000525995.1 Paenilisteria riparia FSL S10-1204 | reverse complement strand
GAAAGCGTTTGTATTCAGGGAGTTTGGTGGAAGCCGGAAGCGCAGCATACTGGTGTATGTGATGACTGAAAGCAGGGAGGGAGTCGTATCCCCGACCATGCGAGAAGTTAAGCGTAGCGTATGCGAAGTAGAACCGGAAGTCCGCCAAACTCCCTGAATGCGAGCGCTTGTCGCCGATTTATTTGGGTTATGTCCCAGACTCGTCCCAACCTCGTCTATATAGAAAAAACGTATCAAAAATCTAATTGCCGATTTTTGATACGTAGTTTTCTAGGTCAGAAGACATTTTGACTTTGACTTTTGATAATCGATGCTTGTAGACATATTATTTCAGTTCTAGCAAGCGGTCTTTTAGTTCTTGTTCCATTGAAACAAGTTCTTTTTCTGCTACGGCACGTTTGGCACGGCCTTCTTGCTGGATTTTCAATGTTTCTTGTAATGTCTCGATAAGGCTTGATTGTGTTTCTTTCAGTGTTTCGATGTCGACAATGCCTCTTTCGTTTTCGCGAGCTGTTTCGATAGCGTTTGTTTTTAGCATGTCCGCATTTCGTTTTAGAAGTTCATTTGTTGTTTCGGATACTTGGCGCTGCGCTTCAGCTGCTTGTTGTTGGCGTAAAAGTGTTAGTGCTATGGCTACTTGATTTTTCCAAAGTGGAATAGCAGTCATAATGGAAGATTGAATCTTTTCTGCTAGCACTTGGTTTGTATTTTGAATAAGCCGGATTTGTGGTGCTTGCTGAATGGTTATTTGGCGGCTTAGTTTTAAGTCATGCACGCGTTTTTCTAGGCGATCGGCGAATTGTGTTAAGTCATTGACTTCTTGGAAATCCATTTGGTCGCCGGATTGCTCTGCTTTTTTGCGGAGTTCTGGAAGTAGTTTGGTGTTTATTTTCTTCTTGTTTTAGTTCACCAGCTGCGATGTAGATATTTAAAGCTTGGAAGTAGTCTTTATTCTTGTCGTATAACTGTTCTAAGAATGAGTTGTCTTCCATTAAGCGTTTCTTGGCATGTTCTAATTTCAAAGCGATGCGATCAATTTGTGTTCCCATTTTCTGATATTTAGAAGTGATTTCGTTAATGGATTGTTTGACGCGAGAGAACATTTTTGTGAAAACGTTCTTGTTGCGTGCTGCCAGTTCGTCAGGATCGGCTTCTTGTAAGCGGAACATGAGATCGCTAATTATCTCACCTATGGGGCCAACATCTTGCTTTTGAACTTGATTGAGCATAGAGTGGGAGAAGTCGTGCAATTTGGCTTGTGCAGGCGCACCATAACCTAGGATTGCTGCTTGATTTCCTGGCACAATTTGCTTAGCTAGTTCAACGGCTTGTCGACGGTTGCTTTCTGGCAACATGTCGACAAGGCGTGGCGCTTTATCACTTTCATTGTTTACAATTTCTTGAACGGTTTGTGAGCCGTTTGTTCCGAACGGATCGGCTAATAAATCGTCCAATGTTTTGTTGAAATTAGCATCAATTACTTCTGCCTTTGGATCTGTATATGTTGGTGTTTCTTTTGCTTGAAATTCAGGTTCGTTTGGCTTTTGGTTTTCGGTCATTTCGGTGTTCTCCTTTCAAATTTCTTCTGCTGCTTGGAAATGGAGTTCTTGGCTACTTCTAGCTCAAAATCCAAGTTGGAAACATCTTTATTTAGCAGCGAGAAAAGGTCTTTCTCAATAACGCGACCTAAGTCATTTAGAAGGGTACGCGTATCTGAAAGTGTTTGGTAAATTTTCTTATCTTTCACCGGTTGGCTGTCTAAGAAAGCATATTTTTCTGTTAGCTCAACAAGAGAATCAAGATGGGAAAAGAAAAAGTCTTCTGCGTCGTAAAAGCGTTTTGGTTCTTCTTTCACAATACCGTAGATACGTTTTGTAAGTAAGAGTGTTTTGTCACGTTCTTGGAAGGTGAACAAGGTACGGTGTGCGGATGTGATTTTTTGAAGACGCAATATTTTGGCGCGGGATTCTTCAAGATTTGTGCGAATGTATTTAAATTCTTTTTTTGTTAAACCTGTTTGAATCGCATGTGCCTTATCCCCAGCTTTGGCAGAAAAGATGAACAACACGACAGCGACGACCAGTGTGATGCTACTAATGAGTAACCAGTTATTCACAAAGATGCTTGCCAAAATACCGAACAAAACAAGTGTTAAGACGATTGAGCCAGTGAAGGCCATAAATTTTTTTAAATACTACCATGTCTATCTTCTCCTTAGGCTTCCTTATTTTTTTAAGGATTAAGTATTTGTAGAAACTGTTACAAAAAATCGTTTATATAAGCTAACTGATTTGAATATATCATACCATATTGACAGAAAAGATGTTATCAGTCGTGCGATGTAAATTCCCCTAAGTCTAGCTTATGGTATAATGAATAAAACGAATGAGAAATGGAGTGTTTTGAATGGATTCACTAGAAGAAAAAACAGTAAAGCGTGAGACAATCTTTGATGGGAAGATTATAAAATTAGTCGTTGACGATGTGGAATTACCAAATGGCAAGCTTAGTAAACGTGAAATTGTAAAACATCCCGGTGCTGTTGCAGTGATTGCGATTACAGCGGAAAATAAAATGCTCATGGTAGAACAATACCGCAAACCGTTAGAAAAAACAATTGTTGAGATACCAGCTGGGAAAATTGAACCGAACGAAGATCCAATGCTAACGGCAAGTCGTGAATTAGAAGAGGAGACGGGATTTAAAACGAATGAACTGACACATCTAGTTTCTTTCTATACATCCCCAGGTTTCGCGGATGAGTTGTTACATATTTATGTTGCGAAGGATTTAAAGAAGCAAGCCAATCCTTTGCAGGCGGATGAAGATGAGTTTGTAAATATTCTGGAAGTAAATATTGATGAGGCGTTGCAATTGATAGAAGAAAAAGTGATTTGTGACGCTAAAACAGTATATGCTGTACAATATTGGAAATTATTAAATGCTTTACGTTGAGAAATGGTGGCGTACCAGTGTCTTGCTGGTGCGTTTTTTGTTTGCCCAGTATGGGCAAACAAAAAACGGGTGAAAGTCCCGAGTGCAATCGAGTAGTGGTAAGCAAATAGCTCTTCATAAAGAAACACTGATTCATCAACTATCACTTATCTATCTAAGAGGTTCACAAAACATCGATTTTGTAGGCAACCATGTCCGTGGATTCCAAAACGGGGCTAGTGGCGGAATTAAGTTTAAGTCCGGAAGAAATATCCTTATTATGAATAACCATTTCCGAAATACAGGAATCATTATGTATGGAAATGGCGAATTCGGCTTAGGAGATACGTATGTACGTATAGCTGAGCTGTCCAACTGGTTAGTAGCGAATAATACGATAGATTGGAAACGGTGGGAAAGTTCTTATAAAATCGGAATGGAACTAAACTATCCTACTCGAACAGCAAATACGAAGAACGGTGCCTTCATCGATAATCGGTACATTAATTATCAAAATATACCTTCTAATAGGAAGCAGTTGATGAAAATCGCTTCGGATGACGATATTGGATTTCTGCCTAGAGATTCCTATGTGGCGGGTAATACACGTGACGATACGGTGGATGGCCTTTTAAAGGCAGAAAATTGGCCAGCTAACTATGTTTATCCAACAACATCTAACTTTAATGATTGGAATGTCCTGCTTCATCCCAACTTGGGTGCAGCCTATCATGAATACATCCACACAAAAATACCGATGCGCGATGATTTAAACGTAAAATAGCAAAACTAATCGTGATACGAAAATAGCAACCTGATTCCAACGAATAGTTAGAGTCGGGTTGCTATTTCTATGACTAAAAATCATGGCTTGTGTCGAATGAATCTTCACTTGGTAAACACATGAAGACAAGCAAAATGATGCCACCAACGAATGGTATCAAGCCAAGTAAGATAAACCACGGGCTCTTGTTGGAATCGCGTAAACGGCGAACCATTAGGCTAAGCGTTGGTATAAAACAAGCTAGGCCGTATAACCACATCAAGAGTAATAGGAACAACATTGGACCAGCGGTAAACAGTAGGCTTAAATCCTCACCATTCGTAATGGATGCAGTTGCGACTGTTGTCCCTGCTAAAATCAAGACAACAATATAAAATAGTGCGACAATAATGGCGTTCCACAAAACGACGTACCAGTATGCAGAACGTGGCGCGCGATCTGTGAAATTCACATAATTACGCCAAAATGATTTGTAAGCTTCTAAAAATCCCAAAATAAAATCCTCCCTTTTTATAGTACTATCGTAGTATATCATGAAATAGGGTGAAGCGGTTTGTCAAATTTGTGAACAATTTTCACTATCTTATAGGAATTCGTATGTACGGCGGTGTGAGAGGTCGGAACCTAACGTCTCCTCCTACTCGATTTGTTGAATAGATTAACTATTGACTACTTGGTCAAAAAGGAGTATAATCGCATTGACTAGACGGTCAATTATGGAATGGGGGAATAGTAAATGAAGGCGATAGAAACGCATGATTTAACGAAATTCTATCATAAGAAGCGAGCTATTGAGGGTGTGAATTTGACTGTAGAAGAGGGGGAATTGTTTGGATTTATTGGACCCAATGGCGCGGGAAAGTCCACGACGATTAAGCTTTTGTTGAATTTTATTTATGCTTCTAGGGGGAGTGCAACGGTTCTTGGCAAGGATATTGTCAAACAGTCTGCGGACATTAAAAAAATGGTCGGTTACGTACCGAGTGAAGTACGTTATTATCCACAAATGACAGCTAATGATATTATTGGTTTTGCGGCGAAGTTTCATAATATTGACAAAGCACAAATGCAGATGAAGCGTTACTATGAGATGTTTGATATTGATCCGCACAAGCATTTTGGAGATATGTCACTTGGGAATAAAAAGAAAGTCGCGATTGTGGCGGGACTAATTACGAAGCCAAAATTGTTGATTTTAGATGAGCCAACGAATGGATTAGATCCATTGATGCAGCATCATTTATTTAAGGAAATGACGCGTCAAAATCAAGAAGAAGGTATGACAATTTTCTTATCCAGTCATAATTTGCGCGAAATTCAGGAATATAGTACGCGAGCAGCTTTTATCCGTGATGGTGAAATTGTTGCGCTGGAAAATATCGCGGAGCAAGAGCTATCAGGGAAGGTGATTGTGATTAAAGGGGAGGCTTTGCCTGTAACTGAACTTGTGAATGCTGGCGCGAAGATCCTAGAAACCACAGAAAATAGTGCTCGCCTTACATTTGACGGCAATGTGCAGAAGGTATTGCCTATTCTTGGCGCAGATGGGATTAAGGATTTATCGATTACGAATCAAGAGCTGGAAGATAAATTCATGACGTTGTACGAAGGAGGCAAGGTAAAATGAATATTTTGAAAATAGAATGGAAAACTCATTTTAAAAGCTTGCTTGTTTGGTCAGCGGTAGTGGCGGTAGTACTTGGCATTTTTATGGCGTTTTTCCCTAGTATGCAATCAAGTGCGATGCAGGATTTGGTGAATATGAAGATGGATGCTTTGCCAAAAGAAATGTTGAGCGTGTTGCACATTAATTCAATGGCAGATTTGACCCAGATTGATGCATATTTTGCGTATGTATTCCAGTATATTTTTATTGCTGCTTGCGTATACGCTGCAATGACGGGGGCACAGGCGCTTGTGAAGGAAGAGACGGATGGCACGATTGAGTTTCTTTATGCGCAACCGATTACGCGTTCGGAGCTTGTGGCTTGGAAAATGGTCGGAAATGCGATTTCATTTATTGCTTTTTGGGCGATTACGTTTGTTATTTCTGCTGCGTTGGTTATTTTCTTGAAGCAGGATGGAGCGCAGACGAGTGATTTAATGCAGTCGCTAGGGCGTGTTTTTATAACGGAATTATTGGTTGCTTTTGTGTTTTATGAGTGCTGGTTTTTGCTTCTCAGCGATTGTTCGTTCTTCAAAACAGGCAACACCGATTGGCTTGGCACTTGTTTTCATTACGTATATTTTGGGAATTCTCTCTGGATTAAATGATACTGTGGATTTCTTTAAATATGCATCGCCGATTAATTTTGCGATTCCGTCTGATAGATTGACAAGTTGGATGAATAGCACGGACGTCTGGATTTCAGTAATTGCTTTGGTTGTTTTCGTTACATTGACATTTGTCTTGTATAAGAAGAAGGATTTGAAAGTGTGATGGAGGACAAGCGTGCGAAAATACTTGATGTGGCGGTAGAGGAGTTTGCAAGTCACGGATACAAGGCGGCCAGTACGAATCGGATTTGCGAGGCCGCTGGTGTCTCAAAGGGCTTGATTTTCCATTATTTTGGCTCGAAGGAGAAGCTTTATACGGCGGCCGTGACGTATTCGGTGGATTTGGCGATGGAGGAAGTGTCGATGGATGATATGCCTAAGGGTAATTTTGTGGAGGGGGCGATTTGGTCGACGAAGCAGAAACTAGCTTTTAGTCATCGGCATCCTGCGGTTTTCAAGCTGATTATGCAGTCGTTTGCGAATCCTCCGGAAGCTTTGGCAGAGCGCATGACGGCGTATTTTAATGAAATGATGGCGGTTCAAACAGTATTTGTAAATCAGATGTTGGATGGACTAAAGCTACGTGAGGATGTGGCGCGGGAAGATGCGTCGAATGTTATCGAAAGTATATTTGAGTATATTACCCGATTAGTAACAGTCTACCTTCAAAAAAAATCCAGATGCGACAATGGAAGATATGCAACCACTTATTGATAAATTTATGCAGATGATTGTGATCGCAGAGCGTGGTATGGTAGAGCAAAAACAAACCTGATTTCTCCATTTTCAGGTTTTTTTGTACAGTTAGTTGTTTCTTTGCCGATTTTATGATAAAACATATATGTAACGAAACGATTAAGGCATAAGAAAAGGGGTAAAGGGAATGACAGAAGAAGCAATTGTGACGAAAGAAGTTATTATTGCAGAATTACAGCAGTTAGTAGCGACACAAGGACGAGTTCCTAGACAAAGTATGTACGAGCATTTCAAAATTGCATGCAAGTTATTTGGCTCGTGGCAAGGAGCATTGCGAGCGGCAGGTTTGGAAAAAGTGCAACGCCGAGTATATAAGGAAGCGTTCTTAATTGAAGAAGTACAGCGAATTGCCAAAGAATTAGGAAGGCCACCTATTAGTGGACCGTATGAATTTCCACTATACATGTCTGTAATGGAATATTATGATTCTTGGGAGGCATTTCTTGCGAGTGCTGGTCTGAAGAAGTTTGCCGAAGAAGAAGAGGGACAGGCGATTAAGGATAAATTAATAGAAGATGTATTGGAGACGGAGCGAATTATGCGACGTTTCCCGACAATGGGCGAGTGTCAAGACTTCCGACTAATTCGTTATTATTTCGGTAGTTGGAAGAATTTTAAAGCAGCTTGTGAATCGAGAAAAGCTGGGAAATGATAAATGCCTGAATCACCTTTGTTTAGAAGGAAGATTCAGGCATTTTTTTAGTGATGAAAACTTTCATGGTGAGTACTTACCATGGCAACATCTGCTGCATTTGGATCAAGGTAGTTTTTCGCGCTATTGACGGCGATTGGACCTTCGTGAATGCCAGCAGCGATAATTCGCATTTTGCGTGGATAGGCACAAATGTCACCACATGCGTAGATTCCTGGGATGCTTGTTTCCATTTCGTGATTGACAACAATCCCAGATTCATCGAAATGGAGACCCCAACTTTGCATGGAGCCGATATCGACTTTGACACCGTGATTGACTAGGATAGCATCTGCTTTTATTTTGGTAGTATTACCGTCTTTGTTGCAGTGAATGATACAGTTGGTGAGCGTTCGGCTGTCACCTTGAAGCGCAGTTATTTCATGATTCACATGGATAAAGACGTTGGAATCGTGCAGTTCTTTGACGCGTTCTTCATGTCCTTTGAAGTTCTCGCCGCGATAAATGAGGTGGACTTCTGAGGCAATTGTATCAAGTGTTTCTGCCCAGTCGATGGCTGCATTCCCACCGCCAGAAACAACGACATGCTTATCTTTAAAAATTGATACATCTTGAATATCATAATGAAGTTGGCTATCAAATGTTTCACTGCCAGATGCTTCTAATTTGTTCACTTCGTACGTCCCACTTCCAGCTGCAATGATGACGGTTTTGCTATGATGTTGGGCACCTTTTTCGGATATGAGTAGGAATGTGCCATCAGCTTGTCGCTTCAAATCGATAATGCGTTCATTGCAGATAATAGTCGGGTTAAATGTCAGCGCTTGGTCATGTAAGTTTTTCACAAGATCGTGTCCTTTTATAGCTGGAATACCACCGATATCTCGAATTAGTTTTTCTGGATAGAAATAGCGGATTTTGCCGCCAACTGCGGGCTCGGCGTCGATAATCTTTGTTTTTAAAGAGCGCAAGCCACTATAAAATGCCGTAAAAAGCCCAACTGGACCGCCGCCGATAATCGTAACGTCATACAAGTTTGACAACGACTTCACCTGCTATCTTTGTTGCGACTTGTCGGATTTCACAGGCTTGGCACGTTTCGTATGGCAAGCATAAAGGCACGCCAGTTCTCGGGTCTACCATGATATCCGCTTTTATGCCAAAAACATCTTCTAGCGTCTGCTCAGTCATAACTTCTGCAGGAGCGCCTTCAGAAATGACTTGTCCGGAGCGAATCGCAATCATATAATCAGCAAAACGGGAAGCGTGGTTCAAATCGTGAACAACCATAACAATTGTCCGATTTTCTTGTAAATTCAATTGTTTGAGCAACATCAAAACTTCTAGCTGATGTGTCATATCTAAAAATGTCGTCGGTTCGTCTAAAAATAAAATATCTGTTTCTTGCGCCAAGGCCATGGCAATCCAAGCACGTTGACGTTGTCCTCCGGATAAACTATCAATAGAACGGTCGGCAAAATCGCCTAGACTCGTGACGCGGATGGCCCAACTAATCATATCTCGGTCTTTTTGAGACATGGATTTTAAACCACTTTGATGTGGGGAACGCCCGTAAGAGACCAGTTCTGTGACGGTTAAGCCTTCTGGTGCTGTTGGATTTTGCGGTAGAATCGCTAATTGTTTGGCGATTTCTTTTGTTGATTGACGGTGAATCGCTTTACCATCCAGAAAAACGCCACCTTTAGATGGTTTCATGAGGCGTGACATCGTTTTTAAGATGGTAGATTTTCCGGAACCATTGGCGCCAACTAGAGCCGTGATTTTACCTTTAGGAATTTCAATATTTAAAGCGTCCACAATAACACGCTTATCATACGCTATTTGTAAGTTGTCTGTTTGTAACTTATTCATCGAAACATCGCTCCTTTGTGCGCGATTGATAATCATTCTCATATCTAGTATAGTTTTTTTTCTCACAAGTTGCAATAGGTAAGGGGTATCAAGAAAAAATTTTAATAAAAAGATTGCATTTTGAAACGGAGATTGCTATAATTTTTTAAGTGATATTGATAATCATTCTCGATTGATGAAGAGGGGTTTTATTGAAATGAAAAAAATGATTCTGATAGCCATTACAGTATTTGTGGGCCTTGTTTTAGCAAGTTGTGGTAGTGACCAAAAGGCGGAAGGACAGCCGGAAATGCGTACATACACCATGCCTAACGGTAAAAAAGTAGAAATACCTAACAATCCGAAAAAAATTGTGGTGACGGAATACATGGGCTCTCTCGCAGCGCTTGGTGTGAAACCGATTGGCGCGAAATCTTTCGTATTGCAAAATCCATATTTAGAATCCTATAAGGAAGGTGTGGAAGATATCGGCGATCCAGGTTCTCCAGAAAAAGTAGCAGAATTACAACCGGATTTAATCATTGTATCGCAGGAAGATGAATACAACCAAATGAAAAAAAATTGCGCCAACAGTTCTAATCCCTTACAATACGTATAAAAATGTGCAAGACGAACTCACAGCGATTGGAAAACTAGTCGGTAAAGAGCAAGAAGCGAAAGATTGGCTTGCTGATTTCGATAAAAAAGCTGCGAAGGCAAGAGAAGAAATAAAAGGGGCTATCGCGCCGGATGCAACGGTTGGACTATATGAAGGCGATGATAAGAACTTTTATGTTTTTGGTGATAATTGGGGTCGAGGTGGACAAGTTCTGTATAACGCATTACAATTAAAGGCGCCACAAAAAATTCAAGATCAAGTAATCAAAGGTGATGGCTACAAGCAATTATCGTTAGAAGTATTGCCTGATTTTGCGGCGGATTACATGTTTGTCACGCGGTTTAAACACGGCGATAGCCGCAATGGGGCGCTAGATGAGATAGAACAGTCGAGCATTTGGAAAGACTTGCCGGCATACAAAGCAAAACATATTTATACGATGGATTTTGATGAGATGTATAATTATGATCCAATTGCGATTGAAGGACAAATGGAAATTATGGTTAATAAAATAACTGGAAATGAGTAAGTAAAATGGTGAGGCTGGTGTGAAAGCCAGTTTCCACGTACATATGATGGGGGATTAGGAAGCATGAAGACAAAAGAACTTTCCCAATTAAAAACGCGTCCGGTGATGGCGACGGTGATTCTGACGGCAGGTATTGCTTTACTTCTAGTTTCGGCGTTTATTGGTATTGCTGTTGGCGCGGCGGATATTGATTTGGCGACGGTATGGAACACCTTGTTTCATTATGATAAGACGCTTACGACAAACCAAATTATTTGGGAATTGCGTATACCACGAGTGTTGGCGGACATGATGGTAGGTGCTGCTTTTGCGGTTGCTGGTGCGGTTATGCAAGGGATGACGCGAAACCCGCTTGCGGACAGTGGTTTGCTTGGTCTTAATGCAGGATCTGCGTTTATGATAGCGGTTTGTTTTGCATTTTTTCCAGGGCTTAGTTACAATTCGCTGATTTTCTTTTCGTTTCTTGGTGCGGCGCTTGGCTGTGTCTTGGTTTTTGGTGTGAGTGCGCTTGTGAAGGGTGGCCTATCACCAACACGGTTAGTGCTTGCTGGTGCGGCAGTTGCGTCTTTGTTGACGGCGCTTAGTGAGGGGATTGCGATTTACTTTAAGCTGAGTCAAGATTTGGCGTTTTGGTTTGCTGGTGGGGTTGCTGGCGTGAAGTGGTCGCAAATTGCGGTCGTTTGGCCTTGGCTACTCGGTGCGTTGTTCGCTGCGATTTTGATTAGCAAATCCGTGACGATTCTTAGTTTGGGCGATGATATTGCGGTTGGTCTTGGGCAAAATACGACACGGACGAAGTTATTATCAATGTTTATTGTGCTTATTTTGGCGGGGCTTGCAGTTTCGGTTGTGGGGCCTGTTGGCTTTATCGGCTTGATTGTGCCTCATTTGGTACGTTATATGGTTGGCGTGGACTATCGTTGGATTATTCCATGTTCAGCGATTATAGGAGCTTTGTTAACGCTGTACGCGGATATTGGCGCACGGATGGTTAATCCCCCGTACGAAACGCCGATTAGTGTTATTTTTGCGTTGATTGGTGTTCCTTTCTTCCTTTATGTAGCTCGGAAAGAAAGGAGGAGTTTGTGATGATGGGAACGACAATGGAGACAAAAGTGAGAAACAAACGCCTTGTTATTTTGGCGGTATTAGTTATTTTGCTTGTTGGTACGTTCATTTATAGTGTCAATGCAGGCTTCTCTAAAATTCCCTTTCTGGATGTTATCAAAACGTTATTTGGGCAGGGTTCGGCACAGGATACGTTAATTATTTCGCAGTTTCGCTTGCCTCGAATTGTAGTAGCGGTGCTTGTTGGCGCGGGACTTGCGGTTTCTGGTGCGATTTTACAAGCAGTTTCGCAAAATGGTTTGGCGGACCCAGGAATTTTGGGGATAAATAATGGTGCAGGGCTTGCGGTGATGTTGTATATTTCGTACTTTCCGTCGACGCTGGATGTACCTGTCATGTTTATGCCGCTTGTTGGATTTATGGGTGGCATTGTTGTTGCGGCTATCGTGTACGGATTATCCTATAGCCGTGAAGAGGGGTTGTTGCCGAACCGGCTTGTTTTGACTGGGGTCGCTGTGTCTGCTGCAGTCGCGGCATTGATGACACTCTTAACAATTCGCCTAGATCCTGAAAATTATCAAATTGTTGCGGAATGGCTTGCAGGGAATATTTGGGCGAGTAACTGGCAATATGTTTTCGCATTATTGCCGTGGCTACTTGTGTTGATGACAGTTGGTATGTTTAAAGTGAAGACGATGGATATTCTCGGGTTTGGCGATCAAGTAGCAACGGGTCTTGGCGTAAAAACGGAACGGGAAAAACTAATTTTGCTCGTTATTGCGGTTGCTTTGGCTGCGGCGTGTGTTTCGGTTAGTGGCGGGATTGCGTTTATCGGCTTGATTGGCCCCCATATCGCAAGACGACTTGTCGGTAGTGGACATCGGTGGGTGTTGCCAATTTCAGCATTGATTGGCGCGTTATTATTGCTTGTCGCAGATACGATTGGACGCATTATTGTGCAGCCTTCTGAAATTTTTGCGGGGATTGTTGTAGCGGTGATTGGTGCACCTTACTTCCTTTACTTGCTTGCAAAAGCTAAATGATAATGAGTATAAATAAGTAATGGGAAGATGTTGTAATTGATAATCTCGATAGACTTTTTATTCCTTTTATGCTATCTTTAAATAGATGAAAAAACCATGTGTTTCAATTGGTTTAGTAGATTTATTGAAAAATGTCAGGACTTGATTTTTATTTAGAATTATTATAAACTAGCTACTAAGGATACTTGTTTGTTCCTGAGGGAGGGCATGTTATGGAAGGCCGAATTCAACGGATTAAATCGCAATTACACGAGGCAAGCTATAAATTGACGCCGCAGCGTGAAGCGACAGTGCGGGTCTTATTAGAAAATGAGAAGGATCATCTGAGCGCAGAGGATGTTTATTTACGGGTGAAGGAGAAAGCGCCAGAAATCGGTTTGGCGACAGTTTATCGGACATTAGAACTATTGAATGAACTGCGTGTTGTGGACAAAATTAATTTTGGTGATGGTGTGGCACGCTATGATTTACGAAAAGAAGGCGCGAAACATTTCCATCATCACCTTGTTTGTTTAGAATGTGGCTCGGTAGAAGAGATTCAAGAAGATTTACTGGACGATGTGGAGAAAGTAGTAGAACAGAAGTGGCATTTCCTCGTGAAAGACCATCGCTTGACGTTTCAAGCATCTGTACGAGTTGCCAAAATAAATTGAAAAAGGCAGAATAATACGAATCGGAGGTGCTCATCATGTTTGAGCCCTCTTTTATTTTGTAATGGCGATTCCTTTTGGTATACTAAAATAGTGAGGAAATATTGCTCTATGTGTTGACATCGCGCGAAAATGAGGAGATTAGGAAATGGATGATTTAATACTCGATTTTTTGCATTTTTTGCAAGTGGAAAAAGGGTTGGCGTCGAATACATTAACGGCTTATGAGCGGGATTTGCGTTATTTTGCGCGGTATTTGAAGGAAGAGCAAGGCGGAATGGCGATTCGAGATGTGGAACGAATACATATTGTGGGCTTTATGGCTTTTGCGAAATCAGAAGGAAAGTCACCGCGAACGGTGGCGCGCTACATTGCTTCTTTGCGTTCTTTTTTTCATTTCTTATTGCATGAGAAGTTGGCAGATCGTGATCCGATGATTCAGATTGAGACGCCAAAGCAAGCGCAAGGATTGCCGAAAATACTGAATTTGAATGATGTGGAGAAGTTGCTGGAAACGCCGGATGGTGCTAAACCGCTTGGAATGCGCGATAAGGCAATGCTTGAGGTGTTGTATGCGACAGGGCTTCGGGTGACGGAGTTGGTGAATTTGCAGATGGATGATTTGCACTTGCAGATGGGCTTCATTCAGACAATCGGAAAAGGTGACAAAGAACGGATTATTCCGCTCGGTAAGACGGCTACGACGGTGTTGGAACGGTATTTGGAATTTGGGAGAACTCGGTTGCGGCGGGCTTCTGAACGCAATGATTTTGTATTTTTGAATCATCATGGTCGCGGCATGACACGCCAAGGTTTTTGGAAGAATTTGAAGCAGATTGCGGCCAAAGCGGGCATTGATAAACCGATTACGCCTCATACGTTGCGTCATTCTTTTGCAACTCATCTGCTAGAAAACGGCGCCGATTTGCGTTCGGTGCAGGAATTGCTAGGCCATGCAGACATTTCGACGACACAGATTTATACCCATGTAACAAAGGCGCGATTAAAGGATGTTTACAAACAATATCATCCGCGTGCTTAAAATATAGAAGCTAAGAAGGAGAGACAAGAAGTATGAATTATACAAACGTAATGGAAGCGGTAAAAAAAAATTAGGGAAAACTGTGACGGCAAGCCGAGAATTGGTTTGATTTTAGGTTCTGGTTTGGGCGTTTTAGCAGATGAAATTACAGAGCCAACTGTGATGAAGTACGATCAAGTCCCACATTTTCCAACGTCGACGGTAGAAGGACATGCTGGTCAATTTGTTTTTGGTAAGCTGGAAAATCAAGAAGTGGTTGCAATGCAAGGTAGATTCCATTTTTATGAAGGGTATTCGATGCAAGATGTGACGTTCCCTGTGCATGTTATGAAAGAGCTAGGGGTAGATATTTTAATCGTGACGAATGCGGCTGGCGGCGTGAATGAACTGTTCCATGCTGGGGATTTGATGCTTATTTCGGATCATATTAATTTCACAGGAACAAACCCGCTTATTGGCAAAAATGACGACCGTTTTGGTCCGCGTTTTCCTGATATGTCAGATGCATATCGCTTAGAATTGCGCGAACAAGCTCGTATGCTAGCGCAAGAGTTGGAATTGGACGTGAAAGAAGGGGTTTACGCTGGGCTTACTGGTCCAACATATGAAACACCTGCTGAAATACGGATGCTGCGTACGCTTGGTGCAGATGCAGTGGGTATGTCAACCGTTCCTGAGGTTATTATCGCGAATCATTGCGGATTGCGTTGCCTAGGTATTTCGTGCATTACGAACATGGCGGCAGGAATTCTTGACCAACCGCTAAACCATGAAGAAGTAATCGAAACAACGGAACGTGTAAAAGAGACTTTTTTAACGTATGTAAAAGCACTTGTGAAAAATGTGAAATAATGTTTGGATAAGCCTGAAACATAACTGATTTTTACACAAAATAAGAAGGAAATCACGGACCTCTTTTTTCTCGGATAAGACGTGTTTTCCGCTAAACATAAATCGAGCGAAAGCGTCTGTATCAAGAGGATTTGGAGAGGAATAACCGTTCATGTTGCATGCTTATATTAGGACTGTAACTCACTTTGTTCGAACAGTCCCAACAGTGCGAGCGCTTGTCACCGATTTATTTGGGGTGTGCTCGATCTCGTTTTTCTATGAATTCATAACTGGCTATTGTACCTCGGCATGCTTGTATGCTACTATATAAAGGAACTTTTGTATTCTAATTAAACGAAAAGGTGGGATTGGCGTGGCGTTTGAATCATTTGGTACGATGCGGGTAAATGAAATTGGACATCTAGAAATTGGAGGGGTAGACACTTTGAAGCTTGCTCAAAAATACGGAACACCGCTATATGTATACGACGTTGCGTTAATTAAAGAGCGTGCTCGTGGTTTTAAAAAGACATTTGAAGAGCTTGGTGTGAAAGCGCAAGTTGCTTATGCGAGTAAAGCTTTTTCGACGGTAGCTATTTATCAGTTGATGCATGAGGAAGGCTTGTCGCTAGACGTTGTTTCGGGTGGTGAATTGTTTACTGCGATGAAGGCTGGTTTTCCAGCGGAACGGATTCATTTTCATGGGAACAATAAAACAAGACAAGAACTTGAAATGGCGATTGATTATGGTATCGGCTGTATTGTTATTGATAATTTTTATGAAATTGAATTGTTAGCGGATGTGTTACGTGAAAAGGAGTCGCGAATAGCTGTGTTGATTCGTGTGACACCGGGGATTGAGGCGCATACGCATGATTATATTTTGACAGGACAAGATGATTCGAAATTTGGCTTTGGATTGACGAATGGTCAGTCGGAAGAGGCGATTCGACGTGTGATGGCAAATGAGGCGTTTCAATTGATTGGGCTGCATTGCCATATTGGGTCGCAAATTTTTGAGACGACTGGATTTAAATTGGCGGCGCATCGTATTATGGAACAATTGGTAGTTTGGCGTGATTCGCTTGATTTTCATGCGGATGTGTTGAACTTAGGTGGCGGATTTGGTGTACGCTATACAGCGGATGACAAACCGTTGCCGCCTTCTGAATATGTACGTGCGATTATTGCTGATGTGCGTGAAGTTGCGCAGGACAATGCACTTGCGATGCCGGAGATTTGGATTGAGCCGGGCCGCTCGCTTGTTGGGGAAGCTGGTACAACACTTTATACAATCGGTTCACGTAAAGAAGTACCAGAGATTCGAAAATTTGTTGCGGTGGATGGCGGTATGTCGGATAATATTAGACCTTCTTTATATGAAGCAAAATATGATGCAGTGATTGCGTCACGTCCGTTAGAAGAGCCAGATGAGACGGTAGCCATCGCTGGTAAATGCTGTGAGTCTGGCGATATGTTGATTTGGGACTTACCATTGCCAAAATCAGATGCAGGGGAAGTTCTGGCAGTGTTTTGTACGGGGGCTTACGGCTACTCGATGGCCAATAACTACAACCGAATTCCACGTGCAGCCGTTGTCTTTGTGGAAAACGGAGAGGATAGGCTGGTTGTGCAACGGGAGTCCTATGAGAACCTAGTGCAACTTGATTTACCGCTTCATTAAGGTGGGAACAAGTATGTCAGGAATTAATTTTAAGGTGGAGGCTTTTGAAGGGCCACTGGATTTGTTATTGCAACTCATTCAACAGCTGGAAATTGATATTTATGATATTCCGATGGCGGAAATTACCGATCAATATTTAGAATATATCCATCTGATGAAAGAGCTTGAGCTAGATGTGGCAAGCGAGTACTTAGTAATGGCAGCGACACTTCTAGCTATAAAAAGCAAGATGTTGTTACCAAAACAAGAGTTGGAAATCGATTTAGATGATTTTGATGACTCTGTCGATCCACGGGATGAGCTGGTGGAGAAACTGATGGAATATAAACGCTTTAAAGAAGCTGCGCGTCAATTGAAGGAAAAAGAATCAGAACGCAATTTTTACTTTGGTAAAGCACCGATGGATTTAGGAGAATATGATACATCTAATAAGCAGGTGAATTTAGATGTGTCGCTAAATGATATGCTAGGTGCGTTCCACAAGATGTTACGGCGAAAAAAATGGAACCAGCCGCTTCATACGCGTATCACGAAACAAGAAATATCGATTGATCAGCGGATGAATGATGTGATGGACCATCTTGAAGCTACTGATGGTCGTGTTGCTTTTGAAGACCTATTTGAGGCTTCAACAAAAGACGAGTTAATCGTTACGTTTTTAGCTGTGTTAGAACTGATGAAGCGAAGCCAAATCGGCGTGTCGCAGTCTAAAAGTTTCGCGACGTTATATGTTTTTAGTAGAGGTGAAGAAGAGGCGTGAATAAGAAATTAGGCATTCTGGAAAGCCTGCTGTTTGCAGCCGGTGACGAAGGATTAAGCACAAAACAAGTAACAGAGGTTATGGAAATCAGCCATATTGAAGCCCTCAATTTATTGGAAACATTGAGTGACAATTATGCCGAGAATCCTGAACGTGGTATTCTTTTGCTAGAGCTTGCAGGCACATTTCAGCTAGCAACCAAAAAAGAAAATGCAGCTTATTTGCGCAAACTAGTGACGGTTCCAGGAAATACAAGTTTGTCACAGGCATCGCTTGAAACACTGGCAATTATCGCATATCGTCAGCCAATTACACGGATGGAAATTGATGATATTCGTGGCGTGAAAACGGACGGCCCAATTCATACATTAATTTCCAAAGGGTTGATAATGGATAAAGGTCGCGTAGAAGGTGCTGGTCGTGCTAAACTGTATGTGACGACATCTGAATTCTTGGATTGTTTCGGTTTGAATAAGATAGAAGACTTGCCATCGATGGATACCACAGACACTGAGGAAATGGTACAAGATGAAATGGATTTGTTTTTCGATCGGTTTCAGGGCAAGTAAAGAATAATTAGCAGTGCTAAAAAAGAGGTGCAAGATGGAACGGTTGCAAAAGGTAATTGCAAATGCTGGTATCACATCGCGTAGAAAAGCCGAAGTGATGATAGAAGAAGGAAAAGTAAAAGTAAATGGGCAAGTCGTTCGCGAACTTGGTGTAAAAGTAGGCAATTCTGATAAAATCGAGGTCAATGGGATTGAATTGACGCAGGAAGTAAAACGTTACTTCTTACTCTACAAGCCACGCAGCGTCATGTCTGCGGTTTCTGATGATAAGAAGCGCCGCGTCGTTTCAGATTTTTTCACAGACATTCCAGAACGTTTGTACCCTGTTGGGCGTCTTGATTATGATACGTCAGGGCTATTATTAATGACAAATGACGGCGATTTCGCGAATCAATTGATGCACCCAAAATTCGAAGTTGAGAAGCGGTACATCGCACGAGTGAAAGGAATTCCAACGAAAGAAGCTTTGCGCAAATTAGAAAATGGCGTTATGCTAGAAGGTCGCAAAACATCAAGAGCGAAAGTACGCCTCCAATCTTTTGATAAGAAGAAAGAAAAAGCAATTGTAGAAGTCATTATTCATGAAGGTAGAAATCGGCAAGTGCGTAAAATGTTTGACATCATTGGTCATCCTGTGCAAAAATTGTCAAGGGAAGCTTATGCCTTCTTAGACTTAAAAGGGCTTAATGCTGGTGAACGCAGAGAGCTAACCCATCATGAAGTAAAAAAACTCAAAGCTTTAACACAGTTTGGAGACAAAAAAAAAATAGCATTGCTGCAAAACTAGATTTAGTAAAGCAAACAACATAGATAATTTTACATTTTGAATGAGAATCTAGGGGAATACATGCCATTATCCCTAGTTTTTTGTTGCTGTTAGTGACTAAAAATGTGTCTTTTTTTTACGAAATGATGCTTTAAAATAGCTAAAACTAAAAAAAACATGTATAATTTCTTCAAAAGATGGCGATTTGTTGGAGCAATATGAATAATTGTGTGTTATGCTAAAGTTGTGAACAAACTGTCAATAAAAAGGTACGAAAGACTAGGGGAATAGCTACATACCGAAATAAGTTTCCAGTTTTTTGGGAGAAACGAGTAAGGGGATGATTACCTATGAGTGAGCAAGTGAAAATTCTCGTTGTGGATGACGAAGACCGGATTAGGCGTTTACTAAAAATGTATCTTGAACGTGAGAATTATAAGATTGAAGAAGCTAGTGATGGAGATCAGGCGTTACAGCTTGCCATTGAGAATAGCTATGATGTGATTTTGCTTGATTTAATGATGCCAGGAAAAGATGGCATCGAGGTGTGTCGTGAACTGCGAGAGTATAAAGCAACACCTGTCGTAATGTTGACGGCTAAAGGAGAAGAAGCCAATCGCGTTCAAGGATTCGAAGTGGGTGCTGACGATTACATAGTAAAACCGTTTAGCCCGCGCGAGGTTGTACTACGTGTTAAGGCTGTTTTACGACGCGCGCAACAACACAGTCATCCAATTGCCACAAGCGCCCCTGGGGATATTATTACGTTCCCACATTTGAAGATTGATAACGAAGCACATCGTGTCATTGTCGAAGGGCAAGAAATCAATCTAACACCAAAAGAGTATGATTTGCTTTACTATTTAGCGAAGTCACCGGACAAAGTATTTGACCGTGAATCCCTATTAAAAGAGGTATGGCGCTACGAGTTCTTCGGGGACTTGCGTACAATTGATACTCACGTCAAACGTTTACGTGAGAAGCTCTACGATGTATCCGAAGAAGCTGCCAAAATGATTGTAACGGTTTGGGGACTCGGCTACAAGTTTGAAGTAACCGAGACAGTATAATGTTAAAAAATAGTTAGATAGGTTTTGCATGGTGCGATTAATGACAAAGCCTATCTTTTTTGGTCTATAAAGCGTTGAAAAATAGCGGAAAGCGGATGAAATTCAAAATCAAAGGGCTGATGAGAATGAGATTTTGGCATAGTATTGTAGGGAAAATATGGGGTTCTATCATTCTACTATTGACGGCTGTACTTGTTGCAACGGGTTTTTTCATTGCAGTTACATATGGGGATAAAAATTCCGAACAAATCACAGAGGGAATTCACACAACGACAGAGCGTGTAGGGGATTTGATTGAATCGGGAGAAAATTTGGATACGCTTGATTCGGCTTTTCAACTCTTGGATGAGTCGATAGGAATTATTGTGGAGCAGGATGGGAAAGTTATTGCGTCTAAGCAGACGAGTATGCACTTGAATGATGCTTCCTATCAAAAACTATTTAGCAATAAGAAATTTAATGAACACTTAGACAAGGGCGATTTTGTTAGTGAAAGTTATAATTTCTACCAAGATCAGACGGATGAAACTGTACATATGGGAGCGCAGCGTTTTAAGACGATGGATGGGAATATTTGTACGGTGTATGTATATCGTTCCTATGGTGATATTTTAGAAATTACTGGGCAAGTGACGAAAACCTTGGTCATTTCAGGAATTATAGCGGTGCTTGTTACGTCGATTTTGTCTTATATTCTATCTTCGCGCATGTCCTACCCACTTCGAGAAATGAAAAAGATTGCGATTGCGGTTTCTAAAGGGAATTTTGATAATCGGGTGCCAACGTACACGCACGATGAAATTGGTGACTTAGGCATTGCTTTTAACAAAATGGCGCAACAACTAAAATACAATATTAGTGCGCTTCGCCAAGAAAAGGAGCAACTTTCGAATATTTTGGTAGGTATGGCAGACGGTGTTATTAAATTCAATATTGATAAGACGATTATATTGAGCAATCCGCCTGCAGAACAGTTCTTGCATGACTGGTTTTTCTCTACAGAAAATAGTGATAAAGTGTTGATTCCCCCCAAATTAGATGAGATGTTATCAAACATTTGGAAAACACGTGAGGAGCAAGTGGGCGAGATTTCGTTTGGTGATCAGACCTATGTAGCCATTTTAACATTGCTCTATAATGGAGATGATATTCGGAGTATCGTTACGGTTATTCGTGATATGACAGAGGAAAAACGACTAGAAAAAATGAAAACGGATTTCGTAAACAATGTTTCGCATGAATTGCGGACCCCGATTTCGATGTTGCAAGGTTATAGCGAAGCGATTATTGATGGTGTGGCGCAGACCGATGAAGAAGTTCGGGAATTTGCACAAATTATTTATGATGAGTCGTTGCGAATTGGGCGATTAGTGAATGACATGCTTGATTTAGCGAGAATGGAAGCAGGTTTTAATCAATTAGATAAAAAACGAGAACCAATTGTACCATTCCTGGATAAAGTGGTGTCAAATTTTGAAGTGTTGGCGAAGGAAAATAATGTGAAGCTCCGATTGGTAGCCGATGATCCAGATTTGGAATATACATTTGACCAAGATCGAATGGAGCAGGTGCTCGTGAATTTGATCATGAACGCGATTCGTCATACGGGACGCGAGGATTACGATGGTGTCGTTGAAGTTCATGAAACAGCGAATTTCTATGCGGATGAGCTGGTGATTAAGATTATCGATAACGGTAGCGGTATTGCTGAAGAAGATATCCCATTCCTGTTTGAACGCTTCTATAAAGCCGACAAAGCACGTGTTCGCGGAAAAACTGGCACGGGAATAGGCCTATCGATTGTAAAAAATATTGTCGAAGCGCATAATGGTAAAATAAGCGTGGAAAGTAACTTAGGAATTGGCTCCACATTTATTATCACTTTGCCGCTTTCCACAGATGTATAAAGGAGTTTTGTAAAAATGACAGAACGTATGCAAAAAATTTTGTAAAGATTCGCTTGTAATTAAGACAAGTCGGGTATTTCCATCTGACACAAATAATCATAATACGCTTTTCGGTGGGCGCTTGATGACCTATATTGATGATACGGCTTCTATTAGCGCATCCCGTCATTGTCGTACAGGTATTGTTACAGCATCGACGGATTCCGTAGACTTTTTGCAACCGATTAAAAATGATCATTCCGTTTGTTTGGAATCGTATGTGGCGTCAACAGGGCGTTCTTCGATGGAAATTTTCGTAAAAGTGATTGCGGAGAACTTAAAAGATGGCGAGCGTTATTTAGCTGCAACTTCATTTTTGACGTTTGTCGCGATTGATGATAATGGCAAAACGGTTGAAGTGCCAACGGTTGTTCCGCAAAGTGATGAGGAAAAAATGATTAGTCGCGATGCGGAAGAACGGAGTCAAGCACGTAAGAAACGTTTGACGCAAAGTCGGGCACTAGCCGCCTCTTTGTCTACAGATATTCCTTGGGGATGAGTTTTGCAGGGTTTACAGGCAGGAATTCCTTATGATACAATGAGCAGGTAACAAAAAATAAAATATCGTTCATCTTCGGGGCAGGGTGTAATTCCCGACCGGTGGTTAAAGTCCACGAACTGTTTCTTTTTGAGATGGTTGATTTGGTGCAATTCCAAAACCGACAGTATAGTCTGGATGGGAGGAGATGTTGGTTCGCTTGTTGTTTGGCGTACCTACTTGAAAAATTGACTTGTCAGTAGTCTATTTTGGCGTGACCATTTTTAACGACGCAACTTGTTTTTGTTGTGTTTGCAGGAGGTCTTGTTTGAATACACATGACATGTTTGGAATTTCACATACCATCCCTCGATTGTTTTTTTCGGGGGATTTTTTTCGTGTAGTGTCGTAGATAAAAGGGAAACCGCAGATTCTTAGGATGAACATCTAAGGAGAAGTGATTTTGATGAAGAAGTATTCTTTAAAGGCGTTTGTAAGTATTGCAGTATTGGGAGCGGTGGCGTTTGTCATTATGTTGATTCAATTCCCGTTATTGCCGAGTGCACCATTTTTGAAGCTTGATTTTAGTGATATTCCTGCGGCGATTGGTGGATTATTGTTTGGTCCGCTTGCTATTATTTTAATTGAATTTGTGAAGAATGTGCTGGAGTATTTAGTAACGGGGAGCTTTGTTGGTGTACCTGTTGGTGAGCTGACAAATTTCTTATCGGGAATTTGTTTCGTGTTGCCAATCTACTATGTGTTCCGTTATGCGCGTTCGACCAAAGCAATGATTTTAGGGGTTGGGATTGGAACAGTGACGTTGACGGTGGTGATATCGCTACTTAATTACTTTGTCGTATTACCTTTTTATATTACGGTGGGCGGTTTGCCAGCTGGGACAAATATTGCAGCGCTTGTTACGACAGCGATTATACCATTTAACTTATTAAAAGGTGTGGTTGTCGGCGCGGTATTTATCTTAGTGTACGGCAGGATGCGTTCTTGGATTATGAAAAACACGATTGTTAAACTAAAAGTAAGCAAAGATAAAAAGCATCATGGTGTGGTGTAAGATGCTTTTTAAAAATTAAGAATCATATTTGAGCGGGTTGCCATGAAACGGGTGATCCGCTATTTTTATGGATAAAGACGGGCAGGCTTGTTCGGCGTCTATGGCGTCTTCTTCGAGGTTAGCAGGAATGGGTGCTGTGCCTGTGTTGTCGTCTTGTATCGTGAATGCTAGGCCTTCGTCGTTGTAGTCGAACAGGTCGGGGGCGTGAACGGAGCAGGCGCCGCAAGCGATGCAGGTGGATTGGTCGACGATTGTGTATTTCATGGAAGACACTCCTTTCGTGAGATATTCTACTTGATTTTACTCTCAAAAGTCTTTTTTAGCAAATTTCGCAAATAGGGATGCCGAACAGATGTTTTCGTGTTAAAATAGTGGGAAAGTATCGGAAATGGAGTGGGCGAATGTGGATGTGTTGGATGAGTATTTGTTACATGTGATTGCTGCGTTTCCGCGGAAGCGTAAGCCTGCTTTTTTGTATGCGATTGTGACGGGAAAAAGGACGGGGCAGGCGGTGCAGGATTCGCATTTGTTTGATGTGACGCGTTTTTTTGGTTGTGTGCCGATGATGCGACAACGGCATTTTGATGCGCGCTTGGGGCAGTTGCGGGATGCGGGCTGGATTGCGTTGGACGAGGACGGGGTGTCGCTTTTGGGTGTGCCGGAATCGGGCTTTGCGGAGCGGTTTGGCGATTTGGATGGGTTTTCGTTTCAGAGTCGGACGGCGCCTTTTTTTGAGCGCTTGCTTTTGGCGGTGCAGGTGTTTAGTAACTGGAAGCATGAGCGGAAACGTTATTTGCCGATTGTGCGCGATGAGGAGACGCAGTTTGTCGTGAAGCAGTGGCTGGGTTATTTGTTGCAGGAAGAGACGCGAATTGAGGCGCGGACGGCGTTTTATAGGGAACTGACTATGTGGTTGCAGGATGCGAAGGCGGATTTGTATGTGCCGCGGTTTTCTGGTGGCGAGTATATTGGTAAGACAGGATTGCAGGTTGCGAGCGAACTTGACATGGAGCCGTGGGCGTATTATTTTGAATGGTTGGATGGGTTACATAAGTTGTTGGCGCAGTTGGAGCGGTTTCCGATGTTGCAAAAGTTGATGCCAGATGCGACGCGGGAATTGACGACTTCGGCACAAGAGACGCTACATTTGTTGCGACAAGGTTTTGATACGGAGCGAGTGATGGCGATTAGACGTTTGAAGTGGAGCACGATTCAAGATCATCTGGTAGAAATTGCTGCGACGGTGCCTGATTTTTCAGTCGGTACTTGGATTGATGAAGCCACAGTGGACGGTATTGCGCAAGGAACGTGGCAGTCGTTGAAGGAAATCAAAGAGGCGTTTGGCGAACTGGATTATTTCCAAATTCGGCTGGCTTTGATTGTAAAAAGGAGTGGCGCGAAATGCAATTAGAGGAGCAGTTAGAGCAGTTTTTAGGATTTCGCGAATTTCGAGCGGGGCAAAAAGAAGTCATTGAACAAGTTTTGGTAGGACAGGATTGTTTTGCGATGTTGCCGACGGGGACTGGGAAAACGGTATGTTATCAGTTGCCTGGCTATTTGATGGATGGCGCGGTTTTGATTGTTTCGCCGCTGCTTTCGTTGATGCAAGACCAAGTGGAACGGATGCGAGCGAATGGCGAGAAACGGGTCATTGCGCTGAATAGTTTTTTAACTGGTGAGGAAAAACGGTTGGCGATGGGGACGCTTGCTAGTTATAAATTTATTTTTGTATCGCCGGAAATACTTGGAAATTCGCGGGTTCGGGCGGCGATTTCGCAGTTGTCGATTGGCCTTTTTGTAGTGGATGAGGCGCATTGTATTTCGCAGTGGGGACATGATTTTAGGCCGGATTATTTGGAACTTGGGACTGTTCGCGCGCAGTTAGAAAATCCTGTCACGCTTGTTTTAACGGCAACGGCAACGCGGAGAGTGCGAGCGGATATTAAAACGCAGTTGCAGCTAACCAATTGTGTAGATGTGATTCATTCAGTGGATCGCCCTAATATCGCGATGATGGTACAGCAAGTGGAGACGAGGAACGCGAAACACGCCCAGTTGCTGCAGTTGGTTGGTTCACTCAAAGGTCCTGGTATTATTTATTTTTCTAGTAAGAAGTTAGCGGAGCGGTATGCGTATGAAATCGCGGAGATGCACGGCTTAGCAACGGCATTTTACCACGGAGATATGAGTGGGGAGGACCGAATGACGATTCAGCAGCAGTTTATCCAGAATCAGTTGCATTTGATTTGCGCGACGAGTGCGTTTGGAATGGGGATTGATAAAGGCGATATTCGCTATGTGATTCATTTTCATATGCCAGGTGACTTAGAGGCGTACTTGCAGGAGATTGGTCGTTCTGGTCGTGATGGAAATCCGAGTGTGGCGATTTTGCTTTATGCCGATGGGGACGAGGCGATTCAACTGCAATTGCAAGATCGTGATTTGCCAGAGGAAGAACTAGTGCACCTGAGCCCGGCGCTTACGGAACAATTGCCATTAACGGAACGGCGTTTTTTAGAATTTTACCGCGAAATGGGCTTCACGCCAAACCAAATCAAAGAAAAAATTCAATTTCGTAAGCGCTGGAAAAAAGAAAACCTATTTAGTTTCTTAAACTTTCTAAAAGGAGTCACGTGTCGGCGTCAATTTATTCGTGATTATTTTGAAGAGGTAGCTGTGAAGTCAAAACCGATGAACTGTTGTGATATTTGCGGTGTGACGCTGGCTGATTTTTATGGTGAGAACGAGCCAATCGAAACCGAGCAGGCATGGCAAAATTATTTAGCGTATTTGCTTGAATAGGAGGAAGTTATGGCAAACCAAGTGGATATCATGCGAAAAATGACGAAAAAAGAAATAACACATGTTTTTTTCATTCAAAATGGCTTGTTAATTTTACTCGGAATTGGTATTATTTTTATCAGTACTGGTATTTTGCAGTGGATGAAAGAATTGAGCTTTGCTTGGCAGCCGATTTGTTGGGCGGTGTGGCTGGCACTTGTTTGGGCGGCGATAAATATAACACTTGATCGTGTGTTACCTGAACGCGTTACAGACGATGGGGGCCTAAATAAGCTGATTTTTAAAGACCGAAAGCCACTGGATGTTTTGTTGCTTTGTGTGCTGATTGGTTTTACAGAAGAATTGATTTTTCGCGGTGTCATCCAATTTTACTTTGGTTTTTGGGCGAGTGTGATTTTGTTTGTCCTAGTGCATTTTCGCTATTTAAATAAAGTATATCTGTTGTTCAATGTTACAATAACTAGTATAATTATTGCAGGACTATTTCAATTTAGTAATCAGAATTTAATTTCGGTGATTATATTTCATATCGTGTTCAATTTTATTGGTGCAATGGATATGAAAATGAGATATCAGAATGGAGGAGGGGTCGCGCATGGTGAAGAAACACGACGATAACTTTAATAATGGAGAAGAGAAAGAATTTAAACAATTAGGTGACGATTACGATGATGACTATATAGACTCAATTCCATCACGCTCCCAAAGCAGACGCGCTAATAAATCAAAGAAAGCGATATTTCGTTATCCAATATTGAATTTGCTCATCATTTTCTTTTTACTTATTCCGATTGTTTGTTTAGCTGTATACTTATTTGTGCTGAATTTCGGACCGAACAACGATGATACAGTGACGACTAATACGGCGCAAACCGAAACGAAGAAAGAGAAAGAAGTCAACATTTCCAGCAATGAAACAAAAGTAAAAGAAGCGAAGGAAAAAGCATCGGCAGAAGCAAAGGCAAAAGAAGAAGCCGCAGCTAAGGCGAAGGCAGCAGCAGATGCAAAAGCAAAAGAAGAAGCTGACCAAAAAGCGGCGGCTGAAAAACAACAGCAACAAGCAGCAGCAAACGAAGCCAAGAAAAAACAAGAAGAACAAGCAGCAGCCGAGAAAGCGGAACAAGATCGCATAGCTGCAGCAAAAGCCGAAGAAACACGGAAACAACAAGCAGCGGCAGCTGAGAAAGAACAGCAACAAGCAGCAGCGGCTGAAGCGAAGAAAAAACAAGAAGAACAAGCAGCAGCATCGGCATCTTCACATACGGTAGTAGCGGGTGATACGCTATACAGTATTGCGCGTAAAGCATACGGTGGTACAAATGTAGCGGCAAACGTAGCGAAAATAAAGCAAGCGAATGGTTTATCTTCGAATAACGTACCAGTGGGCACTGTACTGAAACTACCACAATGATATTTTGAAAATAATGGAAAAAGAGTCTGAGACGAAAGCCAAGTAAAGCCGAAGTTTACCAATAAATTTTTAATAGGTGATGTAGATTCGACTTTACACAAATCGAGCGAGAGTGTTTATATTACAAACACTTGTCGCCGATTTATTCCGGTTATGTCCCAAACTCTTTTTTTCTGAGGAGAAGGTGTTTTTTTTGGCAAAGGTAGCGTTAATTACGACTGGTGGAACGATTGCAAGCACAAAAACGGAGTCCGGACGGCTTGCTTCGGGGGAGCTTTCGGGACAAGAGTTGGCGGCATTATGTGAGTTACCAGAGGAGATTCAAATTGATATTTTTTCGACATTTCAATTGCCATCGATGCATGTTACGTTTGCGGATTTAGTATCGCTTCGGGATTTGGTGTTGCGGATTTTTGAAGATGATACATATGATGGGGTTGTTGTGACACATGGAACGGATTCGCTTGAGGAGACGGCATATTTCTTAGATTTGGCGATTGGTGATGCTAGACCTGTTGTTGTAACGGGGTCGCAACGGGCACCGGGGGAAGCAGGATCGGATGCATATATTAATATTCGCCATGCGATTTATACGGCGAGCGTGAAGGAGTTGCGTGATGCTGGGACGGTTGTTGTTTTTAATGAACGTATTTTTGCAGCGCGCTATGTGAAGAAGGTTCACGCATCCAATATTCAAGGATTTAGCGCTTTTGGGTTTGGTTACTTAGGCATTATCGATAACGACCAAGTATTTCTATACCAAAAACCGTTGGAGCATGAATCGTACGAAATTAAGCAGGAAATGCAGAAAATCTATATTGTGAAATGCTATTTGGAAGCAGACGGCCTGTTCATTGATGCGGCGCGTGAAGCTGGTGCAAACGGTATTGTCTTAGAAGGCGTCGGCCGCGGACAAGTTGCACCGAAAATGATGCCAGCGATTGAGCGAGCCTTAGCTGATGGCATTCCAATTGTGATTTCAACGAGTGCCGAGGAAGGCAATGTGTATACAACATATGATTATGAAGGTAGCACGTATGATCTTTACAAACGAGGCGTTATTTTAGGAAAAGATTATGACAGTAAAAAAGCACGTATGAAATTGGCCGTTTTACTTGCTGCTGGAGAAGAAATTTGTCAAACCAATTTCAGATAAATGAAGGAGTCGAATAAAGAAATGAGCAAAAAGATTTGTATCGCAATTGATGGGCCTGCCGCAGCAGGAAAAAGTACGGTAGCTAAAATTGTTGCAAAAGAGCTACACTATATTTACATTGACACAGGAGCGATGTACCGCGCAGTAACATATGCTGCAATCAATCGAAAAATACCATTACATGATGAAAAAGCACTCGGCGAAATGCTTGTAAATACGCAAATTTCTTTTGAACCAGGCGAGGTACAACAAGTTTTTATCGGAGAAGAAAATGTGACGGAAATTATTCGTTCTCTGGAAGTTACTGCCAATGTTTCAGAAGTTGCAGCACACCCTGTTGTTCGTGAAGAATTGCAGAAACGGCAGCAGCTTTTTGCAACAGAAGGTGGGATTGTTATGGATGGCCGCGATATTGGTACTGCAGTTTTGCCGAATGCGGAATTGAAAATCTTCTTGTTAGCAAGTGTGGAGGAACGTGCAGAACGCCGCTACAAAGAAAACGTGGCAAAAGGTTTCCCAAGCGATTTAGAACAACTAAAGAAGGAAATTGAAGAACGCGATCATCTCGACTACACAAGAGAACACTCCCCACTTCAAAAAGCAAAAGATGCCATTGAATTGGACACAACATCGATGACAATAGCTGAAGTAGCTAAATCTATACATGAGTTAGCGAAAGCAAAAATCAACCAGTAGTCTATACAAAAAATACAAAAGTCTAGGTTTGCGAATTATTTTTTAATAGATGAGGAAAAGTCGCCGAAAACGACCGAAAAAACTTGACAAATTCGCGCTTTTGTAGGAAGTTAGTAGAGAGAGAATTTATCTCGTCAATAGGATTTTCTAGTATCGTTTTAGATTGAAGCCGTATTCCTGCTTATTTGTCGCATTTACGCGCTTAATTATACTTGGAACAGTCAATCTTTTGGAAGTCCTAATTACGATAAATGTTTTAGAGGAGGGCTATACATGTCTGAAGAATTAAATGATGTAGAAGTTAGAAATTTTGAAGAAGGCGACAAAGTCACTGGTACGGTTACTAGTGTAGAGGATAAACAGGTGTATGTTGGCATACCTGATTCCAAATTAGATGGTGTTGTCCCAATCAGTGAATTATCTAATGTTCATATTGAACAAGCCTCAGATGTCGCTAGTGTTGGCGATACGTTAGATTTAATCGTTTTGAAAGTAGAAGACGATGTATTAGTATTATCTAAGCGTAAAGTAGATGCGCTTCGTTCTGTGGATGATATTAAAGCGAAATTCGAATCTGGAGAAGTATTCGAAGCGGTAGTAAATGATGTTGTAAAAGGTGGCTTAGTGGTTGATTTAGGCGTTCGTGCATTCGTGCCAGCATCGCTTGTAGAGGACCATTTTGTAGAAGATTTCGCGTCTTATAAAGATCAAACGTTGACTTTCAAAGTAGTGGAATTTGAGCCAGAGAACAATCGCGTTATCCTATCGCATCGTGCTGTTGTAGAAGCTGAAAAGGCTGGTAAGAAGCAAGCGCGTTTGAGTGAAATTAAAGAAGGCGATGTTGTAGAAGGCACTGTACAACGCCTAACTAGTTTTGGTGCTTTTGTAGACATGGACGGTATCGACGGTCTTGTTCATATTTCACAAATCTCTTATCAACATATTGCAGCACCTTCTGATGTATTAGAAGAAGGACAATCGGTGAAAGTAAAAGTTATCGGTGTTGACCCCGCGAATGAGCGCATTTCTTTATCTATTAAAGAAACACAACCAGGACCATGGGATGACATCGCTGAGAAAGCTCCAGTTGGCGCTGTACTAAAAGGTAAAGTAGCCCGTCTCGTAACATTCGGCGCTTTCGTTGAAATTTTCCCAGGTGTGGAAGGGTTAGTGCATATTTCACAAATCTCTCATCAACATATTGGCACACCACAAGAAGTGTTAAAAGAAGGTCAAGAAGTGGAAGTCAAAGTTCTCGATGTTAACGAAACTGACAAACGTTTGTCACTAAGCATCAAAGAATTGACAGAGGCTCCTGTAGAAGTAGCAGACTACGAATTGCCGGAAGAAAGCACTGGTTTCCAACTAGGTGACTTGATTGGTGATAAACTAAAAAATTTAGATACAGATAATAAATAAGTTCCATTTTATTATGAAGCGAGGAGTCGGTGTTACGCATAATCGTTTGCGCATCTACTGATTTCTCGTTTTTTGTTTGCAAATTTAAGTTGATACTAGGTGCATTTACTGTTAAACTAAAGAAAGTTTGAAAAAGTAATTTAAAGAAAAAGAAGGTGAAATAATGGTTAAACCAGTAGTAGCGATTGTCGGTCGTCCGAACGTCGGCAAATCCACTATTTTCAACCGCATCGTCGGCGAACGTGTGTCGATTGTGGAAGATATTCCGGGAGTTACAAGGGACCGGATTTATAATTCGGCAGATTGGCTTGGACGTGATTTTAATATTATTGATACAGGCGGAATCGATTTAGGAGACGAGCCATTTTTAGCGCAAATTAAGGCGCAGGCGGAGATTGCGATTGATGAAGCAGATGTGATTATTTTTATTACAAATGGTCGTGAAGGTGTAACGGATGCCGATGACCAAGTGGCAAAAATTTTATATCGTTCGAATAAACCCGTTGTTTTGGCGGTAAATAAAGTCGATAATCCAGAAATGCGTGACCAAATTTATGATTTTTATTCACTAGGGTTTGGCGAGCCGTTCCCAATTTCAGGGTCCCATGGTTTAGGGCTTGGTGATTTACTGGATGAAGTATTTAAGAAATTTCCTGAATTGGATGAGGAAGAATACGATGATAACGTGATTAAATTCTCGCTTATCGGTCGCCCGAATGTTGGAAAATCTTCTATCTTGAATGCTTTGCTAGGCGAAAACCGCGTGATTGTTTCTGATGTTGCTGGAACGACGCGGGATGCGATCGATACGCATTATGAATATGAGGGGCAAGAATATGTCATGATTGATACGGCGGGTATGCGTAAACGTGGTAAAGTCTACGAATCCACCGAGAAGTACAGTGTATTGCGGGCTATGCGAGCGATTGAACGAAGCGATGTTGTTTTAGTCGTGCTCAATGCTGAAGAAGGGATTCGCGAACAAGATAAGCGAATTGCTGGCTATGCGCACGAAGCAGGACGTGGTATTTTAGTCGTTGTGAATAAATGGGATGCGATTGAAAAAGACGAGAAAACAATGAATGCCTTTATTCAAGATATCCGTGAACAGTTCTTGTTCTTGACATATGCGCCGATTGTTTTCGTATCCGCATTAACGAAACAGCGCCTGACGAATCTTTTCCCAATGATTAACGATATTAGTAATAACCATTCATTGCGAGTACAATCGAGCTTGCTCAACGACGTTATTATGGATGCGGTGGCGATGAACCCATCTCCAATGGATAAAGGCAAACGCTTGAAAATTTACTATACGACACAAGTTGCTGTTAGACCGCCAACATTTGTTGTGTTCGTCAATGAACCAGAACTCATGCATTTTTCTTACGAACGCTTTTTAGAAAATCGAATCCGCGAGGCCTTCCCGTTCGATGGTACGCCAATTCGATTAATCGCCCGCCAAAGAAAATAAATGGCGTAGTGCATATGCGAAGTAAATCGGGATTTTACGTCTTACGCGAAAATATTGAGGATAGAGGTTTTAACTTAATTTATACGTTCTCTCATAATTTTTAATAGTAAAGGGGCGAGTTTGATGATGAAGAAACAGAAGATTGCTGTTCTTGGTGCTGGTAGTTGGGGCACCGGTTTGGCGTTGGTTTTGGTTGAAAACGGGCATGATGTTATGATTTGGGGTAACCATCCGGAGGTTGTGGATGAACTGAATACGAAGCATACCAATCAACATTATCTTCCTGATATGGAGCTTTCTCCTAAAATGCGGGCAACGCTTGTATTAGAAGAAGCTTTAGAAGACGCTCAGATGGTCGTTATTGCGATTCCGACAAGTGCGATGAGAATTGTTTGCAGTCAGTTAAATGATGCTTTGAAAGAGCCTACACTGCTTGTACACGTAAGTAAAGGTATCGAACCAGATACGAATTTACGCATGACGCAAGTGATTGAAGAAGAGGTAGCGCCTGAAAAACGTTCTGCTTTAGTTGTTCTTTCTGGTCCGAGTCACGCAGAAGAAGTCGTTCGCCACCATCCGACAACGCTTTGTGCGAGTTGCAAAGATTTGAAAGCGGCAGAAATCGTTCAGGATGCTTTTTTAAACAATAATTTGCGTATTTATACAAACGAAGATGTGATTGGCGCTGAAATCGGTGGCGCTTTGAAAAATATTATCGCACTTGGCGCAGGTATCACGGACGGTCTTGGTTATGGCGACAATGCGAAGGCGGCGCTAATGACGCGTGGTATGGCCGAAATTACACGACTTGGTGTAACGGCTGGTGCTGACCCACAAACATTTTATGGTTTGACAGGTATTGGTGATTTAATCGTCACTTGTACGAGTGTCCATTCACGAAATTGGCGCGCTGGGAACATGCTTGGTAAAGGCGAAAGCTTGGACAAAGTATTGGAGAACATGGGAATGGTCGTCGAAGGAGTTCGCACAGCCAAAGCCGTTCACCAATGGGCGCAAAAATTACAAATCGACATGCCAATCACCGAAGCGATTTACAAAGTCTTGTTCGAAGACGAAAACCCACAAACCGCGGTTGACCGTTTAATGGGTCGCGACCGGAAGCTCGAAAAAGAAGAATACTAAGACCAGACTGTAAAAAAACTATATTTAAAGCATAGACCTGTTCGTGTCTCTAAACCTCAGTGTGTCGACAAATGCCTAGTTTCTGGGCAAGGATTAATCCATCACTTCGCTCACTATTATATTGGAACTGTAGCTCGTTAACATCGAACAGTTCCAACAAAATGGGCGTTTGTCGACACGCTGTACCTTTTATGGCTTAGGCTGTAAGAGGTTTTTTTTAATGGATTTGTGCTAGGATGGAGAGGAAAAGATTACGATTTGGAGGGAAAGATATGATACAAACAAATCGCCATGGCAACCAGTTAACCTTGACTTGGTCTCCAACGGATATTTTGGCAGGTTCGATTATTTTTCAAAGCAATACAGCAGCACCGACTAGTTCGAAAAAAAAAATTACTCGTTGTGGACCAGGAAACAAAGCTTGTACTCGTAACCGATGACACACCAGTATTTTTCATTATTCAGCATTCTGATGGCACGAATACTGTTGTCGGTGAACGTACGATTCCGCTAGAAGGCTGCTTTAATTTCCGTGACTTGGGCGGCTATGTCAATACGGCTGGAAAAACGGTGAGATGGGGCAAACTATATCGCTCTTCTCTCCTCACCAATATTACCGAAAAAGATAAAGACACACTTGAAAAACTAGGCGTGAGCTGGATTTGCGACTTGCGTAGCACATCAGAAATAGCAGCCAAACCGACACCAGCCCTAGCCAACATCAAAAATCGGCACATCCCAATCGGCACTGCAAAAAACGAATCTACAGAATCACAAAAAATCTATATTCCGGATGACCACCGCGTCTACGAACCATTGATGGGCGAGAGTTACCGCGTTTTTGTACAGTCCAAAGCTGGTTTCCGCGAGATTTTTAACGACATCATCGAAAAAGAAGAAGTGCCATTCCTATTTCATTGCACCGCGGGAAAAGACCGTACAGGTGTTTTAGGCGCACTATTATTAAAATTATTAGATGTACCTGAAAATATAATTTTGGCGGATTACGAGCTTACAAATCAATATGCCGACGATATCCTTGGCGAAATGCAAGGATTAGTCAATGCTTTTTCTACCAGTGAGAAAAAAATTGATTTAGAAAATTTCAGACCGATGGCGGAAGCGCGACCTGCCTATTTAGAAATTGCCTTCGATGAAATGCAAAAAGAATACGGTTCTGTAGACGCATATCTCGAAAAAGGAATCGGCATTACGCCCACAGAAAAAGCAAAATTCCAAACTATGATGTTAGAAGGATAATAGTAGTTGAAACCTAGAGTTTTCAGGCAAAGGAGCAGATTTAGGCGTTTTTTTTTAAGGAATTTGAACTATTTTTGCTATTTGGCGTGTTTTTACTTGCTATTATAGGACTCTCGCGTTAGTATTATGCTTAACAGCTTGATATAATCACGTTTGTGCAACTAGGACTAAGAAGATTTAAGAAAAAAAAGTTTGTGAATTTTTTTTAACTTTCGCTTCTAAATCCTTGCAGTTGTAAGAAGAATGTGATAATCTTTTATCAGAATTACTGAAACGGCAGTAAAATGCCATTCCAGCCGAAATTCTTCTGAGAATTTCCATAGAAGTTTAGCTTATTTTGGAAAATGAATAAGAAAGTGTTAGCTAAGACCTGAACACTTGGTATTATTCTCTTAAGGAGGTGAAACACAATGGCAAACAAAACTGATTTAGTAAATAGCGTAGCTGAGCTTGCAGATCTTTCTAAAAAAGACGCTGCTAAAGCTGTAGAAGCTGTTTTTGAAACAATCCAAACTTCTTTATCTAAAGGTGAAAAAGTTCAATTAATCGGATTTGGTAACTTTGAAGTACGTGAACGTGCTGCTCGTAAAGGTCGCAACCCACGTACAAAGGAAGAGATTGACATTCCTGCAAGCAAAGTTCCTGCATTCAAACCAGGTAAGGCGCTTAAAGAAGCTGTTAAATAATTACATACACTTTTTAAGCACGGAAAAAGAGTCTTTGGGCTCTTTTTTTGTTGTTGGTGGCGTTTGAATGCAATGAATTACGCCAACAACATAAGCGTGAGCGAAGCGATGGGTTAATCCATGGGTTTAATCTATTGCTACATCTTCTCAAATCCTAAACGCAAACACCCTTAGCACCAACCAAAATCCCAACCGATGTGATAATCCGATGTCCATCCAAAACACCCCACCCCTCCAAACCAACAGACTAACACTAAGAAAATTCACCCCATCCGACCTACCAGCCTTACTAAACATACACAGCGACAAAGAAGTAAATAAATTCCTACCCATGTTTCCCTTAAAAAAACCACACCGACGCAAAAAACTACTGGGAAAACCAATACGCCGCTGCCTACAAACAAAAGCAAGCCTATCAATACGCGATTTGTCTAAAAGAAGACAACATCCCAATTGGCTACATACACATCAGCATGAGCGACAGCCACGACTTAGGATACGGCCTTACCAAAGAATTTTGGCATCAAGGTATTGTAACAGAAGCCGGTCAAGCCATTCTTGCACAGGCAAAAAAAGACGGCATTCCGTTCGTCACGGCGACACACGACAGAAACAATCCTCGAAGCGGCGGCGTGATGATTCAACTCGGCATGCACTACCAATATTCTTACGAAGAACAATGGCAACCAAAAAATCAACTTGTTACATTCCGCATGTATCAACTAAATCTAGCCGATAAAGCGACCCCAATTTACAAAAAATATTGGGATGATTCTGCGGTTTGTTTTATAGAAGCAGATGTGACATCTTGAATTTATCCAGCGAAACGTCCAATCTCCAAGCAATTAACATTTACCTCATATCCTACCTATGTTAAAATAGCGAGGTAGGTTATAACGGGTTTGTAAAGGGGAATACTAATGGAGCAAATAGATAAACAGAAAATTGCAGATGCAGTAAAAGTTATACTAGAAGCAGTCGGTGAAAATCCAGAACGCGAAGGCCTTTTAGATACACCAATGCGCGTAGCAAGAATGTACGAAGAAGTATTTTCTGGACTAAGAAAAGATCCATCGGTCCATTTTAATACTGTGTTTGAGGAACAACATGAAGAACTAGTGTTGGTCAAAGATATTCGATTTTCATCGATGTGTGAGCACCATTTAGTGCCGTTTTTTGGAGTCGCGCATGTCGCTTATTTACCGCAAAATGGTCGCGTTGCTGGGCTTAGTAAGCTTGCACGTGTCGTAGACGATGTGAGTAAACGTCCGCAGTTACAAGAACGGATTACAACAACAGTAGCCGAAATTATGATGGACAAACTAAAACCGCTTGGCGTTATGGTCATCGTAGAAGCAGAGCATATGTGTATGACGATTCGTGGCGTGAATAAACCTGGTGCTAAGACAGTAACTAGTGCGGTTCGTGGTGCTTTTAGAAATGATGATAAGCTACGCAGTGAAGTGATGGCTCTAATTAAAAATTAACGAATGAGTAGATATAGCAGTTTTTGTAATGATTATGCTATAATTTATAGTGTGTGATAAACGAGTTTTGAAGGGGATTTTGTCAATGAGTTATCAAGGTGGCGTAGCGCAGTTAAAGCAGGTGGAAGCACTTGTCTTAGATCGGACGACGTATCGATTTCTTGGGGAGAATTTTGAAGGACCGGAAGTGGATAAAGATCAGATGCTGTGGCTACATGAGGCGATTAGAGGAACGGATGTGGATGATAGTGTAGCCAACCAAGTGATTGGCGCAACACTGTATGTTATTTTAGCGCATGATACGCATGATGGCATTGATGAAGTGACCGATCGCACGCGGCAAACGTCGCAGGAAAGACAGTTGACGGTGCTTGCGGGCGATTTTTATAGTAGTTTATATTACCGTACATTAGCCGAGTTTGGCATGATTGATTTGTTGGCAACTTTACAGCGCGGGGTGCAGGAGACGAATGAAGCGAAGGTGAACTTGTATCAACTGCATATTACAGGTGACGAGGATTATCTAGCACATTTAGTGAAATCCAAAACCGCGATTTTCGAAAAATTTGCGATGCATTTTGAATGTAGCGAAACATTTGTGCAAGTTGGCGCATACGCGATTTTGTTGAGGTATTTATTAGATGAGCGCAAGAAATGGCTCCAAAAAGGTGAATCGTTATTCAAAACAGCGTATGAGCATGGCTATATGGCGATGAATGCACAGGCTGATTTTGTGACATGGTTAGAAGATTTAATCGTGACAGTGAAAATGGAGATAAAGGCAAATAAGAATGGGCTTGCGATTTCTGAAATGACAGAGAAAAGGTTGCAAGAGCTACTCGGACAATAAGGAGAAATGATAAAATGATGGAAACAAAAGAACAAAAAAGTGCACAATGTATTTGAAAAAATTTCTCCAAGTTATGACCGAATGAATAGCTTGATTAGCTTCCGATTACATGCAAAGTGGCGTAAGAAAACAATGGAATTAATGCGTGTGAGAGAAGGCGCGTCGGCACTTGATGTTTGTTGTGGCACGGCGGATTGGACGATTACTATGGCAGAGGCTGTAGGGGCATCTGGTTCGGTTATTGGGCTGGATTTCAGTGAGAACATGTTAGAAGTAGGAAAAGAAAAAGTCACTACTACGGGACTGGAAAACATTGTGTTGATGCACGGGAATGCTATGGAATTACCGTTTGCGGATGATTCGTTTGATTATGTGACGATTGGTTTTGGGTTGCGAAACGTTCCGGATTATATGACGGTGTTACAGGAGATGTATCGTGTGTTAAAACCAGGTGGCTTGCTCACTTGTTTAGATACATCCACACCAACGATTCCAGGTTACAATCAGTTGTTCTTCTTTTATTTCCGCCATATGATGCCGTTAATGGGTAAACTTTTTGCGAAGAGTTATGAAGAATATGCGTGGCTAGAAGAATCAACGCGTAGTTTCCCAGGTATGAAGAAGTTGGCAAATATGTTTCAAGAGGCTGGATTTGACCATGTTCGTTATGTTCCGCATAGTGGTGGAGCAAGCGCGACGCATTTTGGGTATAAAAAGAAGGAACAATAGGTGGGGCAGATGAAACTTAATTTTCTATATTCTAATATTCAAGCGGATGTAGCGGCAATCGAGGAAGAGTTGCGACTTGCTGTGAAATCCGAACAAGCACCGCTAGTGGAAGAAGCTGCGTTACAACTGCTCAATGCTGGTGGAAAGCGGATTCGGCCAATTTTTGTTTGTTTAACGGCACGGCTCGGCCAGTTTCAGTGGAATCAAGTAGAGCAGGCGGCTGTTGCGGTGGAGTTAATACATATGGCTTCCATTGTGCATGATGATGTGGTGGATGATGCGGATGTCAGGCGCGGCTTGCCGACGATTAAATCGAAGTGGGGCAACCATGTGGCTATGTATACTGGCGATTTTCTATTTGCCAAATCACTCGAATACATGACCAAAATTGCTAACTTAGAGGCGCATCAAGTGCTTTCGAAAGTAACGGTCGAATTGGCTGTTGGTGAAATTGAACAGTTACGCGCAAAATACGATTTTGAGCAAAATGTAAGGACGTATTTGCGTCGCATTAAGCGCAAAACGGCATTATTGATTGCGGCGAGTTGCGAACTTGGCGGTATTGTGGCTCAGCTCGATTCGAAGTGGCATCGCAAACTTTTCTTGTTCGGGTATTATGTGGGAATGTCTTTCCAGATTACCGATGATGTATTGGATTTTACCGGATCAGAGAAAACGCTCGGAAAACCTGCAGGAGAGGACTTGCGCCAAGGAAATGTGACGTTGCCTGTCTTTTTTGCAATGGAAGACAAGGCGTTTCGTGCGCAGCTTCGTCAGATTTCAGAAACAACGACGAAAGAGGATATGGCGCCGTTCATTGAGACGATTAAGGCATCAGGAGCTATCGCTAAATCAGAAGCAATTGCAGAAACCTATTTACAAAAGGCCATCGGAATTTTAGATGAGTTCCCGCCTTCCAAAGAATTAAAACCGTTGAAGCAAATCGTGCAGTTTTTAGATAAACGAAAATACTAGGGAGGCATGAGCTATGGAAAGAACGTATTTAATGGTAAAACCAGATGGTGTACAGCGTGGACTTATTGGTGAAATTGTGAGTCGCTTGGAGAAAAAAGGACTGAAATTGGTCGGCGCCAAATTCATGCAAATCGATGAGGAGCTCGCAAAACAACATTATGCGGAGCATGTCGGCAAAGCATTTTTTCCAGATTTATTAGCATTTATCACGTCTGGGCCAGTTTTTGCAATGGTTTGGGAAGGTGATGAGGTGATTTCACTTGCGCGTCATATGATGGGGAAAACAAACCCGCTAGAAGCAGAGCAAGGAACGATGCGCGGGGATTTGGCGGTACATATGAATCGGAATGTGATTCACGGTTCGGATTCGCCGGAAAGTGCGCAACGGGAAATCGGTCTTTTTTTCAAGGAAGAGGAATTGATTTCGTATGAGAAAGCCATCGATGTTTGGTTATAAACTGGATAAGGAATAGATGGAGGTTGGAACAAACTCAAGATAAAGCAAAACCGCTGGGCCATTTACTTTGGGTAGGACGAAAATTTTGCTTTACACAAATCGAGCGAAAGCGTTTGTATTCAGGGGATGTGGTGGAAGCCGGAAGCGGAGCATACTGGTGTATGTGAGAACCGGAAGTCTGCCGCATCCCCTGAATGCGAGCGCTTGTCGCCGATTTATTTGGGTTATGTTCCATCCTCTTTCGTTATTTTCTGTTTACGTCGGGTTGGAATTATGATATGATATTACAAATACACTTTAAAGCGCTAAAATATTTTTAGTTTTTAATAGATTGAAAAATGGAAAGGAAGTAGAGAAGATGAGATACTTAACAGCGGGAGAATCGCATGGCCCAGGCCTTACGACAATTATTGAGGGATTACCAGCAGGGATGCCTCTTTTAGCAGAAGATATTAATAAAGAATTGACAAGACGTCAAGGCGGTCACGGTCGCGGCGCTAGGATGCGGATTGAGACGGATCGTGCGCAGATTTCAGCAGGGATTCGTCACGGCAAAACGATGGGTTCGCCTGTTGCTATTTTTGTGGAGAATAAAGATTGGAAGAAATGGGAAACTGTAATGAGCATTGAGCCTGTTCCTGAGAAAAATGAGGCGTCGCGCAGAGTTTCCCGTCCACGTCCAGGTCACGCGGATCTGGTCGGTGGCATGAAGTACGGGCATCGCGATATGAGAAATGTGTTAGAGCGTTCTTCGGCTCGTGAAACAACGGTACGTGTGGCGGCAGGTGCGATTGCGAAGAAGCTGCTTGCGGAACTTGGTATTGAAGTGGCAGGTCATGTGCTCGAAATCGGTGGTGTTCGCGCAGAATTGACGCGGGACTACTCGATTAAAGAAATTCAAGAAATCTCGGAAGCATCGTCAGTACGTTGCTTAGATACGGCCAAAGAAGAAGAAATGAAGCAAAAAATCGATGACGCGAAGAAAAATGGTGATACGATTGGTGGCATTGTGGAAGTTGTTGTTGGTGGCGTACCAGCGGGTCTAGGCAGTTACGTGCAATGGGATCGTAAATTAGATGCTAAAATTGCGCAAGCCATCGTGAGCATCAATGCGTTTAAAGGTGCAGAGTTTGGTGTTGGTTTTGAGGCGGCACGCAAGCCAGGTAGTGAAGTGATGGATGAAATTTTATGGTCCGAAGAAGATGGCTATACGAGACGGACGAATAATTTGGGTGGTTTTGAAGGCGGTATGACGAACGGGATGCCAATTGTTGTTCGTGGTGTCATGAAGCCGATTCCGACGCTGTACAAGCCACTGCAAAGTGTAGACATTGATTCGAAGGAAGTTTTTAATGCGAGTGTGGAACGTTCAGATAGTTGCGCGGTTCCTGCAGCGAGTGTTGTTGCTGAAGCCGTTGTTGCTTGGGAAGTTGCCCAAGCCGTTTTAGATAAATTTGATAGCGATCGTTTTGATGTGCTTCGCGCGCATGTGGAGGAACATCGTGCTATGACGAAGGAGTTTTAAAGATGGCAGAAATCACAGTGACGACGAAGGATAAAGTATATCCAGTTTATATTAGCAAAAACGCACTTCATGAACAGGCGGAGAGCTTAGTGTCCGAACTTAGTCGTTTTTCGCAAGTATTTGTGATGACGGATGCCAATGTTGCGAAAGTACATTTGAATAAATTAGATGAACTGCTTGCTCCACTTGAAAAGGTATCCTACTACGTGACGCCTGCAGGTGAGGAAGCGAAAACATTTGCGGTTTATGAGGATGCGATGACAAAAGCAATAGAGGCTGGACTGGATCGTAAATCGGTCTTGGTCGCTTTTGGTGGTGGCGTGATTGGAGATTTGGGTGGTTTTGTGGCTGCGACGTATATGCGAGGCATTGCTTTTTATCAATTGCCAACGACGGTGCTGGCGCATGATAGTGCGGTTGGTGGGAAAGTCGCGATTAATCATCCGCTAGGCAAAAATATGGTTGGAAATTTTTATCAACCGGAAGCTGTGATTTATGATACGTCTTTATTTGGTACTTTATCGGAGCGGGAAATGCGATCTGGGTTTGCGGAATTAGTGAAACATGCGCTTATCCGCGATCCGGCTATGCTTGTGGAATTGATGGAGACTTACAAGATGCCACGTGATTTATATGAGGTGGACTTGACACCGTACTTGGCGCGAGGGATTGCGATTAAGGCGGAGATTGTTTCGCGAGATGAGACGGAGCAAGGTATTCGAGCATTTCTTAATTTTGGTCATACGTTTGGTCATGCGATGGAGGCTTACGGTGCATTTGGTAAGTGGCTTCACGGTGAGTCGATTACATTTGGCATGATTTACGCGCTAGATATGAGTGAGCAGTTGCTCGGCCTTGATTTCGATAAAAATGCGTTGTTGAAATGGCTGGCGGCGCTAGGATATGAGGTTCATTTGCCAAAAAATCTTGATTTTGATGTACTATTAGAACATATGAAACACGACAAAAAAACAACATTTAACGAAATAACGATGGTTTTGCTGGAGGAAATCGGCAAGCCTACGATACAAAAAGTGACGGATGATGTCATTGAAGCGACATTTAAGCGCGTGAGTCAGGAGGGGCAAGGATGATTAGAGGCATTAGAGGTGCAACAACGGTAACAACGAATACAGCGGAAGCGATTTATAAGGCTTCGGCAAACTTGTTTCAGGAGATAGTAATCGCTAATAAATTAGAACCAGAGGCTATTTCTTCGGTCATTGTCTCAGTGACAAGCGACATTGATGCGGCATTTCCAGCCAAACCGATTCGTGAATTGGCAGGGTTTCAATTTGTACCAGTTATGGGTGTGATGGAAATTCCAGTTCCGGGTGCGCTTGCGATGTGTATTCGGCTGATGGTCAACGCGGAAGTTGGAGATGTAACGCAACAAGACGTCACACATGTTTATTTAGAGGGTGCAACCGTTTTACGACCAGATTTAGCCAAATAGGAGGAATTGTAAAATGAAGTGGAAAAAAACATTAACGGGGCTACATTCTTACAAACCCGGTAAACGCGAAGAACAAGTCATGGCCGAACTTGGCTTAACGGAAATTACAAAACTATCTTCCAATGAAAATCCGCACGGTGTTTCACCAAAAGTTGCGGCGTTCATGAAAGATGCTCATATAGATTTAGAAATTTACCCAGATGGCTGGGCGACAGAATTACGTACGCAAGTCGCGGCGTATCATGATGTGGAAGAAGAAGAACTTATTTTCACGAGTGGTGTGGATGAATTGATTGCTTTAATAGCACGGACATTGCTTTCTCCTTCGACAAGCACGGTGATGGCGACACCAACTTTTCCACAATATCGGCAAAATGCATGTATTGAAGGTGCGGAACTACGAGAAGTGCCACTGACAGAAGCGGGCAATCATGACTTAGCGCAAATGTTAGCTTCTATCGATTCATCGACAAGCGTTGTTTGGTTGTGCAACCCGAATAATCCGTCTGGTAATTACATAGAACTAGATGAAATCATTCATTTTTTACGTCAAGTGCCTAGCGATGTGTTGGTTGTTTTGGACGAGGCGTATGCAGAATATGTTGTTCCTCAACCGGAAAAACATATGCACTTGATTCATGAATTTCCGAATTTGATTATTACGCGGACATTTAGTAAAATTTACGGTTTGGCAAGTTCGCGCGTTGGTTATGGTGTGGCGAACCAAGCCGTTATTAGCCAAATTAATATCGTCAGACCGCCGTTTAATACAACAACACTTGGTCAAAAATTAGCACAAATCGCGTTGAAGGATGATGCGTTTATTGCTTCCTGTCGTGCGGAAAATGCGGCAGGCAGAAAGCAATATGAGGATTTTGCGGCGGCAAATGAGGGTGTGCACGTGTATCCAGCGCAAGGCAATTTTGTTTTGGTGGATATTGGGTTACCAGCCGATGAAGTCTTTCGTTATTTAGAGAAGAATGGCTATATTGTGCGTTCTGGTTCGGCTTTAGGCTTTCCAAGAGCAGTGCGGATTACAGTGGGCACGAAAGCAGATAATGCGGCGGTTATTGCGTTGTTACAACAATTAGTGAAGTAAGGGGTTTTGGAAGATGAGAGGAACAGTCGTTATTGTTGGACTTGGCCTAATTGGCGGGTCGATTGCACTTTGTATTCGTGCGAAACATCCACAGGCGCATATTATCGGTGTTGATATTTCGGAACAAACGATTTTATCAGGAGATTCACTTGGTATTATTGATGAAGGTACAACGAATTTATCGGATGTTGTGTCGCGCGCGGATTTACTTGTTTTTTGTTGTCCAGTGCAGCAAACGGAGCGCTTCTTAGCGGAATTACCTTCGTATGTGTTGAAGGAGAATGTTATTATTACTGATACGGGTAGCACGAAGCAACGTGTGATGGAACAAGCGACGGCTGTTCAAGCATTAGGACATGTGTTTATTGGTGGGCATCCGATGGCGGGTTCTCATAAGAGCGGTGTGACAGCGGCTAAATCGTTGTTATTTGAGAATGCGTATTATTTGTTTACGCCAAGTGAGGGTGAGAATCCGAAGCATGTAGCAGATTTACGAGTGTGGCTGGAAGGAACCAACGCGAAATTCTTAGAGTTGTCAGCTGTAGAGCATGATACGATTACCGGAATGCTTAGCCATTTACCGCATATTGTGGCCGCGGCCCTTGTGAATCAGACGAGTGATTTTACGCAAAAACATCCAGTGGCTTTTCGACTAGCGGCGGGGGGGTTTCGAGATATTACGCGGATTGCTTCTTCTGATCCGACGATGTGGACGGATATTTCGCTTTCGAATAAAGAGGCATTGCGCGAACTGCTTGAGAACTGGCGTGATAGTATGAATGAGGCGCTGGTGATGCTGGAAAAAGAAGACGCGACGGCGATTCATCATTTTTTCGATACGGCAAAAGAGTTTCGGGATTCGTTGCCGGTGCATCAGGAAGGCGCGATTCCATCTTTTTACGACTTATTTGTCGATGTGCCAGATTATCCTGGTGTGATTTCGGAAGTGACAGGATTCTTGGCGCAGGAAGAAATCAGCTTGATTAATATTAAAATTTTAGAAACGCGGGAAGATATTATGGGGATTTTGCAAATTACGTTCCAAAATGAGAAGGACCGCGAACGTGCAAAACGCTGTATTGAAAAGTATAGCCATTACCAATGTCATTTTTGAGGGAGGATTACGATGCAGTTAGTAACCAATAAGCAAGGTTTGAACGGGACAATTCGGGTTCCTGGAGATAAATCGATTTCGCATCGCAGTATTATGTTCGGTGCTTTAGCGAACGGGACAACAACGGTGAGCAATTTCTTGAAAGGGGAAGACTGTTTAAGTACGATTGGTGTTTTTCGAGCGCTAGGTGTTCCGATTGAGGAATTTCAGGACAAGATTGTGGTGCACGGCACGGGTTGGGACGGATTGAAACGGCCGGATGCGACGCTTGACGTTGGGAATTCGGGTACGACGATTCGTTTAATGTTAGGTATTTTAGCGGGACGTCCGTTTGATGCTACATTAGAAGGTGATGCGTCGATTGCGAAACGTCCAATGGGTCGTGTGATGTTGCCATTACGCGAAATGGGTGCCATTTTTGAAGCGAAAGATGCAAATTTTGCTCCGGTGAAAGTAACAGGAACGAAGCTACAACCGATGACGTATAGGCTACCAGTTGCCAGTGCTCAAGTGAAGAGCGCAATTATTTTTGCGGCACTTCAGGCAGACGGAGAAACGACGATTATTGAAAAAGAAAAAACGCGCGACCATACCGAGCAGATGATTCGTCAATTTGGTGGTACGATTATAACGGAGGGCTTAACGATTCGTATCAATGGTGGCCAAGAATTCCAAGGACAAAATGTAGTTGTTCCAGGTGATATTTCTTCCGCAGCATTTTTCATTGTGGCGGGTCTAATCATTCCTAATAGCAAAATTCGGCTTGAAAATGTGGGCCTCAACCCAACAAGAACGGGTATTATTGATGTTGTCAAAGAAATGGGCGGTAAAATCACGGTGGAGCAGACGAGTAAGGCAGGGGATGAACCCGCTGGGACAGTCATTGTAGAAACAAGTGATTTAAAAGGCATTGAAATTGGCGGCGATATTATTCCACGCCTCATCGATGAACTGCCAGTCATTGCGCTACTAGCATCGCAAGCAACTGGGAAAACCGTTATTAAAGATGCCGAAGAGCTAAAAGTAAAAGAAACAAATCGGATTGATGCAGTGGTTACGGAACTTTCCAAAATGGGTGTGGCGCTCGTTGGAACCGACGATGGCATGGTTATCGAAGGCAACCAAACATTACACGGTGCGACTGTCCAAAGTTACGGGGATCATCGCATGGGAATGATGCTACAAATCGCAGCCTTGCTAGCAGATTCTGATGTTACATTAGAAAATGCAGAAGCAATTAATGTTTCGTATCCGAGCTTTTTTGATGATGTAACTTCTTTATATAAGTAGAGGCAGGGCGTGTGCAAATTTTGCATGCGTTTTTGTTTGGTATAAAATCAGGAAAATAAGAAAGACTGTTTGACTTGTTTTGACCTTTTGGTTATAATAAGCCTACGAAATGGGATAGATGTGAGGAGTATGAACAATGAAATATGCAGAGCAGATGTTAGTGGCTTTGGAGCAAGAAAATTTGCCAGAGGCGCAGAAATATTTCCAACAAGCATTGCAAAATGGGACGGATGAGGAACAATATTGGTTGGCGGAGCAGTTATTTCAACTTGGATTTCTCGAAGAAGCAGAGGATTTATATGAATTATTATTGGCGAAATATAAAGATGAGGGTGAATTGCTCGTTCGTGCGGCGGAAGTTGCGATTGAAAAGGATGATATCGAAGGTGCAATGGAGTATTTGGAGCAAGTAAACGAACAAGATGATGCGTATCCGGAGAGTTTGCTCGTACTTGCCGACTTATATCAAATGCAAGGACTTCATGAGGTGACAGAAGCGAAGTTAGAACAAGCTAAAGCGCTATTGCCAAATGAGCCAGTCATTGATTTTGCATTAGGCGAGTTTTATTTATCGACTGCGCGGTTTGCTTCGGCGGTGCAAAGTTATCAGGCAGTGCTTGATGCGGGCGTGACGGAGTTTGCGGGAAGCCAGATTTATGAGCGAATTGCGGAAAGCTTAGCGAGCAGTGGTGCTTTTGAAGAGGCGATTACGTATTACGAGAAGGCGCTAGCTGAACAAGAAGATGTGAATACGTTATTCGGTCTTGGTTTGACGAGTTATCAAGCGAAAGATTACACGAAGGCGATTCATGCGCTGGAACATTTGAAAGAACATGACCCTGGATTTACGACGCTATACACGTATTTGGCCAAGAGCTATGAGGAAAACGGTGAGCCAGACAAGGCGCTACAAGCATTGGCAGATGGTTTAAAACAAGATGAATTCAATAAAGAACTATTTTTAGAAGCTGGAAAATTGGCTTGGAAAAACGACCAGGCAAAAGATGCGGAACATTATTTCCGTCAGGCGATTGCACTTGACCCAGAGTTCATTGATGCGATTTTAGAAGTGAACAAGATTTTGCTGAAAAAAGCTGATTATGAAGGTATTGTTGAGTTGGTGGAGTCGCTTGAACAAGAAATTTTAACGGAGCCGCAAATTTTTTGGGACGTAAGTGTTGCATATCAGGAACTAGATAATTATAATAAAGCAAAAGAAAGCTATGACCTTGCTTACCCACATTTTGCAAACAATGCTACTTTCTTAAAAGAATATGGTTTGTTCTTGCGAGAAGATGGTGACGTTGCGAAGTCAGAGCAAGTGTTAGCGCAGTATTTAACGTTTGAGCCTGGTGATGAAGAAGTTTTAAGTTTGTTAGACTATTAATAGATCCCCATTTTGATGGGAAGGAGTGAGTGAAATGAAAGCATCGATTAGCATTGAGGATAAGAAGGACTTTGTTAGATGGTTATTAAGTCAGCATCAAATGAAAATAAGAGAATCTATGTGGATTCTTAATTACATTGCGGGGCATGATCAAATTATGAAATATGTTCATTTTGTCGATAATGCAGAAGGTTGCCCTCGTGGACTTGTACTCACTTCTCACGGTGTGGATGATGAGCCGTTTCGTTTCTTTAAAGGCAATATTGTAACGAGTGATCCAGAAAAAGCATTTCACGATATTCGCTTGAATTGGGATGAAGAAATATATATTCAGCTGCATTTCCCGGGTGTAGTTACTTCGCCACAATATGCGTTAGTGCGCGAGGATAGCCCGTTCCAAGAATTGCTTATAACAGATTCCGATAAGCAAATAGCAGCCCAATTCTTAGATTCTGCAGTGGCTCATTTTTCGAAAGAGAAGTTACTTGTCGAAATCGACGCGGCGTTAGATAATTATGATGAAGAAAGATTCCAAGAGTTGATGGAACAATTTAAGCAATATAGTTAAATAGAGGCACCTGTTTTCTTAGAAATGAGAAAGCGGGTGTTTTTTTTATCGAAATTTGGTATGATAGAAAGACGAGAAGATTGGGGGAACAGGGAGTCATGTATCGATATTTAGCGAATCGGTCGTTTTTACGACTGTTATTTATAGTGAATTTACTAGGAGCGGTTTACGGTTTTATTTGGTACTTGCCACAGTTAGAAATCACGGAGCCGCGTTTTTGGCTGTTTGTACCGGATAGTCCGACGGCTGTTTTGTTTTTTGTATTTGTTTTGATGGCGTGGCTTGCAAAGAAACATTGGCCATTGATGGAGGCGCTGGCATTTGTGTGTCTTTTGAAATATGGAGTGTGGGCAGTTGGAATGAATCTAGCGTATATGATTAATTTGGGACATCTGGATTTACTTTCGTTGATGTTGTTGGTGTCACACGGTTTGATGGCAATTCAGGCATTTATTTATGCTCCATTTTACCGAATTAAGTTCCAGCATTTTGCGATTGCTGCGATTTGGACATTACATAATGATGTGATTGATTACTTATTTGGCCAGATGCCGATTTATGGCGGTTTGGATCAGTATATCACGGTGATTGGTTATTGCACTTTTTGGCTAACCATTTTTGTTTTATGGATTGTTTATAAAAAAACATTGAAAAATACCGCTTTTAAATTAGAATTTCCTCATGAAGCTTAAAAGTTATTGAGGTTTGGCGGTTTCTCCTATATAATAAAAGTATTAAGTAGCTAGGAGGATGGAAATTTATTATGAGTATACAAATGTATATTGTTTATTTTCTGATTGTGGCTTTGATTCCATTATGGGCACAATATCGTGTGAAAAGTACCTACTCACAATATTCAAAAATTGCGATTCGCACAGGACTGACAGGAGCGCAAGTAGCTCGCCAAATTCTGGATGCGAATGGTTTGCATAACGTTCCAGTACAAGAAACTAGCGGTGTATTAAGTGATCACTATGATCCACGTAAAAAAGCAGTCTTCCTATCATCCGCAAATTTCAACGGTCGTTCTATTTCTGGAACTGCGGTTGCGGCGCACGAAGTTGGTCATGCAATTCAAGATGCGCAAGATTATGCGTTTATGCGTTTTCGTTCCGCATTAGTACCGATTACGATGTTTAGCTCGAACGCTTCATGGATTTTTCTAATCATCGGGATGTTGGCAACCCTGCCAAACCTGATGCTGATAGGTATTGTTTTAATGGCGGTTGGCGTTTTGTTCCAATTAATTACGTTGCCAGTTGAGTTTGATGCTTCAAAACGAGCACTTGTCCAAATTAACCAACTTGGACTTGTGGAATCAGATGAATTACCACAGGCTCGCAAAGTATTAAGCGCAGCCGCGATGACATATGTTGCAGCAATGGCAGTAGCCGTTTTGGAACTTTTGAGATTGATTTTAATTTTTACAGGTATGAATCGAAACTAGATTTTTGGCGCTCTGCAAAGGGCGTTTTTTTAATGGGGGTCATAAGATGGATTTTGATGTGATTGTTATCGGTGGTGGACCGTCGGGTTTGATGGCGGCTATCGCGGCGGCTGAGAAGAATAAGCGCGTACTGCTCGTTGAAAAAGGGCCAAAGCTTGGACGGAAATTAATTTTGTCGGGTGGCGGGCGTTGTAACGTAACGAATCGAAAGCCTGCAGATGAAATTATTAAGAATATACCGGGGAATGGGCGTTTTATGTATAGCCTTTTTCAGAATTTAACAATGAAGATATCATCGCCTTTTTCGAAAAATTGGGTGTAGCGTTGAAGGAAGAGGATCATGGCCGGATGTTTCCTGTGACAGATAGCGCGCGTTCAGTGGCGGATGCGATGATTTCGCGTTTGGACAAATTGCAAGTGAAGGTTTACATGAAAACACCTGTAAAGCGTGTGAATTATGCGGACACAGAAGTGACTGGTGTTACACTCGCAGACGGTCAAGACATCACTGCACACTCTGTTATCATTGCTGTTGGCGGGAAATCGGTGCCTCGGACAGGGTCAACCGGTGATGGCTATGCTTGGGCGAAAGCCGCTGGGCACACGATTACGGAGCTTTTTCCAACAGAAGTTCCGATTACATCTAACGAACCTTTTATTAAAAGCAAAGTGTTACAAGGTATCTCGTTACGCGATGTTGCTTTATCGGTATTAAATCCAAAAGGAAAAGCGATTATTACACATCAAATGGATATGATTTTCACACATTTCGGTGTATCAGGTCCAGCTGCATTGCGTTGTAGCCAGTTTGTGATTCAAGGTTTAAAGAAATTCGACGTTTCGGAATTAACGATGACGATTGATTTCTTTCCTGACATTGCAAAAGGTGAGTTAGAACAGCAAGTGATGCAGCTAGTCAAAGATAATCCGAAAAAAGCGGTTAAAAATGCGTTGAAATCGCTGATGCAAGAGCGGATGTTGCTATTTCTTTTAGAGCGGACGGAAATTGATCCAGACGCGGATTGTATTTCAGTGGCGCAAAAAAAATGGCAAAGCTTCCTCGAAACATTGAAGAAATTCGCTTTCCAAGCAAATGGTACGCTTGATTTTGAGAAGGCATTTGTGACTGGCGGTGGTGTTTCTGTGAAGGAAATCGTACCAAAAGAAATGCAATCCAAGTTGATGCCAGGTTTATTTTTCTGTGGTGAAATATTAGATATTAATGGCTATACGGGTGGGTATAATATTACGTGCGCGCTAGTGACAGGACGGTTAGCTGGTGTGAATGCAGCTATTCGATAATATACAAGAAAAGATTGAGGAAACTTCCATATTGGGAGCACCTCAATCTTTTTTATTTTTTTAATCGCCGTTTCGTACTGGCTAATCCATTCATCCACGGTGACTTTACTTGCTAGCTCGCCGATGAGTTCGTAGGGGATTTTTTTCGGATTGGTGAAACGAATGCAGCCTTTGCCCATGTTGAGTTTTGTTGTCATATGCTTTGGATATTCGGCTTGAAACCAAGATAGTAGCGGCTCGTTAGCGGAAAGTCCCATGTGATAGACCGCGATATGGCGTTTTTGGGCGGCAATGGCGAAAAAGGGAAGCGAAAGGTTCGTGTCGCAATGATAGCCATCAGGATAGCGCGTTTTTGGAACGACATAGGATGGCATACCATATTGGATTTCTTTCATGAAGCCAGTGGGTATATTTTCATCCACGACTTGCATCAATCTTGCAAAACCTTCTTTTTGTTCTGGCGCAACGTCTTCCATGTACTCTTCGATTTTCATTATTTCCCTCCTATATCTTGCATAAATTGATTTACAATATGTTCGCGACGCGCTAGAAACACTGCGTTATCTCGGTTCGGATGGATTCGATTTGTTAACACGATAAGCGCTGCTTTCAGCTTCAAATCAATAACTAGAAAAGTCCCTGTGAAGCCCGTATGATAAATCGCAAAATGGTCACGAGCAGGTACTAAATCCCAACCAAGTCCGCGCGATCGGTTTAAATTTGGCGTATAGTTTTGTTGTAATGTTACAATCGTTTCTGGTTTTAAAAGCGGACCATCTTCATGCAAAAGTCCTTTTGTAAAGCGAATGAGGTCGGGAAGGTTACTGAATAAACCCGCGTGACCCGCGACACCGCCCATTTTCCAGGCTTTGAAATCATGAACTTGACCAGAAATAAGCCCGCGTTCTGGGTGAAGTTCTGTTGGTACGAAGATGTTTGTCACATCAGGATTGAAACTGCTTGCATGCATCTTTAATGGCGCCAATACATTGGTTTGCACTTGTTTTTCTAAGTCACCGCTCAATACTTCTAAAATATAGCCAAGCAATAAAAAGTTGGCATCGGCATACGTGACGTCCGTGCCGGAAGCCGTTTCTTGAGGCGTCTCTATGCAGTATCGATATACGTCTTGTTTCGTTGCAATCGTATAGTTGGGAATGTTTTTCGCAAGCCCAGAGCTATGTGTTAAAAGGTGTAAAATCGTTACTTCTGGATAGCGAAAATCGGGTAGAAAAGTTATTACGGGGTCTTCCAAATGGATCTTCCCAGCTTCGATATGTTGCAAAATAAGAGTCGTTGTCGCAATGACTTTCGTGAGAGATGCGATATCATAAATTGCCTCAGGTTCTAAAACGACTTTTTCAGGGATGAGCTGTTTCATGCCGATGACGTGTTGTTTTGTCCGGTTTGGCGAGATGACGGCATAGGAAATGCCTGGTACGACGCCATCTGTGACCATTTTCTTTAACAAGGTATCCAACATAGTTACATCACTCCTTATATTCAGGAATCCAAATAGCTTCGTTTACGGCTTGGAGTGGATCGGTAATTTCGCGGTTATTCAATCCTTGTTCGATTGTTTTTTTGACAACAGCAAGTGTGACAGCATGAGATGTTTCGCGCAATGTAGCAACGGGTGGCAAGAGAGCGGCGCCAGTGTTTGTCACATCGCTAATTTGTGTGGCAACCGCGTGACTTGCAGCCGCGAGCATTTCATCTGTAATTCCGCGGGCTTCGGTAATCACTGCCGCTAAGCCAAGTCCTGGGTATAGTAAAGCATTGTTTGCCTGCCCAATAACATACGTATCGCCGCTATATTCGACCGGTTCAGAAGGGCTTCCCGTGACAACTAGTGCACATCCCTTTGTCCAAGTAATCAAATCTTGTGCTGTAGCTTCGGCCAATTTCGTTGGATTAGATAATGGCAAAATCGCTGGCCGCTCTGTATGGCGACACATCTCGCGAACAACATCCTCCGAGAAGACCCCTGCAACGCCAGAACAGCCAATTAACATTGTTGGCTTCACATGTTTCACAATCGCTAAAAGTGTCGTTAAACGCTTTGAAAAGGCCTCACTGCTTCGAGCATATTTACGCTGTCCAGAAGTTAAACTTGGCAAATCATCTGTCAACAACCCCGGACGATCTACTAAATAAAAACGTGATTTCGCTTGTTCGGCGGTCAATCCTTCATTCGCCACCATTTCAGCGACTAGTTGATCGGCAATTCCGATTCCAGCGGTTCCTGCTCCAAAAATGACGATGCGTTGTTCTGACAATGGCATTTTCGAAACACGCGTCGTTGCTAAAGCTGCAGCTACAACCATGGCGCCAGTGCCTTGAATATCATCATTAAATGTACATAATTGCGCACGATACGTCTCCAAAATCCGGCTCGCGTTGTCTCGTCCAAAATCTTCCCAATGCAAAACGGCTTTTGGAAAAGATGTTTGAACGGATGCAACAAATTTCGCGATAAAAGCGTCATACTCATCTGCTTGTAGTCGTGGTTTGCGCAATCCTAAATAACGGGGATCAGCGCGTAAGGCTTTGTTGTTTGTTCCAGCATCAATCACGACGGGCAGCACGCAATCGGGGGCAAGACCAGCTGCGACGGTGTACACTGCTAGTTTGCCAATCGCAATGCTGACACCATTTAAGCCCCAATCGCCTATGCCAAGCACACCTTCGCCATCTGTTACGACAAGCATTCGTATTTTTTCAGGATGAGGTATGTTTTGTTTGAAAATTTGTGTAATATCGATGTCGCTATCTGCTTGTAAAAATAATGCGTCTTGCGAGTTTTGCCAGTTTTCGTGGTAGGTCATGACTGCTTGGCCGATGGTGGGCGTGTAAATAATGGGCATCAATTCAGTTATATGATCCATGACTAATTTGTAAAACAAGGTTCGATTTTCGCTATAAAGTCCCATCACGTATAGGTGTTGCTCAAGCGGTGTATTTTTTGTATGTAACGCTTCGTAAGCACGGGAAGCTTGTTCTTCTAATGTTTCGATTTGTGCGGGTATTAGACCATGTAAGCGCCATTTCTCGCGTTCTTCTTTTGTAAATGCGGTTCCTTTGTTTTGGATTGGGTCATTTAGTCGTGTATAGCCATTCATCATTTTATCCTGCTCCTTTTGTAGTCTTACCTACATTTTACACTAGATTAGCCTTAAAAATCGACTAATTACAACAGACTTGTGTTCTATGTTTGGAATTTGTATAATGAGTGGGATTAGATGGAGGGAAGAAACTATGGAAAAAATCGTGATTATTGGCGGAGGAATCGTGGGGATGACCGCGGCTTACTTGCTTTCCAAACAGCAGAAAGAAGTTATTGTTATCGATAAACAAGAACGAGGTCAAGCAACATATGCAGCAGCAGGCATTATTTGTCCGTGGCTTTCGAAACGACGAAATAAAGTCTGGTATGAGCTAGCCAAAGACAGCGCGCGTTATTATCCCGAGCTTATCAAGCAACTAGCGCAAGACACCACGAAAAATACAGGTTATAAAATGGTCGGTGCGCTTTGTTTACGCGATACAGAAGAAAAGTTAATTGAATTGGAACAAATTGCGCGTAGCAGAAAAGAAGAAGCACCAGAAATCGGTGAAATCAAACGGTTAACGCCAAGCGAGACGCAGAATATGTTTCCAATCGTTGCTTCTGATTTTGGTTCGGTATATGTAAGTGGTGGTGCGCGCGTCGACGGTGCCGCCCTGGTTGCGGCGTTACAAGATGCGGCGATGAAGCAAGGCGCGACGGTGATTCATGGAAAAGCGAGACTAGAAAAAAAATCCGAAACCGTTCAGGTAGTTGTGAAAGAACAACATTGGATGGCTGATAAAATTATTTTAGCAGCAGGTGCCTGGCTTCCTGAGCTGATTCAGCCACTCGGTCTGCAAGCTGCGATTCATCCACAAAAAGGTCAATTGCTTCATTTGGAATGGAATGAGCAGGTGACGAATGACTGGCCTGTTGTATTGCCGCCAAGCGCTAAGAGCATTGTACCATTTGATGACGGACGAATGATTATTGGTGCGACACATGAAAATGAGGAAGGATTTGATTTAGAGCCAACCGAAACTGCGAAAGTAGAAATTTTAGACGAAATTGCTCGTTTTGCGCCAGAAGTAAAGCACACCAAAATAGCGGAAATCCGGGTAGGCACGAGACCATTTACACCAGATTTCACGCCAATTATTGGAACTTTGCCGACAGCTAAATCTATTTTTGTAGCTAACGGACTTGGTTCTTCAGGGCTAACAACAGGTCCTTACGTCGCCAAATTATTGGTGGATTTGATTGCTGGAAAAAAATCGCAAACTGATATCACTGATTTTGACCCAAGCAATGCTATTACTTCATAACGCGATATAATTGTTTCAAGTAATTGTATTTTACTAAGAAATAATAAATGCACTGGACGCCGACAAAAATACCAATGACAATCCCGACGTTTTGCCAAACATTGAATTCTAGCAAGCTTTGTAGCGCTATAAAAGCAACGATGGAGTGAATAATCGCGACAAGTAACGGTAAGAAAAACATGACTCTTAGTTGTCGTGCTACAATTTTGTGCAGTTCAGGTTTAGTGAGACCGATTTTGAACAACATTTTGTATTGTTGATCGTCGCGTTTTAAATCGCTATGGAGACGAAGATAGATAAATCCTGCGGAGAAGGTATAGAATACGGCGCCGCATAGGACGGTTAGTAACATTAACAAGCCGTTTGTTTGTTTCATTCCTTGCCATTCTAAGGCTAGTGATTGGAAGCTGACGTAATCGCCAGTCTCACTGTCCATATTGTGCTCGTTCCATTTGTCGACGTCGGTTTGTAGTTTCTTGGAAGCGGGAATGGTTTTTTCCCAGTTTTTTGTATGGAATAGACTGTAATTCAACAGGTAATTCGAGTTGTCATCAGGGTTTTCTCGAAATTGCGCTTCGGATTTTTTCCATAGGGCATCGATATCGCTCTGATTGGCAATGACTGTAACGTCTTCCATACTACTCACTGTGTAATTGTACGGGAAACGATTGATTGGCGCTGCTTGTTTGACAGGTAGTGTTACTTTTTGTGACTTAAAGGTGATGTCAAGTTCCTTTGGTAAATCTTTTTTTAGTTTATCAGCACTTGGTGAGCTACTTGGTAACAAAATCACACTGCCTGGCGCTACAGAGAGTTTCTTTTCATTACGCAATCCCATCAACGCATTGTAGTTATCAATCGATAAGAAAGTGTAAAGCGACGTTTCATCAGGCGTTACAAAGTACGTTATTTGATAAAATTTACCTGATGCTGTTTTATAATCTGTAATGTTTTCGCTAGCAAATGTTTTTTTAGCATCTATCAGAAGGCTTTGGTCTACTGGTTTACCGCCATAAGCGCTGTACGTAATTGCATATGGATTTTGCGACATCTCAGCAAGACCGCTACTACCAACGGCTGAACTTGTTCCCATCGCCGTAATTGCCGTAGCCGAAACGACCGCAACGATGAAAAAAGTACTCACATTGTCACGCATTTGATAAATTAATTCAGAAAATGTAAGCAAATTAGTCCGCTTGAAGAAAAAACGCTCACGCTTACGCAACCGATTCAAAACAAAGACAAGCAGTTGACTAAAGAAGAAATACGTACCAATCACAACAAGCACAACGCCAATGAGTAATGGCTTAAACGAAAAATCAAACCGATTCGTGAAAATCAAAACGGTCCCGTATCCAGCGCCGATGAACAAAACAGCGAGGAGAGCAAGATACCAAGCAGCCTTAATTTCTTTTTTCGGTTGTTTTTGGGAGGCGAGTAGCTGCTTTAAGTTATTGACGCGCACAGAAAAAGAAGTCACGACAGAAATCACTAAAAACATACAGCCAAAAATTAAAAATGTGATTAAAATCGGCTTCCAAGGCATATAAAAAGGCAATGTTTTCGTTAACGATAAAATATTAGAGCAAATCAGCAAAATCACTTTTGAAAAAATAAAGCCAAACAAAATTCCGCAAATCACAGCGGCAAGTCCAGCTAGCATATTTTCCCAAAAAATCAATTTTGTCAGCTGTTTCTTATTAATACCTTGAATAAGTAAAAGACCAAATTCTGCTTTTCGCGTTTTTAAGAACGTACTAACAGCGTAAAAACAAGCAAAAGCAGAGAACAACACAATAATCACTTGCGATATTTGAAAGCCAATCATGGCAAAATAACTCAGTGTCTCACTAGAAGAGTCAATCGTATCTTGAAATTCAGGGTGAAAAATAAGTAAAGCATATACAAAAAACATGGTTACTGCAAAAAATGTCGTAAAGAAGTAGGGGCCATAGACTTTCGGATTACGACGGACATTATTAATGACGAACTGGCGGAATGACATGTTGCTTTCCCCCTAGAAGTGTTAACGTATCCATAATTTGCTGATAAAAAACAGCCGTGTTATCCCCACAATAAATCTCATTATAAAGCGAACCATCTTTAATGAAAACGACGCGATCACAATAAGAAGCAGCTTGCGGATCATGCGTGACGAGCAATATTGTCGCTTCTTCCTCTTGGTTTAAACGACTAAGTAGCTGCATCACTTCCATACTATTTTTCGAATCTAAGTTTCCTGTCGGTTCATCCGCTAAAAATAACTTCGGATCGTGAATCGCAGCGCGTGCAACCGCAGTACGTTGCGATTCTCCACCGGATATTTCATAGGTGCGTTTCGCCAAAATCGGCGTAATACCAAGCTTTTCTGCAATCACTTCGAGCCGCGCGTCCATCTCTGCAAGTGGCGTGCCATCAAGCGTTAACGGTAATAAAATATTTTCGCGGACCGTCAATGTATCTAATAAATTAAACGACTGAAAAATAAATCCTAATTCTTTCCGTCTAAATGTAGCAAGATCGTTGAAGTTCAGCAAATAAGGGTTCGCATCATGAATCAAGACATTTCCGCTTGTTGGAGGATCAATCGTCGCAATCATGTTTAACAGCGTTGTTTTGCCACTCCCAGAAGGTCCCATGATACCAACAAATTCCCCTTTTTCAACCGTTAAATCCAAATTGGAAATCGCTTGATAATTCACGTTTCCAGTATATATTTTATTGACTTTCTCTACTTTTAAAAGCGCCATATGTAGGCCTCCCTTTCTATTAACTAAGATTAGTGTAGCAAAAATAGAAAATCGGAAGTATTGATTACGACAACAAAGTCTTACGTTCTTGTAAGTTTATTTTGGTATGCGAATAAGAACCGTTGTACCGATACCAACTTCTGATTCGATAGAGAGCTTGTAACCAAGTTTTTGACAGATTTCAGAGACGAGGAAAAGCCCCATACCTGTAGACTCTTGAAATTTACGCCCGTTTTCACCGGTGAAGAAAGGACGTAAGACGCGTGGTAAGTCCGCTTTTTCAATACCGATGCCGTTGTCGCGAACCGTTAATGCGCAATACTTCGCTTCCAAGACGGCATTAATTTCAATTGTACTGCCTTTTTCAGGAGAATATTTAATAGCGTTTGTAAGCAGTTGACCGAGCATGAAAATGAACCATTTCTTATCCGTTTCGAATTGGAAGTCTTCGTCGATTGTCACTTTCGGATAGAGTTGTTGGCGAATAAAGAGACGCTTATGTTCATTGACAGCTCCAGTGACAAGCGTGCGCAAATCACTGTATTCGACAACGAAATCATTTTCAAATGTTTCCAAACGAAGTGTATATAGCACGGTGTCAAGTCCTTGTTTGATGCGATCGGTTTCTTCTTGAATGCTACGTAACGTCGGGTCAGACTGATTTTGTGTCATTAGCTCGATAACGGAGACGGGCGTTTTCATTTGGTGTACCCACTGGTTAATGAAGATATTTCTGTCCGCATCTTTGGAACGCCATTTTTGCAAATCGATTTGGTAGGCTTGGTATTGCTTGGCTAAATAATATTCGAACGCTTGACTAAAAGCAGAGCCTTTGTCGGGTTGAAACTCCGAGGCCACTTGTTCCGGATGTTCAAGACGCTTATAAATACGGCGATAACCCACATACCGAATCGTTAAAAATAAGAATAGCAAGCACCGTCCACAGAAACAGTACGTAAAGAAGCAACATCCCATTGCGAAAACCATCCAACCAAAAAATACCGACTGTGGATAGCGCGAGTACCAAGGCGAATAGCAAAAAAAGAAAATATGACTTTTCAAAAAAAGACGCATCAAGACTCCTCCTTGTAGACCCACTGATAGCCATAGCCGCGTACCGATTTAATCGGATCTTTTACACCAAGGTCTAGTAGTTTTTTACGCAATCGGGCGACATTCACACTGAGCGTGTTATCATCAATAAACGTGACTTCATCCCAAATTTCTTCATAAAGCAAGTCACGATTGGCGACATTTGGCGCTGTTCGCCAAATTACTTCAAGTAACTTCGCCTCATTTTTGCTTAATTCCAGTGACTTCCCATTTCGTTCAATCGTGAATTTCAAAGGATAAAAAGACAAATTGCCTTCATGAAATTCAGGTTCTTGGTATTGATTTGCGAAATCACCGTACACGCGTCGTAATTGTGCACGTACTTTAGCAATCACGACTTGGTAAGAGAATGGCTTTGTTATGTAATCATCAGCCCCATTTTCCAGTGCCATGACTTGATCGATTTCTCCATCACGAGCTGAGATAAATATAATCGGACATGTTGAGAGTTCACGAATTTTGCGACACCAAAAATAACCGTCATACTTCGGCAAATTAATATCCAGCAAGACAAGATGCGGCATCATCTTCTCAAAAAGTGGCATTACATCATCAAAATCCGTCGTTACATGGGCATCCAGATTGTATCTGCGCAAATAATCTTGCAATAATGTCGCAATTTTTGGATCATCTTCTATAATTAATATTTTTTCCAATATAATCCCTCCCTAAAGTAGCGGTTTTTTATTCTCGTCTAGTGTGAATCCTTCACCCATAACGTCATGGACAATTGAGACAGAAACAAAGGCATGGGGATCAATCGCATTGACGATATTTTTCAATTGCACAATTTCATTTTTAGCAACGACGATATAGAGGACATCTTGGTCGTTTTTAGAAAAGCCACCGCGTCCCTCTAACACTGTCACACCACGATTCATCGCAAGCATAACGTGTTCTGTAATTTTGTCATTATGTGGAGAAATAATAAGTGCACCCCGAGCAGCATAAGCTCCTTCTTGCATAAAGTCAATCACACGTGCTCCGATAAAAACGGCAACGAGCGTATACATCACCTGGCGAACATCTAAATAGGACAACGATAGTGTAAGCACCACGGCATCAATTGCAAAAAGCGTTCGCCCCATACTAATCCCTTTTTTACGGTTTAGCACTTGGGCAATAATGTCACTACCGCCTGTTGTACCACCGTATCGAAACACGAAACCAAGCCCGATACCGGTGAAACCACCAGCAAATAAGGCGACAAGCAATAAATCTTGATGCAAATCCAATTGATAAGGTACGCGTTGAAAAATCCATAAAGACAAAGAAAGTCCAACCGTTCCAATAATCGTGTAAATCAGGGCCCGATTTCCAAGAATACGCCAGCCAATAAAAAATAACGGAATATTGAGTGCTAAATTAGAATACGCTGGATCAATACCAGTGAAATGTAGGAGTAAGAGCGTAATCCCTGTTAAGCCACCTTCTCCCAGGTCATTGGCAATATTAAAGTTGACAAGACCGAATCCATAAATAGTTGTTCCGAGTAGAATAAATAAAATATTTTTGATGCGGACATCACGCCACATAGCGCATCGCTCCTTTTTTATAGACGTAGCAATGGTTTGTTAGCTATAATGATTATAAGAAATCAAAATGGGGTAACCAACCCTTATATCAGTTTACCACAAAAGGAGCGTAATAAAGCATGGCAAAAACGATGCAACAACTACAAGATGAGGTAGACGCGCTGATTGGCCAGTTTGAAGAAGGCTATTTTTCGCCACTTGCAATGATGGCACGCGTGACAGAAGAAACCGGGGAACTTGCCCGCGAAATTAATCATTACTACGGAGAAAAGCCAAAGAAAGCAAGTGAACCAGAAAATACGGTAGCCGCAGAACTTGGAGACGTATTATTTGTGCTAATTTGTATGGCAAACTCGCTAAACATTAGCTTAGAAGAGGCCCACGATGCTGTCATGAAGAAATTTAAGGAACGTGACGCCGATAGATGGACCAAGAAGGAGGACAAATGATGAAGGTAGCAGTACTAGGTTTTAAAGGTAGAATGGGGCATGAGGTCGTAAAGACAGTCCTCCGCGAAGCAGACTTGGAATTAGTGGCAGTTTTAGATCATGCACCAAAAGAAAAAAACATACGTGAAATCACTGAATTTGCAACGCTTGACGTACCAGTTTTCGATGATTTAGAGCAGTTATTAACGAGTGTGAAAGTCGATGCTGTCGTTGATTTTACAACACCAAAAGTAGGCTATTCCAACACAAAAACTGTTTTAATGCATGGCGTGAGTCCGGTAGTTGGAACGACAGGCTTTACACCAGAACAAATCTTTGAATTAACGGAACTGGCCGCATCTAAAAAAATCGGAGCGATTATTGCGCCTAATTTTGCCGTTGGGGCGGTGTTAATGATGCAATTTGCACAAAAGGCTGCGAAATATTTTCCAGATGTGGAAATTATCGAGTTACATCATGACAATAAGTTAGACGCACCAAGCGGTACAGCAGTGAAAACCGCGGAAATGATGGCGGAAGTTCGTAATCCGAAACAACAAGGTGCTGCGCAGGAAGAAGAAACAATGAAAGGAGCGCGTGGTGCAGACTATGAAGGCATGCGTATTCACAGCGTTCGCTTGCCAGGTTTAATCGCGCATCAACAAGTGCAATTCGGCGCAGAAGGGCAAGGCTTAACGATTCGCCATGATTCTTATGATCGAATTTCCTTCATGTCTGGCGTCGCTTTTTCGATTCGTCAAACAAAAGAACTAGACACACTGGTTTACGGTTTAGAAAATTTAATTTGATGAGGAGTGGAAATACATGAACATTGCCTTAATCGCACACGATCGTAAAAAAGAATTAATGGTGGAGTTAACGCTTGCCTACAAACTTATTTTGGAGCCACATGCATTATTTGCAACAGGGACAACTGGAAAACGGATTATGGAAGCAACAGGTCTTTCAGTGCACCGTTTCCAGTCGGGTCCACTTGGCGGTGATCAGCAAATTGGTTCCCGCATTTCTGAAAATAAGATGGATTTAATTATTTTCTTACGCGATCCACTTGCAGCTCAGCCACATGAACCAGATGTGACGGCGCTAATTCGGTTATGCGATGTTTATGAAATCCCGTTAGCTACAAACATTGGGACAGCAGAAGTACTGTTACGTGGCTTACAGGAAGGCTTTTTAGATTGGCGCGATTTACGACGGAATGAGGAATAGGAGACATAATGAAAGAAATTTTTAGAAAGGCCGTGCCTGTTTTAGAAAAGCTAGAACAGGCGGGGTTTGAGGCTTATTTTGTAGGTGGCTCTGTTCGTGATGTGATTCTGGGACGTGATGTTGCAGACATTGATATTGCGACAAGCGCGTTTCCAGAAGAAGTGAAGCAAATATTTACGCGAACGTTTGATACAGGGATTGAACATGGAACGGTCTCGGTGCTAGAAGCGGGCGAAATATATGAAATTACAACGTTCCGAACCGAAGGCACCTACGCGGATTTCCGGCGTCCAGACGAAGTGACTTTTATTCGTTCTTTGGAAAAAGATTTGGAACGCCGTGACTTTACGATGAATGCGATTGCGATGGGGTTAGACGGTCATTTTATTGATCCGTTTGGTGGGCAAGAGGATATGAGGAAGCGACAAATACGCGCAGTCGGCAAACCATGGGAACGATTTAATGAAGATGCTTTGCGAATGATGCGAGGTGTTCGTTTTGTGAGTCAATTGCAATTTCAGTTAGAAGTAGATACATACGCGGCGATGCAGCAAAACCGTGCCTTATTAGAAAACATTGCAGTTGAGCGCATCGCTGTAGAATTGGTGAAATTAATGAAAGGCCAAGCGGTAAAAGAAGGATTGAAACTGCTAGCTGAATTGGATATGCTCCCTTTTTTACCAGGTTTTCAAGAGAAAGCGTCGGCCGTAGAAGCCTTGCAAAAATGGCATTTAGAGGATTTACAAGAGGAAACGGTGATTTGGTTTGTACTTGTTTTGGCGTTAGAACCAGAAAATATCACCTCTTTATTACGCGCGTGGAAGTTACCGAATAAATTAATACGCGATGTCACCAAAGCAATGGATAATGTGGAAAAAATAGAATGGAGCGACTACGAACTGTTCTCTACTGGGTTAGAAACGGTGCGGCTTATAGATTATGGTCAGTATGTGCGAACTGGAAAAAGCCAGTGGGAAGCTTTACGAGCACGTTTTTTGGCATTACCGATTCAGTCGCGAAATGATGTGCAAGCAAGTGGAAATGATGTGATGGCTTGGACAAGTAAGACAGGTGGTCCTTGGCTAAAGGAACTACTTGCGCGGTTAGACCAAGCCATTATCGAGGGCGACATTGCGAATAACCAGGAAGAAATTAAAGGGTGGGTGAAACATGTTATCAACTAATCGACGTCAGTTATTAGACGTTTTTCGTGCGGCAGATGGGCGCTTAGTTTCTGGGCAAGAGATTGCGGATGCTTTACATTGCAGTCGTACAGCTGTTTGGAAACACATGGAAGAACTGAAGAAAGTTGGTTTTGAGATTCAAGCGAAACGAGGAAGCGGATATGCGATTCAACCGACAGATGAGGGCTTCACGGAAGAAGTGCTTTATTTTCGTACGAAGACGAATTTTATTGGGAGACATTTGTCATTTCACGAAACAGTTGCTTCGACACAGCTTGTGGCACATCAACTCGTCGGTGAAGATGCAGCAGATGGAACGGTTGTTATTGCAGATGAACAAAAAGCTGGTAAAGGACGTCTTGCAAGGCCTTGGGATTCACAGCCTGGAACGGGGATTTGGATGAGTACTATTTTGCGTCCAGAAATTCCGATGCAACAAGTACCACAGTTCACGTTTATTGCTTCGCTTGCTATTGCTGAGGCTATCGAAAATGTAACGGGTCTAGTGCCTCAAATCAAGTGGCCGAACGACTTATACATTAATAAGCGTAAAGTATGCGGTGTTTTAACAGAGATGCAGGCAGAAGCTGACCAAGTCCGAGCGATTATCATCGGAACAGGTATCAATGTCAACCAGACCGAATTCCCAGAAGAACTCCGTGAAAAAGCGACCTCTCTTGCGATTCTGACAGGTGGGCTCGTTTCCAGAGGTACCATGTTTGGTGAAATCGCACAGCAATTAGAGAAATACTATCAGTTATTCTTAGAGCAAGGCTTTGCTCCAATTAAGTTATTATGGGAAGAACGCGCGATTCCATTTAATGAAACGATTGTTGCTAAAACATTGCGCGGCGAAGTTCGAGGAACGGTGAAAGGAATATCCGATGAAGGCATTTTAATTGTACAAGATGAGGCCGGGCAAGAACATAGTATTTTTTCAGCAGATATTTCGCTAGGCTAGTAATTTTCTTTTTTATAGCGAAAATGGTTACTGAAAAATATAAATTGATACTAAAAAAAAAACGATGGGCCACCAAATTGGATGAGACGGAGTGCGAAATACGATTTCAAAAAAATTTTCGGCTTTTTTCTTTTTATGGGGAGTCTAGTATACTAGATAAAACCGTTGAAAAAGGAGAGTTGGCAGATGGAGTTTAGATGGCTGGCACGTAAGGAATTGGAGAAATTAAAGCAAATCGATCGTAAAGAATTGGTGGAAGAAGTATACTATGTTCGCGATCAGGAACTACGTCTGGTAAGGGAATTTTATGATATTGATGGTTGGTTAGAAAGTGAATTAGGACTTTATTTGCAACGTTTGCAATCAGTTTTTGATGGGGAAGGTGTTATTATTGGTGCGTTTGATGATAATGTATTAGTTGGCATTGTCTCGTTAGAAGGCTATCTTATTCATGGTAAGACGATGAAGTTAGACATGCTTTATGTAAGTCATGGTTACCGGAAGCAAGGACTAGGAAGACGACTTGTCGATATTGCTTCACAGGAGGCGATGGAACTCGGGGCCAGCGAGTTATATATTTCAGCGACACCAGTTCGCAATACGGTTGATTTTTATATGCGATTAGGCGCGAATCTGGCGATACCTCCGGATGCCTATTTGTTTGAGTTAGAGCCATTAGATATTCATCTAATATTATCAATAGGAAAGTAAGGGGACTAGAAATATATGAAGAAGTACCTTTTGTTAGGCTTGATTAGTTTAATTCTTGTACTCACTGCATGCGGTGGGAGTAAAATGGAAGACAGTAAACAGTTAGATAAAATAACATTGGCGGAATTCCAAACAAAATTGGAAAATAAAGATAATGGCTTTGTGTATATTGGGAGGCCGACTTGCCCAGATTGCCAAGCGTTCCAACCAACACTAGATGCAGTGTTGAAGGATAAAGATATGCGCTTGGATTATTTTGATACTGACGCAGCACGAAAAGAAAAGGAAGAACAGACGAAACAATTTTTGCAAGACATGAAAGTGAAAACAGTCCCAGTGATTTTCTATATAGAAAATGGTAAAGAAGTTTCGCGTTATGACGGAAATGATGATGAGAAAGCACTTGCCGCCTGGTTTGATAGGTATAATAAATAAGAACAAGGCGCATGTTAGAGAGTAAAAGCATGCGTCTTTCGTATAATTATGCGGGTTAAACTGCTTTTTTAAAGCTATCTAAATGTGTTACTATAGCAGTGAGGAAAGCAACAATTGGCTGTATCCAGTAATGGAATGGTACATGCTTTCTTTAAAAAAATACGTTTGCTTTGATCCTATTTTGGACAGAGACAAAAGGAGTAGATAGCAATGAAGAAACCTGTGGATTTCGTACAAATGAAAGCGTCACAGGAGAAGATTACAATGGTTACAGCGTATGATTATCCATCAGCAAAAGGTGCACAAAAAGCTGGTATAGACATGATTCTAGTGGGTGACTCTTTAGGTATGGTTGTGCTTGGCTATGATTCCACGATTCCAGTGACAGTAGCGGATATGATTCATCATACGAAGGCGGTTCGACGTGGTGCCCCCAATACATTTATTGTGACGGATATGCCTTTTTTAAGCTACCATGGTTCTGTGGAAGAAACGGTTCGTCATGCGCGCGAAATCATTCAAGAAACGGGAGCTAATGCGTTGAAAGTGGAAGGTGCGGGCGATGTTTTTTCAAAGATTGCGCATTTGAGTGCTGGTGGTGTGGCAGTTATTGCACATCTCGGCTTGACGCCACAAGCGGTTGGATTGACAGGCAGTTATAAAGTCCAAGCAAAATCAGCGGACGCGGCAAAAGCTTTGCTAGAGAATGCGAAGGCCGCAGAACAAGCTGGGGCGATTGCACTTGTTTTAGAAGCGATTCCTCGCCAACTTGCAAAAGAAGTAAGTCAAGCTATTGGCATACCAACTATTGGTATCGGAGCGGGTGTGGATACGGATGGGCAAGTGCTTGTTTATCATGATATCGTGCAGTATGGGCCAGATCGTGTCGCGAAGTTTGTAAAAACATATGCCAATGCGGATGCGCTCATAGATGAAGCGTTAGTTGGTTTTGTTTCGGATGTGAAGGCGGGCGTTTTCCCTGCTTTGGAACATACCTTTACGATGAGTGATGAAGCATTGCAAGGCCTTTATGGGGGCGAATAACATGCAAATTATTAGAGAGCGTGAAGCGCTTTGTGATGCGATTGCTATGTTGAAAAAGGAACAGCGAACGATTGGTTTTGTGCCAACGATGGGTTATTTGCATGAAGGGCATTTTGCTTTGGTGGATGCGGCGAGACGTGAAAATGATGTGGTTGTTATGAGCATTTTTGTGAATCCGACGCAGTTTGGACCGAATGAGGATTTTGAAAGTTATCCGCGAGATGAGGCACGCGATATTCGTTTAGCACAGGAAAATGGTGTTTCGATTTTGTTTTTACCTGCTGTTCAAGAGATATATCCGGATGAATTAACGTCGGTGATTCAAGCGAAGAAACGCGTGTCTGTTTTAGACGGGGCAACGCGTGTGGGTCATTTTGACGGGGTGCTGACGGTGCTTGCGAAATTGTTTCATTTAGTGCAGCCAGACAAGGCGTATTTTGGTCAGAAGGACGCGCAACAAGTTGCTGTTGTGGAAGGTTTCGTGGCGGATTATTTTTTCCCAGTGAAGATTCGGGTTGTGCCTACAGTTAGAGAACAAGACGGGTTGGCGAAGAGTTCGCGCAATGTGTATTTGACGGAGCAAGAGCGTGCAGACGCGCCTATTATTCGGCAAGCGTTGTTAGCTGCACGTCAGCACATGCATCTTAAGGACAAGACGCGGATTTTGGAAAGTGTGCGCGAATTTGTGAATCAGAAAACATCTCATCAGGAAATCGTTTATTTGGATATGTTTGGATTTCCAAGCTTTGAGGAAATAGAAGATTGGAATGCGCCAGTTATTATTGCGATTTGTGTGCAGTACAGCAAGGCGCGGTTGATTGATAATGTAATTATAGGAGGTGAGCGAGATGTTGCGCACAATGATGAACGGTAAAATTCATCGGGCTACTGTGACAGAAGCAAACCTTCAATATGTTGGCAGTATCACGATTGATGAGGCAATTTTAGAGGCAGTGGACATGTTGTCAAATGAAAAAGTGCAGATTGTAAATAATAATAATGGTGCAAGATTGGAAACGTATATTATCCCTGGTGAGCGTGGGAGTGGCATCATTTGTTTGAACGGGGCAGCAGCACGTTTGACGCAAGTGGGCGATACCGTTATTATTATGTCTTACGGTGTGTTTACAGAGGAAGAAGCAGCTGTGCATGAGCCGAAGATTGTTGTATTAGACGAGGCGAATGGTATTGCGCAGTATTTGCCAAAAGAGGAAGCACAGACGACGCTTTGAAGGGGCTGTGATGAGAATAGGGCGGGAAAACACGTCCTATTCTCTGCTATTTAGTAAGAAACTGGCTGGTACGAGGGGGAAACAAGCATGAAGAATAAGCGTTATATTGTGGTAGATTTAGAAACGACTGGAAATCAGGCTGCAAAATCAGATAAAATTATTCAATTTTCAGCGTGTATTATTGAAAATGGTCAGATTGTGGATCAGTTTTCAACGTTTTTGAATCCGGAAAAACGCATTCCTCCTTTTATTAAAGAGTTGACGGGTATTTCGGATAAAGATGTAAAGGACGCCCCTTTGTTTGAAGACGTTTCCTCGATTATTCATTCCTTGATTGATGGGTCTATTTTTGTTGCGCACAATGTGAGTTTCGATTGGACATTTTTGCAAAAGGAAATGCGTGAGGCAGGGGAGCCACCGCTGCAGATGAAATTACTGGATACGGTGGAACTGGCGCGAATTATGTATCCGACGGTGGATAGTTATAAGTTGCAAGATTTGGCGGATGAGTTTGGTTTTGGGCATGATGCGCCACATCGGGCGGATAGTGATGCACGTGTGACGGCGGAATTGTTGCTGTTTTTCTTGGAGAAGATGGAGACGTTGCCACTTGCGGCGATTCGTAAATTAACAACGTTATCGCAACATTTGACGGGGTATTTAGCAGAGCTTTTTTTCGAAGTAGAGATGCGAAAGGAACAGGAATTGGCACCGCTTGATGAGAAATGGCTGGAGTATCGAGGATTAGTAGTTTGTAAGAAGGATGTGCAGCATGCAATTTATAGTCGTGCGGATGACCTTGTTTTTCCAGCGACGAATGAGGAGAAGGCTGCGTTATTTGCAAAAAACCATTCGAAATTGATGCCAAGAACGGGTCAATTTTTAATGATGGATAAAGTAATGGAGGCTTGGCAAGAGGAACAGAAGACATTGATTGAGGCTGGGACTGGAATTGGTAAGACTCTGGGCTATTTTTTACCGGCGCTTTATTTTGCGAAAGAACGGCAAATGCCGATTGTTGTGAGTACATATACGAACCTTTTGCAGTCGCAGATGTTTTTGAAGGATATCCCATTACTTGAAAAAATAGCGGGATTCGACGTGCAGGCTGTTGTTTTAAAGGGTCGTGATCATTATATTAATTTATTTAAGTTTGAACAGTTGTTGCATGAAGTAGATAAGACATATGATGTGGTATTGACGAAGATGCAACTCTTGGTATGGTTGACGGAGACGATGACCGGAGATATTGATGAGGTCAATTTGTCCAGTGGTGGTCAATTGTTTTGGAATCGGATGAAGCATACTGGCTGGTTTTTATCGCCTCAGAAAGATCCGTGGTTAAAGCATGATTTTTATTTATTTAATCAAAAACAGGCGGAAGTTGCAGATTTGATTATTGTGAATCATGCATTGTTATTGCAAGATCATTTTTCTAGTCGTCATATATTGCCTTCGTATGATTATGTCGTTATTGATGAGGCGCATCATTTTACAGATGCGGCAAGGACGCAACAGAGTTTTATTTTTTCTTATCGGCGCATGAAATTCTTTATGAATCGTTTTGGTACGCTTGATAAGGATGGGTTGTTGAACCAGTTGGCGCAGCGGTTTCCAGAGCATTACCATCTATTTGATGCGGATTTGGCGATTGTGAAATTAGAAGTGGCATTAGAAGAACTATTTATGCAACTAGCGCAGAAGCTTACGCAATCAGCGAAAAATTCAACGGAATTAATTTTGGTGGAGAATGTAATTGATGAGAAGCTTGATAAAGCACTATTTTATGCAGGGGAGAAAGTGCTCTTGCTCATGCGTGAAGTGAGTGCGGCGATTGATTCTGTTTTGGTTCGCGGAAAACAAGAGGCGGAGGCTGCAAGTGAGTCTGATGTTGCTTTCCTAGAAGAGGTGTACGCTTTTGGTATGGACTGGAAGCACGCGGAGAAACAGTTGACGATGATGCTTTATGATAAAGAAGAAGCGATGTTGCTTTATATTGAATCAGATCGAAATCGAGCGCTTGGAAGTATTCGATTACGCGCGAATATTATTCAGGTAAACCATACGCTACAAAAATCGTTTTTCCAAGCTAAAAAAGGGGTTGTGCTAACCTCGGCAACACTTACCGTAGATGATTCTTTTGACTATATTCAAAAGGAGTTAGGGTTGGATAATGACGTAGTGAAGGTGCAGATTAAGTCTCCGTTCGACTATGAGGCGAATGCTCGGGTATTGATACCTTCTGATATGCAGCCTGTGAAAGGAACGCCAGTGGAAGATTATACGGGCCAATTAGCATCCTATTTAAGCGCAATTGCCAAAGAAACGTCAGGTCGCATGCTCGTGCTCTTTACCGCTAATGATATGTTGTTAAAAACGTATCGGAAAATGTCTCAAGATAACTCAATTGAAGAGTTTCGTATTTTAGCGCAAGGCGTATCATCAGGAAGCACAGCGCGATTAACGAAACAATTTATGGCGCTTGATAAGGCGATTTTGCTAGGAACGATGAGTTTCTGGGAAGGTATTGATATTCCTGGTGATGATTTGTCATGCTTGGTGATTGTCCGCTTGCCGTTTGCACCATTAGAAGATCCGTACACAAAAGCTCAAATTGCTTTGCGTAAAAAAATGGGACAAAATGCGTTCCAACATTACTCGCTCCCAGAAGCTGTATTGCGCTTTAAACAAGGATTTGGCCGCCTGATTCGTCGGGAAGCGGACCGAGGAATTGTGTTTGTATTTGATAATCGTGTAGATACGACCAATTTTGGGAAAGCGTTCTTGCATTCGATTCCAACAGTGCCGATTATAAAAGCGACGGAGACAGAATTATTAGAGGAAGTAAAGAAATTTTTTGAATAAATATGATTTTCGCTTCAAATATGAGGCTTGTATTGCTATAATAAGTCTATGCCACAATGGCGAACACAGCGTAAAAGCTAAGAGAAATGAGAGTAGATATGTTGCGAAAACGTAATAGAGGAAGTTACTGGAAATGGATTTGGCTCAGTATTGGTGTATTGTTTTTGCTAATTGCAGGTATTTTTACCTTCTTTTATAGTGCGCAGAAGCCTGTTCGTGCGGATGAAGCAACGGCGCTAGAGAGAATCGATGGCAAAGTGGATTTGAAACAGCAGGACGATTTTTATTTGTACAATGGAGCGAATGGTGTGTATTATGTGCTTACTGGAAAGAATAGTAAAGGCAAGAACATTATCGTTTGGGTACCAAAAAGCAAGAAAGACACGGTTGTTGTCAAGTATGCGTCGGATGGTATTTCCAAAAATGAAGCCATTGCCAAAGTGAAGCAAGAGAAAAATCCTGCGAAGTTGTTAAATGTGACGCTTGGTATGGATAAAGGGGTACCGATTTGGGAGATTTCCTACTTGGATAGTTCGGGCAGTCTGAATTATTATGATGTGGATTTCGAGACTGGCGAATGGTATCGTGCAATTGAGAATTTATAGATTTTAACAAATCAGGAGGGAAAGCCCATGGATCTACCGCTATCAAAACGCGTCCAAAAAATAGCTGCATCGCCAACGCTTGCGATTACAGCGAAAGCAAGAGAGATGAAACAGTCTGGAATTGATGTCATTGGTCTAGGCGCCGGGGAACCAGATTTTAATACGCCACAAAATATCATTGATGCTGCTGTGGATTCGATGAATAAAGGCTATACGAAATATACGGCAACAACTGGTATACCAGAACTAAAGCAAGCCATTATTGATAAATTAAAACAAGATCAGTTTTTGACGTATCAACCGAGTCAAATTTTTGTTGGAACAGGTGCAAAATATGTGCTTTATTGTGCTTTTCAGGCGATTTTAAATCCTGGGGATGAAGTCATTGTGCCTGTACCATATTGGGTCACGTATCCAGAGCAAATTAAGCTTGCTGGTGGGAAGCCTATTTTTGTTGAGACTGGTTTCGATGCGGATTTCAAAATAACAGCGGCTAATTTTGAGCAAGCAGTGACGCCTAAAACGCGTGCAATTGTGCTTAATTCACCAAATAATCCAACGGGAATGACGTACTCGAAAGCGGAACTCCAAGCGATTGGTGAAGTAGCTGAGAAACATGGAATTTATATTATCTCCGATGAAATTTATGAGAAGCTGTATTATGGCGATAAGAGCGACCTCGTGTCAATTGCGTCTTTGAGTGACGCGTTATATGAATTAACCATTGTCATTAATGGCGTTTCAAAGGCATACGCGATGACTGGATGGCGTATTGGCTATGCGGCAGCGGCAGAACCAATTATTGCAGTCATGGGACGACTTGCCGATCATTTGACAAGTAATCCCACAGCGAATGCGCAATATGCAGCCGTGGAAGCATACAATGGCAATCAAACTGTCCCAGAAAGTATGTACAAAGCATTTGAAGAGCGGATGGAGCGCTTTTATCCGATTTTGGAATCAATTCCTGGTTTTAAACCGAAGAAACCGAGCGGTGCGTTCTACTTTTTTATTGATGTTTCAGAGGCAGTAAGATTAAAGGGTTTTGAGAGTGCGGATGTTTTGGCTGATAAATTATTAAACGATGCGTTTGTAGCAGTTGTTCCAGGCTCAGGGTTCGGCATGCCAGACTATATTCGAATTTCCTATGCGACAGATCCCGCACTATTTGAACAAGCGTTGAACCGAATGAAAGATTTTATGAAAAATTAGGGAGTGTAAATATGCAAATTACGATTAATCAAGCAGCAAATTATGTAGATAAAGAAGTGAAAATCGGTGGTTGGCTTAGCAATAAACGTTCTAGCGGTAAAATCGCATTTTTACAATTACGTGATGGGACTGGATTCATGCAAGGGGTTGTTGTGAAAGAAGATGTTGGAGAAGACATTTTCCAAATCGCAAAAAGCACGTCGCAAGAAACAAGTTTATATGTGACTGGTGTTATTCATGAAGATACGCGTTCACCGTTTGGTTATGAGATGGCTGTGACTGGTATTGAAGTGATTAGCGAAGCGATTGATTATCCTATTACGCCAAAAGAACACGGAACTGAGTTCTTGATGGACCATCGTCATTTATGGTTGCGTTCGAATCGTCAACACGCGATAATGAAAATCAGAAATGAAATTATTCGTGCGACATACGAATTTTTTAACCAAGAAGGTTTCTTGAAAATTGATCCACCGATCTTGACAGGAAGTGCGCCGGAAGGGACCACAGAACTATTCCACACGAAGTATTTTGATGAAGATGCTTTCTTATCGCAAAGTGGTCAGTTGTACATGGAAGCTGCGGCAATGGCATTTGGTAAGGTTTTCTCATTTGGACCAACTTTCCGTGCGGAGAAATCAAAAACACGCCGTCATTTAATTGAGTTTTGGATGATTGAACCAGAAATGGCATTTTATAAATTAGAGGATAGCTTGAAGGTACAAGAGAATTATGTGGCATTTTTAGTAGCAGCTGTGCTTACGAACTGTCGCTTGGAATTGGATCGTTTAGGTCGCGATGTGTCGCATTTAGAGAAAATGGTTGCGCCATTCCCGCGTATTACGTATACAGAGGCGATTGACTTGCTGAAGAAATTAGGATTCGATGACATTGAATGGGGCGATGATTTTGGTGCGCCACATGAAACGGCGATTGCAGATAATTTTGAGAAACCAGTATTTATTACGCATTATCCAAAGGCTATAAAACCGTTTTATATGCCAGAAGATCCGAATAACAGTGAAGTAGTATTATGTGCGGATTTGATTGCACCAGAAGGCTACGGCGAAATTATTGGTGGTTCTGAGCGTATTCATGAATTAGCGATTTTAGAAGCGCGTATGAAAGAATTTGATTTGGATTTAGAAGCGTACAGCTGGTACTTAGATTTAGCACGCTATGGGTCTGTTCCCCATTCTGGATTTGGACTTGGCTTAGAACGTACGGTTGCTTGGATTTCTGGCACAGAACATGTTCGCGAAACCATTCCATTCCCACGTTTGTTGAATCGTTTATATCCATAATACACGAAGGAGAGAATTCGGTGTCACAGGATGCCAATTCTCTTTTTTTTATGCGACAAAAGAGATGCATCTTCGCTAAAATAATAAAAAGCCTCTCAAAAAAGTTTTTTCAGCACGATTGTGGTGTTTTTCGTGGTATAATTTTTAGTGAGGTGTTTCATGATGGATAATAAAATAATGCAAAAATGGTTAGAGGCGGGATATGTAACGCTGCCGCACGTATTGGTCGAAAATTATGCGAAACTTGGCATGGACGAACAAGAGCTTGTTGTTGTCTTGCAGTTACAATCCTTTTTGGAAAAGCGAATTTATTTTCCGTCGATGGAAGAAATTTCTGAACGAATGACATTGTCTACCGAACAGACTTTTCGAGTCATTCAAGCGCTTGTTACAAAACGGCTGATTGCGATTAAGCAACAAGATGGCACGGCGCAAGTGCTCGCAGAAAGCTACACTTTAGAACCACTTTGGGAAAAGTTGTTGCTTCTTTTCGAAAATATGCATGAAGAAAAACGAGTTGAGTCGCAACAGCATGTACAAATTAGTTTGTATTCGCAGTTTGAGCAAGAATTTGGTCGTCCTCTATCACCAATGGAGGCTGAGATGTTGTCGGCTTGGATCGACCAAGATCGAAATAATCCGGACTTAATTCGAGAGGCATTAAAAGAAGCGGTGATTTCGCAGAAGTTAAGTTTTCGCTATATTGACCGGATTTTACTTAACTGGAACCGCCAAAATGTTAAGACCGCGGAACAAGCCCGCGCTGCATCCGTAGCTTTCCATGAGCAAATAGGAAACCCAAATGCGGATAAAACAACGGGAATTCGGGTAAAGAAAAGTGAAAACTCGATTCCACTTTATGATTGGCTAGATAAAAGAAAAGGGTGAAGGAATGCTAACAAATAAACAAACCGTGATGTGCATCGAGACCATGGCAGAGATGTTTCCTGCTGCCCACTGTGAACTCGAGCATAAGAATACTTTTGAATTATTAGTAGCTGTGGTACTTTCAGCGCAATGTACCGATGTTTTGGTCAACCGGGTAACAACGTCTCTTTTTGAGAAATACCACGAACCGGAAGACTATATCCAGGTCCCAATTGAAGAATTAGAAAACGATATTCGCTCTATTGGGTTGTACCGTAATAAAGCGAAGAATATTCAAGCTTTATCACGTAAAATTCGAGATGAGTTTGGAGGGGAGGTGCCACAGACGCATGCTGCATTAGAAAGTTTACCTGGCGTTGGTCGAAAAACTGCAAATGTGGTGCTTTCTGTTGGTTTTGGTGTACCAGCGATTGCTGTTGATACGCATGTTGAGCGTGTGTCTAAACGTTTAGGTATTTGTCGTTGGAAAGATTCTGTGACAGAAGTTGAAAACACGTTGATGCATAAACTTCCAGAAGATATGTGGTCCGATGCCCATCATTATTTGATTTTCTTTGGACGCTACCATTGCAAGGCGAAGAAGCCGGAATGTGCCACTTGTCCATTATTATACCTTTGTCGTGAAGGTAAAAAACAAGCGAAAGCGAGAGGGTTTGATGGCTGATTTTCAGTATGCGAAAGAATTGGAGCACCCGTTTTTTTAAATCGCCTCATGTGGCGACGTATGAGCTCGATGAGGATTCGATTTTTGTAAGTGGCTTGCCATTTTGGCAGGAACAACTTTTTTATACGCGAGGTCGAGGAGAGATGCCTTGGCATACAGATCCTGCGCGTGCTTGTCAAAGAATGGCGAAACAGTGGAAGAATATCGCGCAAGAATTAGATGCTTCATTTAAGTTGCGTGAGACACCTGATATGGCAATTATTCGAGATGGAATAGGGATTTACCTGTCTATGCTGTTTTGGAGCAATAGAAGGCCTGTGCAGCTGGATAACTTAGAGGAGCATATGAAAACGTTAGAAGTTATTCCGATGAATCTCGAAGAACGGCTGATGTTTGTGATGGGACGTCCCGACGGTTATCCTGCGTTTAAACAATTAAATGAGCTTGTGAAAGAACAGAGAAAACTCGTTTTAAAAACGACATATTTAAAAGAAGGATCATTACCCACGATTATGTGAGCGCTGATCCTTCTTTTTTTATGGATTTGTTGTTGGATTGTTAGTGCTGTTATTTTGTGAACCGCCCGTATCGCTGGCTGGCGGTGTTGTTGGCTGGTCGTTACTAGGCTGTGTTTGCTCTGCCGGGATAGTTACGGTTGTTGATGCTGGTGAACCACGTTTTCCATCTTTGACTGGAATGACTGTGATGACAACGGTCGAACCTGGTGAGCCGCCACCTATGTTAATAGATGTTGTGGCATAGTTCTGCGTTTGTCCGTTGACGCTGACATCATAGGTGACACCTGCGCCATTGGATGCCCAGCTTGCCGAGATGGTCTTCGTTGCTGCATTATAGGATGCGTTTAGTCCGCCTGGAGTTTGGAGTGATGCTTTATCGGCTTCTTCTTGTGCTTTCTTGGCAGCATCTTCTGCATCTTTCTTCGCTTTTTCTTTATCCGCGGCTTCCTGTTCTTTCTTCGCTTTTTCTTCAGCTGCTTTCTTCTCTGCATCCGTTTGTGTGTCTTTGTCTTTTTCGTTATCTGTGTCTTTCTCTGTTATCAGGCTCTTTTTTCTCTGCTGCAGATGTTCTTGATGGTACGGTACCGTCTAGGAAAAGTTCATATGATATATTCGGACCACTAGCTCCGGATGCTGCACGTATAATTGGGTTGGAACCAGTAATAATCGGGATTTCGTTCACGTTACTTGGTTTCTTAAAGTCAGGATTTTTCTCGCCTGCAACGAGGTGTCCCATCATTGCTTTAAACATGTAAGCAGCAATGCGTGTTTCGCTAGGCGATAAATAATTCTTGTTCGGCTCGTCATAACCAGTCCATATAGAAACGGTATAGCGAGGAGAATATCCGACAAACCATGAGTCTGGTGTGCCATCACTTGGAATGCCATTTTTGATACGCACGGATTCATCATAATTGGTTGTACCAGTTTTGGCAGCAATGTTCCAACCTGGGATGTCGGCACGTGTACCAGTTCCTTGTGTTAGGACATCTTTTAGCATGTCGCTAATCATATAGGCTGTAGAAGCTTTCATTGCTACGACAGATTCTGGCTCCATATTTACTTCCGTCTTACCGTCTGAAAGAACTATTTTCGTTACGGTATGTGGTTGATTATATACGCCACCATTACCGAATGCACCGTATGCGCCGGCCATTTGGATAGGGGAAGCTTCACCACTTCCGATTACTGTAGATTCATACACTTCTTTGTAGTTCAAACCAAGGTTATTGGCAAAATCACGAGCACGGTCATAGCCGACTTCCTTGGAAGCTTTAACAGCTGGAATGTTTCGCGATAAATAAAGTGCGCGACGCATAGAAATCTCGCCTAAATAACCAGAGTCATAGTTACGAAGTTCCTGTCCGCCAGCATATTGATATGGCGCGTCGTCTAAAATATGAGCGGTTGACCAGTCCAAGTATTCAATAGCAGGTGCATATCCTAAAATTGGTTTCATTGTAGAACCAGGCTGGCGCTTAATGTCAGTTGCTCGATTTAAGCCACGTGATACTTTCTTTGATTCTGCTGTTTCGCGACCGCCACCAAGTGCTTGTACTCGTCCTGTTGTTGTATCCATCACGACAACACCAGCTTGGAATTTCTTGTCTGGGTAATTGATGACATCGCTTGTGTTCAACATTTTTTTCTGTGTATTTTTGTGCATCCGGGTCAAGCGCTGTGTAGATTGTTAAGCCGTCTGTAAATGGATTATATTTGTCGCCAATTTCGTCAATCACTTGATCGACATACGTGTCGTACGCATACGTTTTTTGTTTGCGTGTAGCTTCGTCAACAAGTCCATCTGTAATTGGAAGTGCTTGTGCTGCTTCCATGTCGGATTTAGAAATTTTATCGTTGTTGTACATTAATTTCAAAACGATATCGCGACGATTTTTTGCTAAGTCTGGGTGTGTGAACGGGTTGAAACGATTTGGACTTTGTGGCATACCGGCAATTAAAGCAGTTTGCGCTAGGTTCAAATCTTTTAGTTTCTTGCCATAATAATGCTCGGCGGCAGTCTCCATACCATGAACGCCGTCGGATAAATAAACTTTATTGATGTAGATTTCTAGTAATTCTTGTTTACTATATTTTTGTTCGAGTTGAATGGCCATCCAAGCTTCTTGGGCTTTACGACTCAATGTTTTATTTGTGTAATCTAGGTAAGACATTTTAATGATTTGCTGTGTTAATGTACTTGCGCCTTGTGAACCGAAACCACCTGTAATATTACCTGCTGCGGCGCTTACTAGGCGAATTGGGTCCATACCATCATGTTCATAAAAACGTGAGTCTTCCGTTGATAGTACGGCGTTTTCTAGTTGTTTTGGGATATCTTTATACTCAATATATTCCCGGCGTTCTTTACCGATTTCTGCGTAAACATCTCCATTTTTATCTAAAATCTTAGATGATAGAGGGTCACGTAGTTTGGCATCTGTCAGCTTTGGCGCTTCTTTTGCGTAGGTATAAAACATGGTTGCGCCACCAGCAACTCCAGCAAATGCGACAAAAAGGGCCGTGAAAAATACCACTTTAAAAACATTTCCAGTGATACGACGTCCTTTTCCAGTTGTTTTTTTAGTCTCAGGTTGATTATTTGCTTTGTTATTGTGGTACTGAGATCTTGTCTGCGGTTTATCTGCCATAGAAAATTTCTCTCCTTTAATGTGGGGGTTCGACTGTTAGAAATAATGCTTCTTGATAATGCTTAAGTAGTCTAGCCTCGGATTTAGACCATAAGGAATTTGGTCTGAAACTTCTCGTATTTCCTGTAGTGTTATAGACTTTCTTCCACCATCAAGCATCCGTTGCCAAAATGGTTGGAAATGTTCCAATCTGGTGAAGTAAACCTCGCTAAGTCTATGAAAGGATATGATAACAAAGACAATGCCACCTTGTTCTCGTACGTCCTCCATATGCGTTAGCTGGTGCTGATGAAAATTATTGAGAGGAAAAGAGCTCGTATTTTTAGTCTCTTTCGCTTCAAAATCGATATACTTTCCATTGTATACACCGTTATAGTCTGTGGTAGATGGTGTTTTGAAGTATGCTTCTTTAATTTTGGCACTACTTCTTTTAGGGTAGTCTACACCGACAATCTGCACGGGGGTAGGTTTTTTATGGATGACCGCAAGCTTGTTTGCGAGATAATACGCATTCGTGTCGTTGAGATCTTGCTCTAGTGACATTCCACGTTTCCCATAAGAAACCGATTTATTTTGTGCAGTAGATGTGGAGGGCGTATTTGGCTGATACTTCTTTCCGTTTGGATAACGTATTGCCATATTATTTCACCCTTTCAATCATTCAGATAGCACAACTAGTCACTCTTCATTTTTTGGACTAACACCTATTATAACAAATAAAAACAAAATTGGTAGGGGAAATCTGCCTAGGTTAATTTTCAAATATAGTATGACTAGCTGAAAACGTAAGAGGGAACGTACTTTCGGATTACATTTTGTCTGATACAAAAAAACAAATTTTTTTCATAGATAACATATTCATGGTATTTTTTAATCATATTTTAATGCGAAAAATAGTCGTTTATCATAAAATATGATATGCTGATTTTAATTTATTATGTAGAAGGAATTGATTTTTATGAGTGAAATTAAGGAAGTGACAAAGCGATTGTTGCAGCACAATGAGGCGATTTGGGAACTTTATTTGGCGAACCAAAAAGAGCAGCAAGCGTTTGATTTTTATAAAGATATGAAGCCGTTTGTGGATGCGGTGAAAGAAACGTGTGATGCATGGCTATTGCTCGTGATTCCATGGGTGCGTAAGGATCGCCCGACTTATATTGGAGAAGCGCAGTTGCTACAGGTGACAGATAATATTCAGATGATTGCGGTCAGTGCGTTCAATGGGAAGTCGTTTTACAAGCATTTTAGTGATCATTATCAGTCGGTGGAGTATACGTTAAAACGAGTATTGGAGAAGGCGCCATGAAGTCGATTTTTGTGTCGGGATATAAAAATTTCGAGTTGGGTATTTTTAAGCGGGATGCGCAGGAAGTTGGCTTTATTAAAGAGGCGTTGCGGAGACGGCTCATCGGGCTTGTCGAGGATGGTTTGGAATGGGTCATTATTTCGGGGCAAATGGGCGTGGAACTCTGGGCGGCAGAAGTGGTCGCGGAACTAAAAGCGGAGGAATATGCGCTGAAATTGGCGATTTTGACACCGTTTTTGAATCAGGAGAGCAATTGGAATGATGCGAATAAGCTTTGGTACAATGAGGTTGTCGCAAAAGCGGACTATATGGCGGCTGTGACGAAGCGGGAGTACGAGAATCCGAGCCAGTTTCAATTGAAAGACCAGTTCGTACTGGATAATACTGATGGAGCTTTACTTGTATATGACACGGAGCGTGAAGGGGCACCGAAGTTTTTTTATGAAAAAGCGACGCATTACGCGGAAAATGCGGATTATCCGATTTTACTCGTTGATTTCTATGAATTACAAGAGGTTGTCGAGTCATTAAATCAGGATTTTTAGTGACTTTTTTGTGAAGTCGGGGATTATAAATTGACAAATGCGGTGAACTTTGAAAAAATGGAGGTATGTAACTGAAAGATTACATCATAGGATTGATGTAACATATTGCATAGACTAAATATAGAGGTGAAACCGAATGGCTTCTGAACAATTTGAATATAATTTGACAGGTAAAGAAATTTTAGAAAAAGAATTTAAAAGTGGGCTTCGTGGCTATCATCCAGAAGAAGTAGACGAATTTCTCGATAAGGTAATTAATGACTACAGCACGTTCTCACAAGAAATTGAAGCATTGCAACAAGAAAATATCCGTTTGCGTGCAGAACTAGAAGATGCGCCTAAAGCAGTTGTAGCACCGAGCTTGCAACAGAGCACACAACCTGCGGGCACAACGAATTTCGATATTCTAAAACGCTTAAGCAATTTAGAAAAACACGTTTTCGGAAATAAGCTAGACGACAACCAATAAACATGATAGAATAGTTTAGATAGTGCTTGGGTAATTGCTGTTTTCCCTATGAAAACAGAGGAAAGTCCATGCTCGCACGGTGCTGAAATGCCCGTAGTGATCGTGCCTAGCCAAACAATAAGCTAGGGCACTCCGGGTTATCCGGTTTGACGGCAGGTGACGCGCCTAAGTCTTAGGATATGGCGTTCGAACCTTGAAAGTGCCACAGTGACGAAGTTCCATCAGAAATGGTGGAAGTGGAACGAGGTAAACCCCACGAGCGAGAAACCCAAATGTTGGTAGGGGCACTTTTCCCGAGGAATAACAACGAGGGACGAGGTATGTAGCTTAACCGCTATATGCAGATAGATGATTGCCACTTTTGTGTGATCCTGTAATCACAGAAGTACAGAACATGGCTTACAGAGCACTATTATCAGGATGAATTTAAAAAAGTGAGGGCTGTTTCAAGGTCGGACGTATGCGTGTTTCTTGCTAAAGAGATACCATAACTTAGTGCACATTGTGTGGCTAGGAGCGTGTGCCTTTGGAGCGGCTCTTTTTTTAGATATTAATTAGCGAGGATGGGAAGTATGAGGGAATTTCAGTTAGTAGCAACAGCGGCAGCAGGGCTGGAGGCTATCGTAGCAAAAGAAGTGCGCCGACTTGGCTATGAGTGTGAAGTGGATAATGGAAAGGTGTATTTTAAGGGAGATGAATTAGCGATTGCCCGTACGAACTTGTGGCTTCGCGTGGCAGACCGTGTCAAAATTGTCGTGGGTCGTTTTAAAGCCACTACGTTTGATGAGTTATTTGAAAAAACGAAGGCGTTACCGTGGGAAGATTTATTGCCATTAGATGCGAATTTTCCGGTGGCGGGAAAATCTGTGAAGTCGACGCTATTTAGTGTGCCGAATTGCCAAGCGATTACAAAAAAGGCGATTGTTAGTCGTTTAAGCGAGAAGTATCGCAGGCAAGGACGGTTGATGGAGTCAGGAGCACTTTTTAAATTAGAAGTGTCGCTTTTGAAAGATGAGGTAACAATTACGCTAGATACAAGTGGGGCTGGATTACATAAACGTGGGTATCGTGTTGGACAAGGTGGTGCGCCATTGAAAGAAACGATGGCCGCAGCGCTTGTTTTACTTACGAGTTGGCATCCGGATCGTCCTTTTTATGACCCGGTGTGTGGCTCTGGGACGATTCCGATTGAGGCAGCGCTTATTGGTCGGAATATTGCGCCTGGATTGCGCCGGAATTTCGTTTGTGAAACGTGGGATTGGATGCTTGCGGATGTGTGGGAAAAAGCGCGTCAAGAAGCAGAGGAAGCAGCGAATTACAATCAACCGCTAGATATTTTAGGAACAGATATTGATCATCGAATGATTGAAATCTCCAAGCAAAATGCGTTTGAGGCGGGTCTGGAAGATGTGATTGAATTCAAGCAAATGCAAGTCGTCGATTTTACGACCGAAAAAGAAGTACGGTGTGATTGTTGCGAATCCGCCATATGGTGAGCGTTTGGAGGATGAGGAGTCTGTGCGTGAGCTGTACCGCGAGATGCGTTCGGTGTATCGTAATATGCCTACTTGGTCGGTGTATGTTCTGACGAGCTATGAAATGTTTGAAGAAGTTTATGCAAAGCGGGCAACGAAGAAGCGCAAGCTCTACAATGGTTATTTGCGAACGGATTTATACCAGTATTGGGGGCCAAGGCCACCACGTAGGGATTAAAGGAAGCGGGGAATCGGAATGTCAGAAAGTAACCAAAAGCTAGAACAAGAATTTTTAGAGTATGTGAAAAAAATTAGTGCGTTTGAAGAAGCGCTTAGTCTTGTGTATTGGGACTTGCGGACTGGCGCGCCTGAAAAAGGAACCACGCAACGCTCGGAAGTGATTGGAACGCTTAGTGGTGAGATTTTCAAAATGAAAGTTTCCGAAGAGATGGCAGCATTTATTGCGGGACTTTGGCTGGAAAAGGACGGTTTGTCTGATGTGACGCGTCGTTCGCTAGAAGAATGCAAGAAAGAATACGATTTGAATAAAAAAATTCCAGCGGCGGAATATGAAGCGTATACGAAGTTGGTTGCACAGGCAGAAAATGTTTGGACAACAGCACGTGCGACGAATGATTATGCGCTGTTTGAGCCTTATTTGGAGAAAATCATTGCTAGTAAGCGGCAGTTTATAGAATATTGGGGCTACAAAGAAAATCCCTATGACACGTTGCTCGATCAGTATGAGCCAGGTATGACAGTGGCGATTTTGGACGATGTATTTGCGAAACTGCGCGAATCGATTTTAGTTTTGCGTCAACGGGTGGAAGCTGCGAAGCATCAGCCAGATCCAACATTACTTCATAAACGTGTGTCCAAGGAACATCAGAAAGCATTTAGTATGCGAATTTTGGCGAAAATGGGCTTTGATTTTGCGGCTGGTCGTTTAGATGATACAGTGCATCCGTTTGCAACGGGGTTAAATACTGGAGATGTGCGTATTACGACACGATACGATGAGGACAATTTCAAAATGGCGGTCTTTGGCATTATTCACGAAGGTGGTCACGCGATTTACGAACAAAATATTAGTCCAAAATTGATTGGAACTCCGCTTTCTAATGGTGCTTCGATGGGGATTCATGAGTCGCAATCGCTGTTTTATGAAATTATATTAGGATCAAGTTTTGCGTTTTGGCAAAGCAATTATAAAGATTTTCAAGAGATTACGGCGCCTGCATTTGACGATGTTTCGGTAGAGGAATTTTATCGCGCGGTGAATATTTCGGAAAGTTCACTGATTCGGATTGAGGCGGATACATTGACCTACCCGCTACACATTATGATTCGCTATGAGTTAGAAAAAGCGATTATGAATGGCGAAATTGGCGTGGCAGATCTGCGTGATGCTTGGAATGACAAATATGAAGCTTATTTGGGTGTTCGACCTGGAAACGACGCGGATGGAATTTTGCAAGATATTCATTGGTCTGGTGGCGACTTTGGTTATTTTCCATCGTACGCGCTTGGCTATATGTACGCGGCGCAACTATTTGCAACCATGTCTAAAGAAATTCCGAACGTCTCTGAAATCTTGGCGAGCGATGATTATACAGTGATTCGCGAATGGTTGACGAAAAATGTCCATCAATTTGGGATGCTGAAAAAACCGCTAGCGATTTTGCAAGATACGACGGGCGAAGGCTTAAATCCAGAGTATTTAATTCAGCTACTGAACGACCGCTACGACTTCATTTACAAATTAAATGAGGTGTGATGGCGGTTTCATGAAAAAAGATGGTTGACCTAGCAATTGTTCAAAGATATAATGATGAAATAACAAACATGATAAGACGCAATTCACTTGTATATACGCTGTGATATGGACAGCAAGTTTCTACCCAGTTGCCGTAAATAACTGGACTATGAGTGAGAGTAACGTTGTATAGTTTAGGTGGCGAAATTTGCCGCCTTTTTACGTCTACTTCTCATTAATTAGTATGAGCGGTGGGCGTTTTTTAGCTTCCACGCTCTTAAATCGAGAGAGGGGTCACAAAACTGTGAAATTATTGGAAGAACACATTAGAAAACATGGTACTGTCTTACCTGGGAATGTTTTGAAAGTCGATACTTTTTTGAATCATCAAATTGATCCAGTGTTAATGCAAGCCGTTGGAAATGAATTTGCGGATCGTTTTAAAGAGGTTGGTATTACGAAAATTGTGACGATTGAGTCCTCCGGCATTGCGCCAGCCGTTTTTGCGGGATTAGCACTCGATGTTCCGGTCGTCTTTGCACGTAAGAAAAAATCGTTGACGCTTACGGATAATTTGTATACGAGTAGCGTGTATTCTTTTACAAAACAAGAAGCAAACGATATTTCCGTGTCGAAAAATTTCTTGGCGAGCACGGATACCATCTTGCTTATTGATGATTTCTTAGCAAATGGTCAGGCGGTGCTTGGATTATTGGAAATTGCAGAACAAGCTGGTGCGGAAGTTGCTGGGATTGGAATTGTTATCGAAAAATCATTCCAACAAGGGCGAGCGCTGCTAGAAAAAACGGGATTCCCGATTTATTCATTGGCGCGCATTGCTTCTTTAGATAACGAACAGATTCGTTTTGTAGAGGAGGAAGTAGTGCAATGATTGGGAAAGGAAGAATTGCTGCGCTAGGTTTTCAACACGTGCTTGCGATGTATGCAGGGGCTGTGATAGTACCGCTTTTGATTGGTGGTGCGCTTGGTTTTACGAGTGAGCAAATGACGTATTTAGTATCAATCGACATTTTCATGTGCGGGATTGCGACGTTATTGCAGTTAACGATGAATCGCTTTTTCGGAATTGGATTACCGGTAGTTCTTGGGTGCGCGGTTCAGGCGATTGCGCCGATTATTTTAATCGGTGAACAGTATGGGATTGGTGCGATTTATGGCTCGATTATTGTATCGGGACTGTTTGTTTTGTTAGTTGCGCCTTTTTTCTCGATGGTTGTGCGCTTTTTTCCACCTGTTGTGACGGGGTCGGTGGTGACGATTATTGGTTTAACGTTGATTCCTGTGGCAATTAATAATTTGGCTGGTGGTCAAGGAGCGGCTGATTTTGGTTCGCTTTATAATCTTGGGCTTGGATTTGGGACGCTGTTCGTGATTATTTTAGTGTACAGGTTCGGTCGCGGATTTAGTAAGGCGATTGCGGTTTTGATCGGACTTATCGTGGGATCGGTTTTTGCGGCGATTTATCGTGGGATTTCTGTGCAGCCAGTTGTGGAGGCACCGCTATTTCATCTACCAACGCCGTTTTATTTTGGAATGCCGACATTTAACTGGGCGGCAATTGTGACGATGATTCTGATTGCACTTGTGAGTATGGTCGAGTCAACGGGCGTGTATTTTGCGCTTTCGGATATTACAAATCGCAAGTTAGAAAAATCCGATTTGACAAAAGGCTATCGTGCAGAAGGTTTGGCGATTATTTTAGGCGGGGTTTTCAATACGTTCCCATACACCGCGTATTCGCAAAATGTGGGGTTGATTCAGCTTTCAGGAATTAAGACGAGAAAAGTGATTTACGTCACGGCAGGAATTCTGATTGTGCTCGGCTTACTGCCAAAAGTGGGTGCAGTGACAACGATTATTCCAACGCCAGTGCTTGGTGGAGCAATGGTTGCAATGTTCGGCATGGTTGTAGCGCAAGGCATTAAGATGCTTGGCAAAGTGAATTTTACATCACAGGAAAACTTGTTGATTATTGCTTGTTCGGTAGGCGTGGGACTTGGTGTGACGGTAGTTCCTGATCTGTTTAAAGTATTGCCTGATTTTGTGCAGTTGTTTACGAGTAACGGGATTGTGGCAGGAAGTGTGACGGCGATTGTGTTGAATATCATTTTTAACATCATTCCGCATCGCAAAGAAAAAGAAGTGACAGAGGAAATGAGCGCCGAGTTATAAGCATTCGTTTGTCGTGGATTTCTATGGTACAATAATGCTAAATGGCTAGAAATCTAGGGGGAACAAAGATGGAAAACAAAAAAGGTAATTTACTTGTCGTGGACGGCATGGCGTTATTATTTCGCGCTTTTTTTGCGACGGCAGTTTCAAAGCAATTCATGGTGAATCAACATGGTGTACCGACGAACGGCGTGCAAGGCTTTATGAAGCACCTTTTTACAGCGATTGGGCAAAATGATCCGTCGCATACGTTGATTTGTTGGGATATGGGTTCAAAGACATTCCGCAATGAGTTGTACAGCGGGTACAAAGCTGAGCGTAAAGCGCCACCTGAGGAACTGATTCCACAATTTGATTTAGCAAAAGAAGTCGCCGAGGCGTTTGGCTTTGTCAACATAGGTGTGCCTGGCTTTGAAGCGGATGATTGCATTGGAACTGTAACAGTACAAATGGTTGGAACCGGCATTGATACGACAGTTTTGAGCGGAGATAAAGATTTATTGCAGCTTGTTTCGCCAACCAATGAGGTATGGATTTTGCAAAAGGGATATGGGAATTATAAGCAATATAATGAGGCTGTTTTTGCAGAAGAATGGGGCATTACACCACGGCAATTCGTTGATGTGAAAGCATTGATGGGCGATACGAGCGATGGTTATCCTGGCGTTCGAGGAATCGGTGAGAAAACAGCACTGAAATTAATTCAAGAGTATGAAACGATTGACGGTATCTTGGCAAATATTGATCAGTTGAAACCAGGGCAACAAACGAAGATTAAAGAAGACTTGGAGATGCTGCGCCTTTCTAAACAGTTGGCAGAAATCCATACGAATGTTCCGCTTGTTTTTGATATGGAGCGATGCCTTTATAACGGGCTTGTGCCAGAAGCGGCAGAGATTGTAAATCAATACGGCTTAAAAACATTGCGCCGAGATATCTTATAGTAAAAACATACTAAAATGAGTAGGTAGAGCCATATCCATGGTCTTGCCTACTCATTTTAGTATGTTTTATGTGAAATGATAAATGTATAAAAAAAACGATAATATACAAAAAAGAGGCTTAAATTAGTTTTTAAATTTATAAAAAACCATTTGACATTATAAATATACAAGTTTATAATAAGTTTTATCATTTAA
>NZ_AODL01000020.1 GCF_000525995.1 Paenilisteria riparia FSL S10-1204 | reverse complement strand
AAATCAAGATTGAAGCTCGATATCATCAGCAAGACAAACATTATTTCCAAAGCAATCAGCAAACGCTGTGGTAGCAAGTCATTGCCGTAACGATTAATGAACAATGTCTGCCCTGTCCACGCCCACCATAACGGCACAAACATCAAGACAAACTTCCAAAAAATGCTCCATTCGAGTACGCCGTGTTCGATATGTAACAGCACATGTGTCACCGAAGCAATTGCGCCAACAAACAATAAATCAAAAAACAATTCCAGCCAGGTTACCTTTTTTGGCATATTATTCTCCCCCATCTTCTCTATTAGACTTATTATAGCGAAATAAGCTTCGGTATGTCACTTTATTCCCTTTTAGTGTGTCATATTGATTGTTTGCATTCTATTATGCCATACTATATAATAAATAGCGTATACTATTTTGAGATGAGGTGATTGTAATAAAACTCTCCGCAAGACAGCTAGAAATCATTGAATTTGTGAAAGCAAATGAACCAGCGACTGGCGACCAAATTGCTGGCTCCCTGAACTTGACGCGTGCGACAATTCGTGCTGATTTATCGATTTTGACGATGACTGGCATTTTGGATGCGCGACCGAAAGTTGGCTATTTTTACTCGGGGCTTGATTTGAATCCGACCATTTATGAAGATATTCGCCAGCTGACCGTCGCTGATATTATGACCACGCCTGTATTTGTAACAAAGGAAACGTCGATTCATGATGCGATTGTTACGCTTTTTCTTGAGGATACTGGCAGTTTATACGTTGTGGAAGCTACCGAACTTATCGGGATTGTCTCACGCAAAGATTTACTAAAGGGCGCGATTGCCGATACGGATAAAAAAGGCTACACCAATTGCTACTATTATGACACGAATGCCTAATATTTTAACGATTACACCCACAGATTCCACCCTGTTTGCCGCCCAGAAACTCGTCATTCACCAAATCGACTCATTACCAGTCGTAGAGGACAAAAAAGCGATTGGAAAAGTTTCCAAAACACGATTGGTGCAACTTTTTGTAGATACATTTAAAAATGAATAAATCGGAGGTAAAAATGAAAGATACTGTCATCATTTACGTTATTTCAGATGCTATCGGAGAAACAGCGCAACATTTGATACGTGCTTCAACCGCCCAATTCAGATTAGAAGGTGGCGCCGATATTCGCCGTCACGCCTTCGTTCGTGATGCCCAAACGCTAATAGAAATTCTCGGGGAAGCCAAAAATGCAGACGCGATCATCGTGCAAACGTTAGTACAAAAAAAAGCTAGCCATCATCGCAAGTGACTACTGTACGGAACATGGCCTGCCGTGTATTGATCTTGTTTCCAAGTTAACCGCCGCCATCGAGCAAAAAACAGGACAGAAATCCAAAGAAGATCCCGGCAATATGCGCAGACTTGATCAACATTACTTCGATCGTATCGCAGCCATTGAATTCGCTGTCAAATACGATGATTGCAAAGATCCACGCGGTATTTTAGAAGCAGATATCGTACTTGTTGGTATTTCCCGCACGAGTAAAACACCGCTGAGCAGTTATCTCGCCAATCAAAATTACAAAGTTGCCAATGTCCCACTCGTTCCTGAAATCCCGATTCCTGCCGAACTGACACAAATTCCGAGAAATCGTATTATTGGCCTAACGAACAGTCCTGAAAAATTGGCTGCTATTCGTAAAGTCCGCCTAAAATCGATTGGTTTGGATGAGACGAGCAGTTACTCAAGTGAAAATCGAATTTTAGAAGAACTCGACTATGGCTACCGCATTTTTAAACAGCTTGGTTGTCGTGTTATTGAAGTAGAAGATAAAGCCATTGAAGAAACGGCCGCACTGATTATCGAAAAAGTAAAATAGCCCTTGTTTTAACAAAAATCTAAAATAGAGGTGAGCGTTTTGAGAAAATTTGTGTATCATTTTAATGAAGGTTCGAAGGAAATGAAGTACTTACTAGGTGGAAAAGGCGCCAATTTAGCGGAAATGACGAATATCGGTCTACCTGTTCCGCCCGGCTTTACGATTACGACTGAGGCTTGTAAAGACTATAATGAGCACCACCAATACTTATCGGATGACATTTACACAGAAATGATGACGCACATGGAAATTTTAGAAGAGGAAACAGGGAAGAAATTCGGTGACGCTGAAAACCCACTGCTGATTTCGGTTCGCTCGGGTGCTCCTTTTTCGATGCCTGGGATGATGGACACCATTCTTAACTTAGGGTTGAATGATCAGTCGGTGCAAGGATTGGAGCGCGTGACGCAAGATGCTCGTTCTAGTTATGATTGCTACCGCCGCTTCATTCAGATGTTCGGCGATGTTGTATTCCGCATACCGGGTTACCGCTTTGAACAGGCGCTTTATGATTTAAAGGAACGCAAAAATTATACGCTAGACACCGAGCTCACTGCTGCCGATTGGCAAGAATTAATCGTGGTTTATAAAGAACTTTATGTATCCGCTTCCGGACGGGAATTTCCACAAAATCCGTTAGAACAACTCCGACTTTCGATTACGGCCGTATTTGATTCTTGGGAAAATCCGCGAGCCGTTGTTTATCGGAGATTGCATCATATAGATAATCAACTTGGAACCGCTGTCAATATTCAGTCGATGGTGTTTGGGAATACTGGCGATACAAGCGGGACGGGGATTGCTTTTACGCGGAATCCGTCGACTGGTGACAATGTATTTTTCGGTGAATATTTATTAAATGCGCAAGGTGAGGATGTTGTCGCGGGGATTAGGACGCCAGAGCCAATTTCGCATTTGGAGGATACCATGCCGGATGTGTATCAACAACTGCTGGATGTCGCTGCCCTACTGGAGTTACATTATTTGGATATGCAAGATATTGAATTTACGATTGAAAAAGGTGAACTGTTCGTGCTGCAAACGCGAAACGGCAAACGGACGGCGCAAGCTGCGATTAATATTGCGGCAGACCTCGTTTATGAAGGTAAAATTTCGAAAGAGGACGCGATTATGCGAATTGACACGGCGCAAATTGACCAGCTCCTCCACCCTTCTTTTGATGAAACGAGTCTTGCCAATGCATCGGTGCTTGCGACGGGACTTCCTGCTTCACCGGGTGCTGCGACGGGACAAATTTATTTTAATGCTGAAGACGCTGTTATTGCTGCTGAACGTGGCGAAAAAGTGATATTAGTACGGAATGAAACATCACCAGAAGACATTGAAGGCATGGCGAAAAGTGTTGCAATTTTGACGGCACATGGTGGTATGACTTCGCATGCAGCTGTAGTTGCGCGCGGAATGGGCAAGTGCTGTGTCGCAGGATGTGATGCTATCGCGATTGATGAAACGAAGAAAACCCTGCAAAGTGCGACGGCGACTTTACATGAAGGTGACTTTTTATCACTAAATGGTTCGACTGGAAACGTTTATGTGGACCAAATCCCGCTTGTTGAGACGGAAATCGGTGGTCATTTTGAGGAACTGATGAGCTGGGTAAATGAGACGAAGAAACTTGTCGTGCGCGTCAATGCAGATTCGCCGAACGATTTGGAAGTTGGACTTCATTTTGGCGCGGAAGGTGTTGGCCTGTGCCGCACGGAGCATATGTTTTTCCAAGAAGACCGCATTCCGTATGTCCGCCAAATGATTATCGCCGAGTCAAAAGAAGAGCGCCTAATCGCCCTCTCCCATCTAAAAGCGATGCAGAAAACCGATTTTGCAGGAATTTTCCGAGTTGCCAATGGAAAACCAGTCAATATTCGCCTCCTTGACCCACCACTTCATGAATTTTTACCAAAAACCGATGCAGATATTGCAAAATTAGCGCAAGAAATCGGCAAACCTGCGGATGAAATCAAGCAACGCGTACACGATTTAGCCGAAACAAACCCAATGCTTGGCCATCGCGGCTGCCGCCTCGCCATCACGTTCCCAGAAATCTACATGATGCAAGCCGAAGCCATTATCGAGAGCGCCATCGCAATTCACGACGAAGGCATTGCCGTTTATCCCGAAATCATGGTACCACTCGTGGCGAGCAGAGAAGAAATCGCGCGAATTAAAAAACAACTAAAAGAAGCCATCCAAGCAATTTTCCGTAAAGAACAGCTCGTATTGCCTTTTGATATTGGCACCATGATTGAAATTCCACGCGCTTGCGAAACAGCAGACGAAATCGCCGAAGAAGCCCAATTTTTCAGCTTTGGAACCAATGATTTAACACAATTAACATTCGGCTTCTCGCGAGATGACGCAAATAAATTCCTATATGCCTACCAAGAACAGAAAATTTTGCCTACCGATCCCTTCCAAGCCATTGACCAAAAAAGGCGTCGGCGCACTCGTCACAACAGCCGTACAGCGCGGTCGCATGACAAATCCATCATTAAAAATGGGCGTATGCGGCGAACATGGCGGCGACCCCGCTTCCATTCAATTTTTCCATAAGTTAGGGCTACAATACGTCTCTTGCTCTCCTTACCGAATCCCGATTGCGCGTATAGCTGCGGCTCAAGCTTCGATTTTGGAGGAACAGCAAAAAGTGAAGATATAGTGACGCATATAGCAGACAAAACACCTTATCTGTAAATAACAAGGACCCCAAGGTTAGGAAATCTAGCTTTGGGGTCCTTGTTACTTACTATCCAAAATCCTTTTTTAAAAGCCTTCCACCAGTAATAGAAAAATGGATAACTAGTGTATCTTTTGAATCAACATTTTATTAGGTTCTCCCGGGAGTGTAAAATAAAGTATCCATAAAATTCTCCTTTTTATATTTTAAAACTCCTTCTGCATATATTCTGCTGTCACCTGGGTATCCTTACATTCAACAGCTAGCCCCAGTCTAAGCCTAGTTCAAACCCCAAAATCGACCTTAGTGTTTTCTCATTTTAATGCAGTGAAGAGTTTTTTCTAATATTCAACTCATATATTCTAGTGGCAGACTAAACTGCCCTAAAATCTACATACTCATTAATTTAATCCATTATTGAGTCCCCATTCAATTTTTAAAGAATCTCTTCTTTAACCATATCTAAAATAAAATCACCAAAGCTTTCATATAAGACTTCATGCTTTTGTGCCGATTCATCAAAACCAGCAAAATACGAAGTAATTTTTGGCTCCTGGTTATCATTCAAATCTCTAAAATTCAAACATAATAATTCTCCCATACCAGTATTATAGATGACAACTAAATACTGTGGCATATTTACTAATTTTCTTTCATTCAGAGTAGCCCATACAGCATCGGGAACTCCTGAGTTTTCAAAGTCCTCTTTAAATACTCCATAAATTTCAATAGAACCGAAAGTCAATGCTCCAAAATCTGATAAAAAGTATTTGTACTCGTCAGGAAAATCAACACCTAATTCCTTTTGTGCCTTAATGATAAGGGATTCCTGCATTTCTCCAAAATCATCTACAAGCTCCTCATTTGCTTCTATTATCTCTTTAGCTTTATTATATGATTCTATGCTCATAATACAATCTCCTTTATTTGAAATCTAGTGCTCTATTTTTCCAATAATCGCCTCTCCATTTTGTAAATGCTTTTCTATCAATTCCTGATGGAACTGAGCTTGGATTTATATGGATTGTCTTAGAATTAATTTGATGAAAACTCTGCTCAACCTCAGCAATTGAACTGACATCTCTTTGAGTCATATGATGTAGATTTACCGGATTACCATCAGAACCGAGTGGAGCAAGTCCTTTCTCCATTCTTTGAAGGTTACTTCTACCTTTCATATCAACTTTATTAGGATCAATAACATTATCTCTTTGATAGACTTTTATGCCTTTGAACTCGACATCGGTTTTCCAATATATTCTGACCTGAGAATAGTCATTGAACACATCCGTTCCATCTACTTTTTTAAACTCGCCTAGATCATCTACACTCTCAAACAAAAACTTAAATTCATCAGTTCGTGTCGACGCTTTGATTGCTTTTGCCGCTTTTCCTAGCTTTCCGAATGGAATGAAGGTCAAGGCGGTGAATGCTGCTGCTTCATTTTGCTCAAAGGGACTCAGCTTCTCTTGCGTTATTGGATCAAGCCCCACTTTCCAACGATAGATATCGAAAATAGGCGCTACCATATCAATCAAGAAAATCGCATTTTTCATACCTGCTAATACATGCGATTGTTGCCATTTCGCATTGTCATAGGTTGCTTTGCCATCTAGCTTCCCATCTCTCGTGACAAATCCCGCTACATTGCCTTCTGGTATCACAGGTAACGGGCCTTCTTCCGCAGTCTTGATTAGTCTTGCTGTTTCATTCTCTTTTGCCAATTTCGCCATTGCTTCTTCACGCGCCACCCATTGTTTCTGCAATGCCGAACGCCATGCCATATTCAAGCCCATCGTATGGAAAGTTCCCGTTTTGGCTTGGAAGGCTTTATCACTATCGATTTCTGCCAAGCCTTGGACAATATTCGCTGTTAAATCCATGGCGCGGTCAAAAAAAGTCGCTGTTTCCGCATCAAACTGATACAATGCCTCTAACTTCTCCTGCAATTTCTGCTTCAAATCCACAAATATCGGCGTAATTAACGCCATCCCAACGACATTATTGCTCAGCTTTTCAATATCCTGAATCTGAGTGTCCAATTGTCGAATCTGATCGCGCACCTCTTGCTCTATCACATCTGTCGTTGCTACATCGGCTCGGAACTTCTGTGGAAATGCTTGATTTTGCCGTATCAATTCCTCACACAAACATATCATGCCCTGCGCTAATGGTCGATATGTCGCCGCAAAATACTGTTTGGCGCTGTCATACGTCTTTCCCTGCAACTCCCGGTCAAATGCGAACTCATTCACCGCACGCATCAAACCTTCCATTGCCTCTATCATATCATGATACGACGCCACCATGCTCTCCGATTGTGCATCGATTTCACCTAAAAAGACATTCAAACTCATGCCTGCTCACCGCCTAACGCTACTTTTTGACGAGCCGCATAATAGTCCGATTCCTTTTCCAGCAACGCACGCTTTTCACGTTCCAGCCTGATTTGTTCTTCCTCCAAGCCATCCACGACCTGAAAATGTTTTCGCTGATAGTCCTGTTGCTGCGTATCCAAAAATACCGCCATTTCTCGGTCACGATGCCATGTGCTACCAAGTGCATGAAACAACTGATTGTTCCGATTATGTATAACGTCCACTTCATCCAGCAACTGCTTCTGTCTTCGAATTTCCCTTTCCTTCGCATACTGGTCATCCGCGACATGCTGCAACCGCTGATTCCAGCGATCTATTTCTCTATCCCTCTCACTCATCTGTCATCCCTCATTTCCCAATACGTGGAGCTGTACCTGAAAAATCAAACCCGTTCCCAACTTCGTGATCCATCCGTTCAAATTCCTGCGCGACCGAGCGAATATGCGCCACGTCCCGTCCAAAACTCTTGCCCAATTGTATCATCAAATGCTTCACTTTATCTGAGCTCTGTTTGGTATCCTGGCTCACCTTCACACTCGTCCGATTCGCCAATTGTACCTGCTTCGAACCCGCTTGCCGCATCGCATCTGTCGCGTGTCCCATCGAAGTCGCCACCTGATTTACCTGACCAAGATTACTTTTTATTTGGCTCATGTAACCCCTCCCATATCTGTATTCTTCTATTATATGCAATATTTCCCTAAGTGTACAGCCTCTCCTAATACGAAAAAGAAAATACACTCTATTTAACCCATCGGAACATCTGCTGGAATCTTTAAACTTCTCTTCTTGACAAAACTTCCATTTCCATGTAATCTAATACCAACAAAACTTATCGGAATTATAAACTTTTATGATTCCATTGTTTAAAGGGAGGATTTTATTAGATGGATACAACTTTTTTAGTCATTAACTTAATTGTTGCCGCACTTATTATTTTTCTATTCATGTTCTTACAGCGACGCCATGTTTCCTTTTCTAAACGTGTGTTGCTTGCGCTTGGTGTAGGGATTGTCGCGGGATTTGTGCTGCAATTTATTTACGGAACGGCCTCAGATGTTACGAAACAAACGACGGATTGGCTTGGAATTATCGGTGGCGGTTACGTGAAACTGCTTCAAATGATTGCCATTCCACTGATTTTTATTTCGATTGTCACAGCTTTTACACGCCTACAGTTAAAAACAAATATTGCTAAAGTTGGTATGTGGATTATTGGTACACTTGTTATTACGGCGGCCATTGCGGCTTTTGTCGGTATTGGTGCTGCCCTCGTGTTCCACTTAGATGCTAACAATATTTCTCAAGGTGCTACAGAAGCGGCGCGAGCTACGGAATTACAAGATAAATTCGCAGGAATTAGCGACCTCACTTTCCCACAAAAAATCGTGGAGTTACTGCCTGCTAATCCATTCCTTGATTTCACTGGCGCACGTGCAACTTCTACCGTAGCTGTCGTGATTTTCGCAGCGTTTATCGGTGCTGCATTCTTGGGTGTGCAACGGAAGCAACCAGATGAAGCTGCTGTTTTTGCCAAAGGTGTCGACGCGATTTATGCAATTGTTTTACGTATTGTGAAATTGATTTTGCGTTTAACGCCTTATGGGGTTTTCGCGATTATGACAAGCACGGTGGCGCTAAGTGATACATCCGCGATTTTAAAACTTGGTAATTTTGTTATCGCTTCTTACGCGGCATTGATTGCTATGTTTATTATTCACCTTGTAATTGTCGGATTTACAGGTACAAGCCCAGTAACCTACATTAAAAAAGCCCTACCAGTGCTGACTTTTGCCTTCACTTCAAGAACAAGTGCCGGAGCGATTCCATTAAACATCGATACGCAAAAGAAACTTGGTGTTCCGGAAGGGATTGCTAACTTTGCAGCATCATTTGGCTTATCGATTGGGCAAAACGGTTGTGCCGGTATTTACCCAGCAATGTTAGCGATTATGATTGCCCCTGCTGCCGGTATTGACCCGCTTTCTTGGAAATTTATTTTAACGGTCGTTCTAGTTGTAGCGATTAGTTCGTTTGGTGTAGCTGGTGTTGGCGGTGGCGCAACGTTTGCCGCAATTATCGTACTCTCAACATTAAACTTACCAATTGGTCTTGCTGGTGTGTTGATTTCTATCGAGCCACTCATCGACATGGGTCGTACAGCGCTAAACGTAAGTGACAGCATGGTCGCAGGAATCGTCACAAGTAAGGCGACCGGCGAATTGAAACACGAGGAACAAACATTAGCAGAAGAAATTTAAATGAGACAAGAGATGCAGTGCCTAAAATTGGGCTTGCATCTCTTTTTAATTGACTGGAGTGAACTCTAAGGTGGTAGACTTGATATATATTGCAAATTAGGGAGGAAAACGATGAAAAAAACATTATTCTTCATGCGACACGGTCAAACCTTATTTAATGCCCGCAAGAAAATCCAAGGTTTTTGCGACGCACCACTGACAGAACTTGGTGTGAAACAAGCTCAAATTGCAGGCAAGTATTTTAGAACGAACAATATTGTATTCGATAAAGCTTATAGTTCCACCTCAGAGCGAGCTTGCGATACACTCGAACTGATTACCGGTATGTCCTACAAGCGTCTAAAGGGCTTGAAAGAATGGAACTTCGGCACATTTGAAGGGGAAAGTAAAGACTTAAATCCCCCGCTACCTTATGGTGATTTCTTCGCAACATTTGGCGGAGAGAAAGAGATGGATTTCCGCGCACGACTTCTTACAACAATGGAGGATATGATGTCACAAGAAGACCACGATATTGTCCTTGCTGTTTCCCATGGAGCCTCCTGTGCACAGTTAGCCAGACATTGGGAAGGTACAAGCAAAATCGGTAAAATTAGCGGCCTGAAAAACTGTTGCATTTTGCAATTTGAGTATGAAGATGGCCAGTTTACACTTGTGGATTTTATTAATCATGATTTTGAAAAATTAACCTAATGAAAAACCGTAAGAACGTGCGGCGTCTGTGCCCTACATTCTTACGGTTTTCTTATGTCGTTTTTGTTCGTAATGTTGGAACAATAATCCCTGCTAACACAAGGCAAATCGCTAAATACGTGAAGGTAGTCGCGTAAGAACCGCCTGAAATATCCAGCAGTTTTCCAATGACGATTGGTGAAATAACGCCTGCGATGGAGCCGAGGCAGTTGACGACGGATGAGCCTGTAGCCATTTGGTCGGTTGGCAAAATATCGACCACGATTCCCCAGAAGATACCTTGTGATAAAAAGAGGAATAATGCTGTAACGCATTGCAATAACAAGGCTAGCTCCATCGACGGGACTTTGATAATAAGAGCAAGTGACGCTGCTGCCACTAAAATCGCTACGGCAAAAATGAAACGACGCTGATTCTTAAAACGATCCGACATCGCACCACCGACTAGCATCGCAACGGTTCCAACTAAGTATGGCAACGCATTATAAAACCCTGTCGCCTGCAGGCTCAAGCCACGCGCGTTCATTAAGTACGACGGGAGCCAAGACGTGAAGCCCCAAAAGGTAAGATCAAAGAAAAACCACACCAGTCCGGCTTTCCATACTAAACTATTTTTAAAAATGGCTAAAACTTTGGCTTTTGGTTGATCAGTTTGTAGTTCTGGTTCATCATCTTCTAGCTCCTGCAAAGCCTCAGCGCTCATCCGCGGATTATCTTTCGGATTATCGCGCACTAATCGATAGAATAAAAACGCTACCACAAAACCGGGAATCGCTAGAAAAACAAAGAGATGTCTCCAGCCAAAAAGACCAATAAAATAAGCTGCTAAAACGCTGGCAAATGCAGGTCCGAGTGTATTCACGGTCGACTGAATACTCGTCATCCGGCCACGCAATCGTTTTGGATAATAGGTCGCAATTGCCTTGTAGGACGATCCTGGCAGCGGCGCCTCACCTAATCCGAAGAAAAATCGCACGCCTAAAAATAGTGGATAATAAAAGATTAAGCCGGTTAACATCGTAAATAACGACCAAAATCCCACAGCGATACTTGTCATTTTGCGAAAACCAAATCGGTCTGCAAGCATCCCACCTGGAATTTGAAATAAAGCGTACCCCATGAAAAAGGTACTAATAATCAGCCCTTGGTGGGTCGAGGTTAACTTGAAATCTTCTGCTATGTAAGGTAGTGCAACCGTAATAACCATACGATCTAAAAAAGAAAGTAACCAGCAAAACCAAAGTAAAGCCAAGACTGTACCACTCGCTCGCCATTTTGCATGTTTGAAAAACATTGTTTCTAGCCCCCTATTTTATCTTGCTGCTATTACAATCGTTTGTTTCTATACATTCTTCTAAATTAACACACAATTCTCAATCTGTAATTAGCCATTTTGAACAACATCTAGCACGTCAATAGACAAAATAAACAAGGACGCACTCTCAGCTCGTCCTTGTCAAAATAACACTTATAAGAAAACCCATATAGGCTACAAAAAGAATAATAAACCAAGCAAAAAAGAGGCGCGACGCTGTTTCTTTTGCTCGCCAAACACCGATAATGCCAACGATAAGCAGCAGCAAAATATATTTCAAAAAGGAAAAAAGCATCATCACTAAATTATTAGCTGGTTCATTAAAGCCGAACATAATGCCAATACCGATACATAAAAAAGTAACTAGAAAATATCCCAACACATGAAATCGCATCATGACTTCCTTCGCCGGATTTTCCTCACGCATGGGCCTTTTTTTCATACCAGCCGTACCAGTAATCCAACTCATTCTTTTCATCGCGAACGCCGTCTTCGCGCTTCACGAGACGCCAATTTTGCCAATCTAATTCTGGAAAAATCGTATCTCCACCACAATGTGCCTCCACATGCGTCACCACAAGTGCATCTGCGTCTTTTAAAAACAGTCGGTAAATTTCGGCACCACCTGTAATATACACCTGCTTATCACGCGCGATTTCTAGCACTTCCGCTTTATCATGCACCACTTTGGCATCTGCTAGCGAATAATTCAGATCGCGGGTCAATACAAGATTTTCTCGATTCGGCAATGCTTTTCCAATCGATTCATACGTTTTGCGCCCCATCACAATCGTATGACCGTCCGTCTCTTTTTTTAAAATGTTGCAAATCAGCAGGCAAGCGCCACGGCATCGTATTATCCTTGCCGATGTAGCCGTCCTTGTCCTGCGCCCAAATAAAAGTTAACATGCGTTGTCCTCCTTAAACCGAAATCGGCGCCTTAATCGCTGGATGCGGATCATAGCCTTCTAGCGTAATATCCGCCACATCAAAATCAAAAATCGAAGCTGGCTGATCTGACAAAACAAGTTTTGGCAACGAACGAGGCGTCCGCGACAACTGCTCTTTCACCTGTTCGATATGGTTATTATACAAATGCGCATCCCCCATTGTATGCACAAACTCGCCAACATCAAGTCCCGTTTCCCGCGCAATCAAATGCGTAAGTAATGCGTACGACGCAATGTTAAACGGCACACCAAGAAAAATATCGGCACTCCGCTGATACAACTGACAGCTCAACTTCCCATCCGCAACATAAAATTGGAACAACGTATGACACGGCGGTAACGCCATCGTTGGCACATCTTCTGGATTCCAAGCAGACACAATTAGACGCCTTGAATTCGGATTCGTTTTAATCATTTCAATCAAATCCGCCAACTGATCAATCGTCTCGCCCGTTGACGTCCGCCATTCTCGCCATTGCTTACCGTAAATATTCCCAAGTTCCCCATACTTACTCGCAAAAACGTCATCCGCCAAAATCCGCGATTTAAAACTAGCCATTTCTTCTAAATAAACAGCCTTAAACGCTTCATCTTGCTCCGCACGCAAACCAAAATCCGTCATATCCGGACCCGTGTATTCCGAACTCGCGACCCAGCGCTCAAACGCCCACTCGTTCCAAATATTATTATTATGTTCTAGCAAATAACGAATATTCGTATCGCCATGCAAAAACCATAATAATTCACTCACGACCAACTTAAACGGCACACGCTTTGTCGTCATCATCGGAAAACCTTCCGCTAAATCAAAACGCATTTGATAACCGAACGTGCTAATCGTCCCAGTTCCCGTCCGATCTCCTTTTTGCGTTCCGTTTTCCAGTACAAATTTTTCTAAATCGAGATATTGTTTCATGCCTGTGCCCTCCTTTATCTTAATCCGCAAACTGCGATAAATACTCCCAGCGTTCCATCAAGCGTTCCAGCTCAGCTTCTGCCTCTTCCAGTGCTGCATTCAGCTCACCAGCTTTCGTAAAATCACTACCAACGGCCTCTAAATCCTGATGCAGCGTCGCAATCTTGCTTTCCTGCGCCTCAATCACATTCTCAATATCGGCCCATTCCCGCTTTTCTTCAAACGTATGCTTCACTTTTTCTTTCGGTTTCTCCGGCTTTGATTCCGCTTTTTCAACCACTGGCGCCACATTCGGCTTCGCTTTCTTCGTGTCCAACGTCGCCAAAAATTCACTATACTCCCCGAGATACGTCTTGATTTGACCAATCCCCGTGAAAACTAGCAATTTCTGCGCGATTTTGTCCAAGAAATACCGATCATGGCTTACCGTAATTACCGTGCCGTTAAACGTCTCCAAATAATCTTCCAAAACCGTCAACGTCTGCGTATCCAAATCATTCGTCGGCTCATCCAGTAAAAGAACATTCGGCCGTTCCATCAAGATTTTCAGCAAGAACAAACGACGCTTCTCGCCTCCGGACAAACTCCCAATCTTCTTCCCGTGCGCAACTGGTGGAAACAAGAAGCGCTCCAACATATTAGACACCGACACAACTTCACCGTCCGATGTTTTTACCGTCTCGCCTGCCTCTTGCAAATACGCAATCATCCGCTGATCTGGGTCCATTTCTTCATTTTGCTGCGTATAGTAACCAATTCGCACCGTTTGCCCCGTTGAAATCTCACCAGCATCCGGCTCTATCCGCCCAGCTAGCATATTAAGTAACGTCGATTTCCCCGTCCCATTATTCCCCGTGATTCCAATCCGTTCTCCCGGTTGAATAATTAAACTGAAATCCTGCAGCACATGCTTTTGCGCGAAACGCTTCTCCACATGATCCAACGTAAAAACTTGCTTTCCAAGCCGTGACGTCGCAAAATCCAACTGCAATTCCGCATCATCCGCTTTCGTCTTCACTTTTCCTTCTAAATCGGCAAACCGATCCTGGCGTGCCTTTTGTTTCGTCGAACGCGCCTTAGCCCCGCGTCGCATCCACGCCAGTTCCTTACGATACAAGTTCCGATTTTTCTCACCTTCGCGCGCTTCATTATCCATCCGAATCGCCTTGGCTTCCATGAACTTCTCGTAATTCCCCACATACCGATACGCCGTCCCGCGGTCAATTTCCAGCATATGATTCGTCACCCGATCCAAGAAATACCGATCATGCGTCACAAGCAAAACCGCCCCACGGAACCGATTCAAATAATCCTCCAAAAACCGAATCGACGTAAAATCAAGATGGTTCGTAGGCTCATCCAAAATCAATAAATCCGGCGTCTCAATCATTACTTTTGCAAGACCAACCCGTTTGCGCTGACCACCAGACAAAGACCCGACTTTCGCCGTCAAATCCGTAATCCCCAACCGATCCAAAATCGTCTTCGCATCCGTGTTCACATCCCACGCATTCGTAGCGTCCATCTCATGCTGCGCTTTCGTAAACCGATCATGTAGCGCCGTATCATCCGGATTCACCGCCATCTCAAGCAACACCTGCTCATACTGCCGAACCGCCTGAAGCGCCCGCGTCTCTCCTTGAAAAACTTCTTCTAAAACCGTGTGCTCATCTGATAAAAGCGGGTCTTGCGCCAAGAATCCAATCGTATAATCCTTCGCCTTTGAAATCTCGCCCTTATCGCCTTCTTCTATTCCAGCAATAATCGAAAGCAGCGTCGATTTTCCCGTTCCATTCACCCCGATAACACCAATCCGCTCACCTTCCGTAATCGCAAACGTCACATTTTCAAAAAGGCTTTTATCGCCATATGTTTTCGTCAAATTTTCCACTTTTAATTGTTTCATTATTTCCCATCCATTCCGTATATGTCTTCTCTATTTTAGCGAAGTTCTCACAAAAAGGCTAGGAAAATCGACGATAGATTTCCTAGCCCTGATAAACCTATAAAATTTTAGAATAACCCCATCGCATTTCCTTTTTCATCGACGTCCATGTTTAGTGCCGCTGGTTTCTTCGGTAATCCTGGCATTGTCATCACATCACCCGTTAAAGCAACGATGAAGCCTGCACCAAGTTTTGGAATGAATTCGCGAATGTGGATAACGAAATCTGTTGGACGACCGAGCATTATTGGATCATCCGTTAACGAATACTGCGTTTTTGCCATACAAATTGGGTAACGATCCCAGCCGTACTTCTTGAATTCCGCGATTTGTTTTTGCGCCTTACTAGAAAGTTCGACACCGCTTCCACCATATACTTTTGTTACGATAGCTTCTAATTTATCTTCTATTGAATCAGCATCGTCGTACATACGTGTATATTTCGCTTGGCCTGTTTCCACTGCAGAAATAACTTTATCCGCAAGGTCTGCTCCACCAGCACCACCATTTTCCCAAACTTCTGTAAGTGAGAACGGGATATCATATTCCTTGCAAAGTGCTTCTAATTGCGCAACTTCGGCGTCAGAATCGGTAATGAATTTATTAATAGCGATGACATATGGTAACCCGAATTGTGATACGGTATCCACATGTTTTTGCAAATTCGCAAAGCCTTTAATCAACGCGTTCACGTTTTCTTCGCCAAGTTCGGTTTTTGCAACCCCGCCGTGCATTTTCAGCGCACGAATCGTTGCTACAATAACCACACAATCAGGCGCTTTATCTAAAGCAGGCACTTTAATATCTAAAAACTTCTCTGCGCCAAGATCCGCACCAAACCCAGCTTCCGTCACGACATAATCCGCTAATTTAAGTGCAGTTTTAGTCGCCGAAATACTATTACAACCATGCGCAATATTCGCAAAAGGTCCACCGTGCACAATAGCTGGTGTATGTTCTAACGTCTGTACTAAGTTTGGCTTCAATGCTTCTTTTAGCAACAATGTCAGCGCACCTTCATAACCCATTTCACCAACTGTTACTGGTTCGCGATCATAGTTATAACCAATCACGATAGCACTTAAGCGGCGTTTCAAGTCTTTCAAATCTGTAGCCAAGCAAATAATTGCCATAATTTCGGATGCAACCGTAATATCAAATCCATCTTCACGCGGCACACCTTGCACAGGTCCACCTAGCCCTACAACGACTTTACGCAAAGCACGATCATTTAAATCGACAACGCGTTTCCAAACGATACGGCGTTGATCAATTCGTAATTCATTTCCTTGTTGCATATGATTATCAATGAATGCTGATAAAGCGTTGTTTGCCGCTGTTATCGCGTGGAAATCACCAGTAAAATGCAAGTTGATGTCTTCCATTGGAATTACTTGCGCATAACCACCACCGGTTGCGCCACCTTTCACACCCATTGTTGGCCCAAGCGAGGGCTCCCGAAGTGCAATCATTGTTTTTCTTTTCTTCGCAAGTGCATCCCCTAATCCTACTGTTACCGTTGACTTTCCTTCACCAGCTGGCGTCGGATTGATAGCGGTTACAAGAACTAATTTGCCATCTTCTTTGTTTACAAGCGAGTGAATCGTGTCATAGCTTAGTTTAGCCTTATATTTACCGAACAGTTCTAACTCTTCCACACTTAACCCGATTGCTTCTGCGACCTCTGTGATTGGTTTGATTTCTGCTACTGATGCGATTTCAATGTCAGACTTTACTTTGTTTGCCATTTTAAATTCCCCTTTCAATATGTAACAAATATATAAAAAACTCCTGCAAATGTAACGGCTTTCTTTTTGTTGCGCCGGGAAAAATACCGGCTTGGTACTGATGAGCCTTATCTGCCACAAAAATTGCGCATCCAGCCATTGCACTGACAGGAAATTCTTTCACCATTACTTATTCTTGCGTATCCTTTGAAGCTTGTCAAGCGCATCCGGATTCTCTTGGAAGAACTGGACGACATCACCAATTCGATCAATTGAATTCCAACTTAGATGATGCTCGATTCCTTCTACATCCTCATAAATATGAGCCTCTTCTACCCCGATAACACTCAGGAAACATTCCAGTAATGCATGTCTTTCTAACAAGCGTTTTCCGACTGTTTTTCCTTTCGATGTTAAAATGAGGCCTCGATATTTCTCATATACCAGATATTCATCCTTATCTAGCTTCTGAACCATTTTTGTAACAGAAGACGGATGCACTAGAAGCTCCTCCGCTATATCTGATACTCGAGCATAACCTTTATTTTCAATCAATGAATAGATTTTCTCGATATAGTCTTCCATGCTTGGTGTTGGCATTTGCATATTCCTCCAACCTTGATTTCTTTCACCATTTCATTCTACCACACCCTGCCAGAATTCGCCTCTGTAAAGGGTTATTTTTTTCAAAAAAAAGTGCCCATCATGTAAACGCTTCAAAAATAAACTTGACGCACCGATAAGTGTAGGTTTATGATGAATGTATCGTATTTGCTTACATGTGAGAAGCAATATGACAAAAACGGGCTAGTTTTATTTTTGGCCAAGATTTAGGAGGATTTTTATTCATGCAAAATGGAAGAGTTAAATGGTTCAACAATGAAAAAGGGTATGGTTTCTTGGAGATGGAAGACGGCGAAGACATTTTTATTCATTTCACTGCCATTCAAGGAGATGGATACAAATCGCTCGATGAAGGTCAAACAGTCACGTTTGAAATCGTAGAAGGCAATCGAGGACCACAAGCGGCTAACGTAGAGAAAGTATAAGTAACGAAAAAACCAGTACATCAATGCTGGTTTTTTCTTAGCCATTATGGCCGCCAACTAGTCCTGCTCTTGCGATTGCGGTACCACCTTCTAGCAAACTGCTCGCTCGCATCATCGACTTGAAGCCATATCGATTTCTGATATTATCAATCGTGCGCTCCAACTGTTCCTGATACAATGTCTGCAAAGCATCTTCGAAAAGATTCAACTGTGTGCCTTGTTTAAACGTGATTTTCCCAGCGGATAAAGCGATAGTTCGAACCGCTTCTCGACCGATATATTTATAAAACAAGTGTAGTGCTGCCTCTGCGATTTGTTTATTATTATCTGTTGGATGCAACTTTATTTGATGACTAAATCCTCGTTCAATGCTGTGCTTGCTATAACCGATGCTCAAGTGAATAACGGCTGTCTGCGCATGTTCTTTTCTAATTCGCATCGCCACTTCTTCGGCCATTTCACGAATCACAATGGCCACTTCTGCTATATCACGATAATCGCGTTCTAAAATCTGACTTTTACCGAAACTTTTAGTTAGTGGTATATATTTTTCGGACAAACGACTATAATCGATTCCGTTCGCGTGGTAATAAAGCTGCTCGCCTATAACACCCATTGTCTTTCTGAGCAGTTCTACAGGAGCATGAGCTAGACTGTATATACTTGAAATACCGATATTCTGCAATCTTGCCGCGGTTCGATGCCCGATACCTACTACATCTGTCATTTTTTGCACTCTCCATAAAGTGTTCGGAATATCTTCATATCGCCATTCTGCTATGCCGCTCCGATTATGTTTTGCTTCCACATCCAATGCGACTTCCCCAAAAAAGGATTCTCCCCAATACCTATCGTTACAGCCAATCTAAGTTCCTGCCAAATATCTTGTTGCAGACGTTTCGCAATGGACATCGTATCACCAAATAAAGCATGATACTGCGTGACATCCATGAAAAATTCATCAATCGAAAACACGTATAAGTCATCCTTGCTCACATATCTTCTAGCAATTTTCAAAATCATCTCGTTGACGTGCAAATACAAATTCATTCGTGGCGGTGCGATAATAATTCGCGAATCATCCGGCAATTCATAGCGTCTTGACCCTGTCTTAATACCAAATTCGGCCTTCATCATTGGACTTGCTGCTAAAACAAGACCACCTTGGCGCTCTGCATGGCTCATCACAACCAAATAAGTCGTTAGTGGGTTCAAATGTCGTTTCACACATTCCACACTCGCAAAAAATGATTTCACATCAATACATAAAATATCTCGACGCGGTGCCACAGAATAATCTATTTCTCGTACCATTTCTCATAGCCCCTTTCTTTCACAAAGCGAATCATTTCTAAATCAATCCCCCGTATGGCATTCCCTACCTGGACATGCAAACAGTCGCCTTCCACAGCCACAATTCGCCCTTCAATATAAGCGTCAGGAGCCTCTTCTTCCTCCTTATATAATTGAATGACAGCAACTGCGCGATGTTGTATGACTTGATGCAACACATGATAGACACTCTCTTGGTCCATCGGTTTTTCCCACACAGGCAAGCGACTTTCCACTTCCATTTTCGCCGTATGTTCACTGAGCAAGAAGCCGCCCCATTTCTTCATTCCACGATCATGATAATCTGATGAAGTCATCCCACAACGCCCCCTGTCCTTTTTTGTATTTATAGTATACAAACATATGTTCTGTTTTACTAGTGACTAAAAGTACTATTTATTCGCCGCTAACTGCATCGTTTTAGCTATAGCATTACCAATTTGTTATACTAGACTAGAAAGGAGCGAGATTTATTTGGAAATCTATGTAGACGGAGCAAGCGCTGGTGACCCTGGTTTAAGCGGTATTGGAATTGTGCTGATTGCTGATGGAATTTATAAACAGATTAGCAAACCAATTGGAATAATGAGCAATCATGAAGCCGAATTTATCGCTATAAAAACGGGAATAGAACAAGCCCTCACCTATCACCCAACTCTCTTAAGAATTTATTCCGATTCTAAAATTGTGGTGCAATCCATTGAAAAACGTCATGCAAAAAACCCGATTTTCAAACCACACTTAGATATAATTTTGCAATTATTAGATACGAACGACTTATTTTTCGTACAGTGGATTCCGAGTGCTTCTAATAAAAAAGCCGACGATTTGGCGCGACAAGCCATCCAAAAACAAAAAAACATACTAAAATGACTGGCAAGACCGTGGTTTTGCCTACTCATCTTAGTATGTTTCTCATTAGAACAGGTCTGAAAACTCATCCTGTACTTTATTTATATCTGCAACATCCACAGTAAACGTCTCTGTCATATTCGCTACTTCTTGTACCATCGCCTCAAAGTCAACAAAGCTTTCATAACGCTCCACTTTTTCTAATTTAGGGCGTGTTTTCGGAGATGGCGGTGTAAAAATCGTACAACAATCCTCGAAAGGACGAACAGAAATATCATACGTATCAATGCGTTGCGCAATATCGATAATCTCATTTTTATCCATTGATACGACTGGACGAATAATCGGCGTTGTCGTCACCGCATTAATAGCTAGCATACTTTCCAACGTTTGACTCGCCACTTGCCCTAAACTTTCCCCATTTACAATTGCCAAGCATTCACGACGTTTGCGCAATTCATCTGTAATTCGCAACATTAAGCGACGCGTAACTGTCATCGTTAAACCTTCTGGAATCTGCTTTTTAATCAGTTCTTGAACCGCGGTAAACGGTACGACATGCATTTGCACCTGACCACTATACTTTGCTAATTTCCCAGCTAAATCTACCGCTTTTTGACGAGCACGTTCACTCGTATACGGTGGGCTATGAAAATGCACTGCTTCAATTTCAACACCACGTTTCATCGCTAAATATCCCGCCACAGGCTATCAATCCCACCAGAAAGCATCAGCATTGCGCGCCCCGAAGAGCTAACCGGCAAACCGCCAGCGCCTTGAATCGTTTGGCACGACAAAAACACGCCCTCACTCCGAACTTCTACCAGCAACTTCACATCCGGCGTTTTCACATCGACATGCAAATCATCAATATTTTGCAAAATATAACTACCAAGTTCATGATTTACTCCGCTCGTGTCCAGTTCAAACGAACGATCAGAACGGCGCGTATTCACTTTAAAACTACCGCCAGGTCGATGCACCGCACGCACCAACTCAAGTCCAGCACGCTTCATCTCTTCCACATCTTGTAACACACGAACCGCAGGGCTAAATGACTGAATCCCAAAAATTGGTTGCAATCGTTCTAAAATCACCTGCGCATCCGCACCATTCAACAGTAAATACATCCGATCACGTTCCCCAAAAACCTTCACTTCCGGGAAATCAGCAATGGCACGCTTCACATTATGTGCTAACTTTTTTATAAATTGTTTTCTATTTCTTCCTTTAGTTGATAATTCGCCGTATCTTACGACTATACGATCATATTTCATTATTTCACCACTTCATTTAGATTTTTTATTACTGCTCGAATTACTTCAATAAAACGTTGCGCTTCGGCCATCGTATTTTGGTAAGATAAACTGACACGAACGGCACCAACTGCCTCGTCATCCGTTACTTGCATCGCTTTTAACGTACTGCTCGCAAGTTTGGCACGCGAAGAACAAGCACTGGTCGTCGAAACATAGATATCATATTCTTCCAAAGCGTGTACAAGCACTTCTCCGCGATGTCCCACAACTGAAAAACAGCAAATGTGCGGCGCCGCATGATATGCGTCCGTATGCACCGAAACTTCTGGCATCGCACCAAGCATCTCTAGCAAATAATCACGAATCGCAAGTAAGTCGGAAAGCTTTGCCGACTGTTCCTCAAAACCAATCCGCAACGCCTTCGCAAACACAACAGCTCCCGCCGTGTTCTCCGTCCCGCTTCGCAAGCCAAACTCCTGCCCACCGCCATCTAAAGGCGGCACCAACGACACATGCTTCTTCTTAAGCAGCGCACCCGTTCCTTTCAAGCCATGAATTTTATGTCCCGAAATCGTCACCAAATCGATTCCCGTCATATCCAGCGGCACTTTCGTTAGCCCCTGTACATGGTCCACATGAAAAAACGTCTGACTCCGCGTTGCCAATACATCCGCAATTTCCCGTATAGGCTGCACCGATCCAACCTCATTATTCACATGCATCACCGACACCAAAATCGTGTCCGGACGTAACGCCTCCCTCAGCGTATCCACCGAAACAACACCCGTCGCATCGACAGGCAAACGCGTCACTTCAAAGCCTTGAGCCTCCAAAGCACCCATCGTATTTTGCACAGAAGGATGTTCAATCGCCGTCGTAATAATATGTTTCCCACGGTTGCTATAAAATCCCGCAACCCCTTTAATCGCCATATTATTTCCTTCCGTCCCCCCCGATGTAAAAATAACTTCCTCCGCCAACACGCCCATCTTATTTGCCACAAGTGTCCGCGCCTGTTCATGCAGTTCATTGACTTTCGTTCCATAACGATGCAGCGAAGACGGGTTCGCAAAATAGTTCGCTGCTACTTTTCCGTATGTTTCAATACAAGTATCCAGCGGCTTCGTTGTCGCGCTATTATCAAAATAAATCATCCTTCAAAGCCTCCATTACCAATTCTCTACCTAAACATTTTACCACACATGTCAAGCAAAAAAAGCAGAAATAACGTCTCTACTTTCCTAAGACAAAATTTCTGCTTTCAAGCACATTCCTTTATTCCACTTCGTCTACATTCATTTGCATCTCATATGCTTTCTCAATCTTCTTAAAAGCGCTCGGCTCCACTTTCTCCAAAGCCGTCACAGCTATTTCCAAAGCCTTATTATACAAAAAGTCCTTATAGAAATGATCCTCTGCTTTGCGCAATTCCTCAGCAAGCTCAGGATTACGCAAACGATAACGGTTCGCATATTGAATCACATGCTCTACTAATTGCACATTTACAATCATTTCTTCTGCTTTTTCTGTTAAATGATCGAGGTTTTCTTTGGCAACACGCCATTCGTGATGAATTGCCTTCATATTCAACGGCTTTTCTTTCAACCGCTCTTCTAGCTTCACAATTGATTCTTCCATATGATCACTAAGCGCAACATACTCCTCTGGCTTACCAGGAAGGCGCTCACGGTCTAATTTCCGTGTTAAGTTCACAACAGCACGACGCATTCTATCTGCGTCTTCACGTGCCTCTAACTCGTCTTTTCGTAACGAACGCAACTCTTCAGCGAATGTATCTTGCTCTACCGAAATGTTCGATACAATCGCGTCGATTTCTTTTAATGTATCCTCTGCCGCCGAATAAGCGATTTTTACTTCTGATAAGCGTTCTGTTACAGATGTCAATTGTTCTTTCTGCGTTTCTAATTGACTCGCTACTTTTAAATACGTTGCCAATTCATCTTCTGACACATGATACGTCTGCTTCACTTCTTTGATTTGCTCGGCTAGCGCGTCGGAAACCGATACTTGTTTCTCCAACTTCGCTTCCACTACAATCCGGTTTTCCTTCACAAAATGACGCGCCTCTACTTCATGTTCCAACGTATCATAAAATAAAATTAATTTCCGTATGCAGTTCCGTTACACCATTTTCGACAACTTCAAGCTCACCAGCGACAATCTTCACTTTCAAGTCCGCCACACGCTCGCTCATCCGCTCTAATTCCGCCGCAAGTTGCAATTGCTCTAAATAATAGCCCTGTTGCACCATTTCATCATAGCCCGCTTGCAATTTACTCATTTCATCTGGCAAAATAATATCGCTTTCCCGTAACAAACTAGGAATCTTCTCCATTTTCACGCCAAGTTTCTCTAAATTATGTTGTACATTAAGTACCGTTTCCCGTGCTTCTAAATAATCGCCTTGATCTGTCAACATATCAAAGCGATTCAAGCTTTCTGCAATCGCATCGAGCTCGCCTTCCACACCACCAAGTGCTTCCCCTAGCTTATACCCATTGCTGAGCACATCGCGGCGAATCATTGTGAACTTATCTTTTGCCATGCGGATATCTTGGGCATTACGTTCTTCACTAGCTAGCAGCTCTTTTAACCCACGCAAAATCTGTTTCATTTGCGTATCGATATCATGAATCACTTGCTCGACTTGGTTTTCCATTTGTGTTGCTTGGCGGAACTGGTAACGATCCGTATGTTGCTCAGCATTTAAAATGTATTCTTCCAAATCAGGGAACAATTTCGTCGCAATCTCATCCCACGAATCGCGCCATGACTCAAACAATGCCTCTGTCTGGCCAGTTAGCTTCAATTTCTTTACCTTCGTTAATTCGTCAATAACTGGCCGTTCCATCAATTCAATTTTCTGTGCTTCTAATTCATTAATTCGCTGATAATGCTTTTTCTTCATTATGTATCCGGCTGTAAATAGCACTGCTACCAGCACGACAAAGCCGAGTAAATACCAAACAAACATATCGTTACCTCCTACTATTCTGTATACCTCTATTTTTCAAACACACATCTAAGTAAAAATTAGAATTTCATGCTATACTAACTCATTATACACATAAACCATTCTAACACGATTCTTCTGTATTTGCCTTATTTAAAACTAAAAATAATGAAAAAGTGGTGAAAAAAATGATTGAAATTCCAAAATTCACAGGAACTAAGGCAGAAAATTACCAATTATGCGTCAAACAAGTCGAAGCAATGATTGCTGGCGAATCGAACCTCATTGCCAACTTGAGCAACATTTCCGCGTTATTAAATCAAGCCCTAACCGATATTAACTGGGTTGGCTTTTATTTACATGAAGAAACGTCGAATCAGCTCGTTCTCGGCCCATTCCAAGGCTTGCCCGCGTGTATTCGCATTCCACTAGGGCGTGGCGTCTGTGGCTCTGCTGCTGCAGAACAAACAACGTACCTTGTCAAAAACGTCAATGAGTTCCCTGGACATATCGCATGTGACGCTGCATCAAGATCCGAAATCGTCGTACCAATCGTACACAACGGACAATTGCTTGGCGTATTAGATGTGGACAGCCCTTCTATTGACCGGTTTGATGAAACCGATCAAGCCTACTTAGAACAAGTTGTTGCAATACTAACAAACACATTATAATTAAAGTTGACAACAGCACTACACATGTACTATACTAGAGAGCGTGTAAAATGCAGCTTGAGTGATGATGAATATGACCGTTGTTTATCCCCGAATTTTCGTGGTGTATCCTGTAACCTGCTGCTGCAAGGGCGAAGATACATGAAGATAAACTGCACGTATTTGGTTGTTCACACTTGTTTGTTTTATGCCAAAACAAATATAAAGGAGGAGTCAATCAATGGCTCGTTATACAGGTCCAAGCTGGAAGATTTCCCGTCGTTTGGGATTATCACTTTCAGGAACAGGTAAAGAATTAGAACGTCGTCCGTACGCTCCAGGGCAGCACGGTCCGACACAACGTAAGAAAATCTCTGAGTACGGTTTACAACAAGCAGAGAAACAAAAATTACGTCACATGTACGGCTTAACAGAACGTCAATTCAAAAACACGTTCGTTAAAGCTGGTAAATTACAAGGTAAACACGGTGAGAACTTCATGATCTTACTAGAACAACGCCTTGACAACTTAGTTTACCGTTTAGGTCTTGCTCGCACACGTCGTGCTGCACGTCAATTAGTAAACCACGGTCACATTTTAGTAGATGGCAAACGCGTAGATATCCCATCTTACCAAGTATCACCTAACCAAGTGATTAGCGTTCGCGAAAAATCTCTAAAATTATCAGCAATCGCTGAAAGCTTAGACGTAGCGGCATTCGTGCCTGAATACCTAACTTTCGACGCTGAAAAATTGACAGGTACATTAAACCGCCTGCCAGAACGTTCAGAACTTCATGCTGAAATCAACGAAGCATTTATCGTAGAATTCTATTCACGTTAATTATGGCTACCAGAATCTCGAGTGCCCTGCACTCGAGGTTTTTTTTGTGCAACAAAAAAGTTTGGCGAACAGTCGCCAAACCTTTTTAGATCCTTTTTCGCATGGATATATCGGTTGTTTCGAATCCCATCTTCTCATACACATGAATCGCACGTTTATTATGCCCAACACATGAAGACCGATTTCCGTAATACCTTGCGCCCGCGCCTCCTCTTCAAGCACAGCTAACAACTCACTACCTAGCCCTTGATTCTGAAACGCCTCGAAAATAATAATGTCGTAGATAAAATAAGATTGCTCTTCCTGACAAACCCACAACGTGCCGACTTTTTCATGTGAGCGTATAACATCCCAAATAAAGTGATTCGGTGTATTTACGCCATTTGGAAGTGTGTCTTTCATGCTTTGTTTCGCATTTGCCAAAGCTTCAGAAGCAAGCCATGTCCCCGCCTCCACTTTATCTTCCGCATAAGCAATGCTCAAATTTTCCGAGAAGGTCGCAAAATCTGCCTGTTTCATCAATTTCAGATGCAAATTAGGCATAGCGCACCAAGAAATATTTTTTCTTACCACGACGCACGATTGTAAAACGATTTTCGACACGATCCGCGCTTGTCACCACTTTTTCTAAGTCTTGGACTCGTTCGCCATTGATGTAAATGGCACCATTGCCAATATCCTCGCGTGATTGACGCTTTGAAGGCTCGATGCCCAGCTCTACTAACCAATCAACTAACAATGCTTCGTCTTGGTTGGCCGTAAACGTTGGAACATCTTTAAAACCTTGTTCAATTTCGTCTGCTGTCAATGCTTTTACGTCTCCGCTAAACAATGCTTCGGAAATTTTAATCGCTTGGTCTAATGCTTCTTGGCCATGAATAAAACGCGTCATTTCTGCTGCTAAAGAACGTTGCGCTGCGCGACGATGCGGTTCTAATTTCACCGCGGATTCCAAGTCATTGATTTCATCTCGAGTTAAAAACGTGAAATATTTCAAGTATTTCACAACATCACGATCATCTGTATTGATCCAGAATTGGTAAAACTCATATGGTGTTGTTTTTTCGGCGTTCAGCCAAATCGCGCCACCTTCTGTCTTACCGAATTTCGTTCCGTCAGCTTTCGTCAATAATGGTATTGTCAAACCGAAAGCTTTTGCACCTTCGCCTTGTTTTTTGCGGATTAAGTCTAGGCCCGCCGTAATATTTCCCCACTGATCGCTACCACCGATTTGCAAACGACAATTATGATTTTCATACAACTCGTTGTAATCCATCGCTTGTAAAATTTGGTATGCGAATTCAGTAAACGAAATTCCGACTTCTAAACGATTCGCGACAATATCTTTGGCAAGCATTGTGTTAACGTTGAAGTTCTTCCCGTAATCACGCAAGAAATCAAGTACCGTCAAATCCTTCGTCCAATCATAGTTATTCACCATAATTGCACCATTTTCACCGGAAAAATCAAAAATCGTTTCTAACTGACCACGCAAGCTTTCCACGTTTTTATTCACTTGCTCGATGGATTGTAATTGGCGTTCTTCTTTCTTACCACTTGGGTCACCGATAGATCCTGTTGCCCCACCTACGACAACGATTGGGCGATGTCCTGCATTTTGAAAACGGCGCAAAATCATGAATGGAATTAAATGGCCGATATGCATCGAATCGCCTGTTGGGTCAATACCGCAGTATAGTGAAATCGATTCTTTATTTGTTAATTCGCGAAGTCCTTCTTCGTCTGTTTGTTGGTATATGGCGCCACGCCATTCTAGTTCATCAATAATATTCATTTTTTTGGCTCCTTACTTTATTGGTTTTTGTTTGGGTAGTGTTGTTTGTGATTACATTGGGGTTGTATTGCTGGTAGCTAATTTACAGCTCGTACTTTACAACGTGGGGACGCGATGTTTCTTTTTAGTGGATTAACCTATCGCTTTGCTCACGCTTATATTGGGGCTGTATGGTTAACATCTGATTTACCAGCTCGCGCTTTATATTGGAGGTGCTCCATGTTTCTTTTTAGTGGATTAACCCATCGCTTTGCTCACGCTTATATTGGGGCTGTAACTCACTTTGTTCGAACAGCCCCAACAAAAAGTCCCCCCGTCATAGACGAAGGGACGCAAAATATACGTGGTACCACCCAACTTAGGAAAAATCTTCCTCGCTTCATTAAAATAACGGCAAATACTACCGTTTGCAAATGCAAATATGCTCCGGGATGTAATTCGTCTCACTTATTTGTACTGGTTCTCAGCTCCCACCAGCTCTCTTGGATACAGGGATAAGCGACTACTTCGTCCGTTCATAGCTTTTCGATATAAACTTGTAGTTCTATTTTTAACATAGATTCACATCGTTTGTCAAATGGAATTGCAATTTTAGCGTGTTGTACCGCGCATTTTTTCGCTATGTGGTAAGATGACTGTTTTTTCTTCAACTTCTTCGTTTGCCATCAATTTCGTTAGTAAACGCATGGCTACAGCGCCGATATCATAAAGGGGTTGCACAACAGTTGATAATTGCGGGCGAGCCATCAATGTTAATTTTGTATTGTTAGATGTAACAATTTCCAATTCTTCTGGTACTTTTACACCTGCATCTAATGCGGCATTTAAAACACCCATCGCTAGCTCATCATCTGCTACGTAAATCGCGTCTGGTGTTGCTTTCAAGCTGTTTAATTGCTCCCAAGCTTTTACACCAGCTTCATAGTTATACGCTGATTCTAATACGTAGTCTTCGTTGAACTTGATTTTCGCTTCTTTCAAGCTTCACGATAACCGCCAAGCTTCAATTCGCTGTTTACTGGCTCATCTAAAGAACCACTGATGAAAGCAATTTTCTTACGGCCATTTTTTGTAAATCGTGATACTGCTTCGTAGCTTGCTTGTTTGTAATCAATATTAACCGATGCGATTTTGTTGGCTGCATCTACAGAACCGGCCAACACGACTGGTGCTGGTGAACGGTCAAATTCTTCTTGCAACTGCTCTGAAATACGTTCACCCATGTAAATAATGCCATCGACTTGTTTGCCTAACAATGTATTAAGTACTTGCAACTCTTTGTCTTCATTTTCATCGGAGTTGCTCAAGATAATATTATATTTATACATCGTCGCGATATCTTCAATACCGCGTGCTAATTCTGCATAAAATACATTTGAAATATCTGGAATCATTACGCCGACTGTCGTTGTTTTCTTACTTGCTAAACCACGGGCAACCGCATTTGGACGATAGCCTAATTGTTTAATAACATCGAGTACTTTTTTTCTAGTAATTGGTTTTACGTTTGGGTTTCCGTTAACGACACGAGAAACGGTCGCCATCGATACATTTGCTTCGCGCGCTACATCATAAATTGTCACATTCATCTATTTCACTCTCCAAAATTAAATTATTTTTAATAGTTAGCCATGTGCCACTATTGTAAACGTACACATTCGTACTTACATCCTATAATACGATAGTTTTTTTCGTTATGCAATTGTTTTCACTTATTATTTACATTACTAAAAATTCAGAAGAAAACGTTTTATCAATTCAAATTCAGTCAAAATCTTCAAAAACAAGTCATAGCAACAATCCAAATAGGCTCCTTTTTTTAACAAAATTATAGTTCACCTAAAAATATCCATAAAAAAAGTAGCTAGAAATGATTTCCTAACTACTCTCTTTCATACATTTATTGAATATTCTCAGGTACTAATTTTGATTTCAAAATCTCTTCCCAGAATGCGTCAAACTCTTTCAAGTTCATTTGTTGTGCTGCGTCAGAAAGAGCAACAGCTGGATCTGGATGTACTTCTGCCATTACGCCGTCTGCACCGATCGCAAGAGCTGCTTTGGCACATGGGAGTAGTAAATCTTTACGTCCTGTAGAATGCGTTACATCCACCATAACAGGCAAATGTGTCTCTTGTTTTAGAATTGGCACAGCAGAAATGTCTAGTGTATTACGCGTCGCCTTCTCGTACGTACGAATACCGCGTTCGCAAAGGATAATTTGGCTGTTTCCTTGCGCCATGATGTATTCCGCAGCACCGACAAATTCTTCAATCGTTGCCGACAAGCCACGTTTTAATAGAACTGGTTTGTCCACTTGTCCAACGGCTTTTAGAAGTTCGAAGTTTTGCATGTTACGCGCGCCAATTTGGATGACATCGATATGGTCAAGCGCCACTTCAATATCGCGTGGTGTCACGATTTCACTAATAACGCCAAGACCAAATTCATCTGCTACGCGCTTCAAAATTTGCAATCCTTCTACACCTAAGCCTTGGAAATCATACGGACTCGTACGTGGTTTAAATGCGCCACCGCGAAGTAATTTTAGGCCTTTATCACGAACCGCACCAGCAACCGTTGCTACTTGATCATACGATTCTACCGAACATGGACCGAATACAAATGTTGGTGTCCCATTACCGATTGGCACGCCATTTACTGGAACAATTGTATCCTCTTTCTTATTCTTACGCGAAACAAGCAATGCTTTCGAATTATCATCTTCTTGTAACTCCAAACCAGCTTTGAAAATTTCTTTAAATAGCTTTTCAATCGTGCTATCTTCAAAAGGACCTTTATTCGCATCCGTAATTGCATTTAACATTTGACGTTCACGAACTGGATCGAAACGAATAACACCTTGCATTCCTTTAATTTTACCGATTTCTTGTACTAAGTTCGCTCGTTTGTTAATTGCTTCTAACACCTCAATGTTTAAAGCATCAACTTGTGCGCGCAACTCTTCTAAATTTGGATTTCCCATGTTCTTTGCCACCTCTCCAATTTCTCTGCCTATCTTTGTACAGTATAATTATTCATTATAGATGAAAAATACTCATTTGTCACCATGTCGCTTTTCTACTTAAGCGCTTTTAAGTGTTAAAGTGAATAATACAATACTAACATTACTTTCTTCTAATTGCAAGCTTCTTTTTCACGGCAAAAACTTCATGCACTAGTTACAGCACAAAAAAAGATGCAAGTTACGCATTTTCACACATAACTTACATCCTTGTTCTCGCTCAGACAGGTTTATTTTTTCAATTCTTTTTTCGCGTCTTCGGCGATTTTTTCTGTTTTTTTCTTTTGCTGTTTTAGAAGCTTCTTTTACTTCTTCTTTTTGTTTTTTTCAGCAGCATCTTTTACATCCGATTTCGCATCTTTCGCCTCTGATCTAAATGTATCGCCTGCTTTTTGTGCAGCTTGTTTTGTCGCTTCTAGTCCTGCATTAGCAGTTTCTTTCACAGATTTTGTTTGTTTAGAAACTGTTTCGTATAATTGACCGGATTTATCTTTAACGACACCTACAAATCCAGATGTAGAGTCCAAGATAGAATCACGTTTTTCTTTAGCCACATTGCCAATTTCAATTCCTTTTTCGTAGGCAACGTCTTTCCATTGTGTACCTTTCTCTTTTAAAACGTCCACTTGCTCGTTTAAGTCACCACGTAGCTCTTTTCCTGATTTAGGAGCTAGTAATAGTGCTGTTACTGAACCAACAATCCCACCAATTAAACCACCAATTAGAAAATCTTTTACATTAATTCCATCTTTTTCAGACATATATTTTCCCCTCCACGTTCGTTTTATAATTGTACTGCTTCTTCTTGCGCTTCTGAAGCGGCTTTTTTTGCTGCTTTATTCGCTTTCATCTTATCACGGAATGACAAGATAGAATTGCTGAACGATACAGCTTGGACAATCTTTTGTTCATTTGCTGTTACTTTATTGGTCGCAAGTGTTGCTAATTCGCGAACCGATTGGCTAAGGCCTAGTAATGATACGCCGATATCCCCTACCGCATCGAATACTGGATCTACTTTAGCCACCTTCCCATTAATATCTTCGAGAAGATCATTCGTCTTGCTCATTAATTTCTCAGCTTGGTCTGTAATTCCTTTGACCTCACCAGTCATTTCTTCTAGCGATTTGGCTACTTCATCCATTGTTTTAGACGTCGATCGAAGTGTCATACCAAGGTAAACAGCAATGACAAGTAGCGCGATTGCAGCAATTAAAGCCGCAACATACAAAATTATTTCCACCTTTTACACCTCCGCATATATCTAGCACTTACCCCCAATGTGTCTATGTAAAACGACCATTTAACAAAGTATGGGCTTTCTTCATTTTAGCAATATTAGCCGAAAAAGGAAAGTAAAAAACAATCGTAACTCTTTTAGGAAGCATATTTCGTCTATTTAGAGTAAAATAGATAGGTACCGCTAATCAAGCGGATGAAACGAAATGGAGTGATTTTTTTGAAAGATCCACGTATTGAAAAACTAGCCTATAACTTAATCAACTACTCAGTAAAACTACAACCAGGCGAAAAAGTGCTTATTGAAAACTTTGGCTTACAAAAAGAATTAGTAACTTCTCTTGTTGCTGAAGCTTATAAAGCTGGCGGATTCCCGTTCGTATCTTTGAAAGAACCTCAAGTAGACCGTGAAATGTTACTTGGCGCCAATGCAGAGCAATACGCGAAAATCGCGGAATTCGAAGGCAACGTCATGAAGGAAATGGACGCCTATATTGGCCTTCGTGCTGGCGATAACATCAACGAACTTTCGGATGTTCCAGCTGATAAAATGAAGATAAACGGCGAATCTGTCGGTAAAATGCATACAGACATCCGCGTGAAGCAAACAAAATGGGTTGTCTTACGCTATCCAAGTGCTTCTATGGCTCAACTTTCAAAAATGAGTACGGTAGGCTTTGAAGATTTCTATTTCCAAGTATGTAACCTGGACTACAGCAAAATGGCTGACGCAATGGAAGACTTGGTGAACTTGATGAACCAAACAGATCGCGTTCGCCTCGTTGGACCTGGCACAGACTTACAATTTTCGATTAAAAATATTCCTGCAATCAAATGTGCTGGTGAAGCAAATATTCCAGATGGTGAAGTGTATACCGCACCAGTACGTGACTCTGTAAATGGAACAATCACATACAACACACCATCACCTTATCAAGGTTTTGTTTTTGAAAATGTGTCGTTTACGTTCGAAAATGGTAAAATCGTGAAGGCAACAGCAAATGATACAGAACGCATCAATAAAATTTTAGATACGGACGAAGGCGCGCGTTACATTGGCGAATTTGCCATTGGGGTCAATCCATTTATTCACGAGCCCATGCAAGACATCCTTTTTGATGAAAAAATTGAAGGAAGCTTCCACTTCACACCTGGTCAGAGCTATGACGAAGCGCCAAATGGCAACCACTCCGCAATTCATTGGGATTTAGTAAACATTCAGCGCCCTGAATATGGTGGTGGCGAAATTTACTTTGATGATGTATTAATCCGCAAAGACGGCCGTTTCGTACTTCCTGAGCTTGAGAAACTAAACCCAGAAAACCTAGCTTAATAATGAATGACAAGAGGTTGGGACAAAACTCAAGATAAAGCAAAACCGCCGAGCCATTTACTTTGGGTAAGACGAAAAATTTTGCTTTACACAAATCGAGCGAAAGCGTTTGTATTCAGGGAGTTTGGTGGAAGCCGGAAGCGCAGCATACTGGTGTATGTGATGACTGAAAGCAGGGAGGGAGTCGTATCCCCGACCATGCGAGAAGTTAAGCGTAGCGTATA
>NZ_AODL01000019.1 GCF_000525995.1 Paenilisteria riparia FSL S10-1204 | reverse complement strand
GCGTAAGGCGGATTTCACAAAGTGCCGCACGCGCTCGTCCAGCTCTGACAGAAGCTGGAGCAGGCGCAGTGAAAATCCTCTTTTGATTTTTGCGGAGGCTGTGAAGTTTCCGAAGAGCTAGCGCGTAAGGCCGGATTTCACAAAGTGCCGCACGCGCTCGTCCAGCTCTGACAGAAGCTGGAGCAGGCGCAATGAAAATCCTCTTTTGATTTTTGCGGAGGCTGTGAAG
>NZ_AODL01000018.1 GCF_000525995.1 Paenilisteria riparia FSL S10-1204 | reverse complement strand
GCCGAAGCGGCGTTAAGGGCCGGATTCACAAAGTGCCGCACGCGCTCGTCCAGCTCTGACAGAAGCTGGAGCAGGCGCAATGAAAATCCTCTTTTGATTTTTGCGGAGGCTGTGAAGTTTCCGAAGAGCTAGCGCGTAAGGCCGGATTTCACAAAGTGCCGCACGCGCTCGTCCAGCTCTGACAGAAGCTGGAGCAGGCGCAGTGAAAATCCTCTTTTGATTTTTGCGGAGGCTGTGAAGTTTCCGAAGAGCTAGCGCGTAAGGCCGGATTTCGAAGACACCCAACCAATAAGCACAGTGAGATTTGCATGCAGATCTCACTGTGCTTATTTTTATATCAAGTCCTCACCATGCCCTGCCGAAATCTAGTTTTTAATCTGTGTCACGTGTTGTTTTGTCGTCATCATACTGCTTCAAATATAGTTGTTTTTTTTAGGAATTGGTGTCAGACGAATTTCAGATTTATTGTTTATCAAGTTTTCTTGATTGAGATATACTATACGCTCCCTTTTTGCTACTTACAAGAATGAGTATAACCGATATTTCATGCGCAAACCTGTCTCAAATCGCCCATCTTTATTTTCTTTTTCAAACACAAAAAAAACAAGAGTCACAGATGGCAGATGCCACTCATAACTCCTGTTTCATTTATTTGATTTACTCTTCGCCCATTAATTTCAAAGCGTGAGCTAATACTTTTTCACCATTCATTGTACCGTAAGCTGTCATGTCGATAACATCCACTGGAACGCCCTTTGGTTCAGCTAATTTATCAACTGTCGATTTTTGGTAACGAACTTGTGGTCCAAGCAATACTACGTCTGCTGTGTCAATTAGTCCGTTAATTTCAGAAATGGAATACGCGTCAATGTTGGCTTCCATTCCTTTTGCTTCTGCTGCTTGACGCATTTTTGTTACTAATAAACTTGTGGACATTCCTGCCGCACATACTAATACGATATTTTTCATCAAAAATCTTTCCTTTCGATTTTAGGGTGGCTTGCTTTTGCTCATAATTGTATTATACTCCATAATGTAGCGTTTACACAAGCCTGAGTCACGAGTGGTTTGATGGCTTGTTTTTGTTTTTATTTAATACATTGTGGCGTACTGATTATAGGATTGTGATTTTGTCGATTGTGATGTCGTGGACGGGCTTATCTTGGGGACCTACGCTTACGTTTGCGATTTCGTCTACTACATCCATACCGTCAATAACTTGGCCAAACACTGTGTGACGACCGTCTAAATGGGGTGTTCCGCCACCTTTGTATGCTTCAATTACTTCGGCTGGGAATCCTGCTGATTCCATTTGGCCTGCCATTTGCGGGTGTAGGTTTTTGTTTTGAACGATGAAGAACTGGCTACCGTTTGTTCCTGGTCCTGCGTTTGCCATAGATAGGGCGCCACGAATGTTGAATGCGTTTGGTGAGAATTCGTCTTCAAATGGTTCGCCCCAGATGCTTTCACCGCCAAATCCTGCGCCTTGTGGATCGCCGCCTTGAATCATGAAATCAGGGATCACACGGTGAAAAATGATGCCGTCATAGTAGCCATTTTCTGCGTGTGTTAGGAAATTTTCTACGGCTTTTGGTGCGATTTCTGGGAATAGTTTGATCTTGATTGTGCCGCGGTTTGTTTCCATTTCGATTAGTTTTTCGTTTTCTGCAACTTCTGTTGATAATTGTGGATAGTAGGTCATATTTTTGAATCTCCTTTTTTAGTTGTGATTGGCTGCTTTTATTTGAACCAGATTATGAGTAAGTTCACAAATACAGCGAGTACATATATACATAATAAACTAGCTGCGCCCCAAATAACAATTTTTTTGACCATGGTGCCTCCTATTCGTAGAGCGTTTATTTTATTTCTTCTCTTCTTTATTCTATAATGGAATTAGCATTTTGGAAACTATTAAGGAATAGAGATGATTTTTTATGTCAACGAAAAAGAGGAATTTGTATATTTTAATGTTGGCGAATTTGCTGGTTTCGGCTAGTACAACGATGATTATGCCGTTCTTATCGTTGTATATTGAAACCTTTGGGGACTACAGTGAGGCTTATGTGCAACGTTGGGCTGGGTATATTTTTGGGGTGACTTTTTTTAGTCGCTTTTATTTTTTCTCCGATTTGGGGACGAATTGGGGATAAGTATGGATTTAAAAAAATCTTGATGTTTACTGCTTTCGGGATGAGTGTGAGTATTTTTCTTATGGGTTATGCTCATTCTGTCACGTATATGTTTGTTTTGCGGATTTTCATGGGCATCGTGACTGGATTTATCGGAATTTCGAATGCGTTTATTGCACGTCAAACGGATAAACATGAGGCTGGAAAAGTGCTTGGGACATTGCAGCTTGGTGGTGTGACGGGGATGTTATTCGGTCCACTACTTGGCGGAGCTTTGGCTGATTTCTTCGGGTTCTCGAGTACGTTTATTATTACAGGGATTGCGATTTTTATTGCGGCTTTGATTGTAACGTTTGGTTTGAAGGAAATTCGGCCGGATGTGGATGATAAGCAAAAAATAGTTTATTCGCGTCGGGAAGTGTTGAAACATATTTTTCAATTGCGGGTTTTGATGATGGTAATGATTATTTCATTGTTGATTCAGGTGGCAAACTTTAGTGTACAGCCGCTTTTGGCGCTTTATGTCGGGGAATTGACGCATACCGATAATGTGGCGCTACTCTCTGGGCTGGCTTTTTCTGCGGCTGGGTTCGGGAACTTAGTCATGACGCGGAAATGGGGCTCGCTTGGGGATAAGTATGGCTATGAGCGCATTTTAAATATTTTGTTGCTTTTGGCTGCTTTGTTTGTTTTGCCACAGGCGTTTGTGCCGAATTTGTGGCTGTTTATTATTTGCCGGTTCTTGTTTGGAATTGCAATTGGCGGGATGGTGCCTTGTACGACGGCGTATATACGGCTGGCTGCTCCTGGGCAAATGCAAGGTGAGATGCTCGGTTATAATCAGAGCGCGCGCTTTCTTGGTAACGTAATTGGGCCAATACTAGGTGGAACAATGGCTGGCTTTGTTGGCATGAGTAATGTGTTTGTATTTACGAGTTTCATGTTTGTTGTCGCTTTTGTTTTGCTTTGGTTGAGTTTGAAATCGGATCGGAAGCGACATGTGAATGTGGATTGAGTTGGACATTTGTATCGAGCTGGGGCTATGTTTTGTCTTGTAAAATTGGTAAAGCATAGATCCAGCTTTATTTTTTTCTTTACTTTCTTTTTTTTATTTTTCTTGTTTCTACATATTTATAGAATTTGAAAAACGATGACTTTTTTACAATGCTGCCAAGATTCTACCCTTTTTTTCGGGTATTTAAGTGTGTTATAATAAAAAATGTGGCAAAACAACGCGTGTTCCATGCCATTTAGGCACTTCCACGGAATACAGAACCATACCCTATTTTTATCTTCGGGTTTTTGTGCTAAGCTTCATCGCTCGTATACATAGTGATGTTTCGTCATATGAACACTATTTTTTTTCATCAAGGAGGGAGAACGTTTGTCATTTCTACACCTCGCCATTTTCTTGCCATTTCTCATGGCTATGTTAATTCCTATTTTTTATCGATGGACTAACCAATTGCATACAGGATGGATAGTACTGCCGATTCCAGTCATTTTATTTATTTTATTTTTTTGACGTTTATTCCGCAGACAATGCAAGGAGTTGTCACGGAGACGATGCCTTGGATTCCATCGCTTGGCATTAATTTCACTGTCGTTGTGGATGGACTTAGCTTGCTTTTTGCTTTGTTGATTACAGGGATTGGATCGCTCGTTACGTTTTATTCTATTTTTTATTTAGGTAAAAAGAAGGAGCGTTTAAACAATTTTTATGCATTTCTATTTGTTTTCATGACAGCGATGCTTGGAGTTGTACTTAGTGATAATTTAGTCGTTCTCTATTTGTTCTGGGAATTGACTTCGATTAGTTCGTTCTTATTGATTGGTTACTGGTATCATCGGGAAAGATCGCGTTATGGCGCGCGGAAGTCTTTATTAATTACGGTATTCGGTGGCTTGATGCTACTCGGAGGGATTTTATTACTTCATGTGATTACAGGATCGTTTTCGTTGCATGAAATTATCGGAGAAGCTACTGTCGTTCAAGCGAGTTCGTTGTTTATTCCGGCGATGATTTTGATTTTGCTTGGGGCGTTTACGAAGTCTGCGCAAGTACCGTTTCATGTTTGGTTGCCAGATGCGATGGAAGCGCCGACGCCAGTTAGTGCGTATTTGCACTCAGCAACGATGGTCAAGGCTGGACTTTATTTGGTTGCTCGGTTTACGCCACTTTTTGCGGTGTCGGGCGTTTGGTTCTGGACGATTTCGCTAGTCGGGATTGTAACGCTATTCTGGGGTTCCATTACGGCGACGAAAAAGCAGGATTTGAAAGCGATTTTGGCTTATTCGACGATTAGTCAACTTGGAATGATCATGACGCTACTCGGTGTTGGGGCGGCTGCGCTTCATTTCGATTCATGGAGTGATGATATTTATATTGGAGCGCTTGTTGCAGCGGTGTTCCATTTGTTTAACCACGCGACGTTTAAAGGAAGTCTGTTTATGATGGTCGGAATTGTCGATCATGAAACGGGTACGCGTGATATTAAGCGGCTTGGTGGTTTGATGCGAATTATGCCTGTTACGGCGACGATTGCTTTTATTGGAACGTTCGCGATGGCTGGGTTACCGCCGTTTAATGGTTTTTTGAGTAAGGAAATGTTTTTCCAAAGCATGGTCGATGTGACGACGCTGAACTTGTTTAACGCGGATACTTGGGGCATTTTGCTTCCGGTTGTCGCATGGGTTGGTAGTATTTTCACATTTGTGTATAGCATGATTATTTTCTTCAAAACATTTGGTGGCAAATTAAAGCCTCATTTATTACCGAAGAAGCCACATGAGGCACCGTTTGGATTGCTATTACCACCTATAATTTTGGCTGTGCTTGTTGTTGTTACTGGGGTTTTCCCAAATTTAATTGCAAAACCGCTTCTGGAGCCTGCTGTAAAATCAATTATGCCTTCGCTTTATGGCACGGATTATCATGTGCATATTAGTTTCTGGCATGGCTTTACAATGGCACTAATGATGACATTTGGTGTTATTATTCTAGGAATTTTGCTTTACAAAACAGCGAACTGGTGGCGACCTTTCATTAAAGAAAAAGTGCCGCGATTCTTCCAATGGGGCAAGGCGTATGATAATAGCATGTATTACATGGAGCAAGGCTCGTATCGTTTTACATTATGGATTATGACGGGATGGCTTCGAACATATTTGAATTATATGCTGATGGCTTTTATCATTTTGATGTTGGGGACGATTTTTGCGACAGATGCGCTTAATTTTGATATGTCGGCGATTTCGCGTGTGACGATGATGGATTATGTGTTATCACTCGTTATTGCAGTAACGCTTGTTGGTGTCGTGTTCTCAAAGTCCAGGATTACTTCCATTATCTTGCTTGGTGCAATGGGTTATACGATTAGTATCTTCTTTATTGTTGCGCGAGCGCCCGATCTTGCGTTAACGCAGCTGGTGATTGAGACTATTTCGGTTGTACTTTATTTACTGGTCTTCTATCACTTGCCACAGTTTAGTAATATCGAGGAAAAACCGAAATGGCTTTCCGTGAAAACCTTGATTAGTTTCGGCGTTGGTCTTGTTGTCTTCTTGATTTCACTATCAGCATATGATACGAATTTTTATGATTCTATTTCGCAATACTATATTGATAATACGTATACGAAAGCGGCTGGGAAAAACATTGTGAACGTTATTCTTGTTGATTTCCGTGGCTTTGATACACTATTTGAAACAGTAGTTTTGGCGATTGCATCGATTGGTATTTTTGGAATGATAAAATTACGATTAGCGAGGAGGGAAAAAAATGAAAACAAATGACGTATTGCTGCGTAATGTCACGAAGGTTGTTGTCTTTATTATTTTCCTGTTTTCGTTGCATTTGTTCTTAGCGGGGCATTATAATCCTGGTGGCGGTTTCGTTGCTGGACTGACTTCTGCTGGGGCGATTACGCTGACGCTGATTGCTTATGATACGCAGACCGTTAAGAGTATGTTGAATATTAATACGATTATGATGACGGGAGTTGGCTTATTATTTGCGCTTGGGACAGGCATGATTGGCATTTTTACTGGTGATCCATTTTTGACGCATAAGTTTGGCCATGTGGATTTGCCGATTATTGGTGATACTGCCCTACACACGGCAACTATTTTTGACTTGGGTGTTTATTTAGTTGTTGTTGGCGTGACGTTAACGATAATTCAGACGATTGGGGAGAGTGACTAGATGGAACTATTGATGTCGATTTTAATTGGGCTCATGTTTATGGCAGCCACCTACCTCATTCTGTCGAAAAGTTTATTGCGGATTATTCTTGGAACGGCGGTTTTAAGCCACGGGGTGAACTTGCTTATCTTAACGATGGGCGGATTGAAAAAAGGAAAGGCTCCCCTGCTTGATACGCCAGGGCTTCCAGCTTATAATGACCCGTTGCCACAAGCACTTATTTTGACGGCGATTGTTATTAGTTTTGGTGTTACAGCCTTCTTCCTTGTACTCGCTTATCGGGCTTATCAGGAGCTTGATAGTGAGAGCGTTTCTAAGACAAGGGGGCATGAATCAGATGATGAGTAACCTTGTTTTAATGCCGATTTTAATTCCTGCTTTTGGTGCTGTGTTCTTGTTATTATTTCCGCGAAAAGTAAGAATTCAGCGAACAATTGCTGTTATTACGAGTATCGTGTTAATTTTGGCGAATATTTATCTTGTTTATTACATCTACCAACATGGGATTTTGGTCGTGACGCTAGGTAACTGGCCAGCGCCGTTCGGGATTTCGATTGTCGGTGATATGTTGGCAGTCTTACTAGTAACGACGACAAGTTTGATTTTGCTTAGTGTGTTGTTGTACTCATTTTATTCGATTGGCAAACCGCGTGAGCGATTTTTGTACTATCCAGCCGTCTTGTTTTTGATTGTTGGGGTGAACGGATCTTTCTTGACGGGTGATATTTTCAATTTGTTTGTATTTTTTGAAGTAATGCTGATGGCGTCTTATGTCTTGCTCGTTCTTGGTGGGACAAAGGTGCAATTGAAAGCCACGGTGAAGTATTTGCTGATTAATGTGGTCGGTTCAGCGTTTCTTGTTATGTCGATTGCCTTATTATATTCGATGATTGGGACGCTTAACATGGCTGATATTTCGCAAAAAATCGCGACGATTGATAGTGGCAATACAGGGATGATTACGGTAGTCGCGGTACTTTTCTTGTTTGTTTTTGGACTAAAGGCTGGGATTTTCCCGCTTTATTTCTGGCTTCCTGGATCGTATTTTGCACCGCCCATTCCGGTTCTGGCTTTGTTCGGTGGTTTACTTACAAAAGTTGGCGTGTACGCGCTAATTCGAGTGTATACATTGTTTTTTTATAACGAAACTGATTTTGCCTTGCCACTCTTGTCCACACTTGCGTTAATTACGATTGTGCTTGGCGTCATTGGCGCGATTAGTTATAACGACATGAAAACAATTATGATTTACAATATTTTGATTGCAGTTGGGGTGATTTTGTTCAGTGTTTCGTTGATGACACGCGAGGCAATGACTGGAGCAATTTTTTACTTAATTCATGATATGCTAATCAAAGGGACGCTTTTCCTAACAATTGGCGTTATCATTGCGATTACCGGTTACTCTAGTATTCAAAAATTCAGCGGACTCATGAGTGTGAAACCATCGCTTGGCTGGACGTTCTTTATTGGAGCGCTTGGTCTTGCCGGAATTCCACCACTCAGTGGCTTTATCGGAAAATTACTTATTATCGAAGGAGCTTTTGGAGCAAAGCATTATGTAGGCGGTATTGTCGTACTTATTTCTAGCCTGTTTGTCCTCCTTTCAATGATTAAGATTTTCTCTAAAGGCTTCTGGGGCGAGAAAAAAGGAACATTTAAACTAGATATTCCGTATCGCAAAATGATGTTTCCTGTCTTGTTTTTACTTGTTATTTCGGTTGGTTATGGAATTTTTTCAGAAGCGATGTATCCACTAATTGATAAAGCAGTCGATCCGTTAGTTGATCCGTCAATCTATATTCAAGCGGTACTGGGGGAGTGATGCAAAAATGGCGTTTCAGTTAATTATTAATATTATTCTTGCCTGCTTGTGGATGTTCCTACAGTCCTCATTTTCGATAGGGACATTCATCCTTGGCTTTATTATTGGGATTTTCTTGTTGTTCTTTATGCGTCGTTTCCTTGGGTCTCGTTTTTATATTTGGCGGATTTTGGCGCTAGTGAAGCTGTTGTTTAATTTCTTTAAGGACTTAATTACTTCCACAGTGATGGTAGCACGAATTGTTTTGAAAAAGGATATGAATATTAGACCAGGTATTTTTCGGTATGAAACAACGCTTGAGACAGATTGGGAAGTAACGATGTTAGCGATTTTAATTACACTGACACCGGGGACCCTTTCGATTGACATATCGGATGATTATAAAGCAATTTATGTACATTCACTTCATGTTCCTAATATTGAAGAAGAAATCGCGACTATTCGGAAATCCTATGAGGGCGCGATTATGGAGGTGTTCCATTGATTATTTTACCTATTGTGCTCTCCATCGGCTTGCTTTTATATTCGATTTCGATATTCTTGTATTTGTACCGGATTTTAAAAGGTCCTACAACTTCGGATAAAGTGGTGGCGCTGGATTCGATTGGGATGAATCTCGTTGCTATCGTTGCCCTACTTTCGATGTTGCTCGATACAAGTGCGTATTTAGATGTTATTTTATTAATTGCGTTGCTTGCTTTTATCGGCACAGTTTCCTTTGCCAAATTCATTGAGAAAGGGAAGGTGATTGAGCGTGAACGTGATAATTGAGATTATTATTTCCGTGATGATTTTACTCGGCGCCTCCCTTAGTATTTTGGCGGCAATTGGCGTTATTCGTTTACCAGATGTCTACACACGAACGCATGCTGCAGGAATTAGTAACACATTTGGTGTCAGCTTATTACTTTTTGCGACTGTTGGGTATTTTTTTCATACTGGCCAGGGCTTTAACGCTCGTGTTTTGCTGGCGATTCTGTTCATTTATTTGACCACACCAATTGCCTCTCACCTCATCAATCGTGCGGCGTACGACACTGGTGTACCGCTTGCCATCCGCATTCGTGACCAGCTCCGCTCCGTGAAAAAAGACGACATTAAAAAGCGTAAAAACTTGATTATCAAACAAGAACAATTGGAGCGCGCGCGTCAAGAACGGGAAGAATTGGAAGACCAATTGGATTGGGAATTACGTGATGAGCGCATCGACGAACGCGAATTCGCCGAAGACGTTGCTCGCGAAAGAGAAGAAGCAATCATCGAACAAGAATCCGACGACTCGGAAAATGAAATTATTGAGTTAGACGAAGAGAATGATGATAAAAAAGAAGACTAACAAAAATGCCATGCCCTTCAAATTTTTAGGGAACATGGCATTTTTTTATCTTCTTTTTTTAACAGCCATTGTACAGCGACTAACACAAATTAGCTTATCGCTCTCTTCACTGCGAATCTCTACCTGCCAAACCTGCGTTGACCTTCCGATATGAATCGGCGTAGCCTCTGCACGCACGTAGCCATCCTGTAACGATGAAATATGGTTTGCATTAATCTCAAGTCCAAAAACAATTTCCTCGTCCTCTATGTGCTGTGACGCGCCGATACTAGCTGCTTGTTCCGCAAGCGCCACCGAAGCGCCACCATGCAAAAAGCCGAACGGTTGTCTCGTCTTCTCACCCACTGGCATCCTGACACAAGCCCCCTGCATCCCAACTTCAACCAACTCCATCTCCAAAAAATCCCCCAAACTCATCCCAACACTCCCTCTCAATCTTCTCTCTCTATTATATCCGAAATCCAAATCTATTTCGAACCCTAATAATAATGTTTGTGTTCTATCTTTTATCTTTTCCATGTAAGACGTGCACTCGGCTTCACACAAATCGAGCGAAAGCATATGTATTTCATTAGTTTTGGGAAAGCCGAAAGTTCCCTAAACTAATAAAATGCGAGCGCTTGCCGCCGATTTACCCCCGCATAGGTTTCTATCCTTCTTTATTGTGGTACAATATTAATACCACTGTTTGTTAGAAAGAGGAGATTGCCATGTTTATCAATGTACCGTTAATTGCTTCGCTAATTGCTATTTTTTTCGCGCAATTTGTCAAAGTCCCTATTCATCTACTTATTTACCGGAAAATACAGTGGGGACTGATGTTTTCTACAGGAGGTATGCCTAGTTCGCATTCAGCTGCTGTGACAGCGCTAATGACGACGCTTGCGATTAAGTATGGTATTGATTCTCCTTATTTTGCGATTTCTGTTGTGTTTGGGATTATCGTGATGTTCGATGCGACTGGTGTTAGACGCCAAGCTGGTGAGCAAGCCATTGTTTTGAATCAATTGGCACGCGATTTTCATGAATTCGTAGAACATGCGAAAGGATTAACAGATCCAGAACAATCTGAGAAACAAAAACATTTGAAAGAGATGCTTGGTCATAAACCAATGGAAGTTTTCTTTGGAGCTTTGACTGGTATTGCTATCGGATTTTTAGTAGATTACTTATTTGGATTATTATAAAGACAACGAAGGATGGCTTATTCATACACTACGGTGAAGCCATCTTTTTTGTTTTTTTAGAAAAAGGGGGAACACACATGAAGCAACGCTGGATAATAGGTTTATTTTTCCTATTCCTCATTATGTTAGCAGGTGGGTTGAAGGCTGAAGCTACGGAAAACTGGGAATTTTCTTGGATGATTAAAAATGCCGATTTTGAAAATATAAATATTGCAGACTACGGGAGAAATGCTGGACAACCGAATGTTTGGTATGTCAATCAAGATGGTGTAGAGGCTTGGGCAACGTCGAATCCTTCTGGAAATATTGAAGTATGGCAAAACGGCAACGGAGAAAATGTTCCTGCTTTTTCTGGCACTAATTTTATTGAATTAAATTCGGATGGACCTGGGCCAGTATATCAAGATATAAAAACGGTTCCTGGTTCAACTCTTAAATGGAGTTTTGCCCATCGGGGGCGCAGTGGTACAGATATTGCTGAACTTTTAATTGGAGCGCCAGATAATCCGCTACCTATTATGGAGGCGGAAGATGGGATGACTTGGAATACGTATTCTGGTACCTATGTTGTGCCAGCTGGACAAACTATAACACGGTTAACCTTTAATCCTGTGGCAACATCTCACGGAAATTTGACGATTGGTAATTTTTTAGATGATATCAATTTATATATTGATGTTACTGGTGCGCAATTAGGTGACTATGTCTGGTACGATACGAACGGTGATGGAGTTCAAAATAATGGTGAACCTCCTGCACCCAATGTTCAAGTGGAGCTATATACAAAAAATAATGTTTTAGTTAAAACAGCGACCACAAATGATATCGGTTCCTACTTGTTTACTGGGCTTTTGGCTGGAGAGTACCACGTGAAGTTCATCAATCCAGATCCCAGCCGCTATACTTTTACAAAACAAAAAATTGGCGATGAAAAAACGGATTCTGACCCTGATAAAAACGGCGATGCAACAGCTAACTTAACATCCATTCGTGATTCTAATACTACGATTGATGCTGGTCTCACAACAACAGGATCCATCATCATTCATAAAGTTGACCAAAATAAAAAGTTAGCAAATGCCAAGTTCACCGTACAAGATAGCAACGGCACAACCATCGCATCTGGCACAACAAATGAAGATGGCTCCGTCCAGATTGACGGACTTACTCCTGGCAACTATTTCATCCAAGAAACTGCAGCGCCAACAGGCTATGAACTGGAACAAACCCGTACGCCATTCACCATCACCTACGGCCAAACCGCGCCTGTAGAGCTCACTGTCACGAATCAATTAAAAACAGGCACGCTAATTATTCATAAAATAAACACGAAAAATCAAGACCTAGGAAACGCCATATTCGATGTTTTTGATAAAAGTAATCAAGCTATCGCAAAAATAGTAACAAATACAAGCGGAATTGCTACTTTAAACGACTTGCTCCCTGGTTCTTACTATGTAAAAGAACGAGAAGCTCCTGATGGCTATCAACTAAAATCAGACAACATCCCGTTCACCATTCCGTTTAATCCAATAACACCTGTGACTTTAACAATTCAAAACACCGCGATACCAGCAAATAATCCAGCCACGCCTGCTGAACAACCTAAACACCAGTCAGAAACACCCGTCGTCACACCGACGATAACACCAGTAACAGCAGTGCAAAATGCAACAGCAGCCGAAAAGCTTCCAGAAACCGGAGACCGTGAAGCAGATTTAGCACAGCTGATAGGCCTAGTATTACTAGCAACCGGTATCCTACTACGCCGAACATAAAAAAAAGCCTAGAGCGCAATGTTTTAAAAACACTGTCCTCTAGGCTTTTCTAATGCTTATTTATAAAATTTAAATTTGCCTTTATTAACCATAACCCCAGTTCCACCAATTTGGAATAACGCGCGGTCATCGATTACTTTTTTCATAACAGATGCTGGATAGCCTTTTAAGCTACGACCCATAACAACACCAATGGCATCATTATCACCAATCGAGCACACTGTTCCTTTTTCGTGGTATACGAATGGTGCTAATTCGCCTGTAATACCTTTAGCCAATTTCGCTAAGTTCGCTGCTGCAATATCTGCTTGTTGCATCGCGATTTGTGCAGTTGGTGGGTACGGACGATCGTTCTCAGGGTTAATCATTAATGAACAATCCCCGATAATCAAAATTTCTTCATTGCCAGGAACCGTCAAGTCATCGTTTACTTTCACGCGACCACGGCCAGCTTCGAATCCAGATGCTTCAATAACGCTATTTCCGCGTACACCAGCAGCCCAAATAACTGTCGCTGCTTTGATTTCCACATCTTCTGTTTCACTTTTCGCATATTTAATACCTACGGCTGTAGCTTCCTTCACTGGCGTACCAACATGGAACTCTACACCACGGTCTTCTAAAACGCCTACGCCATAGTCAACAAGTTTTGCATCGAATTGTGGCAACACTTTTGGTGAAGCCTCCATACATACTATGCGGACTTTTTCACGAGGTACGTCGTATTTCTTCACAAGTTCTGGAATACGGTTCGTCAGTTCCCCTAAAAACTCAATACCAGTAAATCCGGCACCACCAACAACGATTGTTAATAACTCATCGCGTTGCTCCGTTTTCCATTTCGCAAAACTACCTTCAATCTGAGCACGAATTCGTTTAACAGAATCAATGCTTGTAATCGTATACGCGTATTCTTTCAAACCGCTAATACCGAATGTTTCTGCTTCTGATCCAAGTGCTATCAGTAAGAAGTCGTATGAAATATCCCCTTTGCCAGTAAGTGTTACTGTCTTGTTATCTTTATTGATTTTCTCGACAGTATCTTGGATGAAAGTTGTTTTCGTTGGGTTAACTACTTTTGCGATAGGATACATTAGTTTATCTGCTTCCAATGTTCCTGCTGCAGCTTCATGTAACCACGTTGTTTCATGATGATAATCATTTTTGTTCACCAATACTAAATCTGCTTCTACATTTAGTTGTTGCAATTTGCGCAACGTCTTCAAGCCACCATATCCAGCTCCTAGAATGACGATCTTTGGCTTACTCATCTTGTATCACATCCACTTTCCCATTGTATTTTTCTCACAAGAAACCGCACTAGGAATCTTCCTAATGACAATTATGTAGATTGCGCTTAACATCTACGTCCATTTGAGAGACAAAAAGTCCTCACATTATATCATAGCCGTTTCACCCCATTTTTTCAAGAGAAGAAGCTCACAATAAACAGAAAGCCGTTGCCATATTGTTTTTAAGTGATTTATGGTAGAATAGTTTTGTTGTCAACAAACTGAAAGAACAGTATCCAAGGAGGTTTTTTTGTGGACGATCAAACAAAAATTTATGATATAACGATTATCGGGGGCGGGCCAGCTGGTCTATTCGCCGCTTTTTATGCCGGAATGCGCAAGGCCAATGTCAAGATCATTGAAAGCCTGCCACAACTTGGCGGTCAACTTTCGACACTTTATCCTGAGAAATATATTTACGATATACCAGGATTTCCAAAAGTACGCGCACAAGAACTTGTAAATAACTTAATCGCGCAGATGAAGCCTTTTGGACCAACCGTTTGTCTGGAAGAAGCTGTAGCAAGTGTGGAAAAACAAGCAGATGGCACATTCGAAATTAGCACAAATCAAGATACACATTACAGTAAAGCCATTATCATCACAGCAGGAAATGGCGCTTTCCAACCACGTCGCCTAGAACTTGACGATGCACTACAATACGAAGGAAAAAACTTGCATTACTTCATCAACGACCTAAACCGTTTCTCCGGTCGTCGCGTTGCTGTTTGTGGTGGCGGCGATTCTGCAGTAGATTGGGCATTAATGCTAGAACCAATCGCTAAAGAAGTTACCATCATTCACCGCCGCAACGCCTTCCGCGCCCATGAACATAGCGTAGAGAAGCTAGAGAACTCTTCCATCACTGTCAAAACACCGTTCATTCCTACAGACATCATCGGTGATTCAGAACAAATGACGCAAATTGTTTTAGAAGAAGTAAAAGGCGATCGTAAAGAAGTACTAGAAATTGATGATTTTATCGTTAACTATGGCTTTGTGTCTTCTCTTGGACCAATTAAAGAATGGGGCTTAGATATCGAGCGCAACTCCATTGTCGTCAACTCCAAAATGGAAACAAACATCCCCGGAATCTACTCTGCTGGCGACGTCTGCACCTACGACGGCAAAGTAAAACTAATCGCAACTGGTTTTGGCGAAGCTCCAACCGCAGTGAACAACGCGATGAACTATATCGATCCAAAATCCAGAGTACAACCGATGCATTCGAGTTCAATGTTTGACTAAACATAAGAAAAGGCTGGAACATTTGAGAATTTTAAGATTCCCTTATGTTCTAGCCTTTCTTCCATTTAAAACTCGATAGTTGATTCTATACTCAAAAACAAGGTTGGCGTTCTTATTTTTCTTTAAAATTTGTGGCGCTACTATACTCTTTCTAACGGTTTATTTTGTAATACGTAATCTATTACATTCGCTCATCAAATAAAGTTTTATGAAGTAATATCAATCATAATTTTTCGTGTCCAACTCACTCACAGCCATTTCAAATTGTAATTGGCTTTCTTGCACTCGCTTTTCTTTATCAGGAAATGCTTTGTCGAATTCATCTAGTTGCGTTTCATCAGGTTCCATTGCGTCACTAAAGTAAACACTGCCGCTTATGCTATCAAGGGCGCCCTTTTCAAGAGGTAATGCCATTATTCCAGTATAGAAATTTCCATCTGGCAAAGATAAACCATATTTTTTAGCCCCCACAAAACCATATGTTTCATAGTGATATGGGTATCCTCCAATAATAATCGCTTTATATCCTAAATTTCTTGCTGCTTGTATCGAATGTTCAATTAATGCTCGACCAAATCCTTGTCTATGGAAATTTGGTAAAATACTTACCGGGCCAAAAGTTATCGTTTCATATTCCTTACCATCTTTAGCTATTATTTTAGATTTAGAATAATGTATGCTACCAATTATTTCATCATCAACTTCTACAACAAATGATAATGCTTCAATAAAATCTTCATGATTTCTAAGATTATGCACGATGAAATGCTCATTGCAACCAGGACAATATAAATTCCAAAAAGCCTCTCTTGTTATCTCTTCAACCTTCCTATAATCACTAGGTAGCTCCTGCCTTATTTTTATATTCATTTATTTTTTCCTTCCCCTCAAGTTATCTCAATGCTCCATCAACTTTCACACAGTATCATTCTTTCAATCGCACATTGATTCCCAGATAGTGTATGTCCGCCTTTTTATAAAAACAGGTACGCAAAAATGGCACACTTTGTCAAAAATCGAAGTACTTCCAATGCCCGACAAAAGAGTGCTATTCAGGTCTATCAATCATAGCATAGACCTATTAATTCATCCAATGGATTCTTAGATGGGCTCCACTCTGCTTTGTTTCAGTGCATATTGAGGCTCTGAAATAACCTGTTCTCACTTACAAATCAAAACGGATTCTCCTCCAAAAACCGATAAACATTCTCCACCAATTCATCCACCGTTGCCCCACGCACGACTTCACCATCCACTAACGCAAACATCGACGTCGCGCACAAATCACAATACGTTAGACAATCATATTCAATCACGTCTAGTTTCGGATCCGCATTTAAACGATTAAAAGCTTCCTCAGAACCAGACGCAATATTATTCACACAAAATTCCACAATAGGATTCATTTTTTCCTCCTACTCCCATTACACAGCCTGATAACCGCGATCTGTCATCATCGCATAAATATCTTTCAAGCGTGGATTTCCTTCCGCAATGACTTCACCATCAATAACGATAACCGGATACATATAATCCTCATCCACAATCATATCCGCAATTTTTTTCAACTCCGCTTCTTCTTGTGGCGCAA
>NZ_AODL01000017.1 GCF_000525995.1 Paenilisteria riparia FSL S10-1204 | reverse complement strand
TTCGAATCACATTGTCTGGTGATGATGGCGAAGAGGTCACACCCGTTCCCATCCCGAACACGGAAGTTAAGCTTTTCAGCGCCGATGGTAGTAGGGGGCTTCCCCCTGTGAGAGTAGGTCGTCGCCGGGCAATGATTATTCCACAGTAGCTCAGTTGGTAGAGCAATCGGCTGTTAACCGATCGGTCGCAAGTTCGAGTCTTGCCTGTGGAGCCATTATGGAGAGCTGTCCGAGTGGCCGAAGGAGCACGATTGGAAATCGTGTAGGCGGTGAAAGCTGTCTCAAGGGTTCAAATCCCTTGCTCTCCGTTCTCTATGATGCATTATTTTTATGGCCCGTTGGTCAAGCGGTTAAGACACCGCCCTTTCACGGCGGTAACACGGGTTCGAATCCCGTACGGGTCACTTTTTAGGTTTTATTTTGAAATATGTGGGGGCTTAGCTCAGCTGGGAGAGCATCTGCCTTACAAGCAGAGGGTCAGCGGTTCGATCCCGTTAGCCCCCACCATTATATTGTTGTCGCGGGGTGGAGCAGTCTGGTAGCTCGTCGGGCTCATAACCCGAAGGTCGCAGGTTCAAATCCTGTCCCCGCAATTGTGACTTTTTATTATTTTTGTGGTTCCGTGGTGTAGGGGTTAACATGCCTGCCTGTCACGCAGGAGATCGCGGGTTCAAATCCCGTCGGGACCGCCATTTTTAAGGCTTGGTAGCTCAGTTGGTAGAGCACTTGATTGAAGCTCAAGGTGTCGGCAGTTCGATTCTGTCCCAAGCCACCTTAAGTTTATATGGAGGGGTAGCGAAGTGGCTAAACGCGGCGGACTGTAAATCCGCTCCTTCGGGTTCGGCAGTTCGAATCTGCCCCCTCCACCATTTTTTGTTATAGGGGCATAGTTTAAAGGTAGAACTAAGGTCTCCAAAACCTTCAGTGTGGGTTCGATTCCTACTGCCCCTGCCAAGAAAATATGGGGAAATTAAATAATGGCGGATGTGGCGAAGTGGTTAACGCACCTGATTGTGGTTCAGGCACTCGTGGGTTCGATTCCCATCATCCGCCCCATTTTTATACAGTGGGCTATCGCCAAGCGGTAAGGCAACGGATTTTGATTCCGTCATGCGTTGGTTCGAATCCAGCTAGCCCAGTTTTTGCGGAAGTAGTTCAGTGGTAGAACATCACCTTGCCAAGGTGGGGGTCGCGGGTTCGAACCCCGTCTTCCGCTTCTTTATTAAATGTGGCGCCATAGCCAAGTGGTAAGGCAGAGGTCTGCAAAACCTTTATCACCGGTTCAAATCCGGTTGGCGCCTCCATTGAAATTTATTAAAGAATGCATTATAATGATTATATTATGCCGGCGTGGCGGAATTGGCAGACGCGCTGGACTCAAAATCCAGTGATCTCACGATCGTGCCGGTTCGACCCCGGCCGCCGGTATCCAAGTAACCCCAACACTTTTTAAGGTGCTGGGGTTTTTGTTAATTGCAGTAATAATAGTATCTATACTCTTATTTACTGACCCATTTCAAATATGAACCACTTGGTATTGATGTTCCAACACCTGTTGTTGATGTAACGCTACCTGATAAAGTAGCTCTATAGATATGTCCTTTTAATTTGGCTACTTTAACTTTTCCTTTTTGTCCAGAAATCATGTAGGGTATACTTACGCTGAAACCTGAGGTTAAATCAGTTACGAATATTGTACCAAAAAATGCTTTGAATTTAGCTCCATTTATCATAGAGACTGTGTATGAAATTTCATTTGTTGTAGGATTGACAGAAAAATTAACATTAGCAATTTTTTTAGGCGCTCTTAGTAAGCTAAATGTTTCCTGATTTTCTGTTGTAAATTGCTCGACAAATGGTGAATCATATGGTATGGCTTGGTCGTTTGATGTTATTTGTGTGTCAGGTGTTTCTATTGTGTTTTATTGAGCATAAGTTGCTGTGCTAAAAGTCAGCGAAAGCAGTACTGCCAAGAATAGAGTAAGATTTTTTTCATGTTTTTCCCTTCTTCCTTTTAATGTTCTTTAGTTTACGTTATCATTATGCTAGATGATGTTAAAAAATAAAAGGAAGAAGGGAAATCATGTCTGATTTTGTATTAAATACACATACAGGAGAAAATAATAATGTTAATTTTAGAGCAGAAATCTTGAATGCAATTAGGTCTTTTGAAATATCGCAAGAGCAACTTTCTGGGTTATTGAGCGTATCATCGGAAAAGTTGGAGAAAATACTAAATAATGAAGATGTACATTTGGACTTGAGTGAAGAAAGACTGATAGATTACCGTATATCATTTTTATCAGAGGGCTTTTCCATTGTCGAACCGTTAGCAAGGTTGAGGATGATTATCGATTCAGTATTGATAGATAGGTATAGTTTTTCGCATGAAAGTTTAGCAAAGTACTCAAATGTACCATTTGAAGTATTTGAACATTTTTATAATGGTGGGGATGTAGAGAAAAAATACTTAGTAAATATATGTGTTCATTTACAGATGCTTGTATTCGTTTTAACTAATAATCCAAATAATAACGATTAAAAAATGTCTATGCGTATAATTATGTAGATAAAACACGATATTTACTGGAACTATGTCTTTTTTTTGAATATTTGGCTATTTTTCTAAATAATAGGCACGGATAGAAGAGTCTAGTATAGACGTCATTGGAATATAAATCTATAATATTCTTATAGATTTACTTATGGAAGTGGTTCTAAATAAAGAGAGAAAAGGGGCAGGGTTATGAACAAGAAAAATGTAAAATTGGCAGTTCCTATAAAGCCTGCATCCTTAGCATTTGCGTCTGTTGCACCAGCTGTCGTGATTCATGCGGAGGATAATTCTAGTACAACGGAGGTAAGTCCTCCAGTTTTAGCGACATTAACGGATGTAGAAGTATTAGTATCAAATAACTACGTTGCATTAGTTAAAGAAAATGTGAATCAACAATTGGCTGGTATTAAGCAGGATGGCTCTGTTGTAGCTTCTGCTGTAGCTCCAAAATGGTTTGATTATAATTATGATGCTGCATTTGCATTTAAATGGGGTTGGCGATGAAAAGAAAGATAATTGGTATATCATGCATTGTCATTTTATTGGCCGTACTAGTGATTTTTTGGCAATATATCGGTTATAATATAAGTGATATTTTTTACAGATATTTCGTCAATATTATAAGTTTGGGTATCTTTATGCTAATAGTACAGCGAATTATATCGTATATAAAAAAATGATTGTTCTATTTATTTGATACACTCTCCATAAAGTAGATACTAAGAAAAATAAAAATTCTAGTATTTATTTTAAGAGAGTTGTTTTTTTTGTATGATTATGTATGAGTTGTACTATTTAAATTACTAAAATATATCTTTTCTGCAATATAATATCTACATCGTTGAGATCGCTTACTTGACATAGTGAAAGTATGTTTTCAAGAATGTTTGGAAAACATACTAAAATGAAGAGGTAATTGAAATGAAAAAAAGTGTTTATTACAGTTAGTCTCGTTTTTGTATTATCACTTAGTTTTGTAGGAGCCGAATCTGTTACCAATTCGTAAGTTGCTGAAGTAAGTATCTATAAAGGATATAACTACAGCCAGGCATATACTAGGCAAATTCAGCATGCGATTAATAACTTCAAACGACAATACCCTACAGGATATGTTAGCTATGGATGGTTGGCTGAAGATGGCCTTTATGGAAATTGCACGGGACAAGCAGTTTCTCAATTTCAACACACTTTCAGAGGGCAACTGAGCGTGGACAATCTCTGTGGCCCAAAAAACATGGTCTATTCTGAAAAATTATTATTAGCGATTCATAAACACTGTACTATTTTAGAGACTAAATAGATAGATGATTAGTAATTTTCGAAGAATGGATGAGCGTGAGTGGGAGGCGAATTGTTCACAAAATTGTGATAAAAAAGGATTAGAAACAAAAAATAGAAGAAATTAACGGTCATTGAAACATGGTATGCTAAATAAGGACTAAACATCTGATAGAAAAAAGGAGGGAACACAACATGTTAAAAAAGGGGATTATGTCTGGGGCTATATATACTGCTAGACATTGGTTGTTGGTATATTCAGGGGGGGAGGCGCAGGTACATGCGAACACGATGGAAAACTATCGTACTTTGTTTCCGGACATCGTGTTAGCGCAAGAGGTATATCGCACGATTCATCCAGAAATCGAAGAGGAAGAAGAAATAGATTTAAATGGCTCGGTAGCATAAGAGATTACTGGAAGTAAATTTTTCTTGACATCAGGTAGTGATGGTAACTTTAATATTGAAATGTCTAATTCGAGAGTAATCGAACAAGCCCGGGCTTTATTGCATCAGCTACCAATTAATGAGAACCATCATAGTAGATTTAAAGATGTCTAGGCAAGCTTGCTTGTGAATGCAAATTTCGCAAATTATGAAATGTCCTATTTACTCGAAGTTGCTACTTCTACTATATTTACATTCAGCGTATGATTATCTACAGTCTTATATGTGTGATAAACTACATTTATAATATATATTCTAAAGGAGTTATAAACGAAATGAATGATTTTAATTTCGAAAAAAATATAGAGAAAATGATTAAGCCGATTGATGTAGGTACTATTCATTTTATTCAATCATATTCTAAGTTAATGAGTCCTAAGTTGCAGTATAAGTTAATGAGTAAAGGTGCTAAGAAAAATCCGTACATGGGATTTGTGGTTGAACCTTATAGTTTTTTTCTTTGCTATACGCTAAAAGATTTAGAATGGGCAAAACGGTTGATTCCTGATGACTACAAACTTATTAAAACAAAAATATTTGAAAATGATGAACCAAATTATTACTGTATTTTCGGATCGTTTAATGTTCACTCAAGTGCATTTTGGGGAACACGTATGGAATTTTATATCATTGCCGAAAATACTAAAACAGGATTACTGAGTTGGCTTATCATTGATTATGATACTAATACTGTGAGCTTCGATAAAATGAACGGTTTGAGCGGAGGAAATACCAATACTTGTGTTTTAACTACTAATTATGATGGAGAAATAGTTGTTGACATTAGGAACGATAAGAAAAGAAGAAATTTAGTTTTAAGTGGAAAAATTAATCGTGGTAAAGAAGAGAAATTGCATCAAAGATTATGGTTAGAAGGAAATTTATCTGTTGGCTACGGAAAAGAAATATCTGGTAATAGAGCTGAAACGTTTGGAATGATTTTTAGTCATAAAGAAGTTGAAAGAGCGAATAAGATTTTAAATAAAGATATTAATATACAAGAGAACACCTGGTATGACGGTTTATTTGATAAAGAGCCCAAAAATATTGTGTGTTTTCCTTTTGCACAGCATTATTTATCAGATAGCCCAGGTTATTTTAGTAATATAATGAACAAACAACAACTAAGTGATGCTGTGACTAATATAGATTTTGATACGATTCCAAGTTACTCCAGTAGCGCTATTAAAAAATCATTCAAAATCGGACAAATTATCTCCGTTCTCATCATAATAGTGTTATTAATATTATTAGCAGTTTAAATAAAAAAACGATTTAAATGCAAGTGAAAATAGGAAGTGTAAATAAGCAGCGACCTGTATACTGGAACATTCATAGGCTAATGAGGCCATTTCTCGGTCAATGATACTTCTAAGCATTACGTGTATAAGTATCTATAAAAAACAACATACCTGAGATATAGTTAATATCTCGCCAAGGTCTGGAACAAATCCTCATGCCAGCTTTCGTTGACACCAATCATAGTAAGTAGCCACCTGTGTGTGAAAGGGTGGCTTTTTTTATTAGACTTAGAAGGGCTTAATAATCGCTTGGCCCCTCAAGGGAAGCCCTTCTAAGTGAGCGCCAACTGCTTCTAAGCAGCTGATGTTGACCAATTTTTATGTTTTGAATGGGTCCACGTATTCTCGTTTGCTTATACTGGCCTTAATCTGGTCCTCTGCTTCTTGTACTCTTTTATATACTCCTGGATAGTTTTTTTTGATGCAGTCCTACATTGGCATATTAAAACAGAATTACTTGATGGGATTTTTTTAGGTTCTTTGTATTTCTGGAGAATTAATGCTTTTTGAAAGAAAATGATTGTTTTTGATTGAAAATGATGTTATTATATTAGTGTGTAGGAGGGAACAATATGTTGAATGCGGATAGACATAACTTGATAATTGATCTTTTGAAGCGCCGTGGTAGTGTTAAATTGAAAGATTTAACGGAGCTAGTAGATTCTTCAGAGTCAACGATACGACGTGATTTGGCAGAGCTAGAAGAGAAGGGTTTATTAAAACGTGTGCATGGTGGCGCAATATTAACGCAAGCGCGCACGATTGAAATGAGCATGATGGAAAAATCATTCAAAAACGTTCAAAGAAAAAAAAAGAGATTGCGAAATTGGCGGCCTCGTTGGTTAAGGACGGAGATTGTATTTACTTAGATGCTGGGTCGACCACATTTGAGATGATTGATTTCTTAATTGGACGTGATGTGACGGTCGTTACGAATGGTTTGATGCATGTAGAGGAATTGGTTAGCTTAGATTTGAATGCATATATATTAGGCGGGAAAATGAAAGCGAAAACAAAAGCGGTGATTGGTGGAATTGCAATAGCGAACATTGAGAATTATCGATTTGATAAAGCCTTTATTGGTGCGAATGGAATACATTTGAAGGATGGTTATACGACGCCAGATATGGAAGAAGCTTTATTGAAACGTAAAGCTGTAGAACTGGCAGATGAGGCTTTTGTTATAGCAGACAATTCGAAGATGCACCATAGTCATTTTGCTAAAATGTTTGATTTGGAAGAAGTCACACTGATTACGGATTATATAAATGTTGAAGAAAAAGAGATATGGATGAAAAAAATTGATGTTTTGGAGGCAAAAAAAATGATCTATACAATAACGCTAAATCCATCTGTGGATTATATTGTAGAATTAGATAATCTTGAGCTAGGTGAACTGAATAGGATGGGAAACAGCGTGAAATTGCCAGGTGGAAAAGGCGTGAATGTTTCACGTATTTTGAATCAGTTGCAATCAGATAATTGTGCGCTGGGCTTTCTAGGTGGCTTCACAGGGAGGTTCATTCAGGATTGGCTTGCGCATGAAGGCAGTAAGAGTGCGTTTACACAGATTGCTGATGATACACGAATCAATATTAAATTGAAACACGGAGTAGAAACAGAGATTAATAGCATGGGGCCAAATATAACTCCCGCAGAGATTGCTCATTTTTTTGAAAGTTTTGATGTGATGGAGGCAGGAGATATTGCGATTCTTTCGGGTAGTATTCCGCCGTCGCTGGGAAGTGATTTCTACAACCGTATTATTGCAAAATGTGAATCTCTGGATGTGGAGTTTATTATTGATACGACGGGAGCGAGCTTACTTGATACGCTTGCTAGAGAACCGTTTTTGATAAAACCGAATCATCATGAACTGGCAGACTTGTTTGAGGTAAGTTTTTCGAGTGTGGAAGATATTATTCCTTACGGGAAGAAATGTCTGGAACTGGGAGCGAAACATGTGATTGTCTCAATGGCTGGTGATGGTGCCTTGTTATTCGTTGGAGACAAGGTGTATCAATCGAGTACACCTAAAGGCTCTGTAAAAAATTCAGTTGGTGCTGGGGATTCAATGGTTGCGGGTTTCGTTGGAACTTATGAAAAAAGTAATGATGTGCTGGAATCATTTCGGGTGGCTGTGGCTACAGGTAGTGCGACAGCATTCTCAACAGATTTAGCGACATATGATGCTATTCAAAAATTGATTCCAGAAGTGGAAATCACAGAATTATAATTGGAGGGTTACATGATGAAAATCACGGATATTTTAAGTCAAGAGACAATGATTCTTTCGCTGAAGGCAACATCAAAAGAAGCTGCGATCGATGAAATGATTGCCAAACTTGCTGATGAAGGTAAGATCAATGATGTCTCGCTATTTAAATCAGAAATTATGAAACGAGAACAAGAAAGCTCGACGGGAATTGGTGATGGAATTGCAATGCCTCATGCGAAAACAAAGGCGGTAAATACTCCGACTGTTGTTTTTGCAAAAAGTGAATCGGGCTTAGATTATGATTCTTTAGATGGTCAACCGGCTCATTTATTCTTCATGATTGCGGCAACCGACGGCGCGAATCAGACGCATTTAGAAACGCTTGCGGCGCTTTCTCGATTATTGATTCATCCTGATTTTGTTGCCAAACTACGTAATGCCAAAACAACGCAAGAAGTGTTGGATTTGTTTGATCAAGAGCAAGGAGCAGCAGAAGCTGAGCAAGGTACTACTTCACAGAATAATGAGGCGCCGTTTGTTGTAGCGGTTACAGCTTGTCCGACTGGAATTGCGCATACGTACATGGCTGAAGATGCATTGAAAAACAAAGCAAAAGAAATGGGTGTAGACATTCGAGTAGAAACGAATGGCTCGGATGGGGCTAAAAATAAACTTACGGCTGATGAGATTGAACGAGCTAGCGGTGTCATCGTTGCGGCAGATAAAAAAGTCGAAATGGCTCGTTTTGATGGTAAGCATGTCCTAGAAACGCCGGTAAGTGATGGTATTAGAAAGCCAGAAGAGCTTATTAATAAGGCAATTGCGCAAGAGGCACCAGTGTATCACCATAGCGGTGAAAAAGACAGTGAAGCATCGGATGGCAAGCGTGTCTCTATTGGTAGCCGTATCTATAAAGATTTAATGAATGGTATTTCTCATATGTTGCCGTTTGTTGTCGGTGGTGGTATTTTACTTGCCTTTTCATTCCTTTTAGAGCAATATTTCCCGCATGCTAAAACACTGACGGATATGCTTGGAGCCATTAGTGGTGGTCAAACTGGGGCATTTATGTTCCTTATTCCGATTCTTTCAGGCTTCATTGCGATGAGTATCGCTGATCGTCCTGGTTTAATGCCTGGTATGGTTGGTGGGTTACTTGCTACAACATCCAACGCTGGGTTCTTGGGTGGCTTACTTGCTGGTTTCTTAGCAGGTTATGTGGTTCTTGGATTAAAAGTATTATTCTCAAAAATGCCAAAAACATTAGAGGGCTTGAAGCCAATTCTAATTTATCCGGTGTTAGGCTTGCTTATTACTGGTGGGTTAATGTACTTAATATTTGATCCGATATTTGCTAATATTAATACATTCTTAGTAGACCAATTACAATCGCTTGGAACGGCTAATGCGGTTATCCTAGGGACTGTACTTGGTGGTATGATGGCGATTGATATGGGTGGACCATTCAATAAAGCTGCTTATACATTTGCAATTGGTGTATTCACGACAACAGGGAATACAGATGGTGCTTTTATGGCTGCAGTTATGGCAGGTGGTATGGTGCCGCCGCTAGCAATTGCGATGGCAACAACCATATTTAAAAAGAAATTCACGTCTGATGAACGTCAAGCGGGATTAACGAACTATGTTTTAGGGCTTTCTTTTATAACAGAAGGGGCAATTCCTTTTGCAGCGGCTGATCCACTACGAGTTATTACATCGTGTGTCATAGGCTCAGCAATTGCTGGGGGTCTGACACAATTCTGGCATATCAATGTCCCTGCGCCTCACGGTGGTATTTTCGTAGTCGGATTAGCAAATCATGCGATTCTGTTCTTACTGGCTATTTTAATCGGAACAGTTATTTCAGGGCTTTTATACGGATTCTGGAAAAAAGAAATATAAAGAAAGAAGCTGCTCTAGCGATAGGGCAGTTTTTTGCTGTGGGTCGAAATAATTGCTATTCATTGCTATAATGAGAGTAGCGAAAAAGAAAGGGGTGTAGGTATGGATTTTGGAGAAAAATTAGTATCATTACGAAAAAAGCATCGATTAACGCAAAAGGAGTTAGCTGAAAAGATTGGTGTAACATCTTCAACGGTTAGCAAATATGAGAACGATAACCACAGACCGCCTATATTTATCCTTGCCAAGTTAGCGGATGAGCTTGGTACTACAACAGATTTCTTATTGGATGATGTTGCAGGGCTTCGCGAGAAAAACTCAGTAAATGCCTTCCCTTTAATCGGAAATCCAGAGCTAGAGAAATGGTATTTAGAATTGCCATACTCTTATTCAGAAGAAGAACTCTTACTTTTAAAAAGAATTTCAGAAGCTTTGGGAAATAAAAACGTATAAGAAATTTTTTAGAAGAGGACAGTCACTAACCGGAGAAATGGTGACTGTCCTTTGCTTTATTTATCTTTCTTATTTCGGGGATCCTCTTCGATTTGGCTAAAATCTAGCAAACTATCATCTGAGTCATTCGTTTCACTAATGTTATACGGTGCTCTATTCTCAGCGGCCAACGGAGTGGGTGGAAACAGAAGATTAGAATATGGATATTCCGTCTCCATACTGCGCATCTTTTGTGAGAATTTCATATGTAGCATCGAAACTCTGGCCATCTGATTATTAAATGTAGAGAAAGAAACGGATATTTTTTATTTTTTTGTTTATTATTAAAACGTATGGTTGTGCAGTTATAATGCGAATCATAGTATTCTGAAATGTGCTGTGGAAAAATCCAAATACAGTCATCTCTTCCAGCCGATGTTGTTGGGAAAGCATACATACTACTAGTTGGATCTACCATGATTGGTGGCTTGTGAGTAACACCTGTGAGGTATCGTGTACCTTCTCGTCTACCGTCATAACTTGAGCCGAAATATTGGCAACTTGTTTTAATTAGAAATAATGGGGTAAAACTAGATATACGATGATCGTTTAATTCAAAAATCTCTGAGTGAACTCCCGTTTTGGTTTTTAAAGGTAAGATTATCATGGTATGAGGGTTAATCTCATACACTGGCGTTTTCAGTTTCTTCGACATTTCTACAACTCCCTTATATATGTGTATATGTAACTGCTTCTTAGCTAAAAGTGTTGAATTCCCCGGTCTAATCTTATTGAAAGCTAAGGTACAAATTACAAAAGTAAAGCCGCCTGTCAGTTATTTGTAATATTTTCTACCTAGATTATAGCATAGCTAGTTCTTGAAGTCACTATTTTTTCTAAAAATTCTATTTTTATTAGGATTGTAACTTTTTAACCCCTTATTTCTTATTTTTAAGCAGTTATAAAAAATTATGAAGGAGTGAGCAGTCATGGAAATGCGAGATTTTTCAAGTTCATTAGTTAATCAAGTTGGAGTTCTTAAAGGAGAAAAAGAGTTAATGAATACTTTCATTGAATGCTACATGACGATGCTCCTTGACGAACATCGAATTCAGCAGCTAAAAGATGAAATTGATGTAGCTTTAGATAACCAAGACAAAGAACAATTTTATCTTCTAACAGAGAAATTGAATGATATGCAGCTAGCGATGTTGCATCTATAACATAGCTTCAATTAGGAAACTAGGGTCTTCTGGGCTCTAGTTTTTTATTTGTGGTTTGTTTGGTGCTAAAGTGATAGACTAAAAAGAGATATAATAGTGGTCGACTTGAGAAATATGTGTTATGATATTAAAAAAGAACGTATGTTCGGTGGTGGAGAGATGGCTTTACAATTTATTTTAGGGCGCGCAGGTACTGGGAAAACTAAGCGGGTCATGGATTTATTAGAGGAACGGATAAACGATGGGACGAACTGCATTTTGTTAGTGCCTGATCAGATGACGTTGCAAGCGGAAACGGTATTTTTTGGACGTGAGCGTGTTGCTGGTTTGTTAGAGACGCAGATTTTTAGCTTCAGTAGGTTAGCTTGGCGTGTTTTGCAGGAAAGTGGTGGGTTGGCTCGAACATTTTTAACAGATTCGGGATTGGAAATGATAATTCGCAAAATCTTGATTGAAAAACAAGAGGATTTGCGTTTATTTGGTCGTGCTGCTTCTAAGAAAGGCTTTATTAAGGAGCTGGAGCATGTTTTTAAAGAGATGAAGCAGTGTTGTATTGAGACGGAGAGTTTACGTGGATTTGAGGGACAAGGCACTATTGATTTGGACCATAAAATGGCGGATATTTCGTTGTTGCTTGATGCATATGAGGATATGTTACGTGGTAAATATTTGGAAACGGAGGATTATTTGCGTTTATTGGTAGATGCGATTAAGTCGAGTTCGTTTCTGAGAGAGAGCGAAATTTTTATTGATGGTTTTTATGAATTTTCGCCGCAGGAATATGCTGTGTTTGGTGAGTTGGTTAGAGTTTGTAGGAAAGTGACGATTGCACTTACTGTGGATAGGGCTTATCAAATGGGTGAGTTGCATGAGTATCGCTTGTTTCAGATGACTGGGACGACGTATACGAAATTGAAGGAATTGGCGATAGGCAGATGTGATGTGTTGCCTGATGTTATATTGAAAGATAGCAAGCGATTCCAACATGGGGAATTAGCTTATTTGGAGCGGACTTGGGCAACGCTTTCTAATGATACGTTTGATGGGGAAGTGACTCATTTTGCAATCGATGAGGCGAGTAATCGAAGGGCTGAGATAGATGGGATTGCAAGGCGGATTCGACAGTTGGCTGGGGATGGATATCGTTATCGGGATATGGCTGTTTTGATTAGAAATATTGACATGTATGAGTCGGTTTTGCGGGCTTCTTTTGAGGCAAATGAAGTGCCTTATTTCCTTGATGTAAAGCGAACGATGGCGAATCATCCGATGGTTGAATTTATTCGTTCTAGTCTGGATATTATTCGGACCAACTGGCAATATGAAGCTGTTTTTCAGGCGATTCGGACGGAGTTTTTCTTTCCGTTGAATGTTCGAAGTAATGTGTATCGCGGGAAAGTTGATGTTTTTGAGAATTATGTTTTGGAAAATGGTATTTATAATAAGCGTCGCTGGATGGATAAAAAGCCGTGGGTTTATCGGAAAATTCGTGGTTTGGATTTGAAACAAGGTGTGCAGACAGATGAGGAAAAAGAAGTTGAGACGGTTGTCAATGAAGTGAAAGAGCAGATTAAGCGTCCATTAGTGCGCCTTGAGAAGGGGTTGAAGGGTGCGAAGACGGGGTTGATTTAGCGAGCGTTTTATTCCATTTTATGATGGATACACATGTGGATGAGCGATTGAATACGTGGCGTAAAAATGCGGAAGATGCTGGAGAATTGGAGCTTGCAAGGGAGCATGAACAGGCATGGAAGTCTGTAATTGGTTTGTTGGATGAATTTGTGGAAGTGATGGGTGACGATGAGGTAACATTGGACGTTTTCTTTGATGTTGTGAATACGGGGCTTGATGCACTGGATTTCTCATTATTACCACCTTCACTTGACCAATTAGTTGTGACGGATATGGAGAATTCGCGCTTACTTAATAAGAAGGTTATTTTTGCAGTGGGTATTAATGACGGTGTTTTGCCAATGAGGAAACAGGATTCTGGGATTTTGTCTGATGAGGACCGAGAACGATTGAATCAATTGGGGATTGCTGTGAGACCCAGTGGGAAGCAGATGCTTTCTAGTGAGGAATTTTTGGCCTATCGCTTATTTACATTGGCTTCAGATAAATTATTTATTAGTTTTCCAAATGCGGATGAGAATGGGAAGGAATTGTCGGAGTCTAGTTATATCAGACGGTTGGAAGCTGGTTTTCCGAAGCTTGTGCGCGGGCTTTATTTAAGTGACCCTTCGTTGCTAACAGACGAGGAGCAGGCGATGTATATTTCAGCACCTAATGCTTCAATTGGTTACTTGACCGCGCAGTTGCAAATGAAGAAGAAGGGATATGCGATGTCGTCGGTTTGGTGGGATGCGTATACGTTCTTTCTTTCTAATGGGCAATGGAAAGGGAAGGCTTCACGAATACTAGAAAGCCTGTTTTATCAAAATAAAGCGCAAAACATTTCGGGAGAGGCTGCTACTGCTTTATTTGGGGAAAATGTGCATGCGAGCGTATCGCGGATGGAGCGCTTTTATAGTTGCCACTTCCAGCACTTTGCGCAACATGGATTGAAATTAGAGGAACGGGCTCATTTCCAATTGCAATCGGTGGATATTGGTGAGATTTTTCATGGGGCGATGGAATGGATTTCAGCAGAGTTGCATCAACGTAATTTGGAGTGGGGTGAGCTTTCGATGGAGCAGTGCATAGAGATGGCAGGGCTCGCGATGAAATACTTGGCGCCAAAATTGCAGCATGAGATTTTACTTAGTACGAAACGATTAGAGTATATTGAGTACAAGTTGTTGAATATTATTATCCGTGCAACGCGAGTGTTGAATGAGCAGGCGAAAATTAGTCAGTTTAAACCAGTAGGGTTGGAAGTTGATTTTGGCTTGAAGGGGGATATTCCACCTTTGACGTTGCCGTTAAATGGTGGGCGTGAGCTTGTTTTGCAAGGACGAATTGATCGGATTGATGAGGCGCAGAAGGATGCGCGGACGTTTTTGCGGATTATTGATTATAAGTCGAGTGCGCATGATTTGCCGATGACGGAAGTGTATTATGGTCTGGCGTTGCAAATGTTGACGTATTTGGATATTGTAGTTGAGAATTCGGCCAAGTTGATAGGTAAGGTAGCGGAACCTGCAGGTGTGCTTTATTTCCATATGCATAATCCACTTGTGAATGCGGAGAAAGAAATGACGGACACGGAGCTTGAGAAGGAACTTTTGAAGAGTTTTCGGATGAAAGGGCTTGTACTGGACGATGTTTTGGCGGTTTCGCTGATGGATGTGGAGCTTGAGGCTGGCAAGACGTCAACGGTTATTCCAACGGGGCTTAAAAAGGATGGCAATTTTAGTGCGCATTCTGCTACGGCAACGAAGGCTGAGTTTGATACGATGCGACAATATGTAAGGCAACAATATGTGAAGGCAGGGAATAAGATTATTGATGGGGAAGTGGCAATTAATCCTTATAAATTGAAGGATAGGACGCCTTGTCAGTTGTGCCCGTTTCGTTCAGTTTGCCAGTTTGATGCGTCGCTTGCAAGCAATCAGTATAGGAAGCTTGAGAATCAGAATCGAGCAGATGTTTTAATGAAAATGAGAGAGGAGGGGCAAGAATGAAGCGTGAAATTCCAGCAAAACCAGCGAATGTGACGTGGACAGATGACCAGTGGAAGGCGATTCATGCGAGTGGTCAGAACGTGTTAGTAGCTGCAGCAGCAGGATCAGGGAAAACGGCGGTGCTTGTTAATCGGGTTATTGAGAAAGTGATGAGTTCGGAAGCGCCGCTAGATATTGATGAATTGCTTATTGTGACATTTACGAATGCATCTGCGGCGGAGATGAAGGCCCGTATTGGGAAAGCGGTAGAGAATGCGCTGTTGGTAAATGAGTCTTCGAATCATTTGAAACGCCAGATTGCGCTTTTGAATTATGCTTCAATTTCGACGCTCCACTCTTTTTGTTTAGATGTGATTAAGAAATATTATTATTTGGCGGATATTGATCCTGAGTTTCGGCTGATTGAGCCAATTGAAAGTTCGATGGTTCGGGATGAGGTGATGGATCAGATGTTGGAGGAACACTACGGAAATGTGGAGAATGTGCCGTTTTTTGAATTAGTGGATACTTTTTCGGGGGATCGATCGGATGATGATGTTGGGCAGGTAATTGGAGCGTTGTATGATTTTTCGAGGGCGCATCCGGAACCAGAAAAGTGGCTAGATGCGATTGTTGCTAATTATGATGTTAGTACGATTCGTGATGTGACAGAGTTGCCGTTTTATGCGATTATTTATAAGCAGTTGTCGATGACTTTGCGACAAGCAGATCAATTTTTGACGTATGCGATTTTTTTATGTGGGGAAACGGCTGGGCCGGAGCCTTATTTGGTGACGCTGGAGAATGATTTGATGCAAGTGCAGCAGGTGATGGCGGGACTGGATGGTAGTTGGGAAGAGGTCGCTGCGGTTTGGAAGGCTGTGAAATTTCAGCGGATTGCTACGCTTAAAAATAAGGAATTGTATGATGAGGTATTGGTAAGCCAAGTGAAGAAGTTGCGGGATCAGGCAAAGAAGGCGATAGCTGATGCGGAAAGTGAATGGTTTTCAAGAAATGGTGAGAATTATTTACTGGATTTAGAGAAAATGAAGCCGACGATTGGAACACTAGTTGCGCTTGCAAAGGAATTTTCAATTCGTTTTTATCAAGAAAAAGTAGCGCGTGGGATGTTGGACTTTAATGATTTGGAACATTTGGCTTTACGGGTTTTGCGAGATGCGGATGGTGTCCCTTCTAACGCGGCTCTTGGGTATCGTGAGCAGTTTAAAGAGGTATTGATTGATGAGTATCAGGATACGAATATGGTGCAGGAGCAGATTCTAGCTTTGGTTACGAAAGATTCGGAAGTGGACGGGAATTTGTTTATGGTTGGTGATGTGAAGCAGTCGATTTATCGTTTTCGTTTAGCGGAGCCGGGATTGTTTTTGGCTAAGTATCAGCGCTATACGGGAGATGGTGATGGGACTGGCTTGCGCATTGATTTGTCGCAGAACTTTAGGAGTCGTGCGGATGTGCTAGATACGACAAACTTTATTTTTAGGCAGTTGATGGATGCTGAGGTTGGGGAAGTTGCTTATGATAAGCAGGCAGAGCTTGTTTTAGGGGCGAATTTTCCGAAATCGGATAGTTCTGAGACGGAACTGGTTTTGATTGATATGGAGCAGGAGGACAAGTCTGAGGACACTGATGAACTTGCGCCGGAGCAGTTACAAAAGCGGCAGGCGGAGGCACGATATATTGCGAAAAGGATTGCGTCGCTAATTCAGGAGAAGACGCCGGTTTTTGATAAGGGGACGAAGGAATATCGGCCAATGGAGTATCGGGATATTGTTATTTTGTCGCGGGCGCTTACGAGTGCGCCGGATATTGAGGATGCGATGAAAGAGTGGGGTATTCCATTTTATGCGAATAATAATTCGGGATACTTTGAGGCGACTGAGGTTGCGATTATGGTTTCTTTACTCAAAATCATTGATAATCCGTATCAGGATATTCCGCTAGCTTCTGTTTTACGCTCGCCGATTATTGGTTTGGACGAGGATGCTTTGGCTAGGATTCGAGCTGTTGGGAAAAATAAGCCGTATTTTGAAGCTTTGGAGAGGTATGCGGAGTCACAAAGTGATGCTTTAGCGACCCGACTGGATGTTTTTTTGAAGCAGTTGAGTGGTTGGCGTGAATTGTCGATGCGAGAGAATTTGGCGGATTTGATTGCACGTATTTTTCGGGAGACTTATTTTTATGATTTTGTTGGTGGATTGCCTGGTGGGAAGCAACGTCAGGCGAATTTACGAGCGTTGTTAGATCGAGCGAACCAGTATGAGAAGACGGCTTTTCGTGGTTTATTCCGCTTTATTCGCTTTGTGGAGAAATTGCAAGTGAAAGGACAGGATTTAGGGACTGCAAAGACATTGGGCGAAAAAGAAGATGTTGTGCGGATGATGACGATTCATGCAAGCAAGGGACTGGAATTTCCAGTTGTGTTCTTATCGGGATTGGATCGTAAGTTTAATATGCGCGATATTTATAATAAATATTTGTTTGATAAGGACTTTGGCTTTGCGACGCGGTATAATGATCCAGTGAAGCGGCTTGTTTATCCATCAATTATGCAGCAGGCTATCAAGTACAAGAAGGTTGCGGAGATGATGGCTGAGGAGATGCGGGTGTTGTATGTCGCGCTGACTCGTGCTGAAGAAAAGTTAATTCTAGTCGGTACGGTTCCAAGTCTTGAGAAGGTGACGAAGGAATGGGAGCAGAACATAATGCAAAAGGACTGGATGTTACCAGCAAGTACGCGATATCAGGCGAAAACGTACTTGCAATGGATTGGTAGTACTTTGGTGAGACATCCGGCTTATTTGGAACAGATGGGTACTGGGAGAGAAACGGCTGGTTTTGCTTTGGAGACAGATATGCGTTTGGTTATTGCCAAACATCATTGGCGGGAATTGATTGCTGTCGATGTTGCGGATAAGAAGGATTCGGATTGGCTTAGTATCGTGCAACGTGGGGATAGTGCGCCGGAGCAGACGCCGTTTTATGAAGAAATTCAGAAGCGTTTAGGATTTCAATATGGTTTTGCGGAAGCGATGAATATTAGGTCTAAGCAGTCTGTGACGGAAGTGAAACGCCAATTTTCTGTGGCGGATAGTTTTAGTGATACGCGGTTTACGAGGAATGCGCAGCCTGTTTCGCTCGAGCGACCTAAGTTTTTGCAAGCGAAGAGAATGACGGCGACGGAGCGTGGGACGGCAATGCATACGGTGATGCAGGCGATACCTTTAGGTGAAAAGCCGACGCGAGAAAGTATTGTGAAATTATTGGATGATTTGCTTGTGCGTGAGGTTTTGAGTGAGAGCCAGCTGGAAGTGATAGAGATTGAGCCGATTTTGGCGTTTTTTGACACGGAACTGGGTGAGTTAATGTTGGCCAATTCTGGGAGTACGAGGCGTGAAGTGCCGTTTAGTTATCAGATTCCAGCGCAACGATTACACAAGGAAGTAAGTACAGAGGAGCAAGTGATTGTTCAGGGAATGATTGATGTCCTGATAGATTTAGGCGGGGAACTTGTCATTATTGATTACAAAACAGACCAGATTACGAATAAATTTGAGAACGGCTGGCATACTGGAGAGGCAATTTTGAAGAAACGGTATCAGGTGCAGATGGATATGTACCGAGAAGCTGTTGAAAAAATTACAGGTAGACAAGTGCGTCATATTTATTTATACTTTTTTGATGGGGACTATGTTTGTGAACTGACAGGGGGAAGATAAAATGAAATGGATTGCTTTTAAAGTTGGTGGCAGGGAGTCTTTTGGAATTGTAAAGGGAGATAAGATTATTGATATTAGCGCGTTTTTTGTAGAGTCAGAGTGTCCGAAGAGTCTGGTGGAACTCATTTCTGAACCAGAAAAATTGGAACATATCACGAATCAACAAGAGACAATGAATGGCTCGATTTCCTTGAAAGATGTGCAGTTTTTGCCAGCAATTATGCCACCTAATAATGTGTTGGCTATAGGAAAAAATTATCGAAAACATGTGCTGGAGATGGGGAGTGCTGCGGATATTCCTGAGGCAATTATGATTTTTACAAAGAGTCGAAATACGTTGGTTGGAAATCGTGGACAGATTCCATTGCATGCGGAAGTGACGCGTGAGTTGGATTATGAAGGGGAACTCGCGGTAGTTATTGGAAAGCAGGTAACGAATGCGACGGAAGACGCAGCGATGGATGCCATATTTGGTTATACGATTATTAATGATGTGACAGCGCGTGATTTGCAAGGGAAGCACAAGCAGTTTTATATTGCGAAGAGTTTAGATGGGACTTGCCCAATTGGCCCCTATGTGGTTACGAAGGATGAGATTCCTAGTCCGAGTGAGTTGCGAATTCAAACATTTGTGAATGAGGAGCTGCGTCAGGATGGGAAACTGGACCAGATGATTTTTTCGATTGCGACGATTATCGTAGAGCTTTCGAAGGGGCACACGCTTGTGCCAGGTGATGTGATTGCAACAGGCACGCCGGATGGAGTTGGAAAAGGGATGAATCCGCCCAATTTTTTACGAGCTGGGGATACAGTTTCGGTGACGATTGAAGGTATTGGAACACTCGAGAACCAGGTAATGTAGAATAAAGAGAAATGGGGAATTAAGTATGTGGTCATATGTTCATTTAATTTCGTGGGTTGGTATTGTTGTTTTCACGCTGGTCGCGATGGTAATTTATAAGAAATCAGCAAAAGTTTTTACAATAATGCAGATGTGTAATCGTGTGCTGTATATCACGGTTATTTTGAGTGGTATTATGATGATGAAGTATAGCTTTAGCGATCATGTGGTAGTATCGATTTTTAAAATATTGTTAGGCATTGCGACGATTGGTGTTGTTGAGATGCTGCTAAGTTATCGCAAAAAGCAGAAGCCGTCGATATTATTTTTATGGTTATTTATTATTTGTGTGATTGCAACGGTGAGTGTCGGTTTTTATTTATCGGGAGGAAGGCCGTTGTTTTAAGTCGCCGTAATTAGTGAGAAAGTGGGAAAGTGGATTGAATCAGCGACAAGTGTATATTGAGGGTACGAAAAAGTTTTTTATTGCTATTCTGGCGGCGTTATTAAATGCGATTGGGATGAATTTCTTCTTAATTCCAGCGCATGTTTATGCGAGCGGCTTGACTGGTGTGGCACAGTTGACGTCGGATTTATTGCAGGACGGGATTGGTGTGTCGCTGTCAACGGGGATGCTGGTTTTGCTACTGAATATTCCGGTTGCGATACTGGGTTGGTTTAAAGTTGGCCGGGCGTTTACGGTATTTAGTTTTGTAACGGTTGCCTTTATGTCATTATTTTTGATTGTTATACCGGTGCAGGAAGTATCGTCGGATATTTTGTTGAATGCGATTTTTGGTGGTGTGATAGCATCAGTGGGGATTGGTTTGGCGCTGAAATTTGGGATTTCTTCGGGTGGACTAGACATTATCGCGATGTATATTACGATTAAAACAGGGCGTTCTTTCGGTAAATATTTCTTGATAATGAATGGCGTGATTATTTTTATTGCTGGATTTACATATGAATGGACGTTTGCGCTGTACACGTTAATTTCGTTGTATGTATCTAGCCGCGTGATTGACACGATTCACACGAGACACCAGAAGTTAACTGCGATGATCATGACGCAAAATCAAGAGGAAGTTATTAAGGGAATTCAGGATAATATGTTCCGAGGGATTACTGTAGTGGAGGCGCTGGGCGCATATTCGAGGGAAAGTGTGACAATGCTTGTCATTGTTATCACGCGATATGAGTTGTACGATTTGACACATGTTGTACAAGCTGTTGACCCGAAATGTTTTATTAATGTTGTGGAGACATCGAGTGTATTTGGGGATTTTCGTTCGGAGGCAGATCAGAAAATGGCGATGGAAATGTATAAAACGAGGATGTACCAGTAGGTCTTATTTAGGTTTTTTAGTCGAAGCTCTGATAAGTGCCCAAACAGCAGTGAAGCCAATCAACCAAGCGATAATGATGATAATTATGAGCATAGTTTGTACACATCCTTTCCAAATTAAAAAGCTGGCTCATAGAGATAATGGTCCAGCTTTTTCCTATATACCCAAGTTTTCTTCTAGGTAAATGGCGATACCATCATCTTCATTTGAAAGTGTAATTGTATTTGCTATGTTTTTAAGTGGTGTAATGGCGTTACCCATTGCTACGCCAACGCCAGCATAGTCCAACATTTCCATGTCGTTGTCTTCATCACCAAAGGCAATGATGTTTTTTCGATCAATTCCGAGATACTGACTAGCTGCTTGAATGCCAATGGCTTTGTGAACGCCTAGCTTTGTCATCTCCATTGCGGGCCATTCTGCGCCCCAGTTACGGTAAGTGACAATGTTAGAAAGCCGTGAATCCATATGGTTGCTTACCTCTTTTAATATTTCATGACTGGCGAAAAAAAGAAGAGATGTTGGGTCTGTTTTGATAGTATCACGCAAATCGCCGATAAAAACATTGTTTTTACCTTGATGAAACATATCAGGGACGCTATTATTTCGTTCGCGTAAGAATACGTTGTCCTGTACTTCTGCTGCGATATTGTCTAACAGATAGTTTGTTGAGAAATCGAGCAGTTCGTGTGCTGTTTTTTAAATCAATGGCTTGATGATAAGCCTCGCTGAATTGTGTGTTTAGTGGATGATGAAACACAGCACCGTTGAAATTAACAATTGGTGTATGAAGTCCTAACTCGTGGTAATACATGTGACTCATACGGTAAGGCCTACCAGTTGCAATCATGACTTCATGGCCTTTTTTCTGTGCATTGGCTAATGCTTTTTTCGTACGATTTGAAATCGTTTGGTCTTTTTTTAGAGTAGTGCCATCTAAATCGAGAACGATTAATTTTTTTGTCATAGGGGTTCTCCTTATTTTTTTGTAATTCGTATATCTAGTACCGCTTTTAATAACGTGTTAGAATAAGTGATGTACTTCTTTACTGTACCTCTTAATGATAGACGTTCCGAGCTATTTTGTAAACGCCTAGAGCTTATGAAATATTAATAAACCATATAGGAATGGGGTCTCTCAATGATTCAGGTAGAACATAAATGGATAAAAGAAATTCCGGTGTTACATATTTTTGATGAAACGCATGCGTCAGAGCAATTGCCTACTGTCTTTTTTTATCATGGTTTTCAATCACAGAAAGAGCTTTATTTGTCATACGGATATTTATTGGCACAGCGAGGCATGCGGGTTATACTACCTGATGCGGCGATGCATGGGGAGCTTCGGGGCGCAGAGTCAGAGACGGAGCAGGCAATTTATTTTTGGGATATCGTTCGTGGGAATATTGATGAACTGCCACAACTAGTGGATGCGTTGAACGAGAAAGGTCTGGTGGACATGTCACGGTTAGGTGTGGGCGGTTTTTCGATGGGGGCCATTACGAGCTATGGTACCCTTATGAAATATGACTGGCTAAAAATAGGTGTTTGCCTTGCGGGAAGTTCTTATTATGAGCATTTTGCGCGAGTGCTTGCTGATGGCGTTTTGAAACAAGGAGTTGAGTTTCCTTATGATGTGAACGAGCGAATTCGTGAGCTGGCACCATATGATTTGAGTGCTCAACCAACTAAATTGAAGAATCGTCCGCTAATGATGTGGCATGGAAAAGAAGATGATGTTGTACCATTTGCTTATAGCGAGAAGTTGTACGAAGCCTTAGTAGAAGAAAATATGTCTGATAATGTTGCTTTCATGGTCGATGAGAAGGCAAAACATAAAATTACAATCGAGGGTATTCTGGCTGCGGTTGGATTTTTAGAGGAAAAATTATAATGAAAACAATTCTCAATTGTGGTACAATAAATTTAGGAAATCAAAAGGAGGCAGCTACTTCATGGATGCAGAACTAAAAGAAAATTTGATGGGTGCGTTAGAACAAGTAATTGACCCGGAGCTAGGTATTGATATTGTAAATATTGGGCTAGTGTATGATGTGGATTTGGATGAAGATGGGCTTTGTACGGTAACGATGACATTGACGACGATGGGATGCCCGCTTGCTGGGATTTTAACAGATCAAGTTCGTGTGGCGATGTCTGATATTCCAGAAGTTAAAGATACAAAAGTGGATCTTGTATGGACGCCAGCTTGGACGAAAGACCGGATGTCACGTTATGCAAAGATTGCTTTAGGCATACGATAAAAAAAGATACGTGGTGGCTTGGCGCAAAATTATGCGGCTAGTTTACCGTCGTATCTTTTTTACTAGATATTTTGCTTTTCAAGTCTCGCAATGCGGGCTTCTAATTCACTTTGTTTCTCATATTGGCGAACGATTTGCTTCGCTAAATTCAGCTCGGCTTGCGCAGTCATCAAGTGGTCTTGACCATGTACGAGCAAAATTGATGGCGTTAAGCCACCTTTAGAGCCACGACGATTCACAAATTTGGTCTGCCAGGCATGACCTTCTAAAAATTGAACTTCCGCCTTTTGTAAATGTGCAGTTGCTTCTTCAAATTGATAATTATGCGCTGCGTCAATTGCGGCATAAGCTTCTTTGCGCGCGTTTCCGCCATGAAGAATTAATTTAACAACGGCTTCTTCTGCATGAATATCCATTTTTCTACCCCCATTCCGATTCTCTTTTATTGTAGCAAAGCGTGCGAGGAATTGCTATTATATTCATTGACTCGGACCGTGGTATGATGACGCAAGCAGGTCATCCGCGTTATAATAAACCTGTTAAAGCATGAGGAATGGGGGATTTATTATGGAAGAGCGCTTATATGATCTTGAGGACAAAGTACAAGATTTAGAGCTAGAGGTATTGGAACTACGCCGCCAAGTCAGCGATTTAGAACAAAGAAAACCAGAAAAGGTACACGGGGGTAATTGGACTTGGGGAATATGGGCGTTGATTCCAATCGTAGCAATTATTTGTAATATGATTATAAAACTAGTAGACTAGAGTTACAGACAGATTCCCCATCTTTTATTTTCTGGGGAATTTTTTTTGTGAGTATGTGTTCGGCCTTGCATTTATTAAGATGTGTCTAAAAGGGGCATATTTCAGCTTATATAACAGGCATTTGATAAGATAAGCTGTCTCATACACTAAAAATAGTGCAAATATGAAAAAGTTAGTCACAAAAATTACACAGTTTGTTCCCTTGCTTTTTTCGCCGAAGAAAAGTAAAATATATATATACCTTGTACGTGATGGAAATTCTTATTCTGACAAAAGGATACAAATGGATTGTTTTCTTTTGTGGGGATAAGACCCTATCATGGTTATAATGGAGTTCGGTGTATCCATCTTCCAAATGGTGAGTAGTAATATTTATCATATGATTTCGCACCGATAACCATTATTTGTTTTCATTCATCTCATTTGCCATGTAGTTTTCGTTTGTGCCTCATCCCGTTAAGCATAAACAACCGAACATGATGGCGTGCCCAGTCCTAGTGACTGGGCTTTTTTGTTGGGAGCGTTCGAACAAAGTGAGTTACGCTCCCAATATAAGCGTGAGCGAAGCGATGGGTTAATCCATAAAAAGAGGCAATGTTTTCGAAGTCTCCATCTGAAAGAGAAGCCATAGCCTATCGCTCTCCACCATGTCATAGTGAATGTTTTTTAGAAGCGTTCGAACAAAGTGAGTTACGCTCCCAATATAAGCGTGAGCGAAGCGATGGGTTAATCCATAAAAAGAGGCAATGTTTTCGAAGTCTCCATCTGAAAGAGAAGCCATAGCCTATCGCTCTCCACCATGTCATAGTGAATGTTTTTT